>JAWXBW010000052.1:0-45122 GCA_034440395.1 Blastochloris sp. | reverse complement strand
GGATTATCGCGCAGAAGAAGGCTTGCAAGACCAGATGACGGAACTTCCGTAATGCGAATTTTGCCTCCATATCGTTGATTTGGACTCTGTGCCTCAGCGATAAGTATAGGCCTGGATAGATACAGCCAAACTCCAATCGGAGAAAGAAGGAACGCAATCAGGATGAGATGTGTGCGCTTCATTTTATTGCCGAACGTATATTGGACACAGTATTGTTAATAATGCGATAGAAATTTTGTTGTCTAATGCAATAAACTGTGCTCTTTTGGAGTTATGGTTGTTTCAGATAAAAATTTCAAAGGCTCTTTCTGGGAGCGGCTTAATTCGCTTTGGGAAAGGCAGGGGATAAAAGACTCGGATAGAGTTTTTTGGTCGGGCTGGGTGATGAAGTTTGGAAAGTTCATTGCTCCGAATCGTTATCATGAGGTAGAAAAATCGGATGTCGAGAGCTTTTTGCAATCGTTAGCTCTCGAATGCAAAGAGGGTTGGCAGGTTGATCAGGCTTCTGCGGCGCTGCATTATCTTTATCGAGATATGTATCCTATGCCTTGGATAGAGTCAGGATCACTGGTTAAGCCAGAGGCGGCGGCTACGGGAACTCCCTTAAATAAACCAAGAATAACGATGGAGTTCGAGAAGTGGTCTGGGCGGATGGATGAGGGCGATTTACCCGAACGGTATGTGCCAATTTTAGAGGAGGTGAGGGTGGTTTTGCGGACGCGTTATTATTCGTATCGGACGGAGAAAACATATTTAGATTGGTTGCGCCGGTTCTTAATTTTTTCGCAGCCGCAGAATCGAGAGAGCCTCAGTGGGGAAGACGGTAGGGCGTATTTATCTTTTATAGCAGTCAGGAGAGGAGTCGCAGCGGCAACGCAGAATCAGGCCTTTAATGCGTTGTTATTTGTCTTCAAGGAAGTGTTAGGAAAGGATTTTGGCCATTTAGAGGGGGTGCAACGGGCGCAACAGCGGCGCCGGGTGCCAGTGGTTTTAACTCAGAGTGAGGTGAAGTCTTTATTAGAGGTGATGGAGGATGGGACGGGTAAGTTAATGGTCGAACTGTTATATGGGGGAGGCCTACGTTTGCTGGAATGTGTGCGCCTACGGGTGCAGGATATGGACCTGGAGCGGAATATCATCACGGTGCGACAGGGGAAGGGGGGGAAAGATCGGTTCACGCCCTTACCTCATTCACTGAAGCAAAAGGTAGAGGAACAAATTAAAACTGTTTTGCTCGAACATGAAAAAGATCTGGCGAGGGGCTTAGGGGAAACGGTGTTGCCAGACGGGGTCGAGAAAAAATATGGTGCCTATGCGAAAGAGCCGCGGTGGCAATTTTTATTTCCTTCTAAACAGGTTTCGGAGGATCCACGGAGCGGGCAATTGCGGCGGCATCATGTGCATGAGAATATGTTACAGCGACTGGTGAAAGCAGCGGCGGCTAAGGCGAATATTTTAAAAACAGTGACGCCGCATACGTTACGCCATAGTTTCGCCACGCATTTATTAGAAGGAGGGGCGGATATCCGCACGGTGCAGGAGTTATTAGGCCATGAGGACGTGAGCACGACAATGATCTATACGCATGTGCTGAACAAGCCGGGGGTGAGTGTTAAGAGTCCGCTGGATAATTTATGAACCTAGATGGGGAAATGAAAAGAAGGTGCGAGGGGAAAGGCGGGGATCTTTTTATACAAAGACATGAAAAAAGGACGGGGATTTTTTTACCACGGATAACACGGATAGCACGGATAAGGGGGCAGATAGGGGAATTGGGAGAACTTTTTTTTCTTTTCTTCCATCCGTGTTATCCGTGCTATCCGTGGTTAAATCTCTGGGTCTTTTTCAGTGGTTTATGCAAGCAAGACGGGAAATTTTCTAAACCTTCCCGCCTGTAATAGAAGGGCAGAATGAACTCTAGGCCGCAGAGGTGGTAGCGGTAGACAGAATACAAATGTCAATATTAGCATGAGGGTAAATGAGAAGCCTTCTATTTCCTTCCAATCCAATAATCGGGGTTTCGGCTTAAGTGCATAATGGCCCAGATGGTAACGGAGCTATCGTCGTAGTTGTAGTAAACGCAGAAGGGGAAACGATGAACTAAATATCTCCTAAAGTCGTTTTTGATTAGTTGCCAATTAGTAGGATTTCGTCTCACTGAAAGGATGGCGTGTTCGATTTCTTCAACAAAACTTTGAGCAAGTTTTGAACTGATTGCGTTATAATAATGAATCGAATCTGTCAATTCACGTGATGCCTCTGGATGAAAGGAATAATCCCTCATCAGGAAACAAGAAGCTTTGCTGAGCGAAGCACTTCTTCGCCAGATAAGAGATGCTCATTTCCAGAAAGCACTTGGGCTTTTCTTCTTTCAATTTCCTGAATGTGCAGCGACTCAATCTGTGGATCCATATCGGCTTCGATACTCTCAATAAGTTTTTCTGCTAAATTAGATCGAGAAGCGGGAGATAAAAGCAGGGCTTCTTCAAAAAGATGGTTTAAAGTTGCAGACATATTTTCTTTGTAGCAAGAAACCAAGCTAATCACAATCTAAGTTTTAATAAAGGCACTGGTTCTGGACAGACACGTCAAGAGAGAGGGGTCCCGCCGATGGCGGGATCACGCGGAGGGGGACGGAGTCGGGCGGAGGGGGATTTTTTTACCACGGATAACACGGCTCCGCCCGTCCCGCCACGGCGGGAAGGGATAACACGGATAAGGGGGCAGATGGGGGCATTGGGAAACCTTTTCTTTCTTTTCTTCCATCCGTGATATCCGTGCTATCCGTGGTTAAATCTCTGGGTCTTTTTCAGTGGTTTAAGCAAGAGAGAGGGGTCCCGCCGATGGCGGGATCACGCGGAGGGGGATTTTTTTACCACGGATATCACGGATAACACGGATAAGGGGGCAGATAGGGGAACAGAGAAAACTTTTATTTCTTTTCTTCCATCCGTGTTATCCGTGCTAACCGTGGTTAAATCTCTGGGTCCTTTTCAGTGGTTTAAGTAAGAGAGAGGGGTCCCGCCGATGGCGGGATCACGCTGAGGGGAACGGAGTAAGGCGGAGGGGGATTTTTTTTACCACGGATAACACGGATAGCACGGATAAGGGGCAGATAGGGGAACGGGGAAATTTTTTTTTCTTTTCTTCTATCCGTGCTATCCGTGGTTAAATTTCTGGGTCTTTTTCAGTGGTTTATGCAAGCGAGACGGGGAAAGCAGATTAACAAGAACCGATCCCGAGTTTTGTTCGTAAAGCGTCTTGGGCGCGCTGCACCATCATTTGGGCGCGTAATCGTTTATCGCGCGGGGGGTTGTCTAGGGCGGGCAAGATGCCGAAGGCAGCTTTCATGGGTTGAAATGTTTTAGCTTCGGCTTGGGTAATGTAATGGCAGAGGGCGCCTAGCATGGTTTCTGGAGGGAAGATGAGTGGTTCTTTACTTTCAACAAGGCGTGCCGCGTTCAGTCCCGCTAGCATGCCGGTGGCGGCGTTACCCATGTAGCCTTCTACTCCCGTGATCTGTCCGGCGAATAAAAGGGTATCGCGGTTTTTAAACTGAAGGGTTGGTTTAAGGAGGCGGGGTGAGTTAATAAAGGTGTTGCGGTGCATTTGGCCAAGGCGCACAAATTCGGCCTTTTCTAAACCAGGGATGAGACGGAGCACTTCTTCTTGCACGCCCCATTTCATGTTGGTTTGAAATCCGACGATGTTGTAAAGCGAGCCAGCGGCATTGTCTTGACGAAGTTGCACCACAGCATAGGGACGGCGGCCAGAGCGGGGATCGATTAAGCCGATCGGGCGCATGGGACCGAAGGCAAGAGCTTGCCTACCTCGTGAGGCTAAAACCTCAATAGGAAGACAGCTTTCAAAAAAGATATTTTTTTCAAATTCTTTAAGCTCCGTTTTTTCTGCCGCAAGCAGGGCATCAATGAAACGTTCGTATTCCTCCTTGGTCATGGGGCAGTTAAGATAATCGCCCTCCACGGTTTCTTCCCGGCGGGAGGCACGGAAGGCAATAGTCTGGTCGATACTTTCCGCTTCAAGAATCGGAGCTAAGGCATCATAAAAATATAAATAGGATTCGCCCGTGATGTGTTGGATGGCTTTAACCATGGCGTCACTAGTGAGGGGGCCGGAGGCGACAACGATGATGCCTTTGTCTGAGATGTGGAGCATTTCTTGGCGCACAATTTCGATCTTGGGGTGACTTTCTAGACGTCTGGTGACTTCACGGGCATAGGCCTCGCGATCCACAGCTAGAGCACCTCCGGCGGGGACGGCATGTTGTTTAGCTACGGAAAGGATGAGGGAATCAAACTGTTCTATTTCCCATTTAAGAAGTCCTGAGGCGCGGTCGGGTAGTTGGGAGCCGAAGGAGTTACTGCAAACAAGTTCGGCACAATGCTCGGTGGCGTGGGCGGCAGTGGTCTTAACGGGGCGCATTTCGTAGAGGCGCACGGGATGTCCATGTTGGGCTATTTGCCAGGCTGCCTCGGATCCAGCTAAGCCGGCTCCGATGACCGTGATGGGGAGGGTAGAGGTCATAAAATTAAGGACTTAACAAGAATAGGATAATTTTTTGTATAATGATTCAAGTGGTGTTCTCATAAAAAACCCCCGCTTAGGGAAGCGAGGGTTTTTTAACTTCGGCAGAATTTTGCGAAGAGGAAGGGTTAGAAGTTTAGGCATTTTTTTCGACCAACCAGGGAAGAGCATCTGCCACTTCTTTAAATGAAGGTTGACCCTTAGCTGCTGGCGCGTCGAGGTAGCCGTAAACGAGTTTCGAACCCAAGCTGGGGAGAACGACACGCGAGACTTCAGACTGCGGCCCGACGGCCATGACGCCCAAACGGACATGGGGAAAATCTAGCAAGAGACGCACGAGCACGCCTAAATCTTCACGAGTGCGGGCTAGGCCAGCGATCTTGTAGGCTTGCACACGGTATTCGCGTAGGTTATCGAGGCAACGGACGGCTTTACCATAAGTCAACTTACGAGTGATGGAGTGAGCGGAGAGGATAACGCCTTTATTTTGGTCCCGTGCTGATTGAAGCACATCGGCCACTAGGTGCAAGTTTTGTACTTCCAGATCAATGGCATCCACATGAGGGATGAGTTGCATAAACTGGTTAACGCGTTCGGTGGATTTCCATTTATGAACGCCGCCTTCTCGTGTGGTGCGTAGCGTCAAGAGAACACGATTTTTTCTTTTAGCGAGATGGGCGATCAGTTGTTCAGCTGTAACCCCTGCGCTGTAGAGCGCATCATAGCGAATCTCGATTAGATCGGCATGGGGCTGAGCTTGAGCCAAGAGGCGTAAGCCTTCGGGCGTCATGATAGTTCCAATTAATAGGCAGGGTTTTGACCACTTGATACGTTTTAACATAAAGGTAATAGTGTAATAAATTAGATTAGTTCGTCGATAAATAAATTTGAAAAGTTGCTTATTATTATTTTATTCAGACTGACGCTCTTGACAAAGGGTAAGAGCCAATAAATGGAGGCGGCGATTCAAGTTAGCCGTTTCTAATAATTCCTGTTTATGACTAGGGTGCTTAATAAAACTACCCGCAATAATATCGACTAACATATGAAAGTCTTTGATCTCAGAAAGAAAATTTTGTAGCTCTTCGGGTAAGGCTTCTGTCGTGTTTTGAATGTGATTCACCTGTTCGAGTATCTTAGCGGCTAGGGCTTCGTTTTCCACGGTATGGCAATCTTCTTCGTCGATGATTTCTACGGGGCGGCCTACGAAATACGGCTTGTTGGTTAGAAACTCTTCGAAGCGAACACGGCATACGCCCTGTAAAATTAAGTTAGAGGTGCCATCCGCATTTTCCACGCAGGCTCTGATCAAGCCAACACCGCTGACTTCGCAGGGCTGAGCATCACCAGAAATTTTACAGGGTTGCGCTAGGGCGAACATACGATCTCCCTCTAGTGCGTCCTTGAGTAATTTTCTATAGCGAGGCTCGAAAATATTAAGAGGGATTAAGTTGTGCGGAAAAAAAACAATATCTGGCAAAACCATAATTCCTAGTTTATCCGGTAAATTCATAAATCTAATTTACTCAACTTAGAGCTTATTGCAAATAGTTGGGAAGGGGTAAGGGAAAAAAGAGTTGTCGCAAGACGCCCTACAAATAGGAGGGGATCAATTTCCTTTAAAAAGAAAGCTGGCGGACGGTGTGGCCTACCTGCGGTTAAAGCAAGGGCTATGTGGTCGTTCCGTTGTAGAATTTCTGATGAGGCTCTGTTTTTCTGCTGGAAGGGGTTGTAAATAACGGTAGCCTTTTTCCTCTATGTCGTTGCCCCAAGTTCAAAATGTTAATGTCCGTAGTGTGGAGAGGTTGCCTTCTCCTCTTGATCTTAAGCGTGAGTTGCCCGCCTCAGCGCATCACTTGGAGCGGATTCTGGAGTCGCGCCGAATCCTGCAACAAATCATTCTTAAGCAGGATAAGCGGTTGTTGCTGATCGTAGGACCCTGTTCTATTCATGATCCAGCAGGTGCACTTGACTATGCTCGTCGCCTGAATGTTTTACGTGAAGAATTCCAAGATCGGCTCTACATCGTCATGCGTGTTTATTTTGAAAAGCCGCGCACGACAATCGGCTGGAAGGGTCTCATTTATGATCCGGCTTTAGATGGTTCAGCGGATATTGCCACGGGCTTGCGGAAGGCGCGTTCCTTGCTTTTGGAGATTAATGCTCTCGGTATGCCCACTGCCACGGAATTTCTCGATCCGGTCGTGCCTCAATATATTTCAGAATTAATCAGTTGGGCGGCCATCGGCGCTCGCACCACGGAATCCCAAACGCACCGCCAAATGGCCAGTGGACTCAGCATGCCAGTGGGTTTTAAAAATGGCACGGACGGCGGGTTGCAAGTCGCCATCGACGCCATGGGAGCCGCAATGAATCCACACAGCTTTTTGGGAATTGATCCTGAAGGGTTCACTTCAATTGTGAGGACTAGCGGAAATTTATGGGGTCACATCGTGTTGCGCGGTGGGCACAAACGGACTAACTACGACCCTGCTAGCATCAAGGAAACGATTGAGCGCTTAGGGAAAGCTGATTTATCTGAAGTGGTTACGGTCGATTGTAGCCATGCAAATTCTGGTAAAATGCCTGCCCGCCAATCCGACGTCTGCCTCAGTGTCTTAGAGCAACGTGTTGAAGGCAATGATGCTTTAATCGGGCTTATGCTGGAAAGTTACATCCAAGAAGGAGCTCAAAAAATTCCTGATAATAAAGCGGAGCTGACTTATGGACAGTCCGTGACTGATGCTTGCATGAATTGGGATGATACGGAAAAGCTCTTACGTAAAAGTTACGAGATGCTGAAGCCTCTGTTTTAATGTTTGAAGCCAGACCTACGGCAGATTGTAGCTTTTCTTTTAAAGGCTTAGCTTAAAGTCCAGTCCACCAGCACTTCTTGTTTGAGACGGGTCTTATTGCTTTCAAAATAGATTTTGCCGTGGTTAGCTCCATATTCATGGACTAACTTGGTCGCCTTAACGTCGTAGCAGCAATATTCAGCGATCTCAGCAACTCGTCCTTGCTTCCACCATTTCAGAGCTTCCATGCCGTCGGCTGTTTTATTGATGCCCATCGAGGCTTCAGCTACGGCATCAAGACCGACGCGGTGGCCGATTTTTTCCTCAATACTGACCATGAGATCAAGACTGGGGACTTGAGAAAAATCAAAGCACGCATAGGGCTCAAGAACTGTGTAATCAAAGCGTATGATGTTAAAGCCTACGACGAGATCGGCACGTTGTAATTCCTTAATCAGTTCCCCGACTTGGTTTTCTGTATAAATCTCGTATCCGCCACGCGCCGTGCTGTAAGTCACGCCGATAGCGACTTTCATATCGCGGATGTTGCCCCAACCTCCCACTTCTTGGGCGCTTTTCTGCGTTTCTAAATCAAAATAAACAATGTTTCTAGCCACGGGTAACTTTTTATCACGAGCTTGGAGCAGAGCCTAGACTAAAATTAAAAATGCACCGTCTTGCCTAGCACGCTATTCTTTGATAGATAGGTACATGCTTTTTTTCGATTCTCCCAGCACACTTCCTATTCCTCATAAAACCCGCTTACGCAGTGAAGTTCCCACTTCCGACACTTGGGATTTAAGTAAGCTCTATTTAAGTGATACGGAATGGGATACTGATCTAAAAACATATAGCGAACGGTTTCCTCTGTACCTAGATTTTAGAGGCACACTTGATCAATCAGCGCAACGCCTTCTGGAATGCTTAGAGTTTGATCGTGAGCTGGACTTGATCGCAGAGCGTCTAGGCCATTTTGTTTCCCTGCGCTCCTCTGAAGATAGTTCTAGTGATGCAAATCTTGCGCGGGAGGCTCGCTTCCAGCATGTCATGATTCAAGCAGCGGAAACGGCTGCGTTTCTTACTCCGGAAATTCAGGCGATTAGTGATGCGAATTTTTTCCATTTTGTGGACGATGCCTGTCTGTCAGCGTGGAAGATAAAGCTACTCAAGCTCCGCCGTTATAAGCCGCATGTTCTTTCTGAAAAAGAGGAACGCCTTCTCGCCATGGTCTCGCTGCCTTTAGGTGGCGTGCAGGAAACATTCTCCCAACTAACCAATGTTGATATGAGCTTTGGCTCGATCCATGACGAGAAGGGTCGCGAACTAGAGCTGTCGCACGGCACGTTTTCTTCCTTTTTGGTGAAGAAAGATCCTGAGCTGCGGCGACAAGCGTTTCACCAATATTATGAGGAGTTTAAGAGTCATCGTTACACGCTGGCTTCGACCTTAATCCATTCCATTAAAACAGATGTCTTTCAAGCCAAGGCGCGCAACCACAGTTCTGCGCGTGAGGCCTCTTTATTCTCCGACGCCGTTCCTACCTCTGTTTATGATCGGTTAATCAGCACTGTGCGGGCGAACTTAACTCCGCTGCACGAATATTACGAGTTACGTAAGGAAGTGTTGGGCTTAAAAGAACTTCATTTCTACGACACCTATGTGCCTATGACGGCTAGCGTGGAGATGAAGACCTCGTTCGATCACGCCGCCGCTCTAGTTCAGGAATCCCTTCATCCACTGGGTCAGGAATATACCAGCGGGCTGGGGGAAGGATTTGCCAGCAGATGGGTAGATCGTTATGAGACAAAGGGTAAGCGTAGCGGTGCCTTTTCTAGTAGCAGTTACGGGAATCCGCCTTACATGCTCATGAACTATAAAGAAGACGTTTTCTCCGACGTTTACACCTTAGCTCACGAAGCGGGCCACTCCATGCACACGTGGTATAGCCAACGTGAACAACGCTTTCAGGATTATCATTACCCCATCTTTCTCGCAGAAGTAGCCTCTACCTTTAATGAAGAACTCTTGACCCATCATCTCTTAGAAAAAACAGACGACCCACAAATGCGAGCATACATTATCAATCGTCAAGTCGATGACATCCGCGCCACCTTAATCCGTCAAACCATGTTTGCTGAATTTGAAAAAATCACCCATGCCATGGATGAAGCGGGGGAGCCGTTAACCTTGGATAGTTTATGTGCTACTTACCGAGAGTTATTACGTGCTTACCACGGACCTAGTATGGTGTTGGATGAGGTGCTGGATTTGGAATGCCTACGTATTCCCCATTTTTACTCCGCCTTCTATGTTTATAAATACGCCACGGGCATTTCCGCCGCACTGTCCCTCTCCCAACAAGTCTTGGAAGGCGGAGAAAAAGAGCGCATCCGCTATCTAAGCTTCTTAAAGTCTGGCGGCTCACGCTATCCTCTCGATACACTGAGGCTGGCAGGGGTCGACATGGAATCACCCGAGCCTATTGAGGCAGCTTTAAAACTTTTTGCCAAACGTGTTAAAGAACTCAAAACACTCCTATAACTCAACTCAAGAAATACACTCTATGAACATCCCTAACCTACGCAGTTGTCATGATACAGTGGGCGGCTTGGTTTATTTTGGTCGCATGTTAGATAAAATCAGGCTTATGCAGGCAAATAAACTGCCCGAGGACTTTCAAGCCAACTTAGGAAAAGGCTTTGATCAACGTTGCCTCAGTTTTCTAAATATTTCTTACGAGGAGCTTATAAAGAAAGTTCAGTCAGGTGCCACGGACGAAGATGTGTTGGCGTGGGTTTTGCAGATTGGCCGCCAGCCCTCGGAAGAAGAGACCGAGATTTGGAATGATTTTATGCAGAAGCGGGGATGGAACGATGCGGCGGCTCCTATCTTAAAACGACGACTGCTCGAAGGCGGCTTTGAAAATCGCACGGACATTGAAACCATGTTTGACTACATTGACCTAGATGAAGGGCGCGATCCTGCCTTGAAGAAATAGCCTGCTGCTTTTTCACATTGTGCCTAATCTCCACATTATTTCTGTCGGTAAACCGAAGTTAAGCTATGCCCGAGAAGGCATAGCGGAGTATCTGCCTAGGTTAGAACGCTACGGAAAAGTGTTCTGGAAGCAGGTAAGTGAGGGGTCTAAAGCGGAAGAGGGGGTGCGTCTCCTTGCGGCTAGTGATTCCATGTTCCGGGTGGTCATGGACGAGCGCGGTAAGACTTGCCGGAGTTTGGAACTGGCGCAAAAGCTGGAGCAGTGGGATCTCCAATCTGTGAAGGATGTGGCCTTTCTTATAGGTGGAGCTAATGGGCATGAAGATGACGTTCGTAAAAAAGCGAGCTGGGTATTATCTCTCAGCACGATGACTTTGCAGCATGAACTTGCTCTAGTTTTTTTAATGGAGCAACTCTACCGCGCCCAGACGATCCGTCGTGGAGAGCCCTACCATCGGGAGTGAGTGCGGGGAAATACAGAATCGCACGTAGAGGGGGAGAGGAAGTCAGGGGATTTTTTTTACCACGGATATCACGGATACCACGGATAAGGGGCAGATAGGGGAATTGGGAAGACTTTTCTTTCTTTTCTTCCATCCGTGATATCTGTGCTATCCGTGGTTAAATTTCTGGGTCTTGTTCGGTTGTTTATGCAAGAGAGAGGGGTCCCGCCGATGGCGGGATCACGCTGAGGGGGACGGAGTAGGACGGAGGGGGATTTTTTTTACCACGGATATCACGGATACCACGGATAAGGGGCAGATAGGGGAAACGGAGAAAACTTTTTTCTTTCTTTTCTTCTATCCGTGCTGTCCGTGTCCTTTCCGTCCGGGCGGGACTGATAGGACTAAAATTCTGGTTTTAAATCTATTTAACTAAAAAAGCCGCCAGCTCGGATAATCGAGACTAGCGGCTTTTTAATGAAGCTGAACTTACAGAGTTTGTAGGAAACGCACGAGCTGTTCGCGGTTTGGACTCTGGGCATGGCGGACGTAGAAACCAGAATTAGCTACGGCCAATTGGAGGGAGTGACCTAGGCTTAGGCCAAGTAAACGACCGATGAGGAAGCCTGCATTAAAGTGGTCTCCTGCGCCTGTCGTGATTTTAGGTTTAGCTGTGAAAGGGCCTGTGACAAAGGCTTCGCCATCAGCATCAGCTCCGCAAGCAAACTCCACGGGATGAACTACCACGGTGTGAAGGAGTAACTTCTCGCGAATGGCACCAGAGAGGGCGGCGTAGCCTTTTTGGCTGCGGGGAAATTTCTTTAAGCGAAGAACCTTAGCGACATGAAGGGCCTCGCTTTCGTTCAAGCCAAGAACCACGTCGTGATATTGTTGGAATTCACCAATAATTTTCAATGCGGCTAATAGATCAGCATCAATCCGTTTTGCGGGGTCGGCTAAATCAAAGAAGAGAACTTTACGTTTCTCGTCTTTACCAGGTTTAAACTCACTGAGGATTTTTTTCCAGAGGGCGGACATGTGAGGAAGCATGGTCCAGTTAACCATGGCGATGAAATTAGCTTGGTTCCAGAGCTTACGGAAATTTTTGTCACCATAACGCTTCTTGATGGTTTCCCAGCTTACTTCATGCACCGTGCTGTGTTGACCGAACATGAGTTTACCATCACCAAATTCAAAGGCTGAAGTTAGGCCAGGTTCAGCAATTCCGTGAACTTTAGCGCGTTTGGCGAATTCTAGGTAAACGGGGTGAACCTTAGGGTAACCGACCATTCCGAGGTATTCTACGGGAGCACCGAGGGTGCTAAGGGCGAAAGCCATGATCGGGCCGTTACCGCCGAGTTTTTCCATGGTATTGATCGTCTCAAAATTAGCGCTTTTACCCGCAGCATTTTCTACGCGCTTAGAGAAGTCTTTGATGGATTTAAATGGCGTGTACTTGGTGGGGCTTTGGCGCTGGTCTACCACTTCTACAATAGTGTCTACAAAACCATCAAACCCTACGAGTCCGTTGTATTTGAGCAATTGAGCTCTAGAGCCAATTAGTCTTTCTGCTGTCTGTCTTGCTAAGCGAGAGTCGGTCATAAGTTGAAGACAGTAGCAGTTTCTTGACTTCTGACAAGCTTGAAGAAAAAAGGTTGTCTTTTTTAGGTGAGGTAGGCGGCCTGATAGAGACTGCCTACGAAAGGGTTGGGGAAAGAAACGCCCTATTCTCCGTCACCCGCTAGAACGCAAAAGAGCGATGTCTGTGAAAACATCGCCCTCTTAAATTAGAAGTTTGAAAATTAATCGGTTAGACCGCTTTTTCCCCATGCTCTTCTGTGCGGATGCGGATGACATCTTCCACGGGTATAATGAAGATTTTGCCATCGCCGATTTTGCCTGTTTTAGCGGCGGTAATAATCGCCTTAACGGCAGAGTCAACAAGAGCATCTGTGGTTACGATTTCTAGTTTGAGCTTAGGCAGAAAGTCCACTGTATATTCACTGCCACGGTAAATTTCCGTGTGACCTTTTTGACGGCCAAAGCCTTTGACTTCCGTCACGGTTAAGCCTTCGATGCCGACTTCCGAAAGGGCCTCTTTTACATCTTCGAGTTTGAAAGGTTTAATAATAGCTTCGATTTTTTTCATAAAATAGGGCGATAAATTACAGAATAATGGATGGTCAAAACTTAGCTTGCTTGAGAAGCGTTCTCTGACTTAGTGGCATAGCGCTCTAAGCGGTTTGAAAGAATGAAAAAAGTAGGTGCCCAAAGCCCGACAAAAATACCGAAACGTTCGGCATGAGCGGCATCTAGTGGGTTTTGTCCGCCAGCCGTATACCAAACAATGATCGATCCAATAATGGAAGCGAAGCCTAAAATGAAGCACGCATCTGAGAGTAAAGAAAGCTGACATTTAGATAAGGGTAATTTCATTAAATGACCTTAGCCTTCAGGCGATAGAGCGCAATGACTAAATCAGTGTCCGCAAGTGTAAAACCCTCGAAGTTATCCAAGTCGTTCAGCTCGGCGCAGCCATAAAAACCCCGTCGTGAGAGCCGATCCTAGAAGCATGACCGTGATAAGAATGGCAGCCAGTTCTTTTGGTTGACCTTGAGCTACGGAGAGCCAGCTCATGATGGCGCGCCACGTAAAAACGAGGCAAAGAAAACCTGTTGTCCCTATGGCACCCCACCATGCTTGGTGAGCGCCTCGTTTCATCAGCATACCCCAGGTTAACGAGATGCTTCCAAAAAGCGCTCCGCTAAAAAGAGCGGTTTGAGCTTTAGCGGGATTAGATAAAAACCCGAATACGCCACAGGCAAAAAGAAAAATTCCGAAATACACCATCCATCGACTTGTAGCTATTTTCATGACAGGAACATAGCAGACCTTTTTCACTTGGCATGGAAAAAATCAGGGATTGGGCTTTTCTTATTTATTTTAAAAATATTCCTGCTTACATTTTCCCATGAGTCATCCCCTTCGGTTCGGGTTTATTGGTGCAGGTGCTATCGCAGGCTACAGTGCAGATTCAATTAATAAGCACCCACACGCACAAGTGGTGGCGGTTCAAGATACGAATGAAAGCCGTGTTCAGGCTCTGTGCAAAGAAAAGGGAATTGCCAAGGGCTATCAATCAGCAGAAGAGCTTTTAGCCGATCCTGAGGTGGATGCGGTTTACATAGCTGTGCCTAATAAATTCCATGTGCCGTTAACGATTAAAGCACTCGAGGCGGGCAAGCATGTTATTTTAGAAAAACCTTTTGCCATGAATTCAGAAGAAGCTGAGCAGGCGGCGGCGGTGGCGGCGAGAACGGGCAAGTGCTTAACGCTCGGTATGAATCAGCGCTTTCAAGAGGGAGCCCAAAGTTTTCGCACCCTAGTTGCCGAAGGCGTTTTTGGAGATATCTATCATGCCAAGGCTTATTGGTTAAGACGTGCAGGTATTCCTAAGTTAGGAACTTGGTTCGGCTCAAAGGAGCTAGCGGGCGGAGGCTGCCTCTATGACATAGGGGTGCATGTGTTGGATCTTTGTCTTTACGTGATGGATAATTTTGAAGCGGTTAGCGTTTTCGGTAGCACGTATAATAAGTTCGGGCACCGCGGGCGTGGAGAGGGTTCTTGGGGAAAATCGGATCATAGTGGTTTACCCTTTGAGGTAGAAGACTTTGCTTCAGCTCAAATTCGCTTTGCTAATGGTGCCACGGTTGCGTTGGATGTGAGTTGGGCACGCCATGCGGAGCTTGCTGATACGACGGATGTGGAAATTTACGGGACGGAAGCGGGCGGCAGCATAAGTAAAAAAGAAATTTATACCTTTGATGCCAGTCTAGGGGAGCATGTGACGAGGTCTAATCCACAAGCTCAGATGGCCTTTCCGCATCAGGATCGCTTCCATAATTTCATCAACTTTTTGCGTGGGGAGGAGGAGTTGTGCGTCACGATGGAGCAGGCCTTGATGGTGCAACGTCTATTAGATGCGGTGGCACAGTCGGCTGAAAGTGGAGAGTCAGTTAATCTCTAAAGAAAGAGAGAAAGCTCTCTTGACTAAGGTTTTGGTCATTAGGTTGGTGCCGTTATTTGAAGACAATTTTATTAATAGTCTGGTTTAAAGCTAGGCCTAATCTTTGGGGAAGATCACTTTGTCGGGCGAGTTCGAAACGACGGACGGAGCTCAGGCAGCGGCAATAGGCGGTGCCGCGGATGCTGTCGATTCCCTCAAGATTTGTTTCCATGGCGGCTTCTGTTCCCACCACACTGGCCCAAGCCTGTTGTAAGCGGGCTGGGCGCTGGTCTTGCGTTTTACGGATCTTGCTAACGACGTTATTAACCCAGTGTTGCCGTAGTCGGTCTGCTTGGCGTGTTTCTGTTTTGGGGTTGGATTCTAATTTAGTGTCGTGATTCATCGCCGCCCCAAAACGCTCCTTCTCGTAAGCGGTCATTTTTCGGCCATGCTGCTTTTGAAAAGATTCCGAAAGTTGTTCGAGGTCGGTAGTTTGGGTTAAGAGAAGTTCATAAATTTCGTGTTCCATTTGTAGCCGCAACAAGTCTAGCCAAGCACCTTCTTCCATTTCTTTTGGACGCGGGCGTGCTTTGGTCTTAGCCATGACGACTTCCCAAGCTTTTTCATAGTGTCCTTTTAGCACTTTTATCCATGGGCGGCCTGAACGGTTATCTCCTACGAAAAGATAGAGACCTTTGTCTTCTTCAAAACTACGCCGCCGCTTGGACTTGACCGTGCGGTAGAGGCCTAGTTTGGAATAGGTCGCCATTTCTTTTTTCTTAGAGTCTGGCATAGCAGTTTTTAGGAATAAGAGACGGAAGGTCGTTTTAAATCTAAATTTTGCAAAAAGATTAAGCCAAGAACAAAGAAGAGGGCGACGAGACCTATGGCCCAACGCAGATGAACGAGGTCGGCCACGAAGCCGAAAGCGAGGGGACCCAGAACGGCCGCTAGTTTACCGAAAAATCCCCAGAGGCCGAAGTATTCTCCCTCTTGTCCAGCTGGGGTGAGCATGGAAACGACGGCGCGGCTAGCGGACTGGGTGGAGCCGATGACGATACCAGCTAGATTGCCTACGATAAAAAAAGCGGCTTGGGTGGTGGAGAAGGCGGCACCGAGGCAGACCACAATCCATAGAACAAGAGAGATGGTGAGGGCAAGTCTTGCTCCAGTGCGATCTTGCAAAAAGCCAAAGGCAAAGGCTCCGATGGCACTGCTGATTTGTAAGCTAGCGAAGAGGAGGATAGTTTGTTCTGTGCTAAAGCCGATCTCGGTCTGAGCGTAGATGGCAGCGAAAGCTACAATAGAACAAAGACCGCACATGTAACAAAAAAAGCTGATAAAGAACTGAAAAAGGGTGCGCTGGGCGGGCAGCTTTTTTAAGGTGTTGAGTAGGTGGGTAAAAGCGCTGGGCTCAGTCGTGGGAGATGATTTAGGTTTAGCGCGTTCTCGTAAAAAAAAGAGAGTGGGTAAAGCGGCTAGGATAAAGAAAAGGGCGGTGGCGGGAAAAATATTTTTCACCACAGCGGGGTCAGAACTCCCACCTAGTTTTAGGATGAGGAGCGCCATTCCAAGGCTAACTAAGCCACCGAGATAGCCGAAGCTCCAACCGTAGCCTGAGATTTTTCCGCATGTTTCAGGGGTGCTTAATTCTGGCAGAAAACTGGCGCAAAAATTTTCTCCCATGGAAAAAGCGAAATTGCTGACGACAATGAGCGCAAAGGCTAGCCACACGGTGCCAGGTGCCGTGAAGTAAAGTAGGGCGGTGAAGCTGGCGCAGAGAAGAGAGAGGGATATTAGGAATTTTTTTTTGCAAGCGTGCCGGTCTGCCACGGCACCGAGCCAAGGACCGAGGAAGATAACAATGAGTTGGGAGATAGCCAAGGCGGCAGCCCAGAGGGTGTAGGCAGCATCTAATCCTTGGCAAACGACTTTGGTAAAATAGGTGCTATAAATGACGGTGATGATAACCGTGGTGTAAGAGGAGTTAGCGAAGTCGTAACAGCACCAGCTAAAGATTTCTTTCTTGTTGGCGGGAGGAATGGTGGCAGTTGTGGTCATGAGATTTTTTGTCAACTCAGTGGAGATGATTGAAACTCTTTTTCTAGGCGTTGTAGATACTGCCACGAGTAGAGGCCTGTGCTGTGCCCGTCTAACCAAGTGGGTTGTAGAGCGTAACCGCCGACGATGTCTAATTTACGAATAAAAAAACTTTTATCAGTATACGTTACGCGGGGTTTCACGACTTGGCCTGTCACATCGGGTTCGCCAGAACAGACGGCGCAGGGGCAAGCTCGGCGGATGGCTTCTAAGTTGAAATAGCTTTCCTCTCCATTACTCCAAACGATGGCTAATTCGCTTCCGATGACTTGAATGTTGGTGGGTTGAGCAAGCATGGGATTATGATGCCTAGTGAAGTTGATTTGCCAACTGCGCACTTTTGCAGAGCAGAGTTTAGATTTTACTCTGAATCAATAAGGTCGAACTCAGCGGCTTCTTGTTTTGCTTTTTTGTGTTCGATCCAGACGGCGCAGAGGATGCTTATTTCATAGAGTAGATACATGGGGACGGCTAGCATGGCTAGGCTAAAGGGATCCGAGGTGGGGGTAACACAAGCGGCGAAAATAATGATAAAAACAATGACGTGGCGACGATGTTCTCGCAGCATTTTTTTAGAAACAATACCTAATTTAGAAAGGATGATAATGACCAGAGGTAGTTCAAAAGAGAGCCCGAAGGCGATTAGCATTTGGAGGATAAAGCCGAGGTAAAGATCCTGTGGCATAAGAAAAGTTCTCCGCATACTCGTGCCCCAATCGATGAAGACTTGAATGGCTTGCGGTAGGATGAGGAAGTAACAGAAGATGACGCCGATTAAAAATAGGATCAAGCCAACGGTAAAGGTGGGCAGGATCATGTTGCGCTCACGCTTGCTAAGGGCGGGTAAAATAAATTGGCCAACGAAGTAGAGAATAAAGGGTAAGGCTAGGATAACACCTGCGCTGATGGCGGTCTGAATGGTTATGGTAAGGGGATCCATCATGTTCTGCATGATGAGAAAATCTTCCACTTTTTTTCCAGTGGGTTCGATCGCTTGCTTTAAGGGGTATTCGAGTAAACGAAGAATTTCATCGGTGAAAAACAGGCTGATCCCCATGGATAGTGCGAGAGCTATGACGCTCTTGATGATCGTCCAGCGGAGATCTTCTAAGTGATCTAGGAAAGGTTTTGATTCGTCCTTCATGGTTTAAAAGCGGAGAGTCTTAATTTAACCACGAAGCTGTTCTTAACCAAAAGAAGAAAGTTGTTTACCTTACTTTACGGTAATTCTGCATGGTGGAGACTTGCCGTTGCCTTTGGTAGCCGAGAGAAACTTGAACATCAAAGAATAAGGTAAAGGTAGCTGGCGCGGGGTCTCCGTTAGGGAGAAGTTGAGTTGTGTAACGGAAGTTTAATTCACGCATAGTGGCAAAAAACCACGCTACGGAAACAGGCTTCTGGAGAGTGGCTTCTGATTGGAGGATGGCAAAACTGGATTGATCAATCCAAAGGCGACCACGGAGAGCGT
This sequence comes from Blastochloris sp., assembly GCA_034440395.1. GTDB lineage: Bacteria > Verrucomicrobiota > Verrucomicrobiia > Methylacidiphilales > JAAUTS01 > JAAUTS01. Next base: position 26,768 of record JAWXBW010000052.1, on the reverse strand, counting down.
GTAAGACTTTTTCCTCGCGCGAGGTGATGTTCAGGCCGGGCTTTGGGGTGAATTGGATGATGCTGCATGGCCGGTTTAGCACAGAGGCTTTACCCTTGATTACATAGTCATAATTTTCTACTAATTTTTCCAGTTCAATTTTTGTCATCAATTGTTGGGCCTCTTGAATTTTCTTGGCTTTGCGCTTCTGTTCGTTATCTGAAGTAGTATCGGAGTCCGAAAGCATCTCCACGGTGTAGCTGATTTCTCGAGAGGGACGAACTTTAGCTTTAACTGTGGTGGTGCTTTTAACTTCGTCAGCGCGCGTGAGTTTATCTGTCTTGAGTGTATAATCGTATTGATAAACGAGGCGACGTTCCCGGAGCCTATTGTCGGCCTTAATAGCGAGATCAATCATTTGCCGTGCGCTGAGGGTTTGGGCAGTTCCTGTGGTGGAGCTTAGCAACAAAAGACAACAAAAAATTAATAAATAGAAATAACGCATTGGTTGTAGAATCGTTTAAATACCTAAACCTGCAAGTAATGCTTCGTAAAAAAGTAAAATAGTTTAAATGAGATGAAGCAGATAGCCAACGAACCCGGTGCTTGGAAGAAGCCATAAAACATCCACCTTAAAGCGATGTAAGGCGATGAAGGAAAGTGTGGCAATCGCCAAAGCTACCCAATCGAAGCGAGTCCATTCTGGATAGGCGGGAAGGAGCACGTGCAGACCAAACCACAGAGCGAGATTGAGAATGACGCCTACGACGGCGGCTGTTACGGCTGAGAGGGCGGCACTGAGAAGTTTTACATGGCGCAGTCTTTCAATGTAAGGGGCTCCCGCGAAAATGTAGAGAAAACAGGGGGTAAAAGTGGCCCATGTTGCCATAAAGCCGACCCAAGTGGCCGACCAAAAAAGCGAAGGGAAGTCAGGCTGGTTCCAACCGCCTAAGAAGCCATAAAATTGCAGCACCATGATGAGTGGCCCTGGAGTTGTTTCTGCTAAGGCCATGCCAGCCATGACGTCTTTAGGTTGTAGCCATTGGTAATTTTCTACGGCTTGCTGAGCCACATAGGGTAGCACCGCGTAGGCTCCGCCAAAAGTTACCATGGCGGCTTTACTAAAAAAGTAGCCTGCTTGAAAAAGCGTGCTTTCCCAGCCCCAGATTAAGCCGCTAGCTAGGATGGGACTCCACCAAACGAATAAACCTATTCCGAGGACACAGGCCAGATACTTAAAGGTAGGCGGAGCTGTGTAGATGGTGGCATCTTCAATTTCAGACGCTGGGCTTGCGTTGGTTGTTGGAGCAAAAGAGAAAAGGTTAGGTTGAAATTTGCTGCCCAAGAAACCGAGAATTGCGGCGCTGAAGACGATTACGGGAAAAGGAAGATGCAGAAAAAAAATGCCTATAAATGAGGCAATGGCTATAAAACGCAGGGCATTATTTTTTAAGGATTTCTGGCCGATGCGGAAGGCAGCCGCTAGGACAATGGCAAGCACGGCAGGTTTCAGGCCGTAAAAAATCCCCTCAATCCATGGAACAGACCCATAGTAGATGTAGATAGCACTAAGTCCCCACAGAATAAATACGGAGGGTAAGACAAATAAAATACCTGCCACTAAACCGCCCCAAGTGCGGTGGAGGAGCCAGCCTAAATAAGTGGCTAGCTGTTGAGCTTCGGGTCCAGGGAGGAGCATGCAGAAATTTAGGGCGTGGAGGAAGCGAGCTTCGGAAATCCATTTTTTCTTTTCGACTAACTCCGTGTGCATTAAGGCGATCTGTCCGCCTGGCCCACCGAAGCTGATGAAGCCTAGCTTAAGCCAAAAGAGGAAGGCTTCTCGAAATGAAGGCGGTTGATGCTGAGGGGATGTTTCCACACGAAAGAATTACCAGCTTAAAAATGTTTTGCCTAGTTTAGCTTTGTTATTTAGGGGCATACAAAAACCCAGCGAGGTTGAACCTGCTGGGTTTTTGTAGGGTATTTACCCAAAACGATAGTTAGAATTACTATGCAGTGACGAGAACGTCTTTACCAATCGAAGCAGTCAGCGCACCAGACCATGAACCAAAAAATCTGGGCTTACATGCGGCAGCAAAGAGGGCAGGAGCTTTTTTGCGAACTTCTCCGCTTTGTAGCTTTACGCCTTTTTGTTGGAGCTCGCAGATACCTTCAACAATCATTTCACGAGTCCAGCGGCGGCGGCGGCGAATGTCAGCGTAGTTGATGCCAGCTTTTTCCACAGCAGCTCCCCAGTTACCGAAGCGGCGACGTGCCGTGGCGATGAGTGGGTTAGACGTTTCATCCATGTTTTTAGAGCTAAGATCGGCTCCGCTAGTTTGAAGGCGGCGAATTTCGTCGAGGATCGTGGTCTCATCCCATGAACGGTAGCGATAGATTTCTTCTGGTGCTAAGCCTGCGCCTGCGAGGGCGTTTTTCCAACATCCGAAATGGTTCGGACGGATGGCGGCATAAACCATGGAATTGTATTTGCTCAACATCATGGAGCGGAAGGACAGATCCACGCCTTGTTGGGAGAGTTCTTGGATTTTAGCCACGATTAAATCCTTCGACCAGTTTTGGTATTTACGGACGTCAGCGTAAGGAATACCAGAAGCCTCAACGGCTAACTTCCAACTACCGTGGTAACGGATACCTGCGGCGAGGAGTTCTTGGTAGTTTTTTCTGACATGGTGGGAATACAGAGGTTCGCCTTTGTCATTCCACTTTTTAATTTCTTCACCTACTAATTGAGAAGTCCATTTTTTGTTTTTACGTGAGCGTTGCATGATTTTGTGCCTAGATGTTAGTTTGGTTAGTCGTAGTGAGTTGATTTTAAGATAGCATGATTACTATACAAGTTACAGAAAAGTATGCAAGTAGTGTGCCACTTTTAATTGACACTAATTTAAAGCGTTAGCAATCAACGAATTATGATAGTTATTCTAGTTTTCTGGCTAGAAATTGTAATTACTAGAATGTCTTATTTAGATCGTATTGACTAATTTTAGCCATGCAGCCCGAACATCGGCCACGCTAATTAACTTCATGCAGGCCATGGGCTCAGAGAAGGAGCATTGGCGTTGAAGGCAGGGGCGGCAAGGAAGCGTGGCGCTTAAGATTTGGCCTATTTTAAAGATGGGGGCGGTGAGTTTTTCTGAAGTGGATCCGAAGAGACCCAAAACGGGAACTCCCAAAACGGAGGCTACGTGGAGGGGGCCAGAGTCCATACTCAACACGACTCTGGCATTACTGAGGAGGGTGATCAGTTGTGCCATGTTCGTTTGCCCACGAAGGTCGAGGCAGTTTGGTTCCAGCACAGGGAAAAAAGTTCCCTTACCCACAAGGACAAATTTTTCTTCGGGTAAGGAAGCGACAAGTTCTGCGTTACGCTCCCAAGGCCACAGCTTCGTCGGCCATAAGGAATAGGGGTGTATGACGGTGTAGGCTCCAGCGGTTAATCCATGAGGCAGGGCATCTGTGACTTTAGGTAAATAAATCAGTGGACACTCTTTTTTCCCCAATACCTGGGCAATGGCTTGCTGATAGCGTGCCACAGCGTGAGGTGCATCATCTACTACGCATTCGGTGTATGTGAGCTTGGAGCCTTCCCGAGCAGAGGCTAAGCCCACCCGCCTTTTAGCACCTGTGCAGAGGGTCATAAAACCACTACGGGCTAGGCCTTGTAAATCCACGACGAGATCAAATCTTTCGCGTCGTAGGGCACGTATCCAAGGGATTATTTCATTAAGAAAAGTTAGAAGTGAGCGAGTCCAGCGGCGGCGTGGAAATAAGATAACTCGGTCGATCAAGGGAGATGATTGCACTAACTCTCGGTAATCTTCATCAATCAACCAGACCAGCTCGGAGCAGAAGGAGTGCATCTTAAGCTGTGGTGCTACTAACAAGGCCTGTGCCACATCACCGAGTGCGGTGGGCTTGATGACGAGGACTTTCATAGCATGAGAAACTAGCTAAGAAGAAGGGAGGAGTTGGGGCAGTTTAAACGGCATTAGCTAAACGTTCCGCCAAACGATCAGGTAACCCGGCGGTTATAATTTTTTCTTGAGCTTTTGCTAAGTCATAAGGGATACGCCGCAAATCGATGGTGCGTTCCTTAGAATCATAGATGACGTAAGAGGAGCGCCAGTCACCGTCGCGAGGCTGACCTACGGAACCCACGTTAACGAAGTATCTTTTATCCGATTGTAAGACCACGCGCTTATAGAAAAACTCATGCACCGTCGTATCCCGGACAAATAAATGAGGCACATGGGTATGGCCGAAAAAACAGACTTGGGATCTTTGATAGGTGAAGCTGCTTTCAGCGTCGGCGGAAGTAAAGACATATTGCCAGCGGGCAGGGCCATTTAACGTGGCATGCACGATCGTAAAATCACTAACACTTTTCTGGAACGGTAAGGTGCGCAAGTATTTCTTCTGCTCATCTGAAAGTTGCTGCCTTGAATAATTCATGGAGGCTTTAGCTAAAGGATTAAAATGTTCGATGTCGCGATCCTCCGAAGCCTCTTCATCATGATTCCCTTTAATGACGGGGCAACCTAGGGCGCGCACTATTTCTAAACATTCCGAAGGATTAGCGTTGTAGCCTACAATGTCGCCTAGGCAAACGGCATGAGTGACTTTCTGGGTCTGCATGTCCTCTAGGACTGCTTCCAATGCTTCCAAATTACTGTGGATGTCTCCGAATATTCCAAATTTCACGTGTACTTTTCCCCGATTAAAGTTTGAGACTAATTCACAAATAATCTTTTATCTAGCGGAATGTTTAATTTATTTTCTAATTTGCGAATGTGTTCTTCTATCATCTTCCAACGGCGAGGCCCTGGACCGTGCTCTCCAGCACTTTGCCAAAGCTTAACCCAGTAGTCATAAGCCTCTCTATCTTTACCAGCTTTCTCTAAGGAAAATCCCACGAAACGCTCGAGGTAAACTGGAGCTCCATTTTTCTGAGAGGCCACCTGATAATAGTGGGCAGCCTTAGCGTAGTCACCTAAGCGTTGCTGGTAAACTAACGCTAACATCTCATAAAGTTTATGCTGATCTGGTAGAGCTTGGATTCCCCGTTCATAGAGCTCAATCCCCTGCATGATCCAGCGTCGGGACTCTACGTTATTTTTACCACGATCTTCTTGATTAAATTGTTCTGCCGCCACGCTGGCATTATAGGCCATGTGCCAGCCAGCATTTTCCCAAAAAAAAGAAACACGCGGTTGTAAGATAACCACCATTTCAGCCAAGCTCCGTAAGCGCACCCACTGACGATCTTCCCAAGCCGTGGTAACGGATAACCATAAGAAATTCGCCGCAATGCCTCGGAACCCGCCCAGCGCTGCAATAGTTAGACCCTGCCCAAGCTGGTCTCGCATCTGGAAGCTCATGGGAACTTCTGTGCCATACATGAGCAAAGAACGTTCGCGGGCTAGGCGCATCTCCCAAGGAACTTTCACTGCTGTCCACGCTGTGAAAACGATCACTGCCCAGACCCAAGGTCTCATAGCTCTCGATCCTCAAAGATCAACGAGGCCGTCACTAAAGCCACTCCCACATAAATCACCGAATAGGTTAAAATTTCCAGCGTGCTGCCCCAACGGATATTATTTCCGGCAATAATTTCATCAATTAAATTATAGGTTTGAAAATCAGGAATTAAAAAAGCAACCATCGCTAAGAAACTATTTTTTAGGAACGACGCTGTGTGCATGTCCTGTAGCCATACTTGTCGAGCTACCGATTGCAGATGCCCAATGAAATAAACTACCAAAGTCGTGCAAACAATAAATATAGTCGAAGTAGCTATCGTAGAAAAAAAGACGGAAATTGCGGTAATAACGGCCAGCTTGGCCCAAATCAACGCCAGTGCTTGTAAGAGTTGAGGATCTCTGGACTGCGCCAGCACGGAGGCGATCACTTGCCGTCCCTGCTCACTCTCTGCTACCCCTTGTAAGCCAGCTAGAACAATTTGTTCCTTAACATAAAGAACCGCCCCAAACATGAGCGACATAATCCCTAGCATGATCGTAATGAGGGCGATCAACCCCAAGTATTTACCTAACACAAACTCAAAGCGGTGAACGGGCTTACTCAGAAGTGTGTGCAGGGTTCTGCGTTCGATCTCGGCTGGGATCAGTTGCGCTGCGCCCATCAGAGCCACGAGCGTGCCAGTGATGCTGATGGCGGCGTAGCCTAGATCCTTGAGGAATTTAAATTCCTCCTGAAAGGTCAAATTCGTTAAGAAAAAAGATCCACCTACCATGATGAGCCCGGAGAGAAAGATCACATTCAAAACCCGCTGCCGCAACGCTTCGGTTAAGGTATTCTGAGCAATAGTCACTAAGCGAAGTAGGCTCCCTTTCATACGTGTCCTCCTTGCTTACGCTCAGGGAGGGAACGGATAAAATAATCTTCTAATTTCATTTGAGGTTTAGAAATTTCTACCTGAGAGATTCCAGCATCAGTAAGAATTTTTCGAATCTCCTCCACTGTGTGCCCTTCTGATTGAAGCTTAATCTGTATCTGTTCGGGGACTTCTAATAAATCCGCTAAACTTCCCTCACGCAGCTTCTGGCCTTGATGTAAGATCGCCACCCGGTCGGCCACCTCCTGCACTTGCTCTAGAAGATGGGAGGAAAATAAAAGTGTCTTACCACGTTTTTTTAAATTTAAAAGGATGTCCCGAATTTGGCGTGAACCGAGCGGATCCACACCAGCCGTTGGTTCGTCCAGCAAGAGAAGATCAGGATCATGCAATAAGGCTTGTGCTAGGCCGATACGTTGCAACATCCCTTTCGAATACGTTTTTAAAGTGCGGTGCCTCGACTCCTGTAAATCAACCAGCTCCAGCAGTTCCTCCATGCGTTGTTCTAAAAATTTCCCAGATAAGCCACTAAGCTTTCCGTAATAGCGCAAAACCTCAAGGCCATTTAAGAAGGTGGGAAAATAGGGATTCTCAGGTAAAAAACCCATTCGCTTCCGTGCCTCGATGGAGCCAGCTTTAAGGCCGAAAACCGTGGCTGATCCTGCACTCGGTTTAAGTAAGCCTAAGAGCAACTTAATCGTAGTGCTTTTCCCCGACCCGTTAGGGCCGAGCAGCCCAAAAATTTCACCCTGTTTTACCACTAAATCAAGAGGCTCTAAGGCCATAAAATAACCACGACGCCATTGCAGTTTGAACTTCTTGCTCAAGCCGATCGTCTCAACTGCTTTATGCTCTGATGGGATTGGAACCATGTTGTTTAAACTTTAAAAGAAGCGTAAAAAAATCACACCTTTGAAAGGATACTAAATCCCCGCAGCTTCTGGTCAACATCCACCTCATAACTTTCAATCTGTTTGATGAAACCTTTTAAATGACTGCTGAGAATAGTCTGTAATAAATCTTTGAGATCAGCCTCTTCCCCTTGGATGAGTAATTCTACCCGACCATCATTTAAATTTCCCACACTGCCGCATATGTCGTAACCCGAAACAATCTGTTTTATCGAGTAACGAAACCCCACACCTTGAACCTTACCTTCATAAAAAATACGGCGAGCTTTCATCTAGAACCTTTACTTTAATAGGAGACTTAATCTACCCTGATCCTTTTAGCTCACCACAACATCATCGCCATGGCCATTACATTTAGTGAAATTAGTCGCATGTCCCTTTTTCGTGGATTCGATGACAGCTTTGTACAGCTTCTCGATTTATTCTTCCTAGAATGCTATTATGAGCCTGGTGCACAGTTGGTCAATCAAGGTGAGTTGCAGAATACTTTTTTTCTCATCGTTGCAGGTGAGGTGGAAGTATATCACACCGTAGAAAATGCCAAAGTATCGTTAGGCATTTTAGAAGGCGGACAATTTTTCGGCGAAATGAATTTGTTTGATCCTGGTCTAGCCACGGCCAGCGTCGTGAGCTTGACTCCGTTACGAACACTGGAAATTTCCAATGATAAGTTTAGCTATTTTATTCAACAAAAGCCCGAACTTGCAGCCGACTTCACCTTCCAACTAGCTAGCACCATCGTCAAACGCTTCCGCAACACGAACCAGACCTTATCGGAAGAATTGACCAAACCCGAAAACATTCTCAAAGCCCAACAAATAGACCGTGGTATGCCTGCCTGAAGATAGCCGAGTTGCAACACCTCCGGCACAACAGTCAAGGCTACGGATAAATGGGGATCCCCACTTGCTTGATGTGTTCTAATAAAGGACGATGCTGGATTTGCTCCAAAGCTTGAACCTCAAATTTATAAGGTAATGGAAGTTCGTCTAATTCCGCGGCTATTGCCTCGGCACCTAATCGAGCAACGCAGCCTGCCACGACTAGATCCACATCAGATTGATTTGAGTGCGTTCCCTTGGCGCGAGAGCCGAACAAGGTGGCAGAGGCGACTTCGGGGTGTCGGCGGAAAATAGCCCGCACCATCTCTAATTCGTTAGGTGGAAGAGGTGAGGACTTCATTTCATGCTTTCTTGTTGCAGGGGGGATATCCCAGAGCGATCCACTGGACGAAAACAGCAAAGGCAGCCCCACAAACCCGAGCAAAGAAAACCAAAAATATAAGTGGTAATCTCATGATGTTGGATAAAAAACTCAGTAATCGAAGGAAGGGGCTGGCCTCCGAGAAGGAGGTTGGCATGAAATCTGGCTTGCTGAAATGGAATGCTAATAATAGCTCCAATAAAAACAACTAATAATGTAGGTAGTAATTTGAAGGATTTTGCTTATAAAGTATTTTCAACTTGCCTCAAGCGTGCACCATCTAGTTTAGGCGAATTGGCTCAACGGACTGGCTCGTTTTTTAGTTTACGAATTTAAAAACAGGTGTCTCCACCACTCCTACAGGCTTGATATGTCCAAGAACTAGACTTCTAATTTGTTCGACCGTGGAAGGAGCAAACAACTGCTCTCCAGTCTCTTCACATACTTTAGCTGGCACATTCTCAATAATATAAAAATGGCCTGCGTTCTCTAAGGTGTAGGTAACTAGCTTTTGATTAAATGTTTCATTCATAAATTACTTTTTCTTTCTGATTCTTGCATTAATCCATAACTCAGGATCGGGTTGATATAATGTAACGATTTTAATCAATGTTCTGCTAGGTTAGCTACATTGAATGTGCAATAGCCTATTCATGATAGTTTGCCCAAGAATAAGGCAACTAGAACCATATTTATCATCGGCATAATCTTCTATAACCTCACCAGATAAAATCGATTCACGCAACTCCTGAACAGAAATGTTTCGTATAATGCTCTGATCAAGCGCATGTTTTGAAAACTCAAAGTGTCCAGCCTCAATTTTGCATCTAATTTCATTAATGTCAGGAATTTTTTGGAATATTTAAGGTAGTCAGTGACCATGTAATTTTTTGGAAAGTCTCCTGTGAACGCCCAAAACTCGTTAAATATGCCGGATTCAGCTTTTGGATATCACCTCGTCTCATTAGGGCAGCGATTCATTCTGGGACTTCTTTCCGCATAATACGATTGCGGTTAAAAGCGTAAGATAGCTTCAACACTAGATTCCTGTTGGGCAGGTGGGTGCAGGAGTCTGAGAGAGATTTACTGAGAAATAACTGGAAATAGCGCCGCCCTCAGGTGGAAAATGGGAGGCTAGTTAGTTTAAAAGGTTAGGGCGTAAAAAGGTGCTTTAGATAATTTGTACGCTTTTTGCTGTGAAAAGGATTGACCAGTTATCTGTTTTCCTGTTTTGTTTGCAGCTCACTTTTTCAGAATAGGACAGACATATGGCAAATCGTATTAGTTTAAAAGCAGAGCTTCGCAGTGGCATTGGACGACTCAAGTCGAGGCAGGTTCGTGGCACGGGTAAAACCCCCGCTATTTTATATGGCGTTGGCACACCTCAAGCCCTCTCCATCTCATCGAAGGAACTTGTCGCAGCCCTCAATGCTACCAAAGCGGAGAGCGTATTAGTCGATCTCGAAATCGCCGGAGAAAAAGGCGCAAAAAAACATTTAGCTCTTTTGAGTGAAGTTCAAATTCACCCGATCAAGGACAAAGTTCTGCACGTGGACTTACATGAAATTGATCCGAATAAAAAGGTGCAGGCTGAAGTCTCTGTCCATGAAATGGGCGAAGCGATCGGCGTGCGCACGGGTGGCGGTGTTCTGGATCACTTAATTCGTCACGTCCGGGTAGAATGTCTTCCCCAAGATTTGCCCTCTGAAATTAAAGTGGACGTTTCCGAAATGAATATCGGAGATTCCATCCACGTAAAAGAGCTGCCTTTACCTAAAGGTGTGGTTTTTGTTACGTCGGCTGAGTTACCAGTATTTATGGTTCATGCTCCTAAGGTGGAAGAAGCGGTTGCTCCTGGAGCCGCTGTCGCCGCTGGTCCTGAAGTAATTACAGCTAAGAAGACGGATGCTGCTAAGGCGGCACCGGCTAAGAAGGCCTAAATTTTTTGAGTAGCCTCTTCCCGCTTGTGGTGGGACTGGGCAACCCAGGTGCTGAATACACGGGCACCCGGCACAATGTCGGCTTTATGGTCTTAGACACATGGGCGACAGAGTTTAAGTTGGTGTGGAAGAAAGTTCGGTTTGCGAAAGCGGAGATAGCGCAGACTCCTTCAGGAGTTTGGTTGTTAAAGCCACTCGGTTTCATGAATGTTTCTGGGGTCGCAGTAAGAGCAGGTTTAGACTGGTTCAAGCTGCAACCTGAGCAAGTTCTAGTGGTGGTGGATGATGTAAGCTTAGGCTTGGGGCAACTCCGGCTTAAGGCTCAAGGATCAGCGGGAGGCCATAATGGTTTACGCTCGATTGAGCAACATCTCAGCACTCAAGCTTATGCTAGGCTGAAGTGCGGTGTCGGGTCAGCACCAGATCAAGTGGACTTGGCTGATCATGTTTTGGGGCGTTTTGCCTCAGAAGAAAAAAAGGTTTTGAAAGAAATGACGGAAAGAGCAGTGGCGGGTCTTAAGGTGTGTGAGCATCAGGGAATCGCAGCTGCTATGAATGAAGTGAATCGAGAAGTATGAAAAAACATTACGAATCAATGTTCATCCTAGACTTGCAAGGCAAGGAAGAAGGGGTGGAGGAAGTGGTAACAGAAATTAAGAAGGCCGTGGAGTCCTTGGGGGGCGAATTTTACGCCGCTCAACGCATGGATCGCCGTAAATTTGAGCAAGTAGCGGGTCAACTCGACTCAGGCTATTATCTCGGCGTTCGCTACGACTTGGACAGCTTAAAAGTTGATGCTTTGCGTCAGAAATTCGTTCTCGATAAAAAAGTTTTTCGTCAGATTAATTTCATCGCCAAGCCGCTTAAAGAAAAAGCGATGGCCTAAGCTTAGTTAAGCTGATTTCTTCGGAACACATTAAAACCTATGGCCTCTTTAAATAAGGTCCTCTTAATCGGTAATCTAACGCGCGATCCTGAAGTAAGGCACACGCCGAAAGGTGCTGCCGTGGGAGATCTGGCCTTAGCGATTAATATGGTTTACCGGACTCTTGAAGGCGGAGAGAAGGAAGAGGTTTGTTACGTGGATGTGGTTGTTTGGGGTGCGCAAGCGGAGAATTGCAAAAAGTATTTGACCAAGGGTTCGCCTATATTTGTCGAAGGGCGGCTCCAGCTAGACCAATGGGAAAGCCAACAGGGTGAGAAGCGCAGTCGCCTCCGGGTCAGGGCAGATCGGGTGCAATTTTTAGGCCGTAGTGGTGCTGGTGGCGGCAGCGGCGGAGGTAGCAGCAGTGGAGGACGTTCGTCTTCTGGTGGTGGAGATCGTGAGTCGGGTTCGAGCCGTAGCTCGAATCGCTCTGATAACCGTTCTGAGCCGATGCCCGATGATAACTATAGCCAAGGGCCTGATGCATCGGATGACGAGATTCCATTTTGACACGCAAGCGGTAACATTTTTTAAAAGAGATTAAAGGAGACAAATAATATGGTTATTGAAATGATTCTTAAGAAACCCGTGGCGGGTTTAGGTTTGGAAGCAGATGTGGTTCGGGTGAAGCCCGGTTATGCCCGCAACTTTTTGTTGCCTCGTGATTTGGCCGCAGTGGCCACGCAAGCTTCTAAGAAAATGGTAGAAGATTTAAAAAAGCGTCGCGCTGCACGTGAAGCCTCTGAGCTTAATACGGCGGAAGAATTAGCCACGGCCTTAAAGAAAGTGACCATCACTTTCCAGATGGAACATGGTAACTCGGAAAAAGTTTTCGGTTCCGTTACTTCGCAAGATATCGCAGCACGCTTAGAAATTCTCGGCCACAAAGTGGATCGTAAAAAAATCGATCTACCACGTCCGCTTAAAGTCTTAGGCGAACACGAAGTGGTAATTCACTTACCCATGAGCGTGCAGGCTAAGCTGAAGATCGTTTTAGAAGGTCCGACAGCAGTTGTCGCTAAAGAGCAAGACGCTGATGAACGTCCCAGAAGACCACGTCCTGCCAAGAAAACAAAAGAGTAAAATCGTTCAGCTGGCTCATGATAAATGAGGCAGCAAAATGTTTCTACTTGACGATAGGCAAAGGATTCTTCAATTTGCGCTAGTACAAAGACTTTTAACGCAATAAAGAGTAAATAGGCAAGTCTTTGAAAAAAGCACTAAAGAAAACCACTGGATAATGCAAGAAGCTACAAGAAAGTGCCTAAAACGCATGTTAAGCACGAGCCTACTAGGGCTCTTGATTGTGGTCTCGACCCTGCAACTTCCAGCCCAGCCTGTGGCCGTGCCAGAGGGTAAGACCTTGGTCAAGCCCCCCGCAGCTGCGGACAGCCCTTTGTCTAAGGGTCCCATCGTTAAGGAAGTCGAAATCGAATATGCGGGACCTCGTTCGGTGGATCGCAGCGTTATCCTCTCGAACATGCGCACTTCAGTTGGCCAGCCTTACAGCCTCACGGCAGTTGAGGAAGATGTTCGTAATCTTTATGCCACGGGTCTTTTTGTTAACCTGCGTATTTATGATGAACCGATAGCGGACGGCGTCAAAGTTGTCGTGATCGTGCAACCTAAGCCTACGGTAAAAGACATTATCATTGTTGGCTTCGATAAGATTAAAGAAAAGCGCATTCGCAAAGAAATGAAGAGCAAAGCGGGCGATCCATTGAGCGAACAAAAAATTGCGGATGATTCGCGCAAGGTTTTAGAATACTACCGCTCCAAGGGTTTCCCCAAGGCAACGGTGGAGTATAAGATAGATATTAATGAGCAAGCTGGGCGCGCCGTGGTGACCTTTACCATTGCGGAAGAAGGCAAAGCCTACGTGCGTTTTGTGACGTTTGAAGGTAACGCCACGTTTGATGAAAAAGAACTACGCAAAACATTTAAAACTAAGAAAAAGAATTGGCTCTCTTTCTTTAACAAGTCGGGTCTGCTCAAAGAAGATCAGATGAAGGACGACTTAAAGGCGCTTAAAGAATTTTATCAGAAGAATGGTTACATTGACATGCAAGTTAAGGACGTGGCCTACACGTATCCTGAGAAAGATGTCATTGATATTAAAGTCATTGTTTTTGAGGGAATCCAATACCGGGTCGGGCGTATTAATTTTGAGAAGAATGAGCTCTTCACGGCTGAGCAAATCATGGGGCGTCTGACCATGAAAGAGACAGGCATCTTTTCGCCTCAGGGTCTGGAAGCCGACAGGAAAGCGATCACTGATCTTTATGGTGAACGTGGTTATATTGATGCCAACGTCACTCCCTTACGTCAACCGAACATTGCCAGCGGTAAGATGGACATTCTTTATTCTCTTTCGGAAAATGATCAGTCCTTCGTTGAGCGCATTATTATTCAAGGCAACAACCGCACCATGGATAAAGTGCTGCGTCGTGAGTTAGCGGTGGCACCGGGTGAGGTGTATGATTCCGTCCGAGTAGAAGCCAGCAAAAAGCGTTTACAGAATTTAGGTTATTTTTCTAAAGTAGATATTAGCGCGCAAGATACGGCCGTGCCTAACCGTAAGGATATGGTTGTCACTGTTGAAGAACAGCGCACAGGTTCAGTCACCTTCGGGGTAGGTTTTAGCACGGTGGACAGCCTTCTTGGTTTCGTGGAATTAAGTCAGGGCAACTTTGACTTTATGAACTTCCCGACCTTCACGGGAGCAGGTCAAAAATTCCGTACGCGGCTTCAATATGGTTTAACGCGTCGTGACTTCCTCGTCAGCTGGACAGAACCATGGTTCTTAAATCGCCAGCTGTCCTTTGGCTTTGATTTATTCTACAACCAAGCTAGCTACAATAGCAGTCTTTACGATACGGAGCGTTATGGTGCCGCCGTTCGTGTGGGTAAGGCATTGAATCAATTCTGGCGCTTAGGATTGCGCTATCAGGCAGAAAACATCGGGATATTAGATGTTGACCCTGCCGCTTCGCCGGCATTACAAGCAGAAGCTGGCTACCGCACAAAAAGCTCAGTTCGGGCGACCTTAACTTACGATTCTCGTGATGATCTATTCCTAACGCGTAGCGGTGAAAAAGTGGAATTCTCGGCGGAAGGTGCTGGCGGCCCGCTCATGGGAGATACGAATATTTGGAAATTAGAGTTAGAAGGGACGAAGTTCTTCTTGCTTCCACACGACCTTATTTTCTCATTAGGTGGAGCAACAACGGTGGTGGATAGTTATGATGACACAACGATTCCTCCCTTATTTGATCGCACTTTTATCGGCGGCTCTCGTTCTATTCGCGGCTTTAATAATCGTGACATCGGACCGCGTGATTCGCAGGGTGAGCCATTTGGTGGGCAGACCATGGCTTATGTTAATGGTGAAATTACCTTCCCGATTATTGATCGTGTGCGCGGAGCAGTTTTTGTTGACGGAGGCTTTAATAATGCGAAAGCCTTTGATTATTCCGTGAATCAATTTGCGATAGGAACAGGCGTGGGCTTGAGGCTAAATCTACCAATTGGACCTTTGAGATTAGACTTAGGCACTCCGTTGATGGAGTACGGCAAGTTTGAGCCAACAGGTTCAATAAAATTCCACTTTGACGTGGGCTATCAATTCTAGTTAACTTTAATACTTATGAGATCAACCATTGTTTCCGCGTTTTTAATGTTAGGTGCCTTACTATCCCCCTTGTCTGCACAGACCAAGATAGCTCTGGTTGATATGCAAGAATGTTTTAAGCAGTATTATAAAACAGATGAAGCTCAAGAGCGTCTCAAGACAGACATGACGGGCTATCAAAAGTCCATGGACGACAAACGGGAAGATTATCGTAAACTAGTTGAGCAAATTAAATCTCTGCAAGAAGGTGCTAAAGACCCCAGTTCCAGTGATGCCGCTAAAAAAGAAAAAGAACAGAAATTAAAAGAAAAAGTGGGAGATGCTCAGGTTCGTGAAAATGAGATGCAGCAATTCGCTAATCAGACTTCTAAAATGTTTCAAGACAGCCAACAACGTATGCGTAAGACAATTGTTGATGAGATCAGTACAGAAATTAAATCTTTTGCTAAGGGCAAATACAATATGGTTTTAGATAAATCAGGCATGACCTTGAATGGCACGGCAGTTTTGATTTATGAAGAAGGCATGACAGATATTACGGCTGAAATTGTTAAAGCATTAAACAAAAGCAAGCCCGCAGGCGATGCAAAGTCTGAGCCTAAAGCTGACGCTAAGCCAGATACTAAGAAGCCCTAAGCTTTTTCACCTACACTCACAGTCATGTTACGGCAGCTGGGGGAGATTGCGGAGTTGCTTAAAGCTGAGCTGACGGGTGACCCCACTCTTGTAATCCGGGGTATCAACGATCTCGGGCGCGCGGAACCAGATCAACTAGCCTTTTTAGGGAATCCGCGTTACATCAAACAAGCCTTAGAAAGTAAGGCTGGCGCAATCATTATACCGCGTGATTCTACCGCCAAAGTATGTGCAGCTACTTTGCGTGTGGACAACCCTTCTACGGCTTTTGCTAAAGTTGCAGCACTTTATGCTCCCTTACCCATTCCTTGGCTGGCAGGCATACACCCTACGTCCGTGGTAGATCCCACCGCTCAGCTAGGTGCAGGTGTCCACATCGGTCCCCATGCCGTGGTGGAGCCTGGAGTGATCATTGGGGATGGGGTGCATGTGGGCGCAGGCGGTTATGTTGGGCACGACTCCGTCTTGGGAGATCACTGCTTCATGCACCCACGCGTAACGCTGCGGGAACGTTCAAAGTTAGGGATGCGAGTTATCATGCACTCAGGCGTGGTGATCGGCTCGGACGGTTTTGGTTATGAGTTCAGCCAAGAGCGCTACGTCAAAGTTCCCCAGCTGGGTTACGTGCAAATTGATGATGATGTCGAGATTGGTTCAAACTCAACGATCGACCGTGGCCGTTTTGATAAGACATGGATTCAGGAGGGGTGTAAGATAGATAATCTTGTCATGATTGCTCACAATGTCGTGATCGGGGCTCACTCGATCATTGTGGCGCAAGTAGGTATTTCGGGTAGCGCAAGTTTAGGTAAATATAATACTATCGGGGGGCAATCCGCCATTGTCGGCCACGTCCGTATTGCGGATAAAGTAAGTGTAACGGGTTGGTCAGCCGTGACAAAAGATTTGACCGAAGCGGGGGTCTATCGCGGCGGCCCTGCTAAGCCCATGCGTGAGAACATGCAGACCGAAGCATTGATACAAAAATTACCAGAGATTTACGCTAGACTAAAAGTGTTGGAAGCAGCAGCGAAGAAAGAAGACTAAATCTGCGTTGGTTGAGTTTGTCTAAAAGATCAGCCTCCTTATTTTGAAAAAGACATATACAAAAATGTCGTTTTGGAGCCGTCGCTGGAAAACCATAGCGCATTTTGCCAGAGGTATTTACTTGGGTTACTTGTGCGTGAGCGCAAGGCAATATCCTTTAAAAAATTAATCTTGTACCTTTCTTATAATAAGCTGCAATTTCTGAGTGAGCTTGAGTTATCAAGAATTTGAATTAGCGGTGGATCGCCACCTGTCACAGGGATCGCAGCGCAATGCTCTTTCCGTTTATGATCTTCCGCAGCGGGAGCTACTCGCTGCTTATCACGAGGGAATGGCGCCGGAGGCATTTACGCTCGCTTACAAGGAGGCACAGAGTGTTTCGGCGGATTCGCCCGTTAAGCAAGTGGCAGAGCAAACAACGTTTTTTTGAAAAGTATTTGTCCCTTGGTGGAATTAGTAGTTGCCTGAGGTCCAACCTTGGCCTCGGAAATCACCACGACTAGTTCGGTTCGACAGCGCTTCTTGATAGTCCTTAATTTGTTCAGGTTTTAAAATACCTTCTAATGCGGTAGCTCGGCGTTGAGCTTGTTGCTGGCGTTGTTCTTGGCTAGAAGCGGTCGTGCCGGGATTGGTTTGTTCGATGGCGGCGAAGCGTTGAAAGATTTGATCTTTTTGTGGTTCAGATAAATCAAACATGGATTGGACGCGAGAAAGTTGAACGTTAACACGTAGCTCGGTGCGGGCTTGAGTTTCGCGAGCTTGGATGCGGTCATAGTCTGCTCGCTGTTCTGGAGTTAGGAGTTTTAAAAGTTCATTCTGCAATTCACTAAAATTTTTAGCGTTGTCAGCTTGGGGGTTAAGTAATTGATTTTGGAGAATTTGGTTAAGGCGTGTGAGTTGGTCAGGGCGCAGGTTCAGGGATTTACTCCAACGGGCGAGGTTGCGCTGTTGGATTTGGGCGAGAGCTTGGCGTCTTTGTTCGGTAGGATCAGGTAGCGGATCCATGCGATTTTCCAAGGTTTTGGCAGTATCTTCCGTGGGGGTGCTTTGAAGTTTAAAGGCCAATTCACGATTGGCTTCTTCGAGGTTGCTTGCTCTTTCTTGGACGGCGAGGAGGTTTTGTTCTTGTTCGGTTTGGGTTATTAAAAGTTGTTGTGATTCTTGAATCAAATTTTTTAGTTCAGACTTGTGTTGAAAATTTAATACCGCAAAAACACTACAACTTCCCGCAAGGAGTCCTACACCAAGTGGAAGTAACCATGGTTTCATCAAAATGATTATACCACTAAAATCATTTGAAGTTGCGATTTAATCTAGGCGGTTTAAGGCACTGAGAATGGCTTTGATGGAGGCTAGCTCAATGTTGGTATCTGTGCCCGCTCCGAATTTAGTGTGACCCGTTTGGGTTTTAATTTGGATATAGGCGATGGCGTTGGCTTCCGTTCCTGTGCCGAGGGAATGTTCGGAATAGGCGCGGACAGCAAATTCTGGAGCTCCGCACTTGATTAAGCCATCGACAAAGGCGGCGATGGGACCATTACCTGCACCGATTATTTTCCATTCCTTACCGTGATGATTAACGGTGGCGCGGCAGGCGATCTGGCCGCCCGTGCCATCAGCATGAAAATGAACGAGTTGGTAAGGAGCGTTGCGTTCGACGTATTCTTTCCAAAACATGTCTTTTAATTCAGCGGCACTTACTTCACGACCTAGGCGATCTACTTGATCATTGGCAATGGGGCCGAACTCGCGTTGCATCTCTTTGGGCAGGATCAGGCTGTAGTCACTTTCTAATAAGTAAGCGATACCGCCTTTACCAGACTGACTATTGACGCGAATAACTTCCTTGTATTCACGACCTAAGTCGGAGGGATTTATGACAAGGTAAGGCACCGTCCAAGGCGTGCCCAGAGGAGCCTCCTTCATGTAAGCGAAGCCTTTTTTAATGGCGTCTTGATGGGAGCCAGAGAAGGCGGTGAAGACGAGATCTCCGCCGTAAGGTTGGCGCGGAGGCACGGTCATGCCGGTGCAGTGTTCATACATTTCACGAATTTTAGGCATGTTACTTAAATCCAAACCAGGGTGGATGCCTTGGCTATAAAAATTGAGTGCCACGATCACGATATCAAGGTTACCTGTACGCTCTCCATTTCCAAAGAGGGTGCCTTCTACCCGTTCCGCTCCAGCTAACAAGGCTAGCTCCGTGGCCGCTACGCCTGTGCCGCGGTCGTTGTGGGTGTGAACACTGATGATGACGGATTCTCGATTGTCTAAATGGCGAATAAACCATTCGATCTGGTCAGCATAGACATTACACATGGCGACTTCCACGGTATCGGGAAGGTTTAAAATAATTTTATGCTCAGGCGTAGGCTGCCACACAGCCATTACAGCGTGGCAAATTTCTAAAGAAAAGGTAAGCTCCGTTGCGGAAAAGCTCTCAGGAGAATATTGTAACGTCACTTCACTATCAGCTAAGTAATGAAGCCTCTCTTTAATCCATGTAGCTCCCTGCACGGCCACCTGTACGATGGCGGGCTGATCCAAGCCAAAGACCACCTTGCGCTGAGCAGGAGATGTCGAGTTGTAAAGATGGATGATCACATTTTTCGCACCGACCAAGGATTGCACTGTCCTTTCGATTAAGTCCTCCCGCGCCTGCACAAGCACCTGCAAGGTTACATCTTCTGGAACACGATTTTCATCAATCAAGCGACGAATGAAATCGAATTCTGTGTTAGAGGCAGAAGGAAAGCCGACCTCAATTTGTTTGAATCCTATTTGAACCAAGGCTTCAAACATTTCCAATTTCTGAGCCACGGTCATGGGAACAGCTAAGGCTTGGTTCCCATCACGTAAATCGACGCTGCACCAGATGGGCGGTGCGTTAAGAGAACGGCTAGGCCATTGGCGATTAGGTAAATCGATCTGTGGGAAGGGCGGATAATGATGAAGGGGCTGAGAAATCATAAAGGAAGAAGTAAAGGAAATTAAACAAGTGGTTAAAAGAGGGGTGGCGTGACAGAAGTCGCCTGATTACCCGAGTGCTGGGGGGAGAAACCCTCTTTCTTAACAAGACGGCATCCACCTAAGCGCAAGGGCTTTCAGGCAGGCTAAGTCGTAGCTTGAGAAGAAGATGCTTCATTTCTTCTTTTATAAAGGATAAATTTAGCTTAGTCAAGTTGACATGAAGTTCGTTACCCGCGGAATTACCTTATACTGTTTGCTTTTTCTTGGTCTGTTTATGGCGTTGGACAAGAGTTACCTCAATGCCTCTACGCCTGAGCAAGTGATAGATTGGAAACTACGTTTTCAGCAAGGCGCTACCTTAGCCCAAGAGGGAAAAAGCAATGAGGCTTTGGCTATATTTACTAAAATACTTTCAGAAGATCCTGAGGCACGGGGTTCTTTACTCATGTCAGGCTTAGTCCATCTTCGTAAATTTCAGTTCGCTGAGGCACTTGGCTTTATTGAGCGATTTCGCAAGTTGGAACCTGATCATGAGGCGGGACTTATTGGTATGATTAAGATTCAACAAGGGTTGGGGGACGTGGCGGCCGTGGAACCACTGCGCCTCCAGTTACAGGCTCTCCGTGCCGCAGGTAAAAATCCACGTTTGCAAGCCATGTGGAGTTATGAGCGTGAGGTGCTTCCTTACAAAAAAGATTATACTATTTCTGTGCAAGAAAACCTCGAAGAGCAGGCTGGGCGCTTCGTTTGGGCTTATGTCGTCCTTGATTCTAAGAATGTGATCTTGCGGCGTTTGGAATGGACGAAGGTGACTATGCAGGGTGCCACAAACTATGCCTTAGGAGAAACAAAATTAGTAAATGGATTAACGAACGATTATAAAATTCATCGCATCGTGAAAGAGTTGCCCGATTATAGTAAGGCTAAGTCTATAGCTTTAGAGATTTTAAAATAAGGTAGGCATAGATTTTTATGCCCGAAAATCCGCGGACTATTTTAGAAAAATTCATTCCAGAAAGAGATGTTTAGAACAGAGCATAAAAAAACCCCGCACAAGGCGGGGGTTTTTTATAAGGATGTAGGAAATGATTATTTCTTGGCTCCAGCCACCACGATCTGACGACCCATGAAGTCGGTGCGATGATATTTCACCGCAGCCTCTTGCGCTTTATCAAGGCTGTCCATTTCAACAAAGCCGAAGCCTTTTGATTTGGATTGGCCGTCGCGGATGACTTCCGAGTTGGTCACGCTGCCCACTTTTGAGAAGAGATCGAATAGATCACTTTCAGAAGTTTCGTAGGATAGGTTACCGATGTAGAGCTTAGTGCTGAGAATCTCAGGGGGAGTCTCAGGGGCTTCTTCGCGCGGGGGTCTGGGCGCACGTGGCACTTGCTCGTCACGTGAGATGGAAGGACGGCCTTCGCGTCTCTCATTTGCTGGGCGGGAACTGGTGTGGTGGGTGGATTTCTTGGGTTTATCTAAACCGAAGATTTTCTTGAAGAAGGCAACGATAGGGTTGACTTTCTTTTGGGGGCCTCTGCTGTAACCTTCACGACGTGGTCCGCGTGATGAAGAGCCGCTGGTGCGGCGGCGACCGCCACGGCTTCCGCCTTGGGGTCTAGGTGATCTTTCAGTACTCATGTTGCTCAGTGCTGAGCCAGCGGGAAACAAGGGCATTTTCTAAACAGTTGCAAAACCAATCATCATTCGAAATCCATGGGAGAGGTGGTGTCCGTAGCCGAATTTAGAGAAACAAAAACGCCACGCTCCAAAAGTGGAGTAGGGTTGTTTATTAAAAATAGGGCGCTGTTTGGACTAGTTAACACGTTCGTATCCAGTGGTCGAAGAGATTGAGTCTAGCATTTTTCAGATTCTTAACTGTGGAAAAGTGCGGTTGTTCGACTCTCTGAACCCAACAGAAATTATTTCGTTGCTTGCTCCAGAAGAATGTTGGGACGAAAAAGATCCGTCTTTGTTGGAATACATCAGGTATCGCCATACTCTGGAGAAATGTTGGCTTCAGCAGGAACGCTGACTCAAACTCCTTTCTCAGATGAAGATAATGCCGTCTATTAATGGAGAAAGCAACTTTAATTCCTAGTTAGGAAAAAACTTAGGGAAGATCAGAGGCTGACCCTGAGGGAAAAGATGAGGGTTTACGATTGGGTTCTTAGGGCGAATGGTGGGATAGGGCAGTCTAAAGTGGTAGCGATAGCGCGGAGCAGATCTTCTTCTTGCTCAGTGATTTGCGAATCAAACATAACGATAGTAGCGCAGGCATAGAGAATATTTTTCTTAATACTGGGAACGGCGTATTGTAGGACATTGAGGCTTTGATCAAACTGGGCTAGGCCGCAGGCTTCCTGCGCGGGTAAGTCGTGGGATACTTCCGTGGTATTTAACTGTTTGCAGCCTTCTTTAAATACTTTATCGATAATGTTTGGGTCGCTGCTATCAAAATAGGCTAGTGAGGCTAAAAGAATTCGTGTTGGCTCTAATATGGAATTAAGGCTTGAAAATTTGACCTCGGGCTTTCTAGCGGGACTAAAATGAGAGTCGAGGTGGCGGATGAGGATTTTTTGTAGAGTATATTCAAAGAGGGAGATACTAAGGTCTGCTTCAACAAGGGTTTGAATGGTCTGGCGAAATTTTTGATATTGGGCGGGAGAGAGTAGCTTAAGAGCGGGCAAGCTCAGGTCGATCAGGGGTAGGCGCAAGGAATGAGGGAGCGCTTGGAAAGCGGGTATAAGTTTTAGGGTTTCTAGGCTGAGATTTTCCCCGGCCAAGGTTAAAATGGAAGATTCAGTTTTTTCTTTTTCAGAGTCAACTACGAGTGCAGCGAAGAGAAGTGCTTGAGCTGAGTAAGGCTCATGCGCAGCGGCAAAGAGGGCTTCTGGAATCTTGGCGCGGAGGAGTTGTCCGAGTTGGAGCTGTGTGGGATCCATCTTGCCTACGCTGTTGATGACTTGCTCGGGCTTGACTAAGGATGCTCTGCTAGGCGAAACGGGGGCAAACTCGCTACTTAAACTCTTAGCAGTCGTATCAGCGGTATCTTCGGCTTGAAAGGTGGCGGCTAGTTTAGGAAATTCATAATTAAATGTTGGGTCAATGGCACGGATGCGTTCCGCAAGGGGCGGATGGGTTGAGAGTAAGTTACCCAAGAAAAAATTTACGCCTTGGCTGAAGAAAAAATGACTGGCTTGTCCCGCCTCTGGTGCTTTCAAGGCGGAGCCTGCCTTAAAGCCACCGATTTTCTTTAGCACGCCGCTTATGCCAGATGGATTACGGGTAAATTGGACGGCGGAGGCATCGGCAAGGAATTCGCGTTGTCGTGAGATAGCTGCTTTCAGAGCTGAACTAAAAAAATAACCAATGGATCCGATGAGGGTGAGAATCCCTCCTGCTAGCATCACGACTAATATAATGGGTAAGCCATCTTTTTTGCCACCGCGGCTACCAGAAGTAACGGTGCGTCCAGCTGCTTGAAAAATCCATTTACCTGTTTCAGAGATAAAAAGAATGCCATGAGTTAGGCAGGCTAGACGCATGTTTAGACGCATATCCCCATTCAAGATGTGGCTGAACTCATGAGCGATAACGCCCTGCAGCTCATCCCGAGTGAGAGTTTGTAGGCAGCCTTTAGTCACGCCCACTACGGCATCACTGGAGGTGTAGCCAGCGGCGAAGGCATTGATGCCATCCTCTTGATCTAGGAGGTAAAGTTCTGGCATGGGTAGGCCCGAGGCTAGAGACATTTCTTCCACGACGTTGCGTAATTTTATCTCGTCGCGCTGGGTGGTGGAGGGATTCAGGGGGCGTCCCCCGAGTAAGGTGGCCACACTTTTACCGCCCTGAGAAAGCCTAAACATCATGACGCTGCTACCGATTGCTATAAGTAAACTCACGCTTCCAAAAACCAGAAGAAACAATTCTAAGTCAAACCAAGGGAGGCCATCCGTGAAGAGGGCAAGGCCATCTGAGGGTCGGTCATTCCCTGAAAAGTGAGTTAGGAAAAACGCTGTTGCGCCATAAATGGCTAGGATGGTTAGAAGGACGGAAATACTAAAATAAACTATAAGAACACTAGTCTTACTTTTAGCCCGATCTTGTTGCGTAAAGAAATCCATGGGAGAGTTCTGCGTTTATCTCGCAAGGGGCGCAGGGTGGTCAGGGATATTAGGTGAAGGAAACTTTTGGTGCTTCTTTTTCCGCAGCGTTCGTGATTTCAAAAAGCTCAGCTGCG
Source organism: Blastochloris sp. (assembly GCA_034440395.1). Lineage (GTDB taxonomy): Bacteria > Verrucomicrobiota > Verrucomicrobiia > Methylacidiphilales > JAAUTS01 > JAAUTS01. Next base: position 2,904 of record JAWXBW010000052.1, on the reverse strand, counting down.
GCAAAGTTAAACATGGTGGCGATAAAGTTATTGGGAAACAGCTCACGCTTGGTGTTAAAGGCCATGATGGCGTCGTTGTAGGCCTGACGGGAAAAGGCGACTTTATTTTCCGTCGAGGTGAGTTCCTCAGAAAGCTGCATCATGTTTTGGTTTGCCTTGAGGTCGGGATAGGCTTCGGCTACGGCCATGAATCGACCTAAGGCACCCGTTAACCCAGACTCAGCACTGGAGAGGGCTGTCATGGCGGCGGGATCACCAGGATTTGCTGCGGCTTTTTGGTTGGCAGAAAAGGCGGTAGCGCGGGCAGAGGTAACGGCGACGAGGGTTTCACTTTCGTGCTTGAGATAGCCCTTAGCCGTTTCAACAAGGTTAGGGATCAGATCGTAGCGGCGTTTGAGTTGCACATCAATCTGGGCATAGGCATTTTTATAGCGGTTACGAAGTGTGACTAGACCGTTATAAATACCAACGACGGTGAAGGCGAGTAAGAGCACAACAACAACAACGACGGCCAAGAGAGCAAGTAAGATCATCATAAAAAAAACTCCAAGGTTAAAAGGTAAACGCACATGCACTTTACTAAGGTGATGCTGCCTTAAGGGTTATCTGCTGACAAGGCGTTTCGAGAGAGATACTGGTTTTTATGCGGATCAGATCCAGCCATTGCTCTTGGTTGGAATGGCCGGGTAAAAAGGCCTTCGGTGAGGAGGGACGATGACGTAACAGGCTTTGGGCTAGGTGCTGATGGCTGAGGGCCGGGTTACGCCAATAATTTTCTAAAATAAGGCAAAGTTGTTCTAGATTTTTTAAAGTAAGTTTGGGTAAATCATTTGCAGTTAGGAACTGCTCTAAGCACTGATCGGTGGCGAGGTTAAGAAGTCCCAACTGGGATGGGACAGCATAGAGGCCTGGACAGGAGCGGGCACGGTTTTCTAGTTTAGAAAGAAGTTCGTAGGTGCGGGAGAGCTGGGCTTCGGATAAAATCATCTCAGATAATGTCGTCGAAGTTTGGTGAAATGTCTAGCATGTGGTGTTGACTTTTCTGTTGGGATTCTAGACAAAATGAGTTAGATTATTGGCATGAATTTCATGGGATTGCCTGAGCGCATCAATAAGTTGCTCTACCATAGACAGGTGGGTTCCTTGACTCAACGCGAAGCTGGACTGGCTAAGGTCTGGACTCTGGAGCTTATCCGCGACAGCCATCCTAAGTGGACAGAACAACAAATAGAATCATACTACAATAACCTTGTTAACATCCGCGTGGTAGCGGTCGATCAATGGGGTAAACGCAACGGAGTTTAAGCTGATATGAACTGGAAAAAAATAAGTGCAGTATTTGTGGGGGCGGCAAGTTTCTTATATTTGCTTAATCCTGGGTTCGGGGTTTTTGAACTATTGCCCGATAATATTCCTGGGGTGGGGAATCTTGATGAAGGAACGGCGGGAATTTTATTGCTTTGGGCTATTCAGACGCTGATTGCAAAAAAGATCCTGCCTCCTCCCTATGAAAAATCTGCGAATCCTTGAGCATCCCTTGTTGGCGGTGCGTTTAACGGCTCTGCGTGACCAAGACTTAGCTGCACCTGAGTTTGCTCGTCAGGCTGCCTTGATAGGGAAGTTGCTGGCGGTTGAGAGTACACGCCACTTACTGACTCGAGTGGCGGAAGTCGTAACTCCCATGGAAAAAATGTGCGGGGTAGCTCTAGGAAAAGAGGTGTGCTTGGTGCCGATCTTAAGAGCGGGTCTGGCGTTTTTAGGATCTTTTCGTGAAATTTTACCAGAGGCTAGCATTGGCCATCTCGGTATCGTGCGTAACGAGGAGAGTTTGGAAGCAGAGGTTTATTTAAAGCGGCTCCCGGAAAATCTTGATCAAAAGGAAGTTTTTCTTTTAGACCCCATGCTTGCTACGGGGCATAGCTGCTGTGCGGCGTTGCGGATTTTACGAGAAGCGGGAGCTAAAAAAATTACGGTGGTTTGTTGTGTAGCGGCACCAGAAGGTGTGAGGGAGTTAGAGGAGCACTATCCTGATGTTCTGATAATTACGGCAGCGTTAGATCGGGAACTAAATGAACGGGGCTATATTTTACCAGGCTTGGGTGATTTCGGAGATCGTTATTTCGGAACGCTTTAGAGGTCGGCCAGCTTAGCTTGGCGAGTGGGTCGTTTCTACCGTGACGGAGCCAACTTTTTGATCTTCTAGAATTTGAAAGAGCCTGAAATTTGTCTGTTAGGTTATAACCGTCCCATTAGGTTGGCAGAAAATGGGCAGTGGGCTTCGCTTGGGAGCTTTTTTATCCTCAAATTTGGAAAGTAATCCTTTTAGTCTAATTTCTAGGCAGTGTGGGATGAGTTGTTTGAATTTTATACGTACTTTTGTCTAAATATCTTTACGTGCAGATCGGTGAAGATAAGCCATTTCTCTACACAAAAAAACCCTGCATGGAGCAGGGTTTTTTAGGGAGCGCTGAACGAATTATTTCTTAGCGGGCTCTGGTGGAACGGGCAGATTCTTTGATGGGTCGGCGATGTTGATCACGATTTTAGCATCGGAACGAAGTTTTTCGACGAACTTCCTAGTTGCTTCCATTTTCTTGTCCATCTTGAGTTTTTCTTCAATACGAGGCAGGGCTTCTTCGAGCGTTACAACACGGGCTTCACGTTTGTCGAGAACTTCGAGAAAGTGAAAACCATAGCTGGTTTGGAAAACGGGGCTCAGTGTTTTGACGGGTGAGCTGAAGGCTGTTTTTTCAAAAGGAGGAACCATTTGACCGCGAGCGAAAGGGGGAAGGGCACCGCCGCGTTCTTTACTGCCTGGATCTTCCGAAACAGCTTTAGCTACTTCTTCAAAGCTTTTACCACCCATGATTTCTTTACGAGCGGCTTCAGCCTTCTTTTTAGCTG
>JAWXBW010000051.1:0-3581 GCA_034440395.1 Blastochloris sp. | reverse complement strand
TTTTCTCGGCCCATCTCGTAAGCTTAGAACAGAAATACTATGTCCCCTGCCCTGCAATCCTACAGCCCAATAACAGGCAGCTTTTTCTGTCCCGCCGAGGGAGAGGGAGTTAATGAAAATTAAAATTTTCATGAAAAGAAGGAACCTTATTCCGCGTAAAGATGGAAAGATACCTCGCGAGTCGGATAAGATATGTCAGCAAATTCTGTAATGTGGTAGCCTAGTTTATTTAAGAAAAGACTTACTTTTTCAGCCTTGCGGCCTTGGTGTCTTAGGTATTCAGGATGCACTTCAATCCATAGACGAGGCTTCATTGTTGTTAACAAATCCGCAGCTCCTGCTAGCACCTGTAGCTCAAAACCTTCCACATCTATCTTAATAACTGTGGGGTCATGCTTCCATTCAGCTGCTAACTCAGTAAGCGTTTTAGTAACGCTTTGTTTATCTGAATCTTTAGTGTTTACACTAAATTTATCTCCCCGACAGATTATGATGTCTTCCGTATTGACAGAGGTTAAAGCTGGAGTTCCGTCACCTACCAGAGCCTCCATGATCGTAACGGGCATGGATGGATTAGTTAACGCAACACGTTCTATGCGTTTCACATTTTTAGCGAATGCTTCAAGAGCGAGAACCTCAACGTGCCCCTCTAGGCAGGCATGAGCGGCAAATGAGTATGCTCCACAAAATGATCCTACATCAATAAACACATCCCCTTTAGTTAAACGCTCCGTAAAAAAGCCATTTCGCAGCACCCCGCTTTATCTTCACAAAAAAAGGTATAGGCCATATAGTATTCTTCTTTAGGTATCTGTAAAAGAATCTGGCTATTAGGCATAGCACAGGCAAGGGTAGTTGATCTTTCCCGGTTCATCCATTGATTAATCATCTCACACTTATGTTTTAAAGGGGTGTTAGCAAAATGCCGGAATTTATTTATCAGCTGATAATTCATAATATCAATAGAAGAACGAAGTGTTTTCTGATTATTTTTTTGAACGCCATAGAATTCTTAACTCAATTAATGAAGCTGCAAGAACACAAAATGCGCAGCCTACCAGAAGAATTAAGCTTTGCGTGGTGAACAAATTAAATGCTAACCATAGACCTCCTACTAAAGCTAGTTGCCTTAAAATTACGAGGACGGCTGAGTAATACTCACTCAAGGGTATCCCAATCCATTTACGAACAAGCGCATCTTGAAAAAACAAAAACAAACGAGCACAGAAAAAACCTATGGCCGCTCCCACGATGCCGTGCAGGAACCAACCTAGTAGAACAAATGCCAAGGCTAATAAAGATACACTAGATTGAATGATTAAACCTGTACCCACACGGTTCAAACTCCCTGTCTGAGCGGTAGATATACTTGCAAGAGCATTTAGGCAAAGCCCTGCGACGACCCAAGGAAATACTTGCCCCACGGCTGTTCCATATTTTGCCCCTAACCACACTTCGGTTACAGGAGCAGACCAGAAAAAGACTCCGATCATAGCTAAGGAATACCAAGGAAACATGAGGTTAAAACTTTCGCGGTAAATATCCGCAGGTTTTCTGCTCTGATCACCACCGACGCCGCGAGTGGTGTTATTAAAGATAGGACCCATCGCCGCTGTGCTCAAACTACTTAATCGTCCTCCGATGTTTATGGAGACGTTAAAGACCGCAAAATCGAGAGCTGGCGCTACTCTTCCTAAAAATATCCGGTCTAAGGAGCCTAAGACGGAACCACTAAGTAACTGTCCACAAGTCTTTAAGGTGTAGGGCAACATTTCCTTAAAACGATTTTTTTTAAATCCAGCCAGTTTCAAGGGCAGCTGGTAGTGGTGTTGTCCCCGATAAAAAAGTAAGGCGAACTGAATTAAAGCTAAGCATGATGTAAAAGCAAAGATGGCTGCGACATTGCGAGTCCATAAGGCGACGACGACAGAACCTAAAGATGCGAGCAGAGAGAACCATGTCCGCAAAATAGCCAGATATTTAAAGTCTAAATGCGTTTGAGCCAGACTATGCCACATCTGACCGTAGTAGGCAAAGAAGAGCCCAAAGCCACCCCAAAGCACCGCCCAGCGCAAAATGGTTGCATCATGGCCTGAAACCTTAAACCAACTAGGCCCAAAAACGGTTCCGACCACAATAAAAACGGCGGTGAAGAGAAGAAGGAATGGCAACACAATCACATTGCCCGTGGCCCAGTATTCTTTTGCGGCGTTTTGGTCATTTGCGCCTAAAGCCACCCCCATATAACGCCCCACCGCTACGCCTAGACCTAAGTCCATGAACCCAAAAGCTCCGGTTAAAGTACCGACGTAAAACCACATGGCATACATTTGGTCACCCAGAACCCGGAAATAAAGCGGCACCGTAGCTATGCCGACAATGGCCGTAACAAGAACCGGTAGCATCGACCAGAGCGTTTGTTTGCGAAGAGAGGACATTGTTTGAAAAGCTAAAATGCTGAGATTATTCGGAGAAGCCTAGTTTTAATGCTATGGTGACAAAGACAGAAATAAGTTCGTTGGTTTCGCAGAGAAGAAATTCGATAGGATCAGCTGAAATACTACAGTCTTCCTGCAGGAGTTCTAGCCCAATTTGCGCTTCGGCCGCTTCCAGCTTTCTTTGTCTCAAGCGCTGGGATGGTTCAGAAGTCAGAGGATGGTAAAGTTTTCCTTTTCCGCAGCGGCAGCGAGTTGGGTGTCTGCCGTGTGAAAGGATGCGCCATCGGGTTCCTCCCAGGCGGCCAACAAGGCAGCGGCAAGTTGCATCGCGTCTGTTGCTCTGAGCGGGTGAACCCGGAGCAGACGCTCTGCGCGTGAGAGCATGACTTTGGATGGAGAAACAACCTGCCACTGAAGGCGGAGGGCTTCCAACCGAGCCATCGCCGCTTGAAAAGCAACCGCTGGAAGATCTCCTTCCCGCTGACGACGACAAAGTGCAGATACGCACTCCAGACGGGTCGCCCACCACACGGTGATGCCAGCCACGCTTTTGAGCTGGGCCTCCCGCAGTTCGGTGTCCGCTTCACGAACCAGAAGAGGAACAATGGCCGAGGTGTCCCAGAAATTCACCAGCCCCCCGCCCTTTCATCGCGGACTGCATCCACGAGGTTGTGCGCTTCTTGACGGGCGGCTAGGATAGGAAGCTCCAAAATCTTCTTCGGCTTCCATCCGCTCAGAGCCGGCTCGATGTGGGGATTGTTGGAAGTGTGCCTCATGCGCTCCACGCGTGCCACTGGCGTTTTTCTGTCAAGAATGATAAGCGTTTCCCCCGCTTGAACTCGGGCGAGCAGCTCGCTCAACCGGTTTTTTGTGTCGGAAATAGTCGCGGTAATCATATAGCTAACATGGCCTTGTTTGCTCCTGAAGTCAAGTGTCAGAGCGGGAATGCGGAGATAGGATCGCCAGAAGCGATCGGGATACCAATCCCGACTTTCGATCTTTCATTTCTGAATTCCGCTATCAGCGTCTCAGTATTTCGGTCTTTCAGCTTTTCAGTTAAGATTTTGTGGACAGCTAAAACGGCCAAAGTGCGCCGATCCACGAAAAGACCTTTGTCCCGAAAAAGAACAAGGCCAAGCCAAC
>JAWXBW010000050.1:0-42511 GCA_034440395.1 Blastochloris sp. | reverse complement strand
CAAAAGACCTTGAACGACTTTTCCTACAGATCCGACGTGGATGCAGTGACCCAAAACAGACAGTGCAGGAGCACCGGATGGATCTGTTTTTGCCCAGCAATTTTTTAAATCTAAAGATATGATGCTCTCAGAGTTAACGGCAGGCTTCTGATTATTTTGAGTCGTTGGCATGTAAAATTTACGCTAGAGGACTGGTTTAAACCTTATTTTTTTAAACTATGGTTTACAGAACACAAAAAGTCAACTACTTTGTAAACATGGATGAAAAAGGAATAAAGCTGCTTTTTGGTAAGCGCCTCCAACAGGCTCGGAAGATGGAAGGGCTCTCCTTACGGGCACTCTCGGATAAAATCGGCGGTGCCGTCTCCCACAATGCCTTGGCCAAGTATGAACGCGGTGAGATGATGCCGGATGGCACTTTGCTTATTTCTCTCGCCGCAGTTCTTGAGCAAAACGTCGGGTTTTTCTTTCGTCAGATGGAGCCAGATATCCAACAAGTGGAGTATCGAGCCAAACAGGAAAAACTCAGCACGAAGGATCTGGCTGTTATCAAAGCCAAGGCGCAGGAATATTTTGAGCGCTACTCTGAAATGGAAGCGATTCTGGGTTTGCAAAAGCCTTTTAAAAACCCTTTGGCCAAAAGTTTTATCACGTCACCTGACGATATCGAAAAAGCGGCGGTTCATTTGCGTGAGGCTTGGGATCTCGGATTGCAACCCATTGGAAACCTGTTGGAAGTCTTGGAATCCAATAATGTCAAGGTATGTGAAATCGATGCACATTCTGAATTTGATGGATTTTCCGGCTGGATGGGGGAAAGTCCTGTGGTGGTGATTAATGGATTGCTAAACAATCAATGCCAAACCCGCAAGCGGCACACGATCATGCATGAGCTGGGGCATTTGTTGTTAAAAGGACGACTTGCTAAGAATCTCAATGAGGAAAAGGTGGTCGCCCATTTTGCCGGAGCTTTCATTCTGCCGGCATCCTCCGCCCAAACGGTTTTAGGGGGACATCGCGAGTCCATGCTCATCAAAGAGCTCATTGAAATCAAAGTGGTCTGGGGCATTTCCCTAGGTTCCCTGATGATGCGGGCCCATCAGCTAGGTCTAATCAGCCATGCCTTGTATCGCCGATTCTGGGATAAATATAAGGAAGAGTGTTGGAAGGAAAAGGAGCCCGGTGATGAGAACTACATCCATCAGGAATCGGTGCAGCGGTTTCAGCGGCTTGTATTGCATGGATTGAGCGAGGCTCGCATTTCCCATTCCAAAGCTGCTTCGCTTCTTAAATGTTCCATCGACGAAATCCGTGATGGAGGTTCACGTATTGTATGAAAGTAGCGGTTCAGGATGCGAATATCCTGATAGACTTGGATTTATCCGGAACGCTGGGGTTGTGGTTCGAACTCAACATCGAAACCCACACCACAGACCTGATCATGGCTCAGGTTGCACAAGGTGGTCATGAGGAAGTCGTGGCCAACTCGAAATCGGGTCGTCTCATCACACATTGTTCTTCAGCCATTTTTCTTTTGGAATGCGCCCTGTGGAAAGAGGATAAGCCGGATCTAGAAATTCAGGATGCCAGCGTTTTTCTGTTGGCCAAAAACCTCGGTGCCTTATTGCTGACGGGCGATAAGGACTTAAGAAGTTTTTCGGAAACAGAGCTTGTCAACGTCCACGGCACCCTTTGGATTTTCGATAAGTTGGTGGAAGAGGGACGGCTTAAACCGTTAGATGCCGCGGATAAGCTGAAGCACTTGCTCGCCACAGGCCGCCGTTTACCAAAAGCCGATTGCAAGAATCGAATCGCCAAGTGGTTGGCACGATGAAGTTTGTGAAAAGCGGCTAGGGCAGAAAACACTGGGGATCCGTAAATTAAGGCATTTGCTGACCCCCAACTGCTCCAAAATTTAGTGTTTATGGTGGATGTGGTGTTTGTAGCGATTATTCTTGAATTAATCTGTTCCCCGGCTATATTGGATGAACCATGCTCACCACCCGAAACAACCGTCTGGATCCCTCTCTCATCCCCGAGGAAGAGCTAATCGAGTTGGCCAAAGTATTTGCCAAGACTGATCATGTCGCCTTGATCGACGCGCAGGGCAACCGCATCCACTTGCCTGATGCCCTTTTTGCGCACTTTGCGCGCATCGTTCGACTTATGTCGGAGCACAAGGCCATTGTGATGGTGCCGGAAGACGAAGCTTTCACCACTCAAGCAGCCGCCAATTACCTAGGCGTCTCTCGACAACACTTGGTGAACCTGCTGGAACAGCAGGAAATCCCCCACCATAAGGTCGGCACCCACCGCCGCGTGACCTTCAAGGAACTCCTCGCTTACGAGCGCAGACGCGATACGACCCGACGCGAAAACCTCGACAAACTCGGAGCCGATGTCGATGCCGCTGGTCTCTACGACAGCGACTACACGGGCGAACGGTGAGGGCGGACTATCGGATATTTCTCGATGCCTGTGTGCTCGCCAATTTTAGCGTGTGCGACTTGCTGCTGAGATTATCCGAACGCCCGCGTCTGATTGTGCCGCATTGGTCGTCGGAAGTGCTGTAGGAGGTTCGCCGCACTCACGTCGAAAAACTCGGCTGGAAGCCGAGTTTGGCCAATTCGTTCCAAGCCGCTGTCCGCGAGACATTTCCCGAGGCGGAAGTATCCGATTACGAGAAACTGTTGTCAGCACTCGGCAACGACTTGAAAGACCGCCACGTTCTCGGTGCGGCAATTCATGGTAACTGCCCCCTCATCCTTACCTTTAACCTGAAGCACTTTCCCGCCGAGGCTCTCACGCCATGGAACATCTGCGCAAGCCATCCTCAAGACTACTTACTGATTCTATACGAGATGGAACCCCAACAAATAACGGTCTGCTTAGGCGAGATCGCTGGCAGGCGAAATCTCGAGGTTCAGGACGTGTTGATCCGCCTCGGAAAAACACTCCCAGTTTTCTCTCAACGACTGCTAGACGACCTCGGCTAAAACTTTTATAACAACCGACAACATTATTTTCAAAGTCTAGTCCTTCTGTTACACCCTGCTCGTCGATAATATAGACCTAGCTCCCCCTTCACATCCGTAACGGCCTAAGCCTCAGCTAGACGCGGCAGAATCGAGTGGCTAGTTAACTAACTTCTAGGTTTTTAACTGTAATCCTTCACGTCGCGGAAGAGGACTTTGGGGTTGTTGCTGAGAAAGGCGCGGATCTCGGCGGCGAAGACGGTGGCGAATTCGGCTTTCTTTTTTTCTCCGACGCCGCTGATTCGGTCAAAATCATTTTCTCGCTCAGGGTAGTAACGTGCCATTTGCCGCAGACTATTATCACCAAAAATAATGTAGGCCGGAACTTCTCGTTCATCGGCCAGTTTTTTACGCAAGGAGCGGAGCCGTTCAAAGAGGGCTTCGTCGCACTCGATGGCGCCGCTGCGGGGCAGACGTGCGACAGCGATCTTAGTCATGGGTTTGGTGAGTTGGATGGTGCTGCGATCTTTGAGCGCTTGAATGCCGAGGGGCGTGAGGATGAGGACGCTGAATTGTTCGTTGCTCAGGGCTAGGTAGCCCATGCGGAGGAGTTCACGCCCGATGGCGAGCCACTCACTGCGGTCGATTTCTTTACCGATGCCATAGGTGGTGAGGGTGTCGTGTTTCCAACGGCGAATTTTATCGGTGTTGGCACCGGTAAGGACTTCGACGACATGGTTTAATCCCACGCCGAAGCCGCCGGCTCTTCTTATGCGGTAAACGCAGGAGAGGAGTTTTTGGGAGGGGATGGTGCCGTCGTAGGATTCGCGAGGGGCTAGGCAATTATCACAGGCACCGCAGGGGACTTGGGTCCAGGTTTCTCCAAAGTAGCCCAAGAGATCGACCCGACGGCAGACGGAACTTTCAGCGTAGTGGAGCATGGTTTGAAGCTGGGTGCGGGCTATTTGTTGTTCCTCGGCGTCCGTGATTTCTTCAAGGAAGTGCATCTGCTTGGCCACGTCTCCGGCACTGAAAAGCAGGAGGCAATCGGAGGGTAGGCTATCGCGCCCGGCACGGCCTGTTTCTTGGTAGTAGCCTTCGAGGTTTTTCGGGAGGTCGTGGTGGATGACGTAGCGGACGTTAGGTTTGTTAATGCCCATGCCGAAGGCGATGGTGGCGCACATGATGCGAACTTCGTCTCGCAAGAAGAGTTCTTGATTTTTTGAGCGTTCGGTATGAGTGAGGCCGGCGTGATAGGGTTTAGCTAACAATCCACGATCGGCGAGGGACTCGGCGAGGGATTCCGTGCTTTTACGACTGGAACAATAAATGATGCCGCTTTCATGTTCACGTTTTTTGGCGAAGGCGAGGATTTGTTGGAGGGGTTTATCTTTAGGAATGACACGGTAGGCGAGGTTGGGGCGATTGAAGGAGGCGATGAATTGTTTCGGTTGCCGAAGTTGGAGGTGATGAATGATGTCCTGCCGCACGCGCCCCGTGGCGGTAGCGGTGAGAGCCATAAGGGGGATGTTCGGCAGAACTTTGCGGAGTTGGGAGATGCGGCGATATTCGGGGCGGAAGTCATGTCCCCATTCGCTGATGCAGTGGGCCTCATCAATGGCGATGAGTTGGATGTTCCAGGCTTGTAATTTTTCTTCCCAGCTATCGAGATTAAGCCGCTCGGGGGCGACGTAGAGGAGTTTATACGTTCCTTGATGGAGACCTCGCATACGGGCTTTTGTTTCGGTGGCGTCGAGGGTGGAGTTGAGGAAGGTAGCGGGGATTCCTGTGGCTTTAAGGGAATCGACTTGATCCTTCATGAGGGCGATGAGGGGTGAGACGACGAGGGTCAGGCCTGAGTGCATGAGCGAGGGGATTTGGAAGCAAAGGGATTTACCGCCGCCGGTGGGGAGGAGGGCAAAGATATCGTGGCCGGCGAGGGATTCTTGAATAATTTCTTTTTGCAGCGGGCGGAACTCGTCGTAGCCGAAACTGTGTTTTAAAATATCTTGAAGTTCCGACATGGTTCGTAATGTAGCAAGCTTGGAGAAGGAATAAACAGGAATGAGAAAAAATTTTGAGTTTGTTTTCCCGTTAAGGTGGACGTTTAATAGGGAGCTCTATGCTAGATATACGTTTGATCCGGGAGAACACAGAAAAAGTTAAAGAACGCCTACAGGTGCGTGGCAAGGGGGATGAGGCGTCCGTGGATCTGATCTTAGAGGTGGATGGAAAGCGGCGCGAGGTGATTGCTCAGGTGGAGAAATTAAAGGCGGAACGGAACTCGATTAGCAAAGACATAGGGGCGCGCAAGGCGAAGGGTGAGGCGGCGGATGATTTGTTAGCGGGGATGAAAGAGAAGTCTGATCTGATTACGGAACTGGACAAGCAGCAGACGGATTTAGATGAGCAACAGCGGCAACTTCTTCTTAGCGTGCCAAACTTACCTCATGCCGCCTGCCCGATAGGTCTGGATGCAGCGGCGAATCCTGTGGTGCGAACCTTTGGAGAGAAGCCCACGTTTACCTTCAAGCCAGTGGAGCATGTGGCACTGGTGGAGAAGCTGGGACTTGTGGATTTTGCGGCAGGGACGAAGATTTCAGGCAGTGGTTTTTTTGTGCTTCGTCAACAAGGTGCGCGACTGGAGCGGGCTCTGCTAAATTTCCTTTTAGACCTGCATACCCGTGAGCACGGTTACACGGAAGTTTCACCGCCATTTCTTGTGCGCGAGGCGTCCATGTATGGGACGGGACAATTACCTAAATTCCGGGAAGATATGTATCAACTCGAAGGGGAAGCTTTATTTCTAGCTCCTACGGCGGAGGTGCCGATCACAAATCTGCATCGCGAAGAAATTCTTAATCGCAATCAACTACCCATTTCCTACGCTGCCTACACCCCGTGCTTCCGGCGGGAAGCGGGCAGTGCTGGGCGGGATAATCGTGGGATGATTCGGGTGCACCAGTTTGATAAAGTTGAGTTGGTTAAAATCGTGGAGCCGCAGCATTCGTATGAACAGTTGGAAACCTTACGCAAACATGCGGAACGAGTTTTGGAGTTGTTGGGGCTGCATTATCGGACGATAGAGCTTTGCACGGGGGACATGGGTTTTGGGGCAGCGAAGTGTTATGACATTGAGGTATGGGCACCTGGGTCGGATAGTTATTTAGAAGTTTCTTCATGCAGTAACTTTGAGGATTTTCAGGCGCGGCGGATGAATCTTCGTTACAAGACGGAGGAGAAGAAGAATGTATTTTGCCATACTCTGAATGGCTCAGGCACGGCGTTGCCGCGGCTTTTTGTGGCGTTAATAGAAACAGGCCAGCAAGAAGATGGGACGATACAGTTACCGCCTGTGTTGCATTCGTATTTTGGCGATTCAGCGATTCGATAATTCTGAATATTTCGGTTGTCAGCGAGCGGATAGAGGGGCTGAATAGTTAGATGAGTTCTATCCCCACTGCCCTATCTGCTGCTAGTGCCTCTGGTAAATTATTAGCATCAAGTCAGGAAAATATTTTTTTTCTTTTAGACAAAGCTGGGTGTGAAGATTGGGAACGGGCGAGCATCGCAGAGCTCGTAGCGGAGGAGCAGTGGACGGAATTGAACGATCGCTTTTATAAGACCCTAAGTTTTGGCACGGGTGGATTACGCGGACGGTCGATTGGGAGGGTGGTGACCTCAGTGGAGCGGGGCACGCAAGGTAATTCACTACCGCCCCAGTATCCTGCGGTGGGCACAAACTCGATGAATGCGTTTAACATCAGCCGGGCGACACAGGGCTTGGTGAATTATTTAATTAAGCACTTTCCTGGGCAAACTCCTGCTTTGGTGTTGGCGCATGACACTCGATATTTTTCCCGTTACTTTGCAGAACTGGCCGTGCAGGTGGCGACGGAGATGGGGATTGATGCGTATTTATTTGAAAGTGAACGATCCACTCCGGAGTTATCCTTTGCGGTTCGGCACTTAAAGGCGCAGGCGGGAGTGGTTATTACGGCTAGTCATAATCCACCGCATGATAATGGGTATAAGGCTTATTTCCAGGATGGTGCTCAGATTGTGGAGCCTCATGCCTCTGCCATTATTCGTGAGGTATTAGCGGTGCAGTCGGGACGTATCGCTAACCCAGCAGCAAAAAAAGGATGCTTACAGATTATAGGTAAAGAGGTGGATGCGGCTTATTTAGATGCGGTGAGTTCCTTAGTTTTAGAGCCAGAGATGATTAAGTCGCAGCGTGGCAAACTAAAAATCGTTTTCACGCCGATTCATGGAACGGGGATTCAGAGTGTGCCAGCGTTATTGGATCGTTTTGGATTTCAATTCTCCACCGTTCCCTTGCAGGTCAAGCCAGATGGGGGTTTCCCGACGGTGAAGTCGCCGAACCCTGAGAACGCGGAGGCTCTGCAACTGGCGATGGATCAGGCGCAGGTGGAAGGAGCGGATTTGGTTATGGCAACGGATCCCGATGCGGATCGGATGGGTGTAGCTGTGCGGAATGGACGTGGGGGGTTTGATGTCATGTCAGGCAATCAAATTGGTTCGATTATGGCGGCCTATCGTTTAGAGAGATTTTTTGCTCAAGGAATTTTACATAAGGGAAATGCAGAGAAGGCCACGTTGATCAAAACCTTTGTCACCACAGATTTACAAAAAGCGTTGGCGGCACATTACGGAGTGAAGTGTGTGGATACGTTGACGGGCTTTAAATACATCGGCGAGAAGCTCGGAGATTATGAGGCTCTGGCAGGTGGTCGGGGCGCAGGGACAGAAGCGGAGTGGCGCGGACGCTTATTAGCTAAAAGTACGTTCTTTGTTTTTGGAGGTGAGGAAAGCTATGGCTACTCAGGCGGAGATTATGTGCGCGATAAAGATGCGAATGCGGCGGTGCTGATGTTTGCGGAGGTGGCAGCTTATGCGGCTGCGCAAGGCAAGACTCTGGGAGACTATCTCAATGAGATTTATGTTCGTTTCGGTTTTTATTCGGAAAAGTTAGGAACCTTAACCTTCGAGGGTGCAGAGGGTGCCGCTAAGATTAAGAGATTGCTGGAAAGTTATCGGAGCGAGACGCCTAAGACATGGGGAAGTTATACGGTAGAAAAGGTTTTAAATTTTGCAGAAGATACTTTGCATGATGTGGATGGTAAGTTGATTCCGAAGGAATTGATGTTGATGTTTACTCTTTCTGAGGGATTTAGGGTGGCGGTGCGTGGATCTGGAACGGAGCCGAAGATTAAGTTTTATTTCTTCGGGCGGGCGGCGGTTGAGCCAGCGGCTAATTTAGAGGCAATCAAAGCGGAGCTTAAAGAAACCTTAGATGGATTATGGGAAGAAACGCAGAAGGATGTGGCAGGGCGAGTGGGGTAGAGGTTTTAAAAGTAAAATTTTAATAATCAGGGTATTGAAGTTTTATTATCAACGTGGTAATTGTTAACAAGTGTTACTTATTTTAACAATAGCAGCGGGACTTTTTCTTCTTTATGGCCTCTACCGTTTAGGGTATTGGGTTTATGAAGTAAAGTTTCTTACGAAGGAAGAGCGTTGGAAAAAACGCTATGATCGTAAATTAAAAAGCTTCCATAAGCACATGGATGGCTAAATCCGTTTCTGGTAAATAAGGAGTCGAGCTCTCCTAATGGCAGCTGATAGTTATGAGCGCCTTCTTAAAGATAATGCCGCCAATTGATATTGGGGAAGATGTTGTCACGCCACTCGCAGTTACCGAGGAAGTCTTCGTCGATTTGGTTGGACTTGATTTGGTCGTAGAGGCGGTTGAAGCGCATGATGTGATCTTTGGTCCGTTTTTCGGCGTAGGGAACCATGGTGCCAGTTTTCATGATAAAGGCCCAGTCGCTGGATTGGGCGAGGAGAAGTTCGCGGGCGGCTTGTTTCATGGCACGGTCGGTTTGTCCGTAGCAATCTTTAAACTGGCGCGCTAGCTCGGTCATGCGTTGGGCGGCCATGTGGAGGTGTGGGTAGATCCAAGCGTTAGAAGGCTCTAGCCAAACTTCCCAGTAACCTTTATTTCCCCAAGAGGAGGCGGAGGGAGTAGCCAACTGTTGGGTGGGGTATTGTTGCAGGTATTCGGCGGGTGTGATGGTTTTAAAGGTGTCTTGGTCGTAAGCTATTTTACGTAGGAGATAGTTGAGGAATTCGGGTCCTTCAAACCACCAGTGGCCGTAGAGCTCGGCGTCGTACGGTGCTAGGATAATGGGCGGGATGCCGAGGGCGTCGGATAAGTGGGCGATCTGCTTTTCACGGTTGAACATGAAGTTAGCAGCGTGTTCCGCCGTTTTGTCGCGGGCGACCCAAGGGCGGTAGGCTTCTTTGTTCGAGGTTTTGCCCGTGATTTTATAATACTTTAAACCCGTAAATTTACGTAAGCCGTTGGGTTGGATGTAAGGTTTGATGTAGTCGAAATCTAAATCGAAGCCGACGTCGCGGTAGAAATCGCGGTAGTTGGCATCGCCAGGATAGCCTTCTTCTGCGCTCCAGACTTGTTTGCTGGATTCCATGTCACGTCCGAAGGCGGCGGGGCCGGCATGGGTGAAGATGGGAGTGTAAACTCCGAATTGGGGTCTAGGCTCTGAGAACATGACGCCGTGAGTGTCCACGATGAACCAGCGGATTTCAGCTTCTTGGAGGAATTTTTCGATACCCGGGACGTAGGCGCATTCGGGCAGCCAGATGCCGCGCGGGTCACGACCGAAGCACTCGCGGTAATGGTCACGCGCAACCATGATTTGAGCGCGCACGGCTTCAGGGTAATCAGTCATCAAGGGTAGGAATCCGTGCGTAGCACCACAGGTGATGATTTCTAATTTACCAGCATCTTGAAACTTACGAAAAGCTCCGACGAGATTACGTCCATATTTTTCACAGAAGACGTGGCGACAATCTTGGAGGCGGTTATGATAGAACCAAGCGAGTTCGTGGAAGAGATTGTCGTTTCGGGTGCGATCGATTTCTTTAATGCTGAGTTCGATCGATTTATCTAGATTGCGAATGTAGCGTTGTTGCAAAAGAGGGTCGAGCAACATGGAGCAAAGGGGCGGGGTCATGGACATGGTGAGACGGAAATCAACGCCGTCATTGATTAGGCCATCCATCATGTTGATGAGAGGAATGTAGGTTTCGGTGATGGCTTCGTAAAACCAATCTTCCTCTAAAAACTCTTCATACTCGGGGTGACGTACGAAGGGTAAATGTGCGTGAAGAACTAGGCTAAGAAATCCTTTTGGCATGGGTAGTATTGGGTGAAGCTCTTTAACAAAGTAACGCACTGCAAGGAGGTTACAAGATGTTTCCTGAGGTTAAATGCTTAGATTGCCGTTATTTATAGGTAGATTAGCTAAAGTTAATTCTGGGAGCGCAGTCGGGTGACCATGGGTTATCTTTAAAATAAGTGGATTCCAAGGCGGAGAGATAGGTCTGCCAAAGTGTGCGGACGGGGTTGAGGTCGAGTTCTTGGTGTGGGGTAGGATATTCCGCTAGGTTATTTAGGGCGAGACGGAAGAGGCGTGCGGCTGGAGCTAGGCGGGCTCCATGCACGTGGTGTTGGGCGTGGTGGTGGTGGAGTTTTAAATGAACAAAGGCTCCAGCTCCTTGGATCAGGCCTTTGTAGAAGGAGTAGTTCGCACCGCATTTCCCTTCGGCTAGCCAGAGCTCTTCTAACACGTCATGGGCTTCGTAATAGTCTTGGCGATTGAAGCACTCGAAGTAGCCGACGTAATGTGGGTCGAGCCCGGAGCGTTGGGAGTTTTTAATGAGGTCAGCTATCTTCGCAGACTTCTTACTCATGCGGAAATTTTTTCTGGCACGAGGCGTCCAGTTCTATCCTGACGTTCATCGGCTTCTTCGTGGTATTCTGCGTCCGTGTTAACTTTCCAGACGTTGTAGTTTGCCCCGCTTAGATTTCGTGCGGCGAGTAGAGCCGTCATCATGGAATGGTCTTGATTGTTATATTTATGCAGACCATTTCTCCCGACGACTTGGAGGTTCTCGATTTTTTCTAGCTCGGCTCGGATGGCGTCAAGATCGTCTTGATATCCTGGCCCATAGACGGGATAGGACTTGGGCATACGGACAACGCATCCATCGAAAACAGTGTCCGAGGAAATGATGCCAAGTTGGCGGAGTTCCTTTTTACCGAGGTCGATTAAATCTTGATCCGACATGGTCCAGAGGCCGTCTCCCTCAAAGCAAAAATATTCCAACCCTAAGCACGTCGTGTCGGAGCCTGGAACCATCTCTGGGCTCCAGTTATTAAAGTTCTGGATGCGGCCTAGTTTCACCGAAGGGTCATGCACGTAGATCCAGTTGTCCGGAAAAATATCCGTCTGACGGATCATGAGGGCCACGGTAAGGAAGTCGCGGTAGCGCAGACGTTTAGCCGCACTCACAGCGGAATCAGCTAGGGGTGGGTTGAATTTTAAAACGGTTTCCTGTAAAGGCATGGAGATAATAAAGGAGTCCGCACTCCAGTCTTTTTGTTGGCCGGAGAGATCTTCCGAGGTGATGGACGTGATGCGGTTTCCGCTCCGATTAATTTTAGCGGCGCACAGACCCATGTGAATGCCTGCGCCTGCTTTGAGGAGATCGTCACGGGTTTTTTCCCACATCATACCTGGGCCTAGGCGAGGGTATTCAAATTGATCGATCAAGGTTTTAACGAGGCCAGCGCCTTGCTTCTTTTTTTGCGGCATGAGGGCGTGCCAGATCGCTTTAGAAAGGGAGAGACCTTTGATGCGCTGAGCCGCCCAGTCGGCACTAATTTCGTGGCAGGGCATACCCCATACTTTTTCCGTGTAGGTTTTAAAGAAGATATTAAAGAGCAAGGAACCGAAGCGATTGCTGACCCAGTCGGCAAAGGATTTTTCTGGATGGATGGGGAAGAGGCGCGACTTAGCGTAACTCAACATACATAGTCCGCTGGTCCAGAGTCCTAGGTTACCCAGCGCATTCATGGCGCGCAAAGGATAGTCGTAGAACTTGCCACCATAATAGATTCGAGACATACGGCGGACTTGAATAAAATCATCAGGCAATCGTTTCCGCCACCATGCCGTGATCTCGCTGCTTTTACTGAAGAAACGGTGGCCCCCAATGTCAAAGCGATAGCCTTTGTAGCGGGCAGTGCGCGAGATACCGCCGACGAATTCCGGATCTTTTTCTAGGATATGAACGTTGAACCCATTCTCCACCAGCTCTGCGCCTGAAGTAAGTCCAGCCGGACCCGCCCCGACAATCAGAACCGAGCTAGGGGTCGAAGACTCCGTTGATTTAACTGAGGTAGTAAGAGGTGGATTTTTTTCGGTCATAATGGAGAACATAACCTGAAAAACAATCAATGAGCGTATCAGGTGAAACTTTATTTAAAGGACAGGACAGCGCGACGTGGACTTTGGTCAAGAGTTCAGCATCTTTTTTGTAAAGAGCGGCTTGGATGGGATTGCAGTAAGCGGTGCTTTCTTTTAAATCAACGGGTCGCGGTTCGGAGGTGGAGATGTAGCTGATTAAGGCGTCGTGCAGGGAGACGAGGAGGAGATAGCGGGGCGAGAGGTTCAGCCACTCGAAGGCGTCGAAGCTGGTTTTCAGCTTCACTTCCTTAGCGTCGGAGAAAGTTTTTTGAACCCAGCCTTTTAAGCCTTTGCGTGGTGAGACGAAGTCGTTAAAGCCCTTGGCTTGACGAGCTGCCTTGAGGTTGCGGAGTGCGGCATTTTCCTTCATGAAGCTGAGCAGACGTTTGCTGTCTTTAAAAGGAGCGAAGCCCTTCACGAGAATTTCCGAGTTAGGATCCCAGCCTAAGTGAGCGGCCAGATTTTCTGGTTTATCTGCTTTGGTTAAAAAATCCTCAGCTGTGGTGGCAAGGATGGAGGGATTGATAGCAATGCGGTAAGGGTTTAATCTAAGGAGCATAAAGGTTGGTTCTTTGGCTAGGACTACACAGGAATACTCTAAGTGATAGGATTGAGCATGAGCAAGCTTGTTTCTGTTAAATCAACGAAGTAGTCTCACGTTACCTTTTTACCCACATGCAAATCACTATAGTCATCCTTCTTGTCGTTCTCATCATAGGTCTTTTGCTGCTGGCCTACCTCATTAGTCAGCTTAAACCGTCTTTAGAAAATCGGCAGCAGCTGGAATCCTCGGGCTTACGGGAGACGCTCCTAAGAAGCTTGGGCGATCAAAAGGCGGACTTTCGTGATTTTAATACGGCTAATGCCGGCGAGCTACGTAAGAGCATTCAGGAATCTTTAACGAATCAGAACGTGCTCTTAGAAAAGCGTTTTGAGACCTTGCAAGCGCAGACGAATGAACGCTTACAAGAAATTCGCATGAATGTTGAAAAACGTTTAAGCGATAATTTAGAGCAAAACTTTTCTGCCTTTAAAGACATGTCGAAAAGCTTAGGTGACATGAAATCCAGTGCGGATCAGATGTTAAAAGTTAGTCAGCAAGTCAATGAGCTTACCCACATTTTAGCGTCGCCAAAGCTGCAAGGAAATTTTGGTGAGACCGCTTTAGAAAAACTCCTGCAAGATATCTTACCAGAAAGCGCCTACGAGTGGCAGCCACGAATCGCCGAGGGGTTGCAGCCTGACGCTTCCATTCATATTAAAAAGCTACGGCTTTGTATTGATGCGAAGTTTCCGAAGGATCGGATCGCTTTTCTTCTTAATGAGGCGAATACGGAAGCTGAAACGGCTGTAGCGCGCAAAGAGTTAGCGGCTGTAATTAAAGGGATGGCTAGTGACATTTCAAAAAAATATGTCCGCCCAGATTTAGGCACGACGGATCAAGCCTTCATGTTCATTCCCAGCGAGAGTTTATATTACGAGATTCTTAAGCAGCCGGAATTGGTTGAACACTGTCGGAAGGTCAAGATCAGTGTGGTATCGCCGAACACGTTAGCGGCGACGTTGTATGCCGTAGCCATGGCTTTTCGTGGCTATGAGATGCAGGAAAACGCCCAAAAAATTCTCCAGACGATTCAGGACATGGATCGGCACTTCCAGAATTTCCGAGAAGATTTTAATAAGATCGGGCAACGCTTACAGCAGGCGCAGGATGATTACACGAAGGCGGGGCGGGATTTAGAGCGTTTCGATAAGACGATCCATAAATTACGAGATGGAGAGGGCGGCTTAAAGCTGGAAGGTGAGTGAGCGTTCTTGTTTGAGTTACGTAAAGACCATGCTTTATTGTTAGCTATGTCATTTTCCCCAGAATATCTTATTTATCGTGGCTTAACGGTTTGGCGTTGGATAGCGCATCTATGGCTGAGACTGTTTTGTGAGGTTAAAGTTATAAGTCGTGGTGTGGTTAGAGAGGATAAAAATTTATTATTCATTTCTAAAAACTTATCCTTAGCAGGTGCGCTTGCTTTGCAGGCGGAGTTGGGGAAGCCCTTGACCGTGATTATTTGCGCCCGCAAGGATGAGGTGGGTCGTTTGGCTTGTCTATGTCCGGCCTTAAATTTTATTCTAGTAGCTAATCGTGATACGGTCGGGGTGGTTGAGCAAATCGTGATGGAGCGGGGAAAGGGTCAAGCTACATGTTTACTTCGTATAGGATTAGATGACGCTTTTTTAGAGGAAGTCGTGCGGAAGTCTCGTTCGACGGTTTTACCATGTCATGCGCTGAATACTTCTGCACCTGATCTTAGTTTGCGGCATGAGCCTCTGGCTTGTCTAGACTGGCCGACAGCTCAAGCGATCGGTTTTGGATTTACTGTTTCCCCTGAAGACTTTACGGGTGCGGGTTTCCGGCAGGCTTGGGGGGAGTTAAATGCGGAGCTAGCGGAGACGCATTCATCTTTTCAAGGCCATTTGGGACGTGCTTGCGTGGCAGGTTTGAAGAGGCGGCAATATAAAACGATCATGACCGATAGCTATCAAGGCGGGCGTTCCTTGAGTGCGGGTATGCTGCTCGCTGTAGCGTGGGAGCTGTCATTATGGTTGAAGGCAACGACTAAGGCTAAACGTATCGGTATCGTTTTACCTCCAGGTTTAGGGGTGACTATTTTAAACTTGGCCTGTGTATTAGCTAATAAGACGCCGGTTAATTTAAACTTTACGCTAGGGCGCGCAGGTAATGAGTCGGCCATACGCACGGCAGAATTGACGGTCATCATTACGGCAGAACAATTAGTTAAAAAATTAGAAGATTTTCCTTGGACGAAGGATCGCATTGACTTGGTAACAGTTTTAAAATCTTTTCCTAAACCGCAACTACTATGGCGGCGAGTCCTCGTGTTCTTCCAAAGTGCGGAGTCGTTAATGGAAGCGATGGGTATTCCAGAGCACGGTGGGGAAGCGGAGGGAGGATTACTTTTTACCAGTGGGAGTTCAGGCGATCCGAAGGGTGTGGTGCTTTCGCACAAGAACATCCTGGCCAATGTGGCTCAGATTGATGCGATTCTTACGCCGAGCCTGGTGGGGTCGCTCATGGGCTGCTTGCCCATCTTCCATAGCTTTGGATTTACCGCCACCTTGTGGTGGCCTTTAATTTCTGGGCCGCAAGTGGTCACGTATATTTCACCACTGGAAGTAGGGAAGATCGTCGAGGCGATAGAAAAATATAAGGTAGAACTTTTAATTACGACGCCAACTTTTCTACGTGGCTATTTACGAAAAGCTAAGACTGAGCAGTTAGAGAGTTTAAATTTAGTCGTGACGGGGGCAGAAAAACTGCCGCCACCTTTACGAGAGGAATTCGAGTCAAAGTTCGGCGTGCCTGTGTGTGAGGGTTACGGGATGACGGAGACGACGCCTGTCATTGGGGTGAATGTGCCTGAGCAGGGGATGCCCTATTTCTGTGGCGAGCCTTTGTTGGGAAAAAAAGATGGCACCATCGGACAGCCTTGTCCAGCGGTGGCGATTAAAGTGTGTCACCTAGAAACGGGCGAGGAAATAGCTAGTAATCAAAGTGGTCTTCTTTGGTTTAAGGGACCAAATGTTTTCGGTGGTTACTTAAAAGATCCTGTTAAAACGGCGGCGGTGCTGGTGGATGGGTGGTATATGTCAGGAGATGTCGGACACGTGGATGGTCAAGGATTTCTTCACATTGAGGGGCGCTTGAGTCGGTTTTCTAAGATCGCTGGGGAGATGGTGCCGCACGGGACAGTGGAGCAGTATCTGTATGAAATCGTCAAAGCCACGACGGAAGATGAAGTCATGATTGTCGTGATGGGCGTAGCGGATGAACAGAAAGGAGAGGCACTGATTGCCTTGACCACACAAATTCTGGAGCGGGATGAGATGAGGAAGGCTTTCGCCGCTCGTGGATTGCCTAATTTATGGATGCCGAAGCACTTCGTTCATGTGGAGCAGGTGCCACTACTGGCTAGTGGGAAACTAGATTTAAAAAATTGTCAAAAATTAGTTGAGGTAGCGGCAGCAAAAAATCTTTAAAGAGTCAGCTATCGATCAACGTTGGAATTTAACCTATAATCCAGCTAGTTAAACTTAAGCAGTCCCGACTTCATTAGGGCTAGCCAGGTGATAGGTCGTGCTGCGTCCACCAGCCATACCTTTAATCAGAATACCGCATTTAACCAAAGCATTTATATTCCTTAGTGCCGTATCGTTAGAGCATTTGGTAAGTTTCGCATATTTTGCGCTAGTCAGCTTACCCTCAAAGCCATCCAGCATTCTATTGATAACTTTGCGTTGTCTTACATTCACCTGTGCCTGCTTTCATGACAGGGTCAATTCTGTTCCCTGCCCCAAACCAGCCAAGAAATAGGCGCATTTCATTTTCTAGGCGATCAGCTACTGGTGCTTTAAAATGAATCTGCTCTTTACCAATCGGACCAGATACAACCTCCGTGACCCCTGCCTCAACTGGTCGCCACGCCCCGACCACAATTTTTTGCATACCGCTGCGACTTGTAGGGAACAAAGAGGCATGCCAGCCGAAAAGCTGTTCGGCCGTCAAGGACTCTGCAAATTTTTGAGTGGCATCTAGCATCATCTCTACGACTCCCTCCACATTACGAGTGGTGGGGGAAGTCCCGCCAAAATCTAGGCCAAGTCGTCTTGCAATCGATGATCATACCTGTCTGGCATCTAACTGCTTTCCTTCTAACGCACTCGATTTTATGACGTCCGAAGTCAACGTGATTAAGTTAGCCTCTTTTCGAAGTTGGAACCCCAGTCCTTGCATCTTACCCAACAAGCGTCCCTGCCTATGGCGCACATCAGCCAGCAAAGGTGACAGTTTTGCGTCATCCCATTTTAGATTTGGCCAGTCTGGACTTCCATGAATGTATATCATATTCTCCGCAACTAGTCATTTAGGTTCCCGTCTTATTGCGCTAATGGAGAATGATACCAAAGGGATTTAATAAGTTTTCGTCCACTACGGCTTGCAAGGGTTTCGTAGTTGGGTAGAAAAAGTTACGAATCCAACTCCTCCCCTTTAGACCCTATGTGCTCACTTTCCGCTGCGTCCGACGGGACGAAGGGAGCTTGGATTTTGGCTGGGCGGAAAAATCAAATCGTCGGCGTTAAACTGAATGCGGTCTGGGCCGGCCGAGACGACTTCCCACGAGTCGGCTCCCAGCGCATGGAAGAAATAAGGAGTTTGCCAAGCGTCAAGCAGCTCGCCCGCTGCGCTAATAGAGGCATGATCTGAGGGAATAAAAACTTCACCGAGAATATTTTTTCCCGTGAGTGCTTGCGTAATTTCAGCGTTGGTCGACAGAGGAATCCGGCTGCGTGATTTCATAACCATTGAATAATTTTGGACAAGTTCATAGACACGGCGGACTTTTTTTTCCGGCGCAACGGCAGGGTCGTTTAAGGCCGATAAGGAAATGGAGGAATAGGACTGCTTTGTGGCATGAAGGGGATCAGCCTTGCGCATGGTTGGCGCAGCCAGTGGAGCGGGGGCAAGTAATGGCAAGGCGTTTGGGGACGGAGCAGTTTCTTTCCGCCAGAGCAAGACACCAATCGTAAGAAGTATCAGCGAACCAGCCACCAACCACGAACGAATCATACGCCCATGAAGCCAACGGGGGACGGGCTCGAGGCTACATTATAAAAACGGCCAATATTTGGAAGCACTAACGGCAAACTTGATTTAGGAACACCGAACCATAAGGCGAGCTCGGCAAAGTAAGCATCGACTGAAGTGGTAGGAATTAAGCGACCGCGACCGGTATCAAGCGGATTATTGGCAACGAGACTGGGATACTCGCCATAGAGGCGTCGTCCTTGAACGTCGCCGCCAACCACGAAGTGATTTCCTCCCCAAGCGTGATCCGACCCACGACCGTTGGACGTCAGCGTGCGCCCGAAGTCGGATGCGCTGAACGTCGTCACTTGGTTAGCGAGTCCCATGGCGGTGAGCGAATCGTAGAAGGCACCGACGGCGTCGCTAACTTGTCCAAGCATGGCTTGTTGGCTGCTGATTACTTCGTCGTGATGATCCCATCCGCCAAGCTGCACAAAGAAGGTATGCCGTTGCGCCCCGAGCACGTTGCGTCCTGCAATGGTGCGGGCGACCATCTTAAAGCTGTTGCCGAGTTGAGTGTTAGGAAAGACGACGCCAGAAGGCAAGGGAAGGCTGGTGGCTTGTTGGAAAACCTTGTAGGAATCAATGGCTCGGTTCGTTTTTTGGGCAAAGGTTTTTTCCAGAAGGTTTTTGTAGTCTATAGCCAACTGACTATCCGTAGCGGCACTTTGAATGGGACTGCGACCCCAAGCGGCTAGATCTGTTGTTTGATCATAACCTTCGAGGCTGCTTACGCCATTGGGGTTGAGCCCGTATTGCAAGACGTTGTTACCGGACTGCCAAATGTTCGTTCCGCCGAGCGAGATATTCATCGATAGCCCGTTATTCGCATTCATGGATTGCAAAAGATCAGCGGCACGGCCTGCCCAACCAAGGGACGTGCGCCCCTCGGGGTAGGCCGTTTGCCATTGCTCGATTTGGTCAGAGTGCGAGTACAGGCCGAAGGGCACGTTCAGGCCGGCATCGTGCATGGCTCGCGTCATGCCAGGTTGGATCAATGATCCGATATTGGACACGAAGGCGGCGTTTCCATTTTCAAACAAACTTTGGAGTCGCTGCATGGCGGGGTGCAACCCAAACTCTTTGCCGCCAAGGTTGCCGAGCGGGGTGAGGGGAAGTAAACCGCCAGTTGCGCCAGTGTTAGGAAGGGCTAATCCGCCGGATGTCGTGGTGGCGTTGTAGAGTCCTCCTCGCACGATTTGATATTCCGCATAAGACGGTGCGTCCCGCGGAACGAGCATGTTAAAGGAGTCATTTCCACCCGCTAGAAAGAGACAGACCAAGGCCTTATACGGGTCGCCTGGGCTCTGAGCCGAAGCGGAGTTCATGAGTCGAAGATTGAGCAGCGTATTAAACAGTGCGATGCTGCCGACGGCGGCGCAACTTGTTTGGCCGAGGAAGCTGCGACGGGTGATGCCATCGGGTGGTGTGTTCATATTTATTTTAGGATGCAGAATTGGGGGAGACCGAAATAAGATAGATAGCCATATCAACGCGCAGTCGAAGATAGTCATTCGGATATCCGTTTGGACTGTGATTTGAGAGCGAGATGCGTTCGAGAGCTTCTCGTATGATTTGGTGTTGGCGCGCTGAGAGGTTGCCATAAGTCATTAATAAATCGAGCCGTCGCAGGAGCGCTGCTGGATCGTTGGCTAAGGCCAACTCAGCGGTGTAATCCGGCACCACTAGATCGGTATTTCGCCGCGGATCGCCTTCGTCGTAGTAGCTTCCCCAAAGGTTAAAGTCGCCAGGATAGTAGTTAGGAGTCGGGCTTCCATTCAACCATTGACGCCACCCGATGAGAGAAGACCGCATGTAGTTGGGTGTGGTGATGGCGGTGATGTCTGTGGTGATTTGGAACTCCGGCCCATAGAGACCGCGCGTAGCCATTTCACCAGGCGGCCGGTAGTCGGGTAGGTAAAAGTTAAACACGCTGGGCGAGCTCAAGGGTCGTTGCGATGTCGGGTTGTCAAGGTAGCGCAACTCATACTTTCCATTTGGTGCGCTCGCTCCAAAGGCTTTTATCAAATTAGCTATTCTTAAATAGGGCTCCCGTTGTTTGCCAAATTCGACATCGACAATCTTTGCTGGGTCACGCGCCTCGGGGTCAAGGAGGATCGCTTTAACGACAGCCCGCATTTGCTGGGAGTTTGTTTTGTTAGCATTAAAAATGGTGGCTACACGTGCAATGTAGGCAGGACTCGGATTTGATGTGACCATGCGCTGAATCAAAAGTCGAGAGATGAACGGGCCCGTGTTGGGATGCGCGTGGAGATTGTCCATGGCGTCGGCGATGTCCTTGAGCCCGCGTTGGTTTGCAGGTAGGATTGTTCCATTGAGTAAGGTTTTAGCCGAGCGGTCATGAAAATACTCTGGCGACGTGACCCACGGTCGATCCGCGCGAAAAAGCCAGTTCTCCATGTCCCACATTTCCATAGTTCCCTCGTAAGTTTCCTCCTCCGTCCAATAATAGCTATCAGATGTCCGCACAGTAGGATCGGTGGAGCCGCCGCGTTTTTTTAAGGTAAGACCCGTGAAGACTTTGGCAAAGTTCCGGATGTCGTCGTTGGTGTAAGAAGGGATGGGCCGTCCGTTGGTGTTAAGGATGCGGGTGCCGTCCGTGTTAAGCTTCCACAGCCCAATTGAAAAAAGTTGCATGATTTCGCGGGCATAGTTTTCGTCGGGGAAAAGGTTCTTGGCAGGATCTTCTCGAGAGTTACGTAAATGGCTGAGGTAGGCTCCCATGGTGGGATGGAGCGTGGTTTTATAAAGCAGGTCGCGGTAGTTTCCAAAAGCACCGTTGAGCAATACGTCGTAGTAATTTGCCATCGCCACGGGATAAAAACCCACCGCATCGACCCGGTCAGAGATTACTAAAATTTGGCTTAAAGCAAAAGCCACACGCTGACGAAGGGGATCTGCCGCCGCACCGCTCTTCATCGCTTGGTTCCACCATGCCACCGTGTAATCACCAGACCAAGCTCGTGCATCTGGATTTGTCGGGTCATCGGCTCGGATCTGTGCGTCAATAGCCTCCATGTCTGGCTGGTGCCGTCCGATAGGTCGCGCAAATTGGTCGTCGATCCAACTCTCAAAACCCAAGGATTGCACGCGGGCAATCTCTGCCATGTCTGGTCCGAACCCTGCTTGCACGAGAAATCTCGCAGCGGCTTTGGCGGAAGGACGATTACCTGTGGCTTGCGGGCGCAAGGTCACTGTTCCTGTTGGCGATGCGCCGACGGTAAATCCACCCGATGCCGACACTGTAGCGGTAATCGTTTTGTTACTTGTAATGGCGGACGTTGCCAGCGGTTGAATCTCGATCGTCACTTCGCGGACGCCCGCCGGAATCGTCACCGTAGTGCTCACGGAGCTGCTGTAGTCCACGCCACGAACCGCCGTGCCGCCGAGTGCCACTGGCACCGTGATCGCCCCGAGGCCGCCTGTACGCCGGATCACCAGTATACCAGCATCTGGCCATCCGACATCGATCTCGGTATCGACGCCCACGACTGAGACCACGTTGCCCGAAGTTAGGCCAGACTTGATACGGTTAAAATCCGCAGAGGCTCCGGGGTTGCCCGTCGATGGAGGTGTGGCCAACCAAGAGTAGCGATCGGTTGATGGGTTTTTGGGATCAAAGCCTGTTGTGATTTCCTCCCAGTCCGAGACTCCGTCGGCATCGGTGTCCACGTCAAAAATACGAACACGGAAAAACAAATTCCCCGACGCGGCTACCGGATAATCTAAGCCAAGCCAAGCTCCTGAGCCAGATTGCGTCGCAAGTGTTTGCCACGGACTTGTGCCCATGCCCAAGGTTGGTGAAAACTCGACTCGGTAACTTTTCCCAATAAGCGAGGGCCAGCGTAAGGCCGCCATGTTGCCTGCTCCCACGGTAAAACTCTGAGAGGGGAAGGAGAGAATATTTAAAGGGTCTGTGCCGGCCACGCTCTCCGCAGCGTTAGGAAAACCGTCGCCATCCGCATCTTGCGCCGCTGGTAACCCGCGAGCACCCGTGAGCATTTCCCAGACATCACTTTGCTGATTGCCATTACTGTCAACATCAGCTTGGAGCGTATAACTAAACGCAAGAACCAACATAACCACTAGAGCAAAGGTTGGAAGAAAGTTAGTTTTCATGATGAATACTTGCAATCGCCACTAGATACACTGAACCACGCAACGTGGCAGGTCGCAACGTTTTTACATGAAAATGATTCGAGGATGTTAATAACCATGAAGCAGCACGAGGTTAACCTCATAGCTTTGTTCTGGCTTGTCGTCGCACATATTGTCCGATACCGTTTGGATACTTCTTATGAATCCATGGATTATTTTGGTAATTGCGGGGCTATTTGAAATTTGTTTTGCGACCTCGCTAAAATTAAGTGAAGGCTTCACTAAGCTGGTGCCGACGATAACCTTTGCGGTTTGCGCCATGGCCAGTTTTGGGTTGCTTGCGATTGCGATTAAACACATTCCTGTCGGAACGGCCTATGCGATCTGGACGGGCATTGGTGCATTTGGAACGGCACTGGTGGGGATCATCTTTTTTAAGGAATCGGCTGACTTTTGGCGCATCTTTTTTCTCTTGATGCTAATTATTTCGTTGATTGGGTTGAAGATTGTTTCAATCAGTGCGGAGTAAGTTGAGGGCGTATGAGGGAAAGTGGGTGATGTTACCAGCGAGAGTGGTGGTAAAATCAGTAGTGTTAGATTGGCAGAAGACATCATTCTGCAAAGCGGAGCAATCCTCGCACCTAGAAATAGTCACGACACTTTAAGCTCTCCACTGCTGATATGGGACGGCGGAGTCTTATTGGGTTTTGAACGTGGCACTACGTCAGATAAATTTGTTTTTAGCGGAGTACTGAACAAGGGTGCGGCTGGAACGTATTTAATATCGCAGATGCCGGTGGAATAAACCTTGATATTTACGACTTGGTTGACTACTCATCGACGACATTTCTACTAACGGACTTGAGCTACACCACATCCGTCGTGGGGTTGACGGGAAACTTTCTGCTAAGTGGAACGAGGCTGAGCTTTGATGTCATCGCTGTTCCTGAACCTTCGACCTACGCATTGCTAAGCGTTGCGGCAGTGGCTTTCACTATCTTTTTTCGTCGTCGGGCAGTTAAGGTTTAAATGTTTTTCTAGCTGCGGGGTGAAAAGACACAACCACGGAGGAAAAGCTTTGCCTCTGTGTCGGTTCACGGTTTAATAGTCGCTCATTATGACTTCCGCCCAGATTCGCCAGAGCTATCTTGATTTTTTTAAAGAGAAACAGCACACCCTTGTTTCCTCCTCCAGCCTCATGCCGGAATCGCCCGGACTACTCTTTACGAATGCGGGCATGAATCAGTTTGTGCCTATTTTTTTAAATGAAACGCCGTGCCCCTACACCCCTGCCCGCGCGGCCGATACCCAAAAATGTATTCGTGCTGGCGGTAAGCATAATGACCTTGAAGACGTAGGGCTAGATACTTATCACCATACTTTTTTTGAAATGTTGGGGAATTGGTCCTTCGGTAATTATTTCAAAAAAGAAGCCATTCAATGGGCTTGGGAACTGGTGATTGAGCGTTGGAAGTTCCCCGCAGAACGCATCTACGCAACGGTGTATTGTCCTGATAAAACTAAGGGCGACCCCGCTGACTTTGACCAGGAGGCTTATGATATTTGGGCAGAGCTTTTTACTAAGGTAGGACTCGATCCAAAAATCCATATCGTTAATGGAAATAAAAAAGATAATTTTTGGATGATGGGCGAGACCGGCCCCTGCGGTCCCTGCTCAGAGATCCATGTCGATCTCACGCCATTGGGCGACACCAAGGGAGCTCTCGTTAACGGCACAGATTCTCGCTGTATGGAAATCTGGAACCTCGTCTTCATCCAGTTTAACGCAGGTGCGGATGGCTCGTTTAAACCCCTCCCTGCTCAGCATGTGGATACAGGTATGGGCTTTGAACGCGTCGCCTCGATTATCCAATGCACGAAAAATTTTACTACATTTACGGAAACTATTTCAAACTATGAGACAGATGTTTTTCGCCCCATTTTTGATAAGTTAGAAGAACTCAGCGGTAAGACTTACGGCAGCACTTTACCGGATTTAAAAGAGGAGCTTAAAGATCAAGCAGCAGGAATTCACGAGGATATCGCCTTCCGCGTTATAGCGGATCACATACGCACCTTGAGTTTGTCTATTGCGGATGGCATCTACCCGGGCAACGAGGGTCGTAACTATGTTCTTCGTCGTATCCTGCGTCGTGCCGTGCGTTACGGGCGCGAGCTCGGATTTCATGAATTATTTTTTTATAAACTTGTGGGCGTTGTGGTGAAGTCGCTCGGCCCCGTTTTTCCGGAGCTGATGAAAAATCAAGCCACGGTGGAAAAGGTTATACGTGGTGAAGAGGAAAGTTTCTCCCGCACACTAGACCGTGGGATTGATCTTTTTAATAAAGTTATTACTAAAGAAACTAAAACTCTTTTCCCTGGAGATAAGGCCTTCGAACTCTATGACACCTATGGATTCCCTTTAGATTTAACGGAGCTTATGGCTCGTGAGCGTGGTCTAAATGTGGATGTGGACGGGTTTAATGCACTCATGGATGAGCAACGCAAACGCTCGCAGGCAGCGCAGAAAAAAGAAATTATCGAGGTCACAGAGAACGATGCCGACTTATTGCCAACGGAATTTGTGGGCTTTGATCTGAGAGAGGTTGAGGTAGCGTTAGCATCGTTTAAAATAGATTTTGGAAAAAATCCTGAGGATACGATCAAGGCACGCCTCTTCTTTACGCCTAGCCCCTTTTATGCCGAAATGGGTGGTCAAGTGGGGGATACTGGTTGGTTAGAGTTTAATGGGCAGCGCATTGAGATTTTGGATACGCGGAAGGCTGGCGGAGGGAGTATTATTCACATCACAGAAGATATTGAGATCTTAGAGGAATTATCTTTTCCAGCCACGGCTAAACTAAATGTAGAGCGGCGTGCTTTGATTGAGGCTCACCATTCTGCCACCCATCTCATGCACTGGGCTCTACATCAAGTGCTAGGTAACACGGTCGGGCAGAAAGGGTCCTACGTTGGTCCAGACCGGTTACGCTTTGACTTTTCCCACTTGGAAGCCTTGAAGCCGGAGGAATTACGCCAAGTAGAAGATCTCGTTAATGAAAAGATCAAAACAGCAGCTCCTGTGCAATGGACAGAGCGGCCTTATGCCGACGTAAAAAATGATGCATCTATTATGCAATTTTTCGGAGATAAATATGGAGACATCGTTCGCGTGGTGGATATAGGCGGTTTTTCTAAAGAGCTCTGTGGTGGGACGCATGTGCGGAATACGCATGACATCGGAACCTTCCGCATCATGTCCGAGGGAGCCATTGCAGCGGGAGTTCGTAGAATAGAAGCACTTTGTGGAGAGTCCATTAACCGTCATCTTGAGCAGGTTCTCACGAGGCAGCAGGAAGAGTTGGCGCAGCTTCATCAAAAATCAGAGCGGAAACTAACATTAAAAGGGGTTGTGACGAATCCAGAAACTTCATGGAATAATTTTCTATCTAATCAAAATGAAATCAATGTACTAAAGGCTGAAATACTTCTTTGGGAAAAGGAGCAGGTTAAGATTAAGCAGGTTGAATTGCAAAAATGCGCAGCGGCTTTAGTCCCTAGCCTTATCAGTGAAGCGCAAGACACCTCTGTTCTCATTAAGAATTTAGGGGAAGTCGATCCTCAGCTTTTGCAGTTAGTAGCCAGTGAGTTGAAGAAGCAATGGAAGGGAGTGGCAGTTCTTGGTGGCACGAATCAAGGTAAAGCGGTCTTGTTAGCCCTAGTAACAGAAGGGAAGGCTAATGCAGGGCACATCATTAAACAGATTGCTCCGCTTGTTGGAGGAAAAGGTGGGGGTAAACCAGATCTAGCGCAAGGTGGGGGTCCCGATGGGGCGCACTTGGACCAAGCACTCCTAAAAGTTCCTCAGATAATTGATTAAGATGGGTGAGGCTTTTACCTAGCCGTAATCTTTTTTACTAAAAGAGCTCTATTTTTATAGTCTCTTAAGATTGGTTCGTCTATGTTACCGCACTCAACTTTAATTTCTATCCAACAACACGCGCACTTTAGTTCACCATGTCTATTAAACTTTTCCCTTCCGACTTTCAGAATTTTGATCGTGTAGCAGCGGAGGTGTATTTAGAGGGATTAGATTCAGCGACACGTATGCGTGGTCGTTATTATGCCATCAGTAAAGTCATGGCGATTAAATGTCTAACTCCAGGAACCCGCTATGAAGGCAAGGTATCTGGTCAGCACCTTTACACCACGACACTAAGCTACGAGCATGGTGAGTGGAACAGTGATTGTAATTGTCCTGTGGGTGTTGATTGCAAGCATGCCTGTGCATTGATGCTAAAGTTAATCGAGCTGGCTCCTGCAAAGACTGCGCTTAAGACTTTGCAAAGTCCCAGTAGTAAACAAAATCAAGGAGGCTTGCTAAAACTTTTACCTGAGAAATTTGTGCTGACGATTAAATCCATGGACGTGGATCGCATCCGTCGGATCGAGTCGGAATATAGATCTTGGATGACCGCCACCCGCCTTGCTCCTTATGTCCTGTCAGGGCAAGCTTTAAGGGTTATCTATCCTCAATGGAGTAGCATAAATACAAGTTATCACTCCTTTCTGCCTGAACCAAGTAGTGCAGATAAGCCAGCTCTTACCGCTCTGGAATTTTGGCATTTCATCCTAGAGTTTGCCCGCCTGCATGGCCAAAAAGATCCAAGCTGGATAGCACCTTTAAATGACAGCACGGCCACACTTCCTAAAATTGAGCAATTTAAGCGCAGCATTCGAGTGGCCGAATGGGAAGACAGTTTTACAGACTTATCTAACACCCTTGGCCAGACTAACGCGGCGGCTAGTTATGCCTTACGTCTTCGTTTTTTTAAATCTTCCATTATCCCTGAGTGGTTCGATGCTAAAAAACAAGGTTATGTTTCTATTCCTAAAACTAAACTGCGCCAACTCCTGTCTAATGACAAAACAGGCCATCAAACTGCCACCTCTGGTGATTGGTTAACATGGCAAGTTATCCACCAAGGGTATCAAGGGGTCTATGGCCTAGACCATTTTCCTGTTAACGATTCTACCATCGAAGGAGTGCGCCGTCTTTTAGAGAATGACTCCTCCCGCCCCCACGTTGTCTCTAGCCAAGGCAAGCCCCTCACGTGGTCTGATTTGCCCCTCACATGGTCGCTCAAACCCTCTGATGATACTAAGAAAGATTATGAAGTAACATTAGAAACTAATGACAAGAAATTCCTAAAGGGTGACGTCTGGAACCTTCCAGGCCAACTTCAGCAGCCTAGCTATTATGTTGCAGAACAAATCATCTACCGTGGCCCTACGAGCCTTATTAGATCGAACTTCATGAACCTTCCCCTCAATGTTCCTTATGAAGCACTTTCTACAAATAAAAATCTAAACTCTTTAATTAAACTGGATTGTGCTTTGCCTGAAGAGCTAGCCAAAAAAGTGGAAGTGCTCCGTGTTAAACTACTTTTTGTTGCTCGCGTCCTGCCAGCCATGGATAACATCTCCTCGGAGCGCTTCACCATTGAAGCACTCGGTGTTAACCCGAAGAATACAAACGAAGTCGTGAGTAATTTTGACTTACGTAAAGGCTGGAGCCATCAAGCTAAAAGCGGCACTAAGTCTAAAGTGCAGACCATTCTCATCGAAGATCGTCATCTCCATTCCTGTGAAGCTCTGGTCAAGCCTCTACGCGTGACATGGTATTATGATGACCCACTCTGGACAGGGTATCTTGATAAAAAATTTCCTGAACGTTTTGCAGAATGGGCTGCCTCCCTTCCCTCGGGTGTGCTCCTAAGGGCAGAGGGTGAGTTAGCCTCCATCCTCCAAGCACCTAGCCTTGCCTCATGGAACGTGGAGCTGCAAAACACGGGCATGGATTGGTTCGACCTCAGTGCCACTCTCCAAGTGGAAGACACCACTTTAACGAAAGAAGAGCTTAAACTTCTCTTGAAAGCTCAAGGCGGTTTTGTCCGACTTTCCAGTGGAGACTGGAAGCGCCTCGTCCTGCCCGAACAAAGCACCTCGTTAGCACAACTTAAACAGCTCGGCATTGATCCCTTAGCGGATCCGGGTGCTAAACATCGCCTTCACGCCTTGCAATTAGCCGATACCGACATCATACAAGAAAGCTCTGAACAGCTCCGCACCCAGATTTTAGGCCGAGCTTTGGAGATCCGTAACTTACCTAAGCCTGACATGCCCGACACCATCCATGCCGAGCTACGTCCTTACCAACTCGAAGGCTTCCACTTCCTCGCCTATCTTTCCCAGACAAATTTTGGTGGCGTCTTGGCCGATGACATGGGTCTTGGTAAAACCCTGCAAACCCTCACGTGGCTGGCTTGGCTTCACTCTAAGGAAGGTGTGGTAAAACCCTCCCTCGTCGTTTGCCCTAAATCCGTTATGGACAATTGGCAAACGGAGTCCGCCCGCTTTTACCCTAATTTGCAAGTCCTCCGAGCCAGCACGAAGGATCAAGACAACCTTAAAATGAACCTGACGCAAGCTGGCCTCATCATCATCAATTACGCTCAGCTCCGCTCTCTGGAAACGTTAATTAACTCAGTCGCCTGGCAAGCGGTGATTCTGGATGAAGGCCAATTTATTAAAAATCCCGACTCTCAAACCGCTCAGGCCGCCCGCGCCCTGAACGCAGATCATCGCCTCGTGCTCACGGGCACTCCGATTGAAAACCGTTTACTAGACCTCTGGAGCCTTCTTCACTTTGCGATGCCTGGCGCGCTCGCCCACCGTGCGGCCTTCCAACGTCAATACAACGATAAGACAGATTCCTTTGCTCGTTCTTCCCTTGGTCGTCGAGTCCGACCCTTCCTCTTGCGTCGCACAAAAAACCAAGTTGCCCGCGATCTACCCGAGCGGATAGAAGAAGATATTCATTGCGAATTAGAGGGAGAACAACTGACCCTTTATAAAGCGCACTTAAAAGAAGCGCGCCAGATTTTATTGAAAATGAAAACCGAGCGCGATCTGGATAAATCACGCTTTAACATCCTGAGCGCACTCCTGCGCTTACGGCAGGCTTGTTGCCATCCCGACTTAATAAAGAAGGCAGGTAAGCATCCCGGACAAAGTGCTAAGGTAGACGCCTTGATGGATCTTCTTGAGCCTTTGATTGAGGAAGGCCATAAGGTTTTGGTCTTTAGCCAGTTCGTTTCCATGCTCTCTATTCTTCAGAAAGAAATCAGCGAGCGTAAACTAACCTCTTTCTACCTCGACGGCAGCACGGAAAATCGCGGCGACCTTGTCAACTCATTCCAGAAACATGAAGGCTCTGCTGTTTTCCTCATCTCGCTCAAGGCGGGCGGAGCCGGGCTTAACCTGACCGCAGCCTCTTACGTCGTGCTCTTTGATCCGTGGTGGAACCCCGCCGTCGAAGCGCAAGCGATCGACCGCACCCACCGTATTGGCCAAGATAAAACCGTTATCGCTTACCGACTGATCGCAAAGAATACGATTGAAGAAAAAATTCGGCTCCTGCAACAAAGCAAAGCTCAACTTTTTCAAGATGTGTTAGGAGAAGAAAATTTTGCTAAAGCCTTCAGCCTTGATGATTTCCAATATCTTCTGGCAGACGACGACTAGCATGGATTCAGGCGTTTACGGAGGCTGATAAAGTTAGACTTTCTCAGAAATAAAAATTACCCAATCTTTTTGCTTCCCCTTCTGCCACATTCCCACTACCTTCTCAACTCGCAACTTTTGAATTATGGCTGGAGATACAATTGAAATAGAGGGAACGGTTAAGGCCGTTATGAAGGGAACCACTTTCCGGGTAGGCCTGAATAATGGCCATGAAGTGTTGGCACACATCTCTGGTAAAATGCGGAAAAACTTCATTCGTCTTAGCGTCGGAGATAAAGTTAAAATGGACATGAGTCCTTATGACCTTACGAAAGCCCGCATCACCTTCCGGGTAAATACGAATCCTTTTACGGGCCCTCCTCGACCTGGTCAACCTCGTCGTCGTTAATCTGCACGTGGTTTCCTGTTTGTGGCTGGGCTTCCTCTAGCTCCCTTTTTTATACTCGAAGCTGTTATCTTAACGGTGTTTGGGTTAGACTACTTATCTTAACGTTATGTCACGCCCCTCTTGGTCTTTTATTCTTCGTATCGCTATTACAGCTTTAGGTGTGGGCTATTTATTCTTTTTTAAGGATTGGACGCATATCTGGACTGCGGTGCATCAGGTTAAAGTGGGGTGGCTTCTTCTAGCGTTTTTGGCTTATGGGATGACCACAAGTCTAGGCATAGCACGCTGGCACTTGCTGTTGGTTAAGGGCGGAGCTGATCTCGGCTGGCTACGCACGGCGCAACTTACATTGATTGGGCTGTTTGCTAATACGTTTATGCCTGGGGCGATGGGTGGAGATTTTATCAAGGCAGTTTTAATTGCTCGGGAAAAGCCGCAGATCAAGCCCACGGTCGTCATGTCTATTGTGATGGAGCGCATTCTAGGTTTTGTTGCCATGTTTATGATTTCTACGACGCTGATCATGACTCGCATAGGGCCGCTTACAGAAGAGTTCGCTACACGGCTGGCGGTGATTCTTTACTTCGTTGTTTTCACGCTGACGCTGGGAGCCTTGGCCTTAGGTGTGTGGAAACATCCCTCTCTCTGGGTGCCTTTTTGGCATAAGCTACCCTTGCGAAGTGCTCTGGACGAGGCAGGCGAGGCGTATCGTTTCTTTTTGACCAACCGCGGCTGTTTTTGGGGCGGACTTGGCTACTCGGTGGCGGCTCATTTCTTTTTGCTCATTAGTTGTTTTTGCGTGGCTCTGGGTTTAGGTCTGAATTTAGATTTTTGGGATTTAAGTGCGGTGCTGCCGCTGGTAGCACTGGTTACGCTGATTGTTCCATCCATTGGCGGACTGGGAATTCGTGAGTTAGCGTTTCAACATTTTCTGACCTATGTTTCGATTACGAAGGAAACATCCATTGCCCTTTCCCTAGTGTTCTATGCAGTAACGCTGACGTGGGGAATGTTGGGAGGCCTGATATATTTACGAGCAGGAGCTAGCAGGAAGCCGGTAGAAAAAGAGTGATCCGCTGATGCCGTTGGCGCACGAATCAGCATAGGTGCTCAAGGGAACCGTTTTAGGTTGGGCTTCTAGAGATTTAAAACAAAAAACCTTAAAAAAGAGATTGCTCTCCTTTTTAAGGTGGTTGTCGTTAGGTCGCTTATTTCTTCGCTGCTTTAGCGGCGATGATACGATCGTTTTTAGCACTACGACGTTGACGTTTCTTTTTGTTGACTCGAGCCTTGGTAGAATTAGATGTTCCCATAAGCCTTCTAGCCAACACGCTTTCTGAGGCTCTGCAAGATGAATCGGGAGGGAGGGCAAAAAATCCTGCGTGACCAAATAAAGAATGACCTCTAATCCGAAAGCGAAAGGCAAATTTTAGGGAATCTGCGGTTCTGCGTATGAGCCGAAAGAAATCTTGTCTGCTTCCGAAATAATCTAAGGTAACGCCTTTTGGATTCTGGGCCAGCTTGTTGTAAGTAAAACCAGAATAGCTACCTTTCTGGAATCTAAATTTTGTTGATATCGTAGGTTTTGATCTGTGGTAACGAGCATGTCAAAGTTGTTCTCCTCGGCTTCGGAAATTAATTCGCCGTTGGTTAGTTTTTCCCAACCTAATTCGTAGGCAGTGATTACTTGGTGCAAAGGAAAGCTAAATCGTAGAGGTGGAGGTATGCCCTGACCAAATAAAATCTTCATGCAGCTAAGCTGCGCTCGACATACTCAAGCAGGGCCTCAGTTTGCTGTCGAGTGACACCAGGAAACCGCTCCAAAAAATAGTCAATACGTGCCCCAGATTCTAGGTTTTCAAAGAGGGCGCTGACAGGGAGACGCGTTCCGCAAAACAACTAAGCTCCGCTGACTCGTTCAGGATGGCTCTTTACTGCGTTACACTCTACCCAATTAAGCATAAATTAATTTTAAATTACTCTGGCTGAAAAGTAAGCCAGTCTTTTTACGTAGTTATGATGGCTGGATGTTAGAAGGAGAGCGAATAAAAAGCGGGGAAGACGAAAGGAGTCAATAGTCCTGATGGCAGATACCGCGTGCATAAATTATAAAGCAGCACGGTCAGAACGTGATGATAGCTGTTAGGCTTAAGCTAGGACTTTCGCTGGCTCTAGCTTTACGGGTTGAAGGGCACGAGGCTCCTGCACGTTGAGGCCCAGAGTTTTGAGTAGAGCGAGATCTTCGTTCTCTTTCGGGTTGATGGCGGTGAGGAGTTTACCGCCGTAGAAAATAGAATTTGCCCCAGCATAGAAGCTCATGGCTTGGGCTTCACGACTGAGATGGGCACGGCCGGCGGAGAGGCGCACTTTAGTTTTTGGGAGGAGCACGCGGGTCGTGGCGATCATGCGGATTAGATCAAACACATCCACAGGATTTTGTTCTTCTAAAGGCGTGCCAGGCATGGACATGAGGCAATTAATCGGAACGCTCTCGGGGGCAGGGTCGAAACCTGCTAAGACTTCTAGCATACGCAAGCGATCGCCCACGCTCTCGCCCATGCCTAGGATACCGCCGCAGCAAACGTCCATGCCCGCTTTTTGTACGGACTGGATCGTGTTTAAGCGGTCTTGGTAAGTGTGAGTGCTAACGATGTTTGGATAATATTCTGGGCTGGTGTCGATGTTATGATTATAGGCTGTAACTCCGGCCTGTTTCAGTTCTAGAGCGGCCTGATCGGTTAATTGGCCTAGGGTAACGCAAACTTCCATGCCGAGTTTACTGACTTCGCCAATGATGTTTTTAACCTGCTCAAATTTTTCGGTGCCTTCACGCACGCCTTTCCACGCCGCACCCATGCAGAAGCGAGTGGAGCCGCTGGCCTTGGCTTGATGGGCATGGCGCATGACCTCGTCCACCCCGAGAAGATTTTCTTTTTCTAAGCCTGTATGGTAATGCGAGCTTTGGGCGCAGTAGCTGCAATCTTCACTGCAACCGCCTGTTTTGATGCTCAGCAAGGTGCAAAGTTGAATCTCATTACCGTCCCAGTTTTCGCAATAAACGCTGCGCGCTTGATCCAAGAGCTGGAACAAAGGTTGATGATAAATGGCTTCAATCTCTAAAAGCGAAGGGGTAGACATAACAAAAAGATCTTAGCAGATGCAGGGTAGATGCAAAGTGCTTTTAATAGCTAGGGTGGGAGCTGTTATTTTTTGAAACGGGTTACGATTAGGCACAGAAGGAGGACGGCCACATTTGTTAGGACAATGGTAGGTCCGGTGGGAGAGTCGAGTTGGTAGGAAATTAAGACGCCACTGCCAGCGGCACAAAAGCCTAGGAGTGGGCTAAGTAGAAGGAGATGGCGGAAGTTTTTCGCCATCATTTTACTGGCGGCGGCAGGGGTAACAATGAGCGCGCTGATGAGGAGGGCTCCAGCCATTTTCAGGGTCAGGGTAATGGTAATGGCGATGAGGATGGCGAAGAAGTAGTTGAGGTGAGAAGTGTTGACGCCTTGGATGCGGGCGAGGTCAGGCTGGAGTATAGCTAGGGTGTAGGGGCGCAGCTTCCAGAGGGTAAAGGCTAGGATGAGGATTAAGAGAGCTAGTTGTTTGTAAAGATCAGCGGTGTCGTTAGCGTAGATGCTGCCAAAGAGGATACCATCAATCATGCGGTATTTACCTAACATGCCGAGAATGATAACGCCAAGTGCGACGCTGCCAGTGAAGCTGAAGGAGATAATGGTGTCAGGGCGAAGAGTCGTTTTTTCAAAAAAATAGGCCATGGCACTAGCGAGCAGTATGCTGAAGATTAAGACCGTAAACATGGGATCAAAACCCCAGCCCCAGAGTTCCTCAATAAGAAATCCAATGGCTACGCCCGTTAAAGCTGAGTGGGCGAGGGCGTCGCTAAAAAAGGCCATACCACGCAGGGTGACAAAGACGCCAAGCAAGGCGCACGCAGGGCCGAGGATGAGAGCGGAAAGAAGGGTGTTCCGCATGAATTCAATGTGCCAGAAGTCCATGGGTTATTAGTTAGATTTTTTAAATGATTGACGCATGTCGAGCCCACGGGTGGCGGTAAGAAGACGTTGGCGCCCGTAAATTTCACGGAGAAAATGTTCCTCCATTACTTCTGCTGGCGTGCCCACGGCGCAGACATGCCGGTTAAGGCAGCAGACGCGGTCGCAAAGGTCGCTGATGAGGTGGAGGTCGTGGGAAACCATCATGACAGCGATGTGTCGCTCACGGCGCAATTGGTTTAAGAGTTTTTCGAGCATTTCGGATCCTTGCTGATCGATGCCTGTGGTGGGTTCGTCTAAAAGAAGGAGTTTAGGTTCACGGAGAAGGGCGTAGGCAACGGTGACGCGCTGGAATTCCCCGCCGGAAAGACTACCGATGCGACGATGAATGAGATGTTCAGCTTGGACGGCGGCGAGCTGTTTTTGAATGAGGTGAAGGTGCGCTGGGTTTTTACTAGGCCACCACCAGCGCGTATTGGGGATATTGAGGGAGAGGAATTCTTGAACAGAGAAGGGCACGCTGTGGTCGATGGAAAGGCGTTGGGGGACGTAACCAATTTTAGTTGTGTCGATGAGGAGCTTAAAATCAATAATGCCTTCCGCGCAAGGTTCAAGGCCAAGAATGGCTTTGAGGAGGGTGGATTTACCAGCTCCATTCGGGCCAATTAGCCCGATAATTTCGCCTTGGCGAATATCGAGGTCGACGTTGCGAATGGCCCAGTCAGTTCCATAGGCGACGCCGACTCCTCG
This sequence comes from Blastochloris sp., assembly GCA_034440395.1. Classification (GTDB taxonomy): domain Bacteria; phylum Verrucomicrobiota; class Verrucomicrobiia; order Methylacidiphilales; family JAAUTS01; genus JAAUTS01. The sequence continues at coordinate 7,655 of JAWXBW010000050.1, read as the reverse complement.
CAAGGAGAGTAAGGCTGGAGATACGGTAGTTTTAGGGCTTATCACATATTCAGGGTAACGAACCGCAAGAAATAATTCAGTAAATAACTTTTACTTCCACGCCTTCTCGAAGGATGCCAGATTTTTCCTCATGAGCTTGATGTAAGCGTCAGCAGTAGGGGCACCCACCTCCAAGGTGTCGATGTCGGCTACGGCAGCACCGGTTTGTGTGGCGATGGACTGCAGGAGTTTTGGAGAATAGCCGGTTTCAGCAAAAAGAACTTTTACTTTATTATCTTTGATGGCTTTGACCAGAGCGGCAAGCTCGCTGGGCTTCGGGTCTTTTTCGGGGAATTCTTCAATGAAACCGATGTAGTTCATGCCGTAGCGCTTGGCTAAGTAAGGGAAGGCGTCGTGGAAGGTGATAAGATTTTTGATGGGTAGTTGATTCAGCTTGGAGCGAAAATCTTCATGTAATTTTTTGAGTTCAACTAAGTAAGCATCGCGATTCTTTTTGTAACCGTCCGCATTTTTGGGGTCGGCTTTAATAAGTGCTTCGGCAATGTTTTTAACTTGTTGCTGGGCACTGATGGGGTCTAGCCAGATGTGGGGATTTTTACCTTCCCCATGATCATGGCCTGTGTGATCGATTTTTTCCGCAGATGGTAAGGAGACTACTTTAGGGCTATCTAAAAGGGAGATCCCCTTACTGCTGTCCACGACTACGAGTTTTTTATTACCAGCCTTTTTAACAATTTCATTTGACCATTCCTCTAACCCGAGACCATTGATGATAAAAAGGTCGGCACGGGCTAATCTTTTAATATCGCTGGGGTTCAAAGCATAGTCATGTGGGCTGGAGTCTTTACTAAGAAGCATAGAGACCTTAGCTAAATCGCCCGCCACGGTTTGAGTGTGGGCGTAGATAGGAAGGAAGGAAGCAACGATTTCAAGTTTTTTTTCTGCGGCATTCAGCGGCAAACTACAGCTGGCTAGAAGAGTTAGGGTTAGAAGTTGGATTGCTTTAATATTCATAGGGGTATTGATTTATTCGTTAATTTATTCAGATAGTTGCGGTGAACCCCAATCAGGTAGGGGGTCAGGGAAATTAGCCCAAAGTTCTTCACCCATGCTGAGTTCAGCATCGGTTAGGAGCGCGGCGTCTATAAGGCGGGTGATGGCGGCTTGGTTCATTTCTTGGCCAATAAAAACGATTTCTTGGCGGCGATCGCCGTAGGGTTTTTTATAATTTTTTTGGATAATATCGATCTGTTCTTGTTCGGTTGGCCAAGAGGTTTGTGGCATGGAGGCCCACCAGGTGCCGGCGGGCTCGACTGATTTCATGCGCCCTGCTTGGGATAGGGCACCAGCCCAGTCCATGCGGGTGGATAACCAAAAAAATCCTTTGGCTCGGATGACTCCTGCCATTTTTTGTTTTAATACTTCATGGAAGCGCGCTGGGTGAAAAGGCTTACGACTGCGATAAACAAAGCTGGTGATGCCGTATTCTTCGGTCTCAGGTTTATGTTCACCGCGCAATTCTTTCAGCCAGAGGGGGGATTGGGAGGCTTTCTCAAAATCGAAACGCTGGGTGTCTAAGATTTCGTTTAGGGGGATTTTACCTTTAACCGACTCAAGCATGACGGCGCTTGTATTAAGCGCACGGAGATGACCTTTAACGCTTTTAAGTTCGGCTTGCGTAATGAGGTCGGTTTTATTGATGATAAGAACATCGGCGAACTCGATCTGCTCAATTAAGAGATCGACGATGTTGCGCTCATCTTGTTCATCACGCTGTTGTTGACGATCTTTCAAAGATTCACGGGCGTTGTAGTCTTCGAGGAAGTTTTTAGCATCAACCACGGTGACCATCGTGTCGAGTCGCGCTATTTCAGAGAGGCTGTGGCCTTCTTCGTCCGTGAAGGTAAAAGTTTCAGCTACGGGAAGTGGTTCGGAGATGCCAGTGGACTCAATCAAGAGATAGTCGAAGCGACCTTCTGAGGCTAAGATGTTAATTTCTTTGAGTAAGTCTTCGCGGAGGGTGCAGCAGATGCAGCCATTAGACATTTCGATCAGTTTTTCTTCTTGGCGTGAGAGATTGGCCGTGCCTTGTTTAATGAGCTCAGCGTCGATGTTGACGTCGCTCATGTCATTGACGATAACGGCGACACGCAGGCCTTCACGATTGGCTAAGATGTGATTGAGGAGCGTGGTTTTACCTGCTCCGAGGAAACCTGAAAGCACTGTAACGGGAAGCCTTGTTAAAAGAGAAGCCAGCTTAAGCCCTGATTGAATATGAGAATTCATTATCAAATTTAATTGATACTTGATTCTGATATTTAGTCAAGGAATAGTCATCTCGTGTCTTATTCTACTCAACAACGTGAAGCTTTGAAGGAAGTGCTGCGAGAAACAAAGAATCCTCTCTCGGCCGTAGAGATCCATGAGTTGGGCAAATTGAAGAAGCCTAGCTTAGGAATGGCGACAGTCTATCGAACTTTAAAGACCATGGAGCAAGAGGGAGTCATCGATCTGGTGGACATCCCTGGCACGGTTCCTCATTACGAGTTGGGGGGGCATCGACATCACCATCATTTTTTCTGTGAGACATGCAAGCGAGTTTTTGAGCTGGAAGGTTGTGTACATGAGGTGGAGGAGTTAGCGCCTAAAAAATTCCAAGTCCACAGGCATGAGATCATCTTGTATGGAGCGTGTGAAGAATGTGTGAAGAAATGAGAGGGTTTACGGCCGAATGAGGATGAGCATGAAACTGTGCTCAGGTAGTGCGCTTTTTGTATTGGCACTAACTAGCTACCTGTGGGCGGAAACGGATCCGCTGGTGAAGGACGTAGGATTAGGTCCGATTTTACTACCACCCTTACAGCTACAGCCAGAGAAGGCGGACTGGGAAAAGCTAGAAATATTTAATGAGACATTAACGTCATCGGAGTTTAAGCGTCGTTTAAGCGGACTTTATGATCCATTTGATGGCATGGCTCCGCATCTGAAGGTGGATGAGCAAGGGTTTTCTGTAATGGAGAGTGCGGGGTCTGAGGCGAAGGAAGTGTTACGGATTGGTTTCGCTAAGAATGAGGAGTCAAAGAAGCCTGTGCCGCGTTGGTATCGGACCCCGTTTGAATTTAAGGAAAAGTCGCAAGAGCTTAAGCCACTTGATGGTTTGCGAATCGTGATTGACCCGGCTGACATAGGTGGTGAATGGGGGAGGATGGAGGATAGATCTTCCAAATTCCGCGGTTACGGGAAAATACAGGAAGGTGATTTAAATTTAGTTAACGGCTTATTATTAAGAGATAAGCTGAAAGCACTTGGGGCAGAAGTTCGTATAACGAGAGAGCAACCGAGGTTAGTCAGTCCCTACAAGAAGGAGGACTTTATCAATCAAGCCAGAGACATGATAAAGAAAAGCCAAGGCTTACCGCCATCTTACTTCACGCGTACCCGTGGACTAGCAAAAGGGGCAGAGCGACGGGTGGAAATCCTAACCGAGATTCTTTTAACAAAAACTTACGAGACACGTTACCGCGCTCATAAAATGGGAGACTTCAAGCCCGAGATCACCCTTGTTTTACAGCATAACGCTACTTCTGCCAGTGCGGGAGGTAAGTTCGCTCGCATTAACCGCAACGTCTTTTTTGTGCCAGGCTCCTTTTCTAAGGGGGAATTAAAAGACGGGCGGCAGCGGTATCAATTAGTTAAAAAATTAGTGCAAGCCTCCACCCCATTTGAGGTTCAAGTAGCTAGCTCCATTGCTAGGGCTTTCCAAGCAGCCACAGGGTTTCCTCCAGTGAAATACGGAAACTCAGCCGTCACACGGATTGTGACGGATGAGAATGAGTATGTCGTGGCTCGGAACCTTGCGGTGACTAGAGAATTTATGGGGCCTGTGGTCGTGGTAGAGGCCTATTTTATGAATGAGCGTGGGACACTACGCCGGTTACTGGAGGGACACTATGAGGGGAAAAGGCTAGTCTCAGGTAAGATGCAAAAAAGTATCTACGCTGAGTATACGGACGCTGTGGTCAAGGGTTTGGTGGAGGCTTACGCTAATCCAAAGTAAAGCAGCTTTTCTAAAGTTCTTGATCAAGGATCTAAATTTTATTGATTACATTTTTTGTTTGAAATTTAAAGTCACTCTGCCTTTTATTTAGGTGTGCGCACTTTAGGAATTATTGGATCCTTGATGGCTTTGCTCTATCTGAGCGGAGCGCACCTTGTCGTGGTTCAATGCGTGGCTTGGGGTGGGATGGTAGTTAGTTATTCCCAAGATGTGGGATTACAAAAAGGTTTGAGCAACACCTTCGATGGAAAACATCCCTGCGGCATGTGTAAGAAGGTGCAACAGGCTAAGCGCGATCATGCTCCATTGGCATTAGCCTTTAAACTAACGGATTTAAAAGCTGTAGCTCTTGATCTGCGGGTTCCTGCAACTCAACAACTATTTTCTGAATCTACGGATTTTTGTTCCTCAGTTAGTTTCCTACGTGGCGTAGGCTTGCAGTCGCCACCTGTTCCTCCTCCTCGAGCCTAATCTGCTCATCAATTCCCTTGTGTGGATGTGCGAAGTAAAGATCAGTTTTTAAAACTGAGTCTGGATTAATGTAATTAATTTAAATGCACAGAGGTTCTGTGCTGTTGAGGAGTTTTCTATGATGATTACGCAAAAAGCTTGTTTTACAGGCTCGTTGTTGGTCGTGAGTGCGGTGATGGTTTTTGGCCAGAGTGTGCAATCTGCGGCGGCTAAAAAGAAGTTAAATGAACCTGTTCTTACTAGGCAAGCTACGACGCTAACAGAGGTAGTGGTGCAGGCGAATGCAGATCAATCGCTGACCGTGCGTAACACGGCCACCGTGCGCAAAGAATTGAACAGGGTTCCCGGTGGTGTCAGTCTTATTCTGGCCGAAGATTTTAAACAGGGGAGAGCTTCCACCCTGAAAGATGCGCTTCAGTTCGCCCCGGGGGTAATCGTACAACCGCGCTTCGGCTCGGAGGAGGCTCGCCTCTCCATCCGTGGCAGCGGCATTCAGAGAACCTTCCACGGTCGCGGCCTACTTTTGATGCAGGACGGCGTCCCGTTAAACTTGGCGGACGGTGGTTTTGACATGCAGTCGATTGAACCTCTGGCAGCGCGATCAATTGAGGTGTATCGCGGATCCAATGCCCTTCACTACGGCAGTAGCACTCTGGGCGGATCAATCAACTATGTTTCACCCACGGGGTATGATGCGGATAAAATCCAGGTGCGTGGGGAGGCGGGAAGTTTCGGCTACCTGCGCGGCCAAATCAGCTCTGGCTTGGTCGAGGGACCTTTCGACTACTACGCCACTGTGACACAATCTTCCCAAGACGGATTCCGGGAACATGCGGAGCAGAACACGCAACGCTTCTTTGCTAATGTTGGGGCGAAGATCCAGCCTGATCTTGAGACCCGTTTCTATGCGGGCTTTGTCAACACCGAATCGGAACTGCCTGGCAGTCTGACCAAAACTCAACTTGATGTCGATCCTTCCCAGACGACCTTTGCACAGACCAACCGCGACCAAAAGCGCGACTTCAAACTTTATCGAGTAGCGAACAAGACCAGCTACACTTGGGATGATCAGCGACTTGATAGCGCGCTTTCTTGGTCTAATAAAGATCTCTTCCATCCGATTTTCCAGATCATTGATCAGGACTCCAACGACTTCAATGTCGATCTCCGTTACACGGGGGAAAAAGATTTGTTTGGTCGCAAGAATCGTTTCATTCTAGGCACACGCCAGACCTTGGGAATCACGGAAGCGGATCAATTCGGTTATGCCGCCACCACAGGCCAGGCCCGCGGTCCGCAAACCCTCGACTCCACCCAGACCGCCACCAGCATCACAATGTATGCGGAAAACCAGCATTACCTATTTGAACAACTGGCTCTGGTTCTTGGTTTTCAGGCGGATTGGAGCACACGCGACAGCGATGTCCGTTTTGCCCGGACAGGTGGGGGCCAGAATTTTGTCAACACGACCCTGCTCAACCCGACAACCCGTTCGGCCTACGAAAACTACATGGCCTTCAACCCAAAAATCGGGCTGCTTTATGAACTCGACAACGAAACCTCCCTCTTTGCCAACGTTAGCCGCAGCTATGAACCGCCCAGTTTCAGCGAGTATTTTGACACCCGGGCAGGTCAGAATCTGGGTGTAACAGATGCGCAGGAAGCGTGGACTTTTGAAACAGGTTCACGTGGGAGTTCAGGTTGTTTCGACTGGGACGCTACGTTCTACAATTCTTGGGTAGAAAACGAACTACTATCTCTTTCCGATCCGAACGGCTCCACGGCCACGATCAACGCCAAACAAACGTTCCACACCGGAATCGAATTGGGTGTTGGAATTGAGATCTGGAAAGATCTGGCCGATGATGAGGACAAGCTTTATCTGCGTCAGAATTACACGTGGGGTCGGTTTGTTTTCGATAACGATCCACGCTTCGGAAACAATCAGTTAGCCGGGTTGCCTGAGCACTTCTACGTGGCTGATCTGATCTATAGTCATCCCTGCGGGTTCTACATGGGACCGAATTTTGAAGCGACGCTGGCCGATTCCCCTATCGATCACGCCAACACCCTAGATGCAGACAGCTATTTCCTAGTGGGCTTTAAAATCGGATACAAGTCGAAATATGGTTTCCACCTCTTTGTCGAGGGCCGGAACTTAGCCGACGAAAAGTATGCTGCCACTACCGGTGTGGTGGATGATCTGACTATCGCCGGACGCAGCGCAGCACAGTTCAGCCCTGGGGATGGACGTGCTTTCTACGGCGGTATTGAGTATCGCTGGTAATAAAAAAAACAATAACGATTCTCAAAAGGAGTTGCATGAATAAAAAGATTTTACGGAACCTTCATCGCTGGCTGGGCCTGACCTTTAGCCTGTTTGTCTTCTTGGCCGCAGGCAGCGGAGTGCTTCACAACATCATGTCCATGACCCAAAAGCCTCCGCCTAAGCCAGGCCCCTCCGCCGCGATGAAGGCAGAAGATTTCCACGTGTCGCCCGTCCGTGCGGCGGGGATTCTTCCTCCGGGAACCACTCTCTCAGCCGTTTCCATCCGGGAAATTGCGGGCGAGCCTTGGTATCAGTTGTATCCCAGTGGAAAGAAGGAGCCAGTCTATGTCAACGCTAGGAGCGGAGAGGGGGATAGCAGCGCAGACGCGCGTTATGCTGCGCAGATTGCCTCGGGGCATCTGAGAGGACTGGCGGTGCGCAAGACCGATTACCTAACGGAGTTTAATGCGGAATATATTAGCATCTTCCGAATTCTTCCAGTTTACCGCTTTGATGTTGATGATGGCAAAGGAACCCGGGTTTATGTTTCCACCATGACGGGCAGCGTCACCCGCACCACGGACGACTGGAAGCAGTTCGAGGCCAATGTCTTCCGCAACTTCCACAAATTTGCCTTCATTCCAGATAAAGAGGTGCGGAATTGGGTTCTAACCTTCACCACCTCAGCCATTGCCTTGGTGGCTTTGTTGGGAGTCTATCTTTTTTTACTAAGCAGCAAAAATAAGAATAGTTAAGCTAGGCACAATATTTACCTTTATTTGATAAATAGTTCCTAGAAGGTGACCAAAAATCCTAGCATTATTATATAGTTGTCAGAGGAGAATTTGCTTCTATGAT
>JAWXBW010000049.1:0-3093 GCA_034440395.1 Blastochloris sp. | reverse complement strand
TCCATCTAATTTTCCTTGTCGGTTTCCGCAACCGCATCGCCGTTTTGATGCAATGGGCGTATTCCTATTTTTCATATAAACGGAGTGCGCGGCTGATCACCCATCTACCGCCGGAGCCAGTGAACAAAACGACTGGCAACCTCACATGACAATCCAGGAATTTGAATCCGAACTCTGGCTGCCATTGCCAACTGAGGAATTGTTTCCGTGCACACGCTTTATCACAGACAACCTGACACCTCCATGACGAGCCATCACCCCGCTCCCAACCACGGTAAAAATCGGCATTGTTTTAAGCCTTAGTTCCTATCACTAATAAATATGATATGTAACCAGACCAAGAAAATCGCCTCCACGTGTGCTGGGTAAGGCAACATCTGGGTCGATAGTATACCTAGTTGAACAGTTGATAAGCGGGGCTAAAGTTACTTTCTGTGCTAATGTTCATGCTCATGGAGACAAAACCGCTTACGATAAACTTTTATCGCCTGTCCTTGCTTAGCCTTCTAAGTTAAGTCATTGTTTTTCCGTGGCCACTGTGCAATCAACGAAGAAGAAAGTCCCCGAGGCATGGGCTAAACTTGGGATTTTGTCGGATCAAGATTTGATTCATCATTTCCCACGCCGCCACGAAGACCGTTCTCTCTGGTCAGATCCCATCTCGGCAACGGAGGGGGCGACAGTGACGACGCGGGGTAAGATTGTCAGTTCCAAGAATAATCGTTGGCGTGGTGGGAGATCCTCGTTCGAGGCCGTATTTCAACCGCAAGGTATGTTTGAATCCATTACCTTGGTTTGGTATAACATGCCTTTTTTCAAGAATTATTTAAAAGAGGGTAAAGAGTTGATTGCTCATGGCCGCATCATGATTTCGGGCAAGAAGCGCAAGATTATGCACCCTGAAATTGAGGTGATTACGGAGGACATGCACTGCTCCATTCATCTCGATCGGCTCACCCCGATCTATCCCACCACGACGGGCTTGAGTCAACGGGTCATTCGCTCACGTATGCATGCGACGTTAAGCGGCGAAGATTTTTATGTGCAAGAGATGGTGCCGCTACCAGGAAACTTTGTTTCTGCTACGGAGGCCTATCGTGAAATCCATTTCCCCACGACACCCGCCAGTTTAGAGTCCGCCCGTCAACGCTTAGCTTTTGAAGAATTATTTCTTATGCAAATCTTGCTCGCCAAGAGAAGGCAGAACGTTATCTCGGTTCATAAAAAGCGTGGTAAGAAAAAGCGGGATCTTGTTGAGCCTTGGCTCAAGAGTTTATCTTTCCAACCCACGAATGCGCAGAGTCGTGTCTTTGCTGAGTTAGACGAGGATTTGGCACGGGAACGCCCCATGAATCGCTTGCTCCAAGGCGACGTGGGATCGGGAAAAACGCTGGTCGCTTGTCACGCCATGTTGAGAACCTTGGAGTGTGGGATGAATGCCGCTTTGCTGGCTCCCACCGAAACGCTGGCGGAACAACACGCACGTAACTTACGCAAGTTGTTAGAACCCTTTGATGTTTCGGTGCAAGTATGGACAAAAAATCAGAAACCAACTGGTGCAGGTTTATTTACGAAGAACGGCATTATTTTTGTTGGCACACATGCGTTATTTCAAGCAAAGGCCGTGCTCCCAAGTCTCGGGCTTGGCGTGATTGATGAGCAGCATAAGTTCGGGGTTTTACAGCGACGGGCTTTTTTAGCTAAGGGTGAGAATACGGACTTACTCGTCATGACGGCCACGCCCATTCCGCGCACATTGTGCCTAACTCTTTATGGGGATTTAGACGTTTCCGTGCTGGATGAAATGCCGCCGGGACGAAAGGAAATCAAAACCGTTTTAAGATCTGCGGAGGAGCTGTCTAAGGTTTGGGCCTATATAAAAAAAGAGATTCAAAAAGATCGGCAGGCCTATGTCGTTTATCCCGTTTTGGAGGAATCGGAAAAGCTTGATTTAAAATCGGTCAAGGTGGCTTTTAAGGAAATGCAGGGAATTTTCGGAGAAAAAGAAGTAGTTATGCTTCACGGAAAAATGGACCCTGAAGAAAAAATGTTGCAGATGGCGGAGTTTCGTACTGGTCGTAAGCATGTCATGGTGGCGACGTCTGTCATTGAAGTGGGGGTGGATGTGCCGACAGCAACCATGATGGTGATCGAACATGCGGAGCGCTTTGGCTTAGCCCAATTACATCAACTAAGAGGCAGAGTGGGACGTAGTGATTTACAGTCTTATTGCGTTTTAGTGGGGGAGCCGAAGGGAGAAGAAAGCTGGAAGCGTCTGAAAATAATGGAGGAGACTCAGGACGGGTTTCGTTTAGCAGAAGAGGATTTAAAAATCCGTGGACCAGGCAATATTTTAGGTGCGGAGCAGAGTGGCTTGCCGCCTTTGCGTGTTGCTAATTTAGGACGGGATATGTTGCTTTTAAGTGAAGCACGTAAGGCAGCGTCGGAGTTAATGGAACGGGAACCGGAGTTAGAAAATTATCCAGCGTTACGGGAGAGATTAAAAACGTATGAAGTTTTCGCTGGTCACCAGACGGCGAATTAAGGGAGCCTACATATTAAAGTCAGGGAGGTGTTCAGGCTTAGTGTAGTTGATGAGTTCTAATTTTGGGATATTGGTATCGGCATCGTAGCGGAGAGTTCCTATTACTTCCAACCAACTACCATCGTCTTTTAAATCGGTTTGGCCATGGACGTTGAGCGTAACGGTGCGGCCGTCTGCGGCGCAACAAAAGATGAGGAGGCGCGCTAGCTTGAATTGAGTCGGATTCTCGGATAGCCACTGGCCGAAGATGACGACTTGGTGGCCATCGTAGAGTTCACGTAGTTGCTTATCTTGACTGAGATAAATAAGTTCTAAAAGATCTAGGCTGACAGGCTGATCTTTCGGCGTGGTCTCTGCTTGTTCTTTAAGGAGGCGATAAAGCTCGCCAGGTTTACCTGGGAGAAAGCGTTTTAAAGCTCCAGGGCTAAGAAGAGCAGAGCTGGTGCGTTGGCGGAGAAAATTTGTTGAGATAAAATCATCGGGCAGGTGGAGGTAGGCGAAAAAGGGTAGGAGAAGTAAGAGAGCTCGGCCTCCTAGCGCAGCAAGGG
>JAWXBW010000048.1:0-71322 GCA_034440395.1 Blastochloris sp. | reverse complement strand
TGCTAATTGCGATCATAAGGGATTTAGATAGCTTATTCCCTCACCTGCCCAGTTCCCCTCGCCACGTATTTATAGCTAGTTAGTTCTTCCAGTGCCATGGGGCCGCGGGCATGGATCTTATCGGTGCTGATACCGATTTCAGCTCCGAAGCCGAATTGCCCTCCATCGGTAAAGCGAGTCGAAGCATTCCAGTAAACGGTAGCGGAATCCACCTCGGCAAGAAATCGCTCCGCTACTTGTTCATTTTCCGTAACGATGGCGTCGGAATGGTGGGAACCGTATTCTTCGATGTGTTTAACGGCTTCCTCGGCGTTCTTAACGACTTTAACTGCTAGAATCAGATCTAAATATTCCGTTGTCCAATTTTCTGGCTCAGGCAAGGTCTCCCCCGCAGCCTGCGATGCTCTGGCATCGCCGAAAATCTTTACCTTATGGTCACGTAGCTGTTTAAAAAGTGGGGGCAGTAATCGAGCCGCAATACGTTCATCGACTAACAACGTTTCTGCCGCATTACAGACTCCAGGCCTCTGACATTTGGCATTAATTAAAATCCTTTCGGCCATGGAGAAATCAGCTTCTTCATGGACATAGAGGTGACAGATGCCGTTGTAGTGTTTGATCACAGGCATGCGCGCATTCTTGACCACAGTCTCAATCAAGCCGTGTCCACCGCGAGGAATAAGTAAATCCACATAGGAATCCATCTGACATAAGATCGGAATTGCTTCCCTATCGGTCATGGGCAAAAGTGTAACCGTTTCACGGAGAAACCCACTGCGCTCGGAGGCTTCTTGCAAGAGCGCTGTCAGGACAAGGTTGGATTCGAGAGCTTCTTTACCACCGCGTAGAATCGTGCCGTTGCCTGTCTTAAGACACAGGACAGAGGCATCGACCGTAACGTTAGGGCGGGATTCGTAGATGATGCCGATTAAGCCAATGGGCACCCGGATTTTGTTCATCTGCAAGCCATTAGGAAGTGTCCATTTTTTTAAGCTTTCGCCCACGGGATCATGCAGCCTGATCACGTCATGTACGGACTGGATCATGGAAGTGATGCGATGATCATTTAATTCTAAACGATCCAACATGGCTGCAGAAAGGCCGGCTGCCCGCCCACGAGCTAGGTCCAGAGCGTTCGCCTCCGAGATACGTGAGCGACCTTGCTCTAATGAGTCGGCTATGGCTCTGAGCAGTTCATTCTTACGCTGTGCCGAGGCGATGGCTAGTTGACGAGAGGCTTTCTTAGCTTTTTGGCATAGAGCTTCGATCTGTTGGTATAACTCACTCATGACTTAGTTTTTTTCTTACCAATAAAGTGGGTGCCAATTTTTTCCTTACGCATGATCTTAAGTAAAATATCTTTCCCTCTACCGTTACCAATCACTAGGGGAATCCCCTGCCCCATGACAAGTCGAGCGGTCTCAAGCTTCGAGATCATGCCACCCACGGAGCGCTGGCTCTGAGTCGTGCCAGCATAGCTCATGATGGTGGCATCAATTTCTTTGACCACATGCAGGAGCTTTCCCGTTCCATCAGGCTTGGTGTAAAGGCCGTCTATTCCTGATAAAATAATCAACTGATCGGCCATTGCGAGTAGTGCTACATGAGCGGAGAGTTTATCATTATCCCCAAAACGGTTCAGCATTTCGATTTCCTCGAAGGAGAGGGCGTCGTTCTCGTTGAAGACAGGAACGCAATTTCCTAAGGATAAAAGATGTTGTAGGGTGGACTGGGTGTTATTGTAAAGCTTGCGGCTATCGAGATCCCACGACGTTAATAGAATTTGAGCAGCGCAAAGTTGATGTTTCTTCAACACGTCATTCCATGCGGCCATCAAACGGGGTTGACCGATCGTAGCACAGGCTTGCAAAGCCTTACGCTCGACTGGCCGTTGCTCTAAGTTTAAAGCCGACATGCCTGCGCTGATGGCACCCGAGGAAACGAGAATGACGGCGATGTGATGTTGACGAAGCTCTGCGATTTGTGCGGCCAACCCAGCCATGAGTTGGCGATCTACTCCACCATTACGATGCGTGAGTAAACCGCTACCCACTTTAACAACCCAGAGTTGACGACGTTTGCTCATGAAGAGTTAAGCATGTGGAAAATTGAAAAAGGAAGAAAGTAAAAAGGTTATGGAGAAAAATAACCCAAGACCCTGCGGGTGAGCTACTCCTAGCCTTTTAAACGCTTAAATAAAGCAGGCAGATCAAGCGAACTTGAAGCAGACCTTATTTTTTGAAAAAATTGCCAGCCCATAATGAGTTTAGAAACGATGCTTCCTACCTGACCTAAGGAACCGAGCCGTGATCCCAGCACCATAGCAACAACGGGTAAAAGTAGTTTAGCTTTCGGAGCAAAGGCCGAGGCCAGTGTGTAACCCATATCCCACCACGTCATGGATTGTTGTAATTGGACGCAGGTGGAACTTAAAATGTAACGTTCCGTTTCACAACGCAAGAGGAGATGAGCTTTTTGTTGCTTTAAACTTACTGAAGCAGCTTTCATGGAGCTAGGGTTCTAAAGTGAATTTATCTTTTTTTAGCTGGTTAATCGTTTCAGCAAAGGGCAACTCACCTTCCAAAAGCAACTTTTTCATCATAACGAATCCAAAGACAGATCCGCTTAAGTAGAATAAGGTAAATATGCTCAGGGCAATTATCCTATATTGTTCATTATCCCAGATAGAAAACAGGATGGTCATGGTCAGCATAACTAATCCGATCGCCGCCAGAAACAAAGTGGTAGAACTCCAGATTAAGATTTTAACTAATCTGATTTTTTCCTCGCGGAACTCTACCGCAACTAGTTCAGCTCTCGTTTCGAGAAGGCTGACTAATTGTAAAGCGAACTTACGTAAGAGGCCTAAGAGACCTCCCTCGTTTGATTTGCTGGAAAAAAACATGCTTATTTGCGGTTGAGAAGAATACCAATCAAAAGACCAACTCCTAAAGCTACCCCGATGGACTCATAGGGATGGTCACGAATAACACGGTCTGTTTCCTTGGCGCCTTCAGCGGTTTTTTGTTTAACGACAGCCTCTAGTTCTTTAAGCTGCACTTTGGTTGACTCCAATTTAACGGAGAGCTTAGCACGGGCTTCTTTAGCCTTTACGGAAAGGTCATCTGCTGTGGCACGCACTAGAGCTTCAGCATCTGCGATCACTTCTTTAACATCATCAACTAACTTATCTTTAGTAACTAGGGTATTGCTCATAACCTATATGTTAAGCAAGTTTCCCTTATGGTGGCAAGTCACATGATAATAAAACTTCACCAACTACTCCGCCTTCTTATCGTCATGCAATCGGCATGACTTTACTCAAACAAGCCAAGTCTAGCCACTCGTAATTTTAACTGGTGGGAAAGATGATAGCGAGCGCGTAAACGGGCATCGAACCAAACTTGACCAAAAATTTCACCTAAGACCATACACACTCCCAAGAGCGGCATGACGAGTAAAAGGCCCGTAACACCCCCAACAAAGCCGCCAGCAAAAATAATCAAAACCGTCACCAAAGGATGCACACTTAGGGAGCGTCCGATAGTTAGCGGCGTGTAGATAAAATCATCCAACAGACGCACCGTTATAAAGAGAGCGACAGACCAAAATATAATCCAGGCGGGCTCAGGGCTTTGTACCACACAAACCAGCACAATAATGACGCAGCCTAAAATAGAGCCGACAAAAGGTAGCCACGAAAACACCGCACAGAGCAGCCCCAAGAAAAAGGAAGGCACCACACCAAACACGCCGAAGTTTAAACCGATCACCCAAAGACCTAGGGCTAAGCTAACTGTGTCCAACACTGTCATGGCCATGAGCCCACAGAAATATTTTTTTATCTGGGTATCAATACGGTGAAACAAAAGTAAGACTTTTTCAAAAAAAGCGTTGGGAACACCGCGCATGAGTAGTTTTTTAAATTTATGCGCATCCTTTAATAAGAAGAAGGTCAGGTAAGGAACCAACAACATACAAGGAACCCAGTGCAAGACATAGATAACAAGGTGCGGTAGTGCGTTGTCCAAAAAGCTTTCTTTGAGCAGGGCCATTTTATCCGTCATCTTTTGGGCAACATCAGCATCATGCAACCAAGGGAAGCGATGCTCGACATTGCTTAAGCCCTGGATAATAGCGTCATTGACCCGGGTAAGAACGAGGGGGAGCTTTGTTTGGATTTGATAAAGCTGATCCGTAACCCAATAGAGTAGTGCTGGGAGCAATATCAACATGAGCAAACTGAGAACGAGAATGAATATCCAGAGTGCCTTTTCATAAATGAGCCCTCGCCGCTCTAGCCATTCAATCATAGGTAGAAAAACATAATAAAGGACGACAGAGATAACTAAAGGAATAGAAATCCACCACATCAAATCACACAGGTAAACCGCCAAAAGCGTAGCAGAAAATACACCCACCCAAACCATCGGATGCTCTAGACCCGAGTCTTTTTTTTTCAACCCACTAGCGTTCATCCTTAAAACACTCCGCTGGGTTGTGTGCCATTTAAGGTGTGCCGCAGACGTGATGCTGATAACCGAGCGAGTTGAAAACTAATCTTAGCTCCGATTTTATGATGTTTGTCCATGATCTCTAAAAATTCTGGCCTGAAAAAACCATAAAGCCTGCTGGGCTGTGACGCCACAGCCGTGGCCGAGCGTGGACCACCATCGAGCAACGAAAGTTCTCCAAAGAAACTGCCCACTCCCAGGCGAGTAACCTCTTTCGTTCCGATCATGGCTTTACGCACGACTTTAATTTCACCCTCTAAAACAAGATACATCCCTAACCCTTCATCACCCTCCTCGAAAACAACTTCATCCTCCATATAGGTGCGCTCATGCAGGATAGGCTCTAATACGTGGAGTTCACGCGTTTTGAGGGTGGAAAAGAAAGGGATTGTCTTAAGCAAGATCAGCTCAGGACTTAGATTGTCATCATGATAACGAAATAAAGACACACATCACAGTTAGGCATACCACCTAAAACCGCAATCTTGAAATGAAAGGTTCTTAAAATCCAAAATCGGCTAACGCTTCATTTGTACTAAATAGTTTTTTGTTCACTTTAAGCAAAGCTGAGATGTTTCACGCTAAGAAACTGGAAAAAGACTTATGGGGCTTATAGGTCCCATAGGTCTCATAGATACCATAAGTCTCACAGGTTCCATAGTTGATTTCGGTAAAGACTCTATATTTTGACTTGTAAATAAGGAATTAATTCCTTCATTTTAACAAGGGAAGGCTACTGCATTGAGCAAATCCTCTCCCTCGTTCCGCCTACTACGTCATGCAGTTACTACCGCACTCAGGCTGGAGCGGAAATCGATCTTATTCTTGAATCCACCTCTGGAGAAATCCACGCTATTGAGATTAAGCGCACTCTTTCCCCGAAGCTTAGTCCTGCCTTCCTTGAGAGCATCAAAACCCTTGGAGCCACCTGCAGCACCTTCCTTATACCAGAAGGAAAATCCTACCCGCTCTCAGAATCCGCTTCCGCAATTGGCCTCAGCGAGTTTCTGGTAACTCTCACTAAACCTCACTAATCTCAAGCCCACTCAGCCACCTAAAACGGATCCTTCCGTAGAGCCTTCTGAAAAGCTCACAGGGGACTTTTGGGACGTATAGGAGTTATAAGTCCTACACGTCCCCACCTTTAACTTTCAACCTTCAACTTTTCCCCCATTCCCCTGCCTTTCTTATCTTCAGATTTATTACGATGAAAAAGTAGTCTCAAACTGTTTAAGCAAACTAGCACCGTGCTCCCTTCGTGAGCTATCACGCCAATGGGCAGTGTCACCCATCCACCTAAGGACAAGATCACCATGACCATTACGGTGCCTAAGGAGATCACGAGGTTTTGCCGGATGACAGATCGTGCTCTCACGCTTAAACGATAGGCGTCTAGGAAAAGATCTATCCTGTCCCGCATTAAAACAACTTCACTCTCTTCCATGGCAGCATCACTTCCTCGCGCTCCCATGGCTACACCCACATCCGCCACAGCTAGACAAGGCGCATCATTCACGCCGTCACCCACCATCGCCACGACGCGTCCAGATTTTATAATCTCTTCAATCGCACTTACTTTTTCCGCTGGCTTCAGCCCAGCTCGAATCTCACTAATTTCTAATTCGGCCGCTACGGATTGAGCCACTTCCAAACGATCTCCCGTCAACATAATCGTATGCAAGCCGAGCTCCCTAAGCTCATGTAAAACGGCTCCTGACTCTTCTCGGATTTTATCTTGTAGTAAAATACGTCCTAATAAAGACTCCCGTAAAACCCAGACCTCCGTAAACCCACCGGGAGGCAATGGAATTTCCGCCACGAGTTCCGCCAGCTTGCCACCCCCTAGAAGCTCACGTCTCCCTAAAACACACACCCCGCCGTCGTATCGCCCTTTAATTCCGTAGCCATTTAGCGATTGGAAGTCCTCGAGCATTTTGACTTCCACCCCTTGTAATTTTCCATGTCGCAAGATAGCTCGAGCAATAGGATGATTCGCTTTTTGTTCCAAAGCTACGGCTAGTTGTAGAATCTCTTTTTCTTGCCCCACAGGAAAACTCTCCACTGCGATGACCTGTAAGTCTCCCGTGGTCAGCGTGCCTGTTTTATCTAAGGCTACCACCTTGACTTCCGCTAAGCGTTCTATCGCCGCTCCGCCTCGGAAAAGAATCCCATGACGCGCACCCCAAGCAATGGCGGCCAAAATAGCCGATGGTATCGACAGCACTAAAGCGCAAGGGCTCGCCACAACGAGCAAGGTCATGGCACGGTAAAAAGCGGAGTCCCCCCCGTCAGCCGTTGCTTGAAATGCGGGCAAGCCTAAGCCCCAATGCCAAATGACAAACATCACCACGACTGCAGCTAAAATAATTTGGGTGTAGCGTGTTCCGAATCGATCCGTAAATTTCTGGCTAGGTGCTTTAAGATGTCGTGCCTCTTGTATCAGTCGAATAATTTTGGCTAAGGCACTGGAAGAAGCTGGCCGCAGCACACGCGCATCCACCGATCCCCATAGATTGATGGTTCCGCTTAACACCTCGTCACCAACTCGTTTCGTAATGGGAATGGATTCCCCCGTTAAGTTGGACTCATCTGCGGCTGTCTCTCCCGTCAGGACTTCTGCATCTACTGGGAACACATCTCCTGGCTTCACCCGTACGCAGTCCCCGACCACTATTTTCTCCACAGGAACCTCTTGCTCTTGGCCGTCTGGAGTGAGCCGAATCGCTTGCTTCGGAGCCGATTGGAAAAGTGCATTAATTTCTCGCTTTGTTCGGTGCAGGGCGAAATGTTCGAGTGCTGCCGAAAGCGAAAAAAGAAAAAGCAATAAAGCACCTTCCGCCCAAGCTCCTATGGCGACGGCACCGCTGGCCACCGCCAACATCAGGAAATGAATATCCAGCTCGCGTTTTTTAATCCGCGCCCACGCATCAATGGCGGCATCCCAACCACCAGCCAAAATAGACACCGCATAGCAAGCAATCACGTAGGCGCGTGGCACCTCAAAAAATTGTCCTAACACAAATCCAAGAACTAAGAACAAACCACAAATTCCGGCCTGCCATGCTAGTTGACGCCATTCCTCTCCTGTCTCCTCTGGTTCTGGAGCCTCAGGCCAAGGCATGTCCCGCCAGACCCAAAAAAGTGGAGCGGTTGGGCAGGTAGGTTTTTCCAAGAGCCACTCATTTTTTATTCGACGTAAGCTCAGCTTGGAATGGAGCGCGACTTGCTGCGGATCATCCCAGGTGTTTTTGATTTCAGCTAGAGCTGCCGCTAGGTGCCGCTTAAGTTCCTCATGATCGACAGGGCCTAGGGTCGCTAAGGAAAGACGCCCTGTTTTTAAATCCACTAGGACAGCTTCCAAACCCGCCTCCTTTTCTAGGAAACGCGCTAAACCTTCCAAACGAGGATCTCCATTATTATTTTGAGGGGTCACGAAAAAATGATCTAAGAATAGCTTAACATGAATAAAGACTGGAAAGTAAATACTAGACGCAAGAATCCATGAATTATTTTTCAATAATCATGAGAATGAATCCTAGTCTGCAAGGGATTTCTCTATTTTAAAATAACGGCTTCTTATCAAAATTTATTGTAAAGAAATACTTTTTAAGTAAGCCGTGCCTCGGGGAAATCAGCATGGCCAGAAGAAACTGCATGCCTTGCACCAGCACAATACAGGCACCTGTTGCACCATCGATAAAAAAACTAACGTATGTCCCCAATAAGCATGAAAGCACCGAACTAACGAGAGCGATAATCATCATTTTTTCAAATCTAGTGGTAAGAAGATAGGCTACGCAACCCGGTGTAATGAGCATAGCAATCACAAGAATGACGCCAACAGCTTGCATGGAAATGACAATGGTTAGGGCTAACAAAGACAATAGGGTATAATTAAGCATCGTTGTGTTCAGCCCTATACTGCGAGCATGACGAGGGTCAAAACAAAAGAGCATTAAATCCTTGCGCATAATTGCGAGGGTAGCCAGCACAAGGCCTCCTATCCACAAAGTCTGCACCACTTGGGCACGGGGAATGCCTAGAAGACTTCCAAATAAAATGTGCATGAGATGTATATCTGATTCTGTTTTAGATACCATGATCAGACCCAGCGCAAACATTCCCGTGAAGACTACACCCATGACGGTGTCCTCTTTAACCCGGCTATTGGCTTTAATGTAGCCCGTGGATATCGCACAAAACAGTCCCGAGGCAAAGGCTCCTAGAGCCAATGGTAACCCCACGATATAGGCCAGAACAATACCTGGTAAAACGGCGTGCGAAACAGCATCTCCCATGAGCGACCAACCTTTTAGCACGAGGTAGCAGGAGAGTATTGCGCAGACGGACCCGACCAAAGTGGCGACGATGAATGCTTGCACCATGAAGCCATACTGAAAAGGTGCTGTTGGATCAGCTAAAAATAGGTCGAGCCCTTTCACGCTTTCACCTCAGCATACAGCACCCTATTCGTAGCTCGTTTCGAGGCCAGAATTCCATGCTTGGGTGCAAAGACTAAAGCCAGTAGAAAAAACAGTGTTTGCAGCACGACAATGCAGCCCCCAACTGAGCCATTAAAAAAGTAACTTAAGTAGGCACCTGTGAACGAAGTAAGCGTTCCCAACGCACTAGCTAGGCCGATCATTTTACCAAAACGGTCTGTTAAAAGATAGGCCGTAGCGCCTGGAGTCACGAGCATGGCTACCACTAAACAAGCTCCAACCGCCTGCAGAGCGGCAACGGCAGTGACTGAAAGAAGTGTGAGTAAAGTGAAGTGGAGCACGTGCGTATTCATGCCTAAGGAGCGCGCTTGATTGGGATCAAAACAGAAGAGGAGCAAGTCTTTCCATTTTAAAGCCAAGACGGTCAGGCTGAGACAAGAGATAATCAGCACTTGTAGAATATCTGAATCAGAAATACCTAGCATGTTACCAAAGATGATTCCCTTCAGACTAACATTACTTGGATAAAGTGAGATGAGGAGAACGCCTAGAGCAAAAAAGCTGGTGAAGACTATACCCATCACAGCATCTTCACGAATGGGTGTTTTAGATTTAACAATCCCCATTCCCAAGGATGCCAACATACCCGAGACAAAAGCTCCTAGAGCAAAGGGTAATCCAATAATGTAAGCAATAACCACACCTGGAACAACTGAGTGAGAAAGGGCATCCCCCATGAGTGACCAACCCTTAAGCGTCACAAAACACGAAAGAAAAGCACAGACACCACCGACAAGCGCGCTGACGAACATGGCTTTTAACATGTACTCGTATTGAAAAGGAATGAGAAGTTCTTGTATCATTTCTGATTACTGCTTGTTTCTTCTTCAGATTCCGTCCGGCGTTCTAAATGCCCTCCCCGTCCGAGCACTAGCGGACGTTCATCATCTGTAAGTAAGGTAACGGATCGTCCATCGCTATCGTCCACGGTTGACTTATCAAAATGAAAGTGACGGAGTACGCCTCCAAAAGCTCGGGTGAGATTATCCTCCGTAAACGTGGTCTCGATCGGGCCAGCCGCTAAGACGGTTTTATTGATCAACACACATTGATCACAGAAATCTGGAACAGATCCTAGATTGTGCGTAGATACCAGCATGATGTTACCTTGCTGACGCATTTCACGCAGAAGGTTAATAATGGCCTCTTCCGTTTTAACATCAACTCCAGTGAACGGTTCATCCAACAAAATAACCCTACCTTGCTGTGCTAGGGCGCGAGCTAAAAAGACTCGTTTTTTTTGCCCCCCACTAAGCTCACCGATTTGACGGTCACGATACTCCCACATCTTAACTCGTTCCAAGCTTTCATGAACGATCTGTTTATCTGACTTACTAGGGATGCGGAGGAAATTCATATAACCGTAACGCCCCATCATCACCACATCCTCGACGCTAACAGGAAACGTCCAATCCACTTCTTCGGCCTGAGGAACATAAGCCACCCAATTTTTTTTCTGAGCCTTCTGGATAGGTAAGCCCGCAATAGTTACCTCACCCCGAGATGGTCTAACAAACCCCATGACAGCTTTAAAGAGAGTAGATTTCCCACTTCCATTGACTCCGACCAAGGCGCAAATAGTTCCTGCGTTTAAATGAAAAGAAGCATCGTGGAGTGCTGTATTCCCATTATTATAGGTTACGGTGACATCCTTGACGGATACATTCAATTCAGTATGGCTCATAGATAATTTTTACTATTTCTGAAGAAAGCCCTTAACGATGGTATCTGCATTATATTCTAAAAGTTTAAGATAAGTCGGAGCTACACCCTCGTTATCCGTCAGAGAATCAACAAACAGGATTCCACCGAATTTTGCACCCGTCTCTTTAGCCACTTGTCGGGCAGCCTTATCACTGATGGTGCTCTCCGTAAAAAGCACAGGGATTTTATTCTTTCGCACGGTATCCACTACTTTACGAACTTGTTGAGGGGTGCCTTGCTCATCTGCATTGACGGCCCAAAGGTAAAGTTCTTTCATGTCGTAATTCCGAATGAGATAAGAGAAAGCACCCTCACTTGTTACCAACCAACGTTGCTCCTGTGGTATCGCCGCCAACTTTTTTCTTATGGGCTCATCAATCGCTTTAAGCTTAGCGGTATAAGCTGCGGCGTTTGCGCTGTAATTTTTTTCATTAACTGGATCAAGTTTAACTAAAGCTTTACGTATATTTTCCACATAAATGATGGCGTTGGCAGGTGACATCCAAGAGTGAGGATTTGGCTTGCCTGTGTAGGGGCCTTCTGCGATCCCCATGGGTTCGATGCCTTCAGTTAAAACAGCACTAGGAACGTTCTTAATATCTCCAAAGAATTTCTCAAACCAACGCTCTAATCCCATCCCGTTCCATAATACGAGGTCAGCCGATTGCGCCTTAACAATGTCCAGTGGCGTGGGCTCGTACTCATGGATTTCAGCCCCAGGCTTAGTGATTGATTCGACAATAGCTGAGGTGCCGGCCACGTTTTGCGCTATGTCTTGAATAATTGTGAAGGTAGTAAGAATGCGCTTAGGCTTTACGTTTTCTGCTGCGCCTAGAGTTGCGAGCATGACAGTAAATAAGAGCACTAGACTTAGCTGCAAGGTGGTTAGTAAATAAGTGCGTTTCATGGGTAGGATTCTTTTTAAAGGTTTCGGAACAGAGAAGCTTTTTACTTCACATTAAGAATGTTTAGAGCAATCGACGATTGCGTCAACAATAAATGTTTGTCTAAGCAAACTTTATTGACTTGTCCTTTATTTTTTGTGCGGTTTAATGTATTTTGTTTTGAAACTTAAATCTCTGCCACCTAAGCCCCAAAAAGCGGTCAAGCGTAGTGCGCACCAACGCACAGCAGTTACAGAAAGTATCGAGGATTATCTGGAGTGTATCTCCACTTTAGTGCAGCGAGACGGATTTGTTTCCGTTTCAGCCGTAGCCGATTCCTTGAAACTCATACGCCCCAGCGTTTCTCTGATGATTAAACGACTCGATGATTTAGGTTATCTGAAAAGGGAGCCTTATCGTGGATTTGCCCTGACCGCTAAAGGACGGGAAATTGCTCAGGCTATCGAAGTGAGGCATTTATTGTTAAGCGCGTTGTTTACACAGCTAGGACTTGATCCTGTAAAATATTACAATGACATCGAAGGGATTGAGCATCACATTTCTGATGCTACGCTGAAAAAATTGCAAGACTTGGTGCGACACTTAAAGAAGCACCCGCTCTAACGCCTAGGAGGATGTTATGGTCCATCCTTTCTAATGCGACGTAAACAAAGGTTCATCCATTTTCTGTTTGTCTCTCATTAAACTATCCTCCAAGTTGTAGGTCTTATGTCGCTTGATCTTTTCTCTCATAAACCCACTGCTGAAACTCCCGCTTGGTGGAAGGAGGCGGCTTTTTATCAAATTTATCCCTGTAGTTTCTCCGACTCCAACGGGGATGGCGTCGGGGACTTACCGGGCATTACCAGTAAGCTCGACTACTTAAAAAAACTTGGGATTGATGCTCTCTGGATCTCCCCCATCTACGCCTCACCGAAGGACGATAACGGCTACGATATTTCAGACTACCTCGCCATTGACCCAGCCTACGGCACCCTCTCCGATTTTCAAACGCTCTCCGATGGCTTAAAAGAACGTGGACTAAAACTTATTCTAGATCAAGTTCTCAACCATACATCCGACGAGCACCCATGGTTTCAAGAAAGTCGCTCTTCCCGCACCAACCCTAAGCGCGACTGGTATATCTGGGTTGATGCCAAGGGATTTACTTCTGATGGACTCCCCATCCCACCTAACAATTGGAAGGCCGCGTTTGAAGGCCCCACGTGGACTTGGGACACTCTCACACAACAATACTACCTCCATCTTTTCTCGCGTAAGCAACCTGACTTGAACTGGAAAAACTCCGAAGTGCGTGAAGCCCTCTTCGCCGTGCTACAAACTTGGGCGGGGCGTGGTGCCGATGGCTTTCGTCTGGATGTGATTAATATGATCGCTAAGGCCGAAGGATATCCCGACGTGGTGCGTCCTGAGGGTAACACAGACACGTTTCTCTCCCTGAATTGCCTTTCTTGCAACAACCCTCCCATCCACGACTACCTACGTGAGCTTTACGAAAAAGTATTCAAAGGGAACGATCTTTATGCCGTGGGGGAAACGTGGTGTATGGGTGCAGAAAACACCCTAGACTACACTGGGTATGACGCAGGGCAACTGCATGGGGCTTTTTACTTCTACTTCCACTTCGCGCCTACGGGTCGAGAGCAATTCGAGAACTTTCATAAACTCTACCAAGCCACGCGTCATAAAAGTTGGCTCACCGTCACCTTGGGTAACCACGACTCGCGCCGCAGCCTCTCTAAGTTCGGTGATCCCGTTAACTATCCCTATGCCTCTGCCAGCCTTCTCGCTACATGGCTCCTCACCCTGCCAGCCACGCCATTCATTCTGCAAGGGGACGAACTTGGTCTGAGCGACGTCTCTTTTGATTCCATCGACCATTACCGCGACATCCAAACCATCAACCGTTATCATGCCGCTTTAGCTCAGGGTTTGACACCTCAAGCCGCTTTAGCCTCCGTGCGTGAAGACAGCCGCGATAATGCCCGTACACCGCTTCCTTGGGACGACTCCCCCAGCGCTGGCTTCAGCAAAGGAACACCATGGATTCCCCTTGCGCAAGAACACCGCCCCCAGCACGCGAGCGGAGCTGTAGCTGATCCTAACTCCCTCTTTCATGCCTACGCCGCCCTTCTCGCCTTGCGTAAAGAAATAAAGTCTCTTATTTATGGTGACTTCACCTCACTAGCCGCACCGACTCAAGTCTTAGCTTATCGGCGTGGGGCTTGGGGTAAATTTCCTGCTGTAAGAATTATTTTAAACTGGAGTTCTGAGCCACAACTTTGGCCCGTGCCAGCACCTGAAACAAAGCCCCTCTTCTCCAACCATCCAGACGTTGATCCCAGGAGCTTGCGCCCTTGGGAAGCGGTCATCTTCTTAGAGCCTTAAATCCACAGTTAAAACATCTCAGGCCGCAACTCGAACTCTTCGAGCTTTTTCTTCACTTCATTTAGGAAAGCTCCTGCGCTGGATCCATTCATAACGCGGTGATCAATAGTTAAAGAAAGGTTGATAAACTCACGGTTTACGGGAGTTGTTCCTTGAAGGACTACTTTCTTTTGGGGAGCGCTGAGTAGGAGAGTAGCCACGGCAGGTGGCACAATAACGGGGATACCATGCGGGATATTAAAGCTGGCCATGCTGGTTAGGATCAGGGAAGCAGGCTGCCTAGCTTGATCCACCCCTTCACGAGCCAGTTCCACTTGACGCCGCAATTTACGACTAAATTCTAAAAGATTCAACGTGTCAGCACCTTCTAAAACAGCCGTGGTCATGTCATCATTAGGCAAGGAAACGGCCACGCCTAAATGCACGTCACGGTAAACACGCATGATGGAGTTTTGTGGAAGAGAACTGCGGAAAACAGGGTGCAGTTTCACCGCCTGAGCCACGCACCAAGCGAAGATGGCAAAGGAGGTGATTTCTTTCTTTTCTGGATCGCCCTTGATGGACTCCCGAGCTTTTTTAATTAATTCCCATGAAGCGTCTTGGAAGATGGTGGCAGGCACAGCCACGCGAGCTGCGCGCACGAGACGGGTGGCTAGAACTTGTTGTTGGGCGGAAAGGGTGATTTCTTCAAAGTCCGCTCCTTCTACTTGCTTAGCCAGTTCCGCCGCTGTTTTAGCCAGCATGGTAGATTGCAGGGGGGCAATCTGACGGGTGGACGCGGTCGGGGAACCTATGTGACTACTACTGAGGGATGGAGCTAGGTTAGAGGCTGACTTTGGAACGCTCTGGTTCACTTTTGCCGATGCTGATTTTGTGCTTGTTGGGGAATTAGTAGTTTGAATATGACCAATAATAGAACCGATACGGACGATACTAGATTCTGCTGCTTCCCAAGAACTTAAGAATCCATCTTGGGGTGATTCAATATCAACGACGGCTTTATCTGTCTCAAGCTGATAGATAAGTTCATCTCGCTTGACCTTGTCGCCAGGTTGTTTAAAGAACTTGATGATGCGTGCTTCTTCTAAACCCTCCCCGATATGAGGGACACGAATAGGGAGTTGTCCGTTAGCGCTGTCCGCGCCATGGTCTTGCAAGTTAGAATGCGAAGCGCTTCCTTGGCGGGAGGGCTTCGTTTGGCCGCCTTCTGTAATATCGAGTAAGGCTTGTAAAATGCGTGCCTTATCAGGTAAGACGCTTTCTTCATAAACGGGATGAAACCCAATGTGGATGTCAGGCCGAGAGAGGAGACGCGGAGAGCAACGCAGGGCGGCCCACACATCACTGTCCTGTAGTAAATCACTAATGATCATCTGACCCGCACTACAAGTGATATTATCTTCTTGGACCACAAGGAGGCGCCCTGTTTTAAGGACAGATTCTTTGACGGTTTCTTTGTCCCACGGTGAAATGCTTCTAAGGTCAACCAGCTCAACCGAGTTGATGCCGCCCAATTCTTGCACGGCCTCCATTACTTTTTCAACACAGTTTCCCCAACAGACGACGGTGACGTCCTCGCCTAGGCTACGTAGAATGGCTTGTTGAAAGGGCACCGCTTCTACTCGGCTAGGGCGAGGACGACGCACTCTGAGTAGGTGTTTTGGTAAAAGAACAATAGTTGGATCTTCCGCCTTTAAAGCAGTCTGCATCAAGCCTGCAGCGTCCTCTGGCGTTGATGGAACCACGACACGTAAACCCGGCACAT
Organism: Blastochloris sp.; assembly: GCA_034440395.1. GTDB lineage: Bacteria > Verrucomicrobiota > Verrucomicrobiia > Methylacidiphilales > JAAUTS01 > JAAUTS01. The sequence goes on along the minus strand of JAWXBW010000048.1, from coordinate 55,544 downwards.
GGGCAAAAGCCGCTTCATTAGCCTGACTGTGCCATGGGCCGCCCGCGGGTAAATAAGCACCGTAGGGTGCGTAGAGGACCACAGGTGCCGTCCACTCGCCAAAAGTTCTCCATCGTAGGGTGGCTAGATTATTAACTAATTGATTCCATGCGGGACCGACGAAATCAATAAATTGTAACTCAAATACAGGCCGGTACCCATAAGCCGCCAGTCCACAAGCCACGCCGACGATGGTGGCCTCGGCTAAGGGCGAATTAAAAACACGATCAGGAAATTTGGTGGAAAGGCCGTTGGTTAATTTAAAAACGCCACCCATGGGATCGCAGATATCTTCTCCAAAAAAGACGTAGCGACGGTTGTTGTCGAGAGCTTGTTTAAAGGTTTCATTGACAGCGTCTAGCATACGCCAATCCGAGCAGCCCTCATTTACCGTATCGCCTAGGCCTCCATGGGCTTCCCCTAAAAGTTGTTCCATAACCTCGGCCTGTTTCGGATCACTGGATTCCGAAGCCTTGCGGTAATCAGCTTCCACTTGCTCAATGATTTGGTTCTGGGTCTTTTGCCATTTTTCTTCGGTGAGAATACCTTCTTCTATCAGTTGCTTAGATAAAACCGTAATCGGGTCGCGGGCTAGTATCTGTTCTAAATCTTCAGGGCTACGATAGATGCGATGGTCGTCACTGCTGGAATGGCTGGCTAAGCGGTCTAATTCACACCAGAGAATTGAAGGGCCTTGGCCTGAGCGTGCCTGCTGAATCGCCTTACTGGAAGCGGCTTGAAGGTCATCAATGCAGCGGCCATTGACTTGCAGCACACGCTTTTGATCAAATAGTTGATTACGTAAAGGATTAGAATCTGTGGTGCAAGAGCTAATGCCGTATTGATTATCTTCCACGACAAAGATGACGGGGAGATTGCGCTCCACCGCAAAAGCGTAGGCTTCGTAAAATTCACCTTGCCGCATCCCAGCGTCACCTACGCAGGCCATCGCCACATCATCATTACCATCAAGCACCATGCCCCATGCCGCTCCACAAGCTGGAAGCAGATTGCTAGCCGTGGGGGAAGCGAGGCTGCAGATATTATGTTTTCTACTGCTGTAGTGTCCGGGTAATTGACGTCCTCCACTGGTAGAATCCCTTTTAGCATAAAAAATACTGGCTAGCTCACGGGTTGTCACCCCACGCCCCAAGACGAGACAACGATCACGGTAATGAGGAAATAAATAATCCGATGCGCGCAGATGCAAGCTTAAGGCGATAAGGGCCTCATGTCCCATGCTGGAGATTTGGAACCATCCCTGACCTTGGCGGAAAAGGATGCCTTCGCGGCGATCCCCTTCACGACTCTGAAACATGGTTTCTAACAGTTTTAGTCGAACGGCGGTTTTAAGTCTGGACATGCTATGTGATGTTACTGTTTTGACCCTTCATTGAATCAAAAAAGTTAAGTTCAAATTAAAGGGACTAAACGCAGCTAGTTCAATGCTTTTTGAATAAGTCTATATCGAAAGTTAGGCTCATACTCTGAGCTGATTAAAACCATTTACGGTTTTTTAACCAAAGCCACATACCCACCATACCCAGAATCGTGACACCCAAGGCAATCCAGTATGAGTATTTTCCACCTAGTTCAGGCATGAAAGCAAAATTCATCCCATACCAACTGCCAACTAAAACCGGTGGTAACGTAATAGCCGTCAAGGCCGTTAAAATTTTAATCCCTTCATTTGTTTGTTGTCCCGTCCTATTCAAATAGACATCAAAAGAGACTAACAAATGCTCGTTGTAGCTCGATGCCGTCTGCTCAATCTGGTTGAAGTTGTCATGTAAATCTCGGAAATATGGAAGCATAACAGGACGGATAAGTTTATTTTCCCCACGGGCTAATCGATGCACCATCTCGCGCTGTGGTCTGACAATCTGTCGTAATCGACTTAAATCCTTCCGATACTCTAATAATTGATGCATCACCTGCTTCGTTGACATCTCCTTCTCATCCTCATCCCCCAAAAGAATATCTTCGATCTCATCTAACTCCCGTCCTAACTCAGAAATCATCGGCTGATAATTATCCACCATTAAATCAAGTAAAGTGTGCGCCAAACGATCTGGGCCACGAGCGATTTGTGCTCCCTGCCTATTGTGGCAACGCTCAATAGCCGCACGCACCGACCTTAAATCTTCTGTGTGATAGGTTACTAAAAAATCCTTTCCCAGAAATAAGTCCAGCTCCGTAGTGGTAAACTTATCCATCTTACTAAAATCGACCGCATGCATTACCATGAAAGAATAGTCATCATAATCTTCCAGTTTAGGCAAACTACTCACCGCCACACAGTCCTCAATTGCCAAGGGGTGAAATTGGAACAGTTCACCCAATACCTGCTTCGTTTCCTCATCCGTGGGATGATCTAAATCTACCCAAATAATTAAACCCTTATCGAAACGCACCAGTTTTAGCGCGTCCAAATCTAGATTTTGGGCAGCTAATTTACCCTCACTAAAAACAAAGGAATGAATCATACTCACTAAGCTTTACTCTGAATGCCTCACAAGGCTCAAGCATAAAGAACCTCAATTTTAAACTACTACCGATTCCTCTTGATTAAAAAGACAGCAACGCATCTCATAGTTTCATTCATGAAAAAGAAACCTGTCATTCTCATCATACGCGACGGCTGGGGCATCAGCCCGCGAGGTCAAGCTGCCGCCATCCAAGAGGGTAACGCCACACTCTTAGCTCACATCCCTTTCCACAACCATCTCTATTCCACCTATCCTATGAGCCACCTCTCTTGCAGCGGGGAGGAAGTGGGCCTACCAGAGGGACAAATGGGGAACTCCGAAGTAGGACACCTCAATCTCGGCGCAGGACGTATCGTTTACCAAGACATCACTCGCATTAATAAATCCATACGTGACGGCGATTTTTTTCAAAACAAAGCACTGCTCACACTCTTCACCCAAGTCAAAAAAGCTAACTCCACCCTACACCTCGTAGGTCTCCTCTCTGATGGTGGTGTGCATTCCCACCAAAATCAACTCTATGCCACCATCCAGATGGCCCGGGACCAGGGTATAAAAAATATCCTCATCCATCTCATCACCGACGGTCGCGACACCGCGCCCGACGGCGGCCTAGGCTACGTCAAAGCCCTACAAGCCAAACTTCTGGAACTTAAATCTGGAACTATCGCCACGCTTATTGGTCGTTACTACGCCATGGACCGTGATGAACGCTGGGAACGCACCTATCTGGCCTACGACCTTTTTGTTAATGGCGTTGGAGAAAAAGCCACTGACCCTCTCACGGTTTTAGAAAAATCCTATGCTGAAAAAATCACGGATGAATTTATCAAGCCTCATATCTTCCTCGATACCCCTCGCCCTCTCATGCAAGACAATGACGGTGTCTTCTTTTTCAATTTTCGATCCGATCGTGGACGCCAACTCTGTCGTGCATGGATCGAACCTCACTTTACCAGCTTTGACGTTTCAAAACGTCCTAAAATTAGCCTCCTAACCATGACCCAATATGATGCCCGTTATTTAGAATGGGGTGCCCACTATGCCTTCCCACCTCAGAGTATGGATCACATCCTTGGCCAAGTCGTAAGCCAAGCTGGTAAAACCCAATGCCGCATGGCTGAGACAGAAAAGTATCCTCACGTAACCTTCTTCTTTAACGGCGGCGTCGAAGCCCCTTATCCAGGAGAAGACAGGGAAGTTGTCCCTTCTCCCAAGGTTGCCACTTACGATTTGCAACCAGAAATGAGCGCACCTGCTCTGACCGAAGCCGTGCTCCGCCGACTAGACACCGGCACCTACGATCTCATTATCCTCAACTTCGCTAATACCGACATGGTCGGCCACACTGGCATTCTCCCGTCCGTCATCAAATCGATCGAAACCATCGACGAGTGCGTGCGTCGTGTGGTAGAAAAAGTTCTTAGCATGGATGGTGTTGCTTTGGTCACAGCGGATCATGGAAATTGCGAACGCCTACTTACCGATGAAGGAAAACCTCACACCGCCCACACCACAAACCTAGTTCACTTTATTTACGTCGCTAACGACGTCGCAGGTATCACCATGGAAGACGGGATCCTCGCCGATGTTGCACCCACTTTACTCGACCTAATCCATGTGCCTAAGCCACAGGAAATGACAGGCCACAGCTTAATAAAACATCGCGCAGCAATGGCTTGAATGATTAAGATCTCTTCAAATGAACACCCCGCTTATCTCAGTTCAGAATCTTAAAGTTTATTTCCCCATTCATACGGGCGTGCTGCAGCGCATCACGGATCACATTAAAGCGGTCGATGATGTTTCCTTTACAATTCAATCGGGCACAACAGTAGGACTCGTCGGTGAAAGTGGGAGCGGGAAATCGACCATCGGAAAAAGTATCATTCACCTTGTTGATATCACGGCGGGCTCCATTCACTATCAAGGTCAGGAAATAACCCATCTAGGACGCAGCAGTTTTTTAAGTTTTCGCAAAAAAATCCAGATGATTTTTCAAGACCCTTACAACTCCCTTAATCCTCGCATGAATGTGGAATCGATCATAGGAGAAGCACTTGAAATTCATTTCCCTCAGATGACTAAGATCCAACGTCGTCAACGCATCACTGAGCTTCTCAACCTCGTCGGCTTAGAACCAAAGCATATTGACCGTTACCCTCACGAATTCAGCGGCGGCCAACGCCAACGAATCGGCATTGCTCGTGCTCTTGCGGTCGAACCTGAATGCATCATCTGCGACGAACCGGTCAGTGCGCTTGATGTTTCTGTTCAGGCACAAATTGTTAATTTACTTCAAGATCTCCAAGAGAAACTTAAGCTCACGTATTTATTTATTTCCCATGATCTTGCTGTGATCGAACACATTAGTGATCAAGTCCTTGTCATGACGGAAGGTAAACTCGTCGAACAAGGAGAACCCGAAAATCTCTATGCGAATCCGCAGCATTCTTATACGAAGAAGCTGTTAGATGCGGTTCCTAAATTTTAAGTTCGTAAATCCTTGCCTGCAACCTTGAAGCACCTTAACTATTTCATTTCTACTCTTTTGCCTCTTCTATATTAAAATTTATGTCTATTCGCCCTGATCAACGTGAACTTCATCAACTACGTCCCCTCACCTACGTCTGGGATATTGCCCCCAACGCTAAGGGTTCTATTCTCCTACGTTGCGGGAATACTCAGGTTATCTGCGCCGCAACGATTGAGGAGAAAGTCCCAGGCTGGATGAAAGCGCAAGGCGTGACAGGTGGTTGGACTAGTGCGGAATATTCAATGCTGCCTTACTCTACACTTGATCGTAAGCAACGCGACATCACGAAGGGACGCCTTGATGGTCGCTCTTCAGAAATCCAACGTCTCATCGGACGTTCTTTACGTGCGGTTATTAACTTAGAAGAGCTTGGACCTCGCACTTTAAGCATCGACTGCGATGTGCTAGCAGCAGATGGCGGCACGCGAACCACGGCTATTACAGGTGCCTACCTAGCTTTAAAGTTGGCCGTAGCCCGATTGATTAAAGACGGTAAACTTAAGCAAAGCCCGCTTAAATGTGCCGTGGCCGCTACAAGCGTGGGTATCTGGGAAAATTCCGTCGTAACGGATCTTTGTTACATTGAAGATCGTGATGCGGCTGTAGATATGAATGTGGTGATGACTGATAAAGGTGAATTTGTCGAACTACAGGCTAGTGGAGAAGAAGCCACCTTCACGCAAGAGCAACAGCAACAACTTGTTTCCGCAGCGGCTGAAGGAATCAAAAAACTTTTTGAATTACAAGAAAAAGCGTGGTCTGAGGTTTCTGTTTAGCTTCTTCTCACAACTCCTTCTTCTTCACTCCCAGCTCACGCATGACAGTTTCTTGATGTTGAGCCTGTAGTTCTTTCGTGACGGAACCTAGTTCCAATATTCGACCGCCATAAGTTGAAATTGGCATGACCCCTATTCGACTATTGGTTACGAACACTTCATCAGCCTCCAGCAGGTCAGCAGGAAAAAAGGCTCCTTCATAAAATTTCCCAGCCCAACTTTCTTCAATCCAACGACGCAGCACACCCTCCCTACATCCGCACTCTAACGAAGGCGTGTTGAGACACCCATCTTTTACCCAAAACAGATTCGCCATGCTGGCAGAAGCTAATACCCCATTTTCGTTTAGTAAAACAGCCTCATCCGTGCCGACTTCCTTCCTAGCTTGGTATCTTAATAAATACGAAAGTGTCTTATACCGCGCTTCCCAACTGGCACGCTGAACGATGAAGGGGGAAAGACTTAAAGAATAAGATTCAGGCAAGACAGGCTCGCCCGCTTCCCATGAGGTGAGTTGTGCTTGCGGAGTAAGATACCAACGCCAAACACCCTCTCCCTCGGGTGCTTTTTTCCAAAGCTCTACTTCAGGCATGGGTAAGCCTAGAGCATCAGCCGCTTCGGTGATATTTTCTAAATGCATCTGATGAAAAAGAGCCACCCCTTTCTTTACACGCAGACTTTCAAAAACACCCAAGCCCCAGCGAAACCCCTGATCCTCTACGCTAACTGTAGACACACTCATGAATGGATGGGTTCACCTTTGCTTAGGTGTAACTTCTGCGCGCTCAAATAGAGAGCATAAGCATCTTTCATGGCTTTAGCTTTATGGTTAGTCTCCTCAAATTCTTTCACGGGATCAGAGTCAATCGTAATGCCACTGCCTACCCGAAAGGAAAGATGCTCACCCTTACGTTCACAGGTGCGGATGGTCATTCCTAGCTGGACTGAGCCATCGAAACCAAAATAACCAAAAGCGCCAGTATAACTTCCCCGCTCCTCCGCTTCAAGTTGTTGGATCACTTCCATCGCCTTCTTTTTCGGTGCGCCAGTTATGGATCCGCCAGGGAAACAACGATGCACGGCCTGTAATGGAGAAATTTCTTTGCGTAAGCGTGAGGTGATGGTGGATACGAGGTGAAAGACATGGGAATAAGCTCGGCAGCGGACGAGTTCCTTAACCTCCACCGTGCCATATTCAGAAATGGCTCCAAGATCATTGCGCTCCAAATCCGTAATCATAACGAGCTCAGCTACTTCTTTCGTATTAGTCGCTAGTTCCAAGGCGTTTTGCCTATCCTCCATCACGGTGGATCCACGAGGTCGGGTTCCCTTGATCGGTTGTGTAGTGATTTCTCGGCCTTGGATTCCTATGAAAAGCTCTGGCGACGCAGCGATTAATTCTCTATCACTAAATTTCAGAAAACCTGCGTAAGGTGCTTTAGTTAGGTGCCAGAGTGCTTTAAAAAAATCTAAACCATTCCACTTTCTTACTTGGGTTGAAAAGCTTCTTGCTAAATTTACCTGATAAATATTTCCTTCGCGGATAAACTCCTGCGCTGCCTCCACCATAATTCCATAAGGTTCCCTCTCGTGTGATGTAGTCCACTCATGAGGAGAAGCGCTGGCACCGCCTTGCAATTCTTCCGTGGGAATATAAACGGCGTCTGCGGAAAGAACTTCTACGTGCGTGTAGAAACGAAAATGAAAACTTCCCTCGTAAGTGAAGTAGCCCACAGCAGCGCCGGGGGGATGAAGTTGGTCACAGCCTACTACCTGATAATCTCTTAATTTGTTTTCCAACAAATTCCAATCGGCTGAAGTTCCAGAAATTTCTTCGACGGAATTCGTGAACGCATAGAAACCACCTGCCCCGTTAGGGCGATGGATTAGTGCTTCAACCGTATGTAAAGGGAAGGCTTTCACGGAGACTTAACTTTCAGATGCTACTTTTAGTACATCAATCAATTGTGTGTAGGAATAGGGTTTTTGTAAGAAGGCGGTAGGTCGTTCATTAAAGTCTAGCATGGCTTCCGCTTCCATGGCGTGATAACCGCTAGAAATAATAATTTTAGCCTTAGGGTTTAGCTCCTTCATTTTTCGCATAGCAGTGACCCCATCCATAACGGGCATGGTTAGGTCTAGGAGAACAGCAGAAAACTTTCCTTCATGTGCTACAAAAAGGTCTAGGGCCTCTTGCCCATTACTTGCCATGATAACTTGAAAACCCGCCTTAACTAGTAATTTAGAAATTACGTTTTGAACGAATAAGTCGTCCTCCGCCAAAAGAACAGTTCCTGTGCCTTTCCACGCTGGCAAGCTCTTTGGCATAGGTTGAGGGAGGATTTTATGTTCACCTTCTACAACGGGAAACCAGATCGTGAAGACGGAACCCACACCCAACTCGCTGGTCACATGCATAAAGCCGTTGTGACTTTTAATAATGCCCAAAACAGCAGCTAAACCTAAGCCACGACCCGTAAATTTGGTCGTAAAAAAAGGATCGAAAATTCGTGCTAACGTTTCTGCGTTCATACCTGAACCATTATCCGACACCTTGAGGTAAACATAGTTTCCCGAAGTAGGTTTCAATGGAGTTACTTTTTCCCGTGCAGCCTGTTCATCTATTTCCTTAGCTTCGGTTTCGATAATGATGGTGCCCACTGTGTTCCCAGTAGATTCAGCAGCATTCAAAACTAGATTCATCAGAATTTGTTGGATCTGCGTCGGGTTACCTTGAATCAAAGGCAGATTTTCAATAAGGTTAAGTTTAATGCTGGCCTTCTTGGCAAGGGAAACTTTTAAAAGTTGCTTCATTCCGATGACCAGTGCATTTAGATCGATCAACTCCGCGGCAAATTGGGCTTTACCAGTGTAGGCAAGCATTTGTGAGCAAAGGTTGGAGGCTTGTTGTGTTGTCTCGTCAATGGAGACTAGATGTTGACGCTGAGAGTCGTTAAGATTTTCATCCAGTAAGGCAAGCTCTACATTTCCACGGATAGTAGCCAAGAGGTTATTAAAGTCATGGGCTATACCGCCTGCCATCACGCCCAAACTCTCTAGCTTTTGCGCCTGCTGCATTTGCAGCTCTAGCGTGCGCCTCTCGGTTTCAGCTTTCTTGCTTTCTGTAATATCGCGACATGTACTAAGAACCGTCTCAACCTGTTGCGCCATAGCGAATTCAGGAATTAAGCGACAATCTAACCACCATGGCACACCATTTGTTGTGCCGTGCAGAAGCATAGTTGAGCTTATTCCTGAAACAAAAACCTCGCCAATACGCTCTTCCCATTGTCGGCAAACTTCAGGAGGGAACCCTGCTTCGACTAGAGTTACGTCCTGCAACTCACGAATTCTTTTATCAACGAAACGAGCGACGGCTAGATTAATATAGCGAATCTTATAACGCGCATCATGCCTTAGTACTAAGTCCGTCGAGTTCTCAGTGAGACTGCGATACGCTATCTCACTTTTCTTGATTTGGGCCGTCCGGCTATGCACCAGATTACGTAGGCGCATGTTAAAAAAGACCACGACTAAAAATAAAACGATAATCAACAAAACGACTGAGATAATGGGCGCACGGTACTGCAGCCACAGAATTCCATCTGAAGAAGGAGGAACAGGCTGCCACTTAACTTTGAGTTTTTCCATCACCTTAGAATTCTTTGCTAAGAGCACGCCTTTATTTAACAACCCTAAAAGCAGGAGGTCATCCTTAGCTGTGGCTAGAAAAAGCTTGCTGGTGTAAACGGGTCGATCATTAGCCTTCAATCTTCCATTTAATTTTAAATTATTTAATGTATAATTGACGAGTCCCATGTCTCCAATCAAGGCGTCTGCTTTACCATCAACTACGGCTCTAAGGGCAGTAGGAAAGTCTGCGGTATAGTAAATTCTAAGTGGCAGGATACTTCTTTTCAGAAAACCCTCAGCCTCGCTGCCCCTTGGCACGGCAACAATCTTCTGTTTCAAATCTTCAAATGTCTTGATGCTATCTGTTTGAGTCGAAACGAAAATGTAGTTCGGCACTTCCATTACTAAAGAAGAAAAACTATACTCTGACACACCCTCTTTGCTAGATGTTGACGTCATAAAGACATCTGCCTCACCATTTTTCAGTGACTCTGGCACCTTGCTGTGGTTACGGTAAATGAACTTTGGGGTAAATCCAATCTCCTGACTCATCCATCTAATAACATCAACATAGACGCCTTGGCCGAGGCCGTTCTCATCAAAAAAGATAAGCGGTGGTTGATTATTTCCACTAACAAAAGTAAGGATAGGATTTGCTTGAAGATAAGCCCTTTCTTCCTGAGTTAAATCAGTTTGCGCCTCAGTCAAAGAAGAACTTAGGCTTAGTATAACTAATAAAACCAGTGATCTAAAAGCTTTCCACCTATTGTTCATAAACTACGCGATACCATTAATAAAAAGATTGCTCATGTGTTGTTTCGTCAATACTAGCGATCCCTTGTAAAGTTAAAGATGATTTTTAAATATTTTAACAGCTTCAAACGACAACCGATTTTATAAGTTTTCAATCTTCTAAGCACACTCTTTAATATACCCCATGACCTCTATCACAGAACTCACCTCAAAAATACTAGTTTTCCGTGATGCCCGAGATTGGAAGCCTTATCATGGACCCAAGGAAATGGCTCTAGCTATCTCTGTAGAAGCCTCCGAGCTTTTGCAACACTTCGTCTGGCAAGACTCTAGTCAGTCCGACCAACGCGTTCAAACCCACAAAACAGAAATCGCTTCCGAAATGGCTGACATCGCCATCCTCCTCTTTGAAATGGCCGCCAATTGCGAAATAGATCTCAGTGCCGCCGTGGAAGCTAAGCTGGCGCAGAACGACCTACGCTACTCAGTTGAAAAAGCCAAAGGTAATAATAAAAAATACAACCAACTGTGAACGACTCATCCCCACCCCAGAACGAGTCTCCCACGCCACCCACGCCTCACCGACGTCGTACCCGTTACAGCGGTAAAAACCCTCGCCGCTATGATCAAAAATATAAAGAGCACCAACCTGAGCTTCACCCCGAAACTATCGCCAAAGTAATCGCTTCTGGTAAAACCCCCGCTGGCTCGCACCTCCCCGTCATGCTGGCCGAAATTTTAGAAATTTTCGATCCGCATCCTAGTCAAACCTTCCTTGATTGCACCCTAGGCTACGGCGGTCACGCCCGAGAACTTTTAGCTAGAATTCAGCCCAATGGCCTCTTAATCGGGCTAGACGTTGATCCTATAGAACAACCTAAAACAGAAACTCGCCTACGCTCACTCGGCTTCAACGCAGAAACCTTCCGCACACAACGCAGTAACTTTGCTGGAATAAAACGCGCCTTAGCTCTGGAAGGCTTAGGAGGGGTAGATGGAATTTTGGCCGACTTAGGTGTGTCATCCATGCAACTAGATCAACCCGAACGGGGCTTTTCCGTCAAACACCACGGCCCTCTCGATATGCGGATGAACCCCGAGAAAGGAATTTCTGCTTCCCAGTTTTTACAAAACTGCAACGTGGCTGACTTAACCCAACTCCTCATTGATAACGCCGATGAAGAACACGCCTCCCTCATTGCTCAACACACCGCAGGCCGCACCTTTACCACCACTACGGAATTAAGCATATTACTTAAGCAAACCCTGCGCTTCTTGGATGAATCTGACGTAACTCTCTCCATTCGCCGAACTTTTCAAACACTCCGCATTCACGTTAATAATGAATTCCAAGCCCTCGACACCCTGCTCAAGCACCTCCCTGAATGCTTAAAACCCTCGGGTAAAGTTGCCATTCTCACCTTCCATTCTGGTGAAGATAGGCGCGTCAAGAAAGCCTTCCAAAGCGGCCTCCAAGAAAGCCTCTATTGTAAAATCTCCGATGTGATCCGCCCAAGTCCTCAGGAATGCCAGCTTAATCCCCGATCCAGTTCCGCTAAATTACGCTGGGCTCAAAAATCTCTCTGAAGTATCCTGAGAATTCTCGAAAGGAGAGGGATAGGTTCAGATGAAAAATAAAGGTGATACAAAAATAATTACTACGCTTCATCTCGCTCATTCAATTTTCAGCGGCTGACCCCGTTGACATCACTACACGAAAACCTACATCATAGCTGCGTTCATTCGGTTCACTAAAAAAGCGATAAGATAAATCTAACTGAGTGGGGTTGCTGTTATTCCAAGAAGCACCTCGTAAGGTTCGCCAGTTTTCAGAGGGTTTATAGATATCTTCACACCATTCTGAAACATTACCTCGCAAATCATATAAACCATATTGATTGTTTCCTAGGCTGCCTACATTCTCCGTCGTGGTGCGCTCTCTTGTTTCTGTGGTCACTGCATCTCTTAGCCTAGTGTCTGCCACAAAGAGTTCCCACTGTCGCTCAGTGGGGAGCTGATATTTCATCGACTCCGGAAGTAATCCCGAAGCTCTATCTGCATTCGTTAATTTCAAACAAAAGTCCTGCGCTTCATTCCAATTTACCTTCTCCACAGGCTTTCTAGTGCCTTGAAATTCACTCGGGTTCACTCCCATCACCATCTTATATTCTTCCTGTGTTACCTCATATACCCCTACCCATATTTTTAGGGGAGCCACCCAATTCATCTTCATCCCGTTGCCGGCTGTAAAATTTTGCCCCCGAACGGGATTATTTAGTTTTTCTAACTTAACTTCTAAATTCTTTTGTTGCTTGGACTTTACGATTAAATTGGATAAAGTTACTTCATACCCTTTGAACGTAAGTTGATAGCTTACTGACCCAGTAGGGACATCTTTCATAATAAGAGGTGTTTTTCCAATTTCCCGCTCATTACTAAACACTGCGGCACCTGAAGGAACACTAGTCAAGGCAACACTACCCGTCTGCCTTATTAACTTAATCATTCCCAAATCGGTTGTTTCGTTCTCCATTATTTTAACTTCTCGCACGACGGGTTCATAGCCTTCTAGGCTCAAAGTGACTTGATACGTGCCGATTTTAAGTGCCTTAAGATCCGCCGAGGTTAGTGGTAAATTCTCCACCCCCAGTTTCACCGTAACTTCACTAGGTGCCGTCCTTACCGTAAGCGTGCCTTTCGCATTCGCCAAACGCTCAGCCTCCAGCCTCACTTTTTCTGCTTCCGCCAACCCAGCCTTCTCAGCCTCTAATCGAAACCTCTCAGCTTCCTCTTTAGCCGCCTTTGCTTGTGCCTCCTCATTAGCCTTCTCTTCTATTTTCTTTTTTTCCGCATCAAGTTTTGCCTGCTCCTCAATCTGATATTTTTCTACGATGACGTTAAGTCCATACCAAGTTCCGTAAGTAGCTAGAAGTAAGAGGAGCACACCTGTGATAATAAATATCCTTATTAAAAGCTGTTTTTTGTTGGCGGCCTTTTTAATGGAGGTTGCTGCTTTTTTGATTATTTGAGTATTCAATTTTAGCCGCACGGTAACTTCATTGGCACTTTGCGGACGTTTGCTAGGATCGCTATCCAAACAGGCTAAAATCGTTTCCTCCCATTCCTGAGGTATCTCTTCTCCCACTAGGCCGAGTAGCTGACGCCGTTTCGTCATCGACTCAGGATGTAACTTTTCTGAATCGTTACATTCGTCTCCCGTTCTGTATGGAGCCTCCCCTGATATTAATTCATAGAAGGTTGCTCCTAAGAAGTAGATATCATCTGCAGTCGTGTCTATTGTGTCATCTAAATGTTCTGCGCTCAGGTGTTGGTGAGATTTACCCCTAGCTTGGTTCGTAAAAATTTGACGGATAGAATCACTGATAGAACTTGAGATTCCGAAACTGGCTACCTTATCTTCAGTAGGTGAATGATCATGCTGAGCACACAAATATTCCACCCATTCGGCAATATCGCTTACTTCAAGGCACAACTTTTCCTTTGGTGCTTCATCATGGGTGGAATCTCTTGGATATTGAAATGGATTCATAACACTGTAATTTTCTTTCTAAAGATTTACCCTCCTACCTTTGGCTCTTAACCCCGTTAACGCTTAGGCTCCTCCAGTAACAATATGTTAGGAAAAATTACGGATCGGGCAATCAAGATTTTTGCAACATTGGATATTGGTCTGCTTCTCGCTGGGCGCGGTGCCACAGTTCACCGCAGTCGTGATTTTATCTTGTATACTACTTTCTATTGATACTGTGAGCATTAAGTCAATTCGTACAAATCAATAAATCAAAAAACTGCCTTTAGACTTGTCGAACGGCTCTTAGATGTGAACCATCTAGCTATGAGCAAACCATCCATCGTTAACATCGGACTCATTCAGTTTTCTTGCACCCCCGACCCCTCTGGTAATCTCGCTAAGGCCGTCGCTCGTTGCGAAGAAGCCGCAAAAAAAGGTGCAAAAATTATCTGCCTGCAAGAACTCTTTCGCACAGAATATTTTTGTCGCACCGAAGAATTTGAACAGTTCGACCTCGCTGAAAGTATCCCGGGTCTGAGCACGGAAGCTCTTGCCCGTGTGGCTAAGGAATATCAGGTTGTCATCATCGCCAGTCTTTTTGAGAAACGTGCAAAGGGCCTCTATCATAACACCGCCGCGGTCATTGATGCCGACGGATCCCTCCTTGGCATCTACCGTAAAATGCACATCCCCGAAGACCCTGCCTTCTTTGAAAAATTTTACTTCACCCCTGGCGATCTCGGTTATAAAACCTTCAAGACTCGCTATTCCGAAATTGGCGTTCTCATCTGCTGGGATCAATGGTATCCCGAAGCTGCCCGCCTCACCGCGCTAAAAGGTGCCGACATCCTTTTCTATCCCACCGCTATCGGCTGGGCACACGAGGAAAAACCTGAAGTAAAAAAGTGTCAGGCCGATGCGTGGCAAACCATCCAACGCAGCCACGCCATCGCTAACGGTGTCTTTGTTGCCAGCACCAATCGTGTCGGCAGCGAAGGTCATCTCGACTTCTGGGGCGGCTCCTTCGTCTGTGATCCCTTTGGTGAAATCCTCCAGCTCGGATCTCAAGATAAGGAAGAAATTCTCATCGTTCCTTGTGATTTAAAAGAAGTGGATACGACTCGCCGGCATTGGCCCTTTTTGCGCGATCGCCGCATTGATTCCTACGAAGAAATCACTAAACGTTACATCGACTAATAAGCACTGTATCCTGCCATGAACACCCTCACCCAAGCCGACTCCTTTGATTTCACAGGTTATCGTATGCCTGCTGAGTGGGAACCGCATGCGGCCACGTGGCTGGCTTGGCCTGCTAATCTGGAAACCTGGCCCGAGCACCTCGAACAAGCCCGCAACGTTTACCTGCAAATGATCTCCGCTCTTAGCCACCACGAAAAAGTTTACGTTCTTCTACAAGATTGCGAGGCCAATGACTCTCTGGAAGAAAAGCTGCAAGAGCACGGCTGCCTGCGCCGCAACGTACAACTTTGCCACATCCCTTACAACGACTCGTGGTTGCGCGACTCCGGCCCTATTTTCATCACTAATCCTAACCATCCCACACAACCTCTTGTCGCTCATGATTTCATCTTTAACGCATGGGGAAAAAAATATGAGCCTTATTCTGATGACGATGCCATTCCCCAACACGCCACTCGCCTTTTACAACTGCCCCTGATTCAACACGACTTCGTGCTCGAAGGCGGCTCCATCGACGTCAATGGCCGTGGCAGCGTCCTAACCACTAAGCAATGTTTACTTAATAAAAACCGCAACCCCCACCTATCTCAAGCCCAAATCGAAAACAACCTGAAACGCTTTCTAGGGGTAACGAATGTCCTATGGCTGGACGAAGGAATCGAGGGCGACGATACGGACGGCCATGTGGATGACATCACCCGCTTTGTTAATGCCAACACCATTTTCACCGTGGTAGAAAATAATCATTCCGATCCTAACTTTCTGCCCCTCGATAACAACGCACGTAAACTACGTGACATGCGTGACCAAGATGGCAACCCCTTCACCATTATTGAACTCCCCATGCCTGACAAGTGGGTGGAAGGTCCCTTTGGTCGTTCCCCCGCCAGCTACGCTAACTTCTTAATCGCCAATGACATCGTCTTGGTTCCCGTCTATTCCGCCCCGAACGAAGCCCACGTTTTATCCCTTTTTAATGATGCCTTTCCTGATCGTAAAATTATCCCGATTGAGTGCAGCGCCTTAGTCGCAGGTCTCGGATCTATCCACTGCGTTACCCAACAGCAACCTTTGATTCCTAGCTAATAGTATTTTTGATTATCCCGTAATTAGAAAATCGTTTTCAAATTTTTAGGCCAAGGATCTTTAAAGCTGCCACCACGTTGCCAGTGCTCTACTTCGCTGTCCGTGCAGAAGCAACTCTGTAAACCCTCACAAAATATGCGTCGATCCCGCGCCTGACCGATCACGGTGAGTTCATTATTTCTATCTCCGAAAAGCGGGTGGCTGTGTGCTAATTGTTTTTTTAGCTCTGCCAGCTCTTCAGGTAATAGTTTACCTTCTTTAAGAATAGCAATTCTCCACAACGCAAGTAATTCTAGTCCCATAGCGCCCCCTGCCTGATTCCATAGCAAAACCTGATCGGGACGGCTAGCCATCCAGATAAAGCCTTTACTACGGAAAATCCCCAAGCCCAGATTTTGCGAATAATGATGATAGAACCGTTCTGGATGGAGAGGCCTAGGCTCACGCAGCACCGTCGTTCCCATATCGTAATCTTCTATCGTGGTCAGAACCTGACTAGGTAATTTTTTAACTGACACATAGGGAGCGGAATCAAAAAATACTTTAGAATCAATCTTACCGAACACGCAAGCCGTCAACTGAGCGGTAGGATTAATTTTTTGAAGTGCTCGGAGAAGCGCTGGTAACTCTAGTTCGGGAATGAGATCAATTTTAGAGAGTGCTATGACGCTGGCGGAACGAAGTTGAGCAAGTAGCAGATGTTCTGTTGAAAAAAGTCCCGAAGGTATTTCCCCGTCAGTTGTCCTCTTTAGCAGAGCTTCTCCGCACGCGTAATCGCAGTAAAGTGCGCGAGCATCCACCATAACGAGCACGGTATGGAGTGTGCAAGCAGGGCGTGATTGAAGTTCCTCAATGATTGTGTCAGGCAGAGACCCTCCAGAGGTTTCTATGATGAGATGCTCTAGGTTTTGTTTTTCCATAACCTCCAGAGCCTCAATGAACTCTAGGCGTCTTTTGTCCGAAATAGAACCTGACGAAAGGCTGATAAGAGTTCCCTCTTTTTCTGAAACGCGCTGACTTAACCCAACTAATTCGCCGTCCACATCTAACTCACTTAAGTCGTTAATAATGACACCAATACTTTTTTCAGGAGATATTTCGCGTAGAAGTCTTTTAAGCAGCGTTGTCTTTCCCGCACCAAGAAAGCCTGTGATCAAAGTTATACGCATAAGTTAGCATCCAGTTTGAACAAAGAGTTCAAGGAGTCTAGTCATTACCTCTCAGGGTATTAGACAAAATAGGTGCGTTCCACCGCCTATAACCTACTAAAGATAATTCGCAGGGTAAATCGTCTCCAACATGAACAAACTGTCATCTAGGGAAGAGGGTTGGGGAAAGGAGGGTGGGCTATATTTTTTATTGAGAACATCATGTCCAATCCACTTTTCCAGACCCTCCCAGTTTACTATTCCGTAATCATTCCATTTTATAACGAAGCCGAAAATCTTTCCACGCTCTTGTCTGAACTTAGGCAAGTGATGGATTCCCTAGGAGCTCCTTACGAAATCCTTTTGGTGGACGATGAAAGCAAGGATCAAACGCAGGCTCTACTTTTGGAGAAAGCGAGCTCTTGGCCAGAATGCCGTGTTTTCCAGTTTGAGCAAAATAGCGGACAATCTTCAGCGCTGTATTTTGGAATGAAAAAGGCTCTTGGCGAAATCTTTATCATACTCGACGGAGACGGGCAAAATGACCCAGCAGACATTCCAACGCTAATTGCCTTACAGAAGAATCAACAGGCGGATATGGCAATCGGGGTGAGGGCTAACAGAAAGGACTCGCTTCTTAGAAGGACGATGTCTCGTTTCGCAAATGCGATCCGATCAAGATTTTTGGGAGATGGAGTCCAAGATACAGGATGTGCCATCAAGGTATTAAAGAGGGAGGTCTCAGAGTCATTCATTCCTTTGAAAACTCTCTATTCTTTTATGCCGGCTTTGGCCGTTGCGGCAGGCTTTTGCGTTGTTCAACATGCCGTCAATCATCGCCCCCGTTTAAAAGGGAAGTCCAACTACGGCCTTATGGTCATGTCATGGCGTCCACTGGTAGATATGGTCGGTATGTGGTGGTTCATCAATAGGAGATGCCTCACGCGGCATGGGGTGGTTCCAGCAGTTGCCGCTCCGACCAAGCTGACGTCTAAGTCATCAGCTTGGAAAAAATTCTTGGTGGTCTGTGTTCTTATTCTGCCTTTTTTTGCTTTTCTCGGAACACGGGGTTTGAACGAACCCGACGAAGGACGCTATGCGGAAATAGGAAGGGAAATGTTAGTTTCAGGCGAGTGGATGACACCTAAACTGAATGGCTTGCCTCATTTCCAAAAGCCGCCGATAATTTACTGGGCAACTGCGGCATCCCTCAAAATTTTCGGCTTCAATGAAGTAGGGGCTCGCCTTCCTTCAACGTTTGCTGCCTTTGGAATACTGGCTATGACTGCCTGGATTGCCTCCATGATGTTTGGAAGATCCCTCGTGCTTCCCAGTATCGTTATCCTTTCCTCTTCAATCCTATTTTTTGCCTTAGCCCGTTTTCTTACGCCCGACATGCTGATGTCCTTTTTCATCGTGAGCTCCATTGCCTTTCTCGTGAAGGCGATGAAATCACGGGAGGGAACATGGTTATGGTTTATGGGATTTTTTATTGCGATGGGCCTAGGTTTTTTAACCAAGGGTCCCATGGCTTGGATAGTTCCCGCATCCGTTGCTCTTGCCCTGCAAGTCGGGAGTGACAAAAACGGAAGTAGATTTTCCATTCCTTGGATCAAGGGATTAATCCTCACTCTGATTATCAGCATCTCGTGGTTTGTTATAATGATTAGAAGCTATCCTCAACTCTTGGACTACTTTGTTGGTTACGAATTTATTCAAAGATTCGGCAGCAACGTTCATGGGAGGTCAAAACCTTTTTGGTATTTCATTCCGGTCTTTGTGGGAGGATTTTTACCTTGGGTCTTTTTTGTCCCCTCCATGATGAAACGCTTTTGGGAGAGGGCGAGACTTCCGCTTCCTTTAAACGTCAATCACTGGCTCTTGATGGGATGGATCCTTCCTCCGTTTATCATTCTTTCCCTTAGTGGTTCCAAACTCCTAACCTATCTTCTTCCTCTTTTTCCGGCTTTTGCCCTTGGCTTGGCCATCTACTGGAAGAGGCAGGGATATAGGTTACGCACACTTTATGTTGTTGGAGCTTCCAGTAT
This sequence comes from Blastochloris sp., assembly GCA_034440395.1. Taxonomy (GTDB): domain Bacteria; phylum Verrucomicrobiota; class Verrucomicrobiia; order Methylacidiphilales; family JAAUTS01; genus JAAUTS01. The sequence goes on along the minus strand of JAWXBW010000048.1, from coordinate 36,304 downwards.
TCTCTTCCTCCTACTGGCCGCAAGCCAGGCGGAACAGTGGAACGATTATTTTGGCCGTCAGGCTTCGATTCGGAGCTTGGCCGAACATATCCAAAGTCAAACCGGAAAATCCAAACCTACAGTTTTTGCCTCGGGAATCAGGGCGCATGGACTCGAGTTTTACCTAGGAGGTAAGGTAGCTATGACAAGTCCTGAAGCTGACTTAGTTCTAGAGACTGAGCCTGAACAGCAGACCCGTCTCTATGATTCTCCCGAAAAACTTCAGAAAAGCATGGCGCATAAGCCTAATACGTTCGGAGTCATTCTATATCAGGATTTTGTGCAGTACTTTCCTGATTCAGAATGGAAGATTTTGAAGCGAGCGGGAGCTTTCGTTCTAATAGCACCCTTGATCAAATCTGCCGTCAACTGAAGGATTGTTACATTTTTTTAAAAACAATATAATGATTATTGATGAAATTTCAGTCCGTGATCCACTACCAGATCAAGATGCTCCCTGTCCCATGAGAATTTTAGTTGTTGAAGATGAAAAGCGCCTAGCCCAGCTGATCCGAAAAGGATTGCGGGAAAATGGTTTTGTAGTGGATGTTTTACATAACGGAGACGAGGCACTGCAGGCCATCCTATCAACTCCTTTTGATGCAGTGGTTCTGGATGTCATGCTTCCTGGCAGGGACGGACTCAGTATTTTGAGACAGGCGCGGGATAAAGGAAACCGTGTTCCCTTGATATTTCTAACCGCTCGGAGCGGAATCAATGAGTGTGTAGAAGGGCTCAATCTTGGAGCGGATGATTACATGACTAAGCCTTTTTCCGTGGATGAGCTGGCTGCCCGCATCAGAGCCCTCATACGCCGCGGCAGCGGGGAAAGCCTAAATCTCTACAAAATTGAAGATCTTGTGTTGGATACAGCAAAAAGAACTGTTTGTCGTGGCAACAGGAAAATAGAGCTGACAACGAGGGAGTTCTCTTTGTTAGAATATTTAGTTCGATCTCCAGGGCGTGTTTTTACCCGGACACAGATCTGCGAGCATGTGTGGGATTATCAGTTTGATCCAGGAACAAACCTGATCGATGTCTATATTCAGCGATTACGCCGGAAGATTGACGATGGGGAATCTCTGCAGTTGATTCAGACAGTTCGTGGAATCGGATATAGAATGAGCGGCGCCGCGTGAGGATCTGGACACTTCAAGCCAAGTTGACGGTTTGGATTTCTCTGCTGATGACGGGAACCCTAATCGTTTTCGGTGCCCTTTCCGCATTTAACCTTTACCACGAAAAGCTGGAAGCCATTGACCAGCTCAAGCAAAAACCACTGACCAAAGAAGACTACGAAGCGGAGGCTCACGATTTACTGGGAGATCTTATCGCCAGTTACGCCATATCATTGCCAGTGGCAGTTTTGCTAGCTGCGGTGGGTGTTTGGATCCTTTCTAGGAGAGTGCTGCAACCTTTACGTGACATGACAACTTCGGCTCAACAAATCCATGCCAAAGCTTTAAGCAAGCGCTTGCCCGTTCCCATGTCTAAGGATGAAGTGGGTGAATTGGCGGTGGTTCTCAACAACCTCATCGAACGACTGGAAAAAAGTTTCTTACAAAGCAGCCGGTTTAGTGCGGATGCTTCCCACGAACTCAAAACTCCATTGACCATCATGAGAGCTGAACTCGAAGCAGCTCTGAAGAATGAGACGGTCGATCGCACGGTTTTGGAAAACGTTCTGGAGCAGACCCACAGAATCACCGCCATCACTACTAGGCTCCTCTTTCTGGCTCGGGCTGATGCTGGACAGTTGTTAATAGATAGGAAATCCGTTGATATCAGCAGTCTCTGCTCAGAACTTCTGGAGGACGCAGAAATATTGGCTTCGGCTCGCAGGATCAGCGTCAAAGGACAGATTGCTCCCGGTTTAAAGCTTCAAGGTGATGAGCTTTTATTGAGGCAAGCCCTGTTGAATCTTCTTGATAATGCCATTAAATACAATCTCCTAGAGGGAACTGTGGAGATGACTTTACAGGGCGATCCTAGAGAGGTTTCCATTATCATTTCCAACACTGGTTCAAGTATACCAGAAGCACACCGTTCCCGTATTTTTGAACGCTTTTACCGAGCTGATCCAAGCCGGTCGTCCGAGACTGGAGGCAACGGCTTGGGGCTCAGTATATGCAGAGAAATAGTTCTCTCTCATGGCGGAAAGATTCACTATCAAAGCAAGAAGGGATTAACTTCCTTCGTTATAAATTTACCTCATATCGAATAGGGATCGTTAAGCCCGCTAATCGATCAAACTCAGCAGCAATTAAGTTAAGTGTTGGTTACAATATAGAACTCAAGAAGACTAGTTCTTACGGAAAACCTAGAATTATAGATGAGTGGCTAGACTTGTCGTGAGAGGTGTTGTCTGCTTAAACTACATTTTTAAGCTAACATGAAACTTTCTAAACGTGGTGAATATGCCTTACGTGCACTCATTTCCCTAGGACTAGCTCACCGCTCAGGCCAAGAGCTTTTGCAATTAAATGCTTTGTGCGAACGTGAAAATATTCCTAAAGGTTTTCTAGAGCAAATTTTCCTGCAACTCCGCGAAGCCAGCTATATCCAGGCAAAACGTGGAAAATATGGCGGCTATTACCTAGCTAAAACACCAGAAACTATTTCCATGGGCGCCATCGTGCGTTTAGTCGACGGCCCCCTCGCCCCTTTAGGCTGTGTAAGTCAAACGCAGTACGAAAAATGCTCCTGCCCAGACGAGGCGACCTGCGGGCTACGCATGCTCATGCTGGACGTACGTAACGCAGTCGCTAACATTCTAGACCGTTACACCCTAGGCCATGTGCTAGATGTCGCCACGCAGCATCAAAAAAATCAGAGAGGCTCTACCTCCGTAAAAGGCAGTTCGACCTCAAAAGCTAAAACAACAAGTGAAGTTTTAAGAAATTTCATCCCTTTTTCAGATTTTCAAATTTGATATAAACAAATAGCCGTTAACTATTTACAAAAACGACGCATAGGCTCCACGCAATAAAAATTAAACTTTTTTGTTTACATACCATACTAATTTAGTATATTTAAATTAATACAATTACTAAATTGCATGTTAACGCTCATGTCCGATTCTACTAACACAAAAACTTTAATGCTTCAAGCCCACCTCAAACGTCATCTTCTTCCCTTAAGGCTACCCATTAACCTTCTAAATTTAAAGCGCATTACCAACCAAACTCTCTACTCATAATGGGGCAAGAGATAACTAAAACAGAAACACATGAAACAAATCATTAAAAAATCATTATCCCTCCTTGTTTTAGGACTCTCTCTTCTACTTGTACCCGAACAACTCAAGGCAATAGAATTACTCAATGTCTCCTACGATCCTACCCGTGAGTTCTACACCGAGTACAACGCCGCCTTCGCTAAACACTGGAAAGAAAAAACAGGTCAAGACATCACCTTCCTCCAATCCCACGGCGGCTCAGGTAAACAATCTCGTTCCGTTATTGATGGTATTCAAGCTGATGTCGTTACCCTTGCTTTAGCTTTTGATATTGATGCCATCGCCGAAAGATCTGGAATAATCAATAAAAACTGGCAAAGCCGTTTGCCTGATAACAGCTCGCCGTACACCTCCACGATTGTCTTGGTCGTTCGTAAAGGTAATCCTAAAAATATTAAAGACTGGGACGATCTCGTTAAGCCCAATATTAAAGTCATCACACCCAATCCTAAAACCTCTGGCGGTGCTCGTTGGAACTACTTGGCCGCTTGGGCTTTTGCCGCTCAAAAATTCAGTAACGACGAAGTGAAAATTAAGGACTACCTTCGCACGCTCTACAAGAATGTCCCCGTCCTCGACTCAGGCGCTCGTGGCTCGACCACCACCTTTGCCCAGCGTAAAATCGGTGACGTTTTGCTCTCTTGGGAAAATGAAGCTCACTTGATCGAAAAAGAATTCCCTGGTCAAACTCAAATAATCGCCCCTTCCATCAGCATTCTGGCCGAGCCTCCCGTCACCGTCGTGGATAAAGTCGTCGCCCGTAAAGGCACTGCCGAAGTAGCTAAAGCTTACCTCGAATACCTTTATTCTCCAGAAGCTCAGGATCTCATTGGTAAAAACTTCTACCGCCCTCGCGACGCCAAAGCCGCTGCCAAGTATTCTTCCCTATTCTCTAAAATAAATCTAGTTACCATCGACAAAGATTTCGGTGGATGGAAAAAAGCGCAAAAAGCTCACTTTGATGATGGTGGAACTTTTGACGAAATCACAAAGCCTTGAGAAACTAATCACCTCACTATCGGGTCATAACCTCTAACGGGTTGCGGACTCAAGAGATTTTATTTTACTACCCATGAAAGCACTACAGACAAAACCACAGACACCTTGGCAAGCTGTGTCTCTGTATAAAGAGCGTCGTTCTATTTCAAGTCTTCTGGCACCACTTCGTGCACGAGTTGAAAACTCTCACCGCCTCTTTGAAGCCCCGTCCCAGCGTTTTGAACACAGTAACGAATTCTATGCGATCCCACGCTTTCTCTTTGTCGGCCCCAGCCAAGGCTCCGAATATATCAGGATCGGGCTTTTTGCTGGAATACATGGAGATGAAGTAGCTGGCACCCTTGCCGCACTCGAACTACTTAAATACCTTGATGGAAATCCTCAACTCGCTCGTGGTTATGAGCTTTTTGTTTACCCCGTAACCAATCCGACTGGATTTGAAGACAACACCCGCTTTTCCCGCAGAGGTAAAGATCTCAACCGCGAGTTCTGGAAAAATTCACGCGAGTCTGAAATCCAGTTCCTTGAACAACAACTCATAGAAAACCATTTTCAAGGAATCATCTCCCTCCATGCCGATGACACAAGCGAAGGCCTTTACGGCTTCGTCAAAGGGGCCACCCTAACCCGTGACGTGCTCGCACCCGCCCTCCTAGCAGCTAGCATCCACCTTCCCTTTAACTATAATAAAACCATCGACGGATTCGCCGCTCAGGACGGTATTATTACTAAGGGCTATGATGGCATCCTAACTGCTCCACTTTCATCAAAAATTAAACCTTTTGAAATCGTCCTAGAAACTCCCCAACTCGCACCTCTTGATAAACAAGTCGAAGCTAACGTCACGGCCTTACTCAGCATGTTAGAAACCTATCGCAGCTTCATTAGCTATAGTGCTGACTTATAAAAATCATGAGCAAGTTAAAAAAGTTTCCACGACGGAAAATGCTGCCTGGTTTTGGACTAACCATGGGCTTTACCCTGCTCTACCTAAGCCTAATTATCCTTATTCCTTTGGCTGGAGTCTTCTTCAAAGCCTTCGATCAAAGCTGGACGGATCTCTGGAACATCATTGTCAGCCCACGCGCCATGGCATCTTACCGCCTAACCTTCGGAACCTCCCTCATTGCGGCCATCATCAACGCCATCTTCGGCGTCATCATCGCCTGGGTCTTAGTGCGTTATCGTTTTCCTGGTAAACGCTTTATTGATGCTTTAGTCGATCTCCCCTTTGCCTTACCCACCGCCGTAGCTGGCATCGCCCTAACCTCGCTTTACGCCCCGACTGGTTGGATTGGGCATTATTTCAACGAAACTAGTTTGATCGGTAGTCTCTTCCCACCAGATGGTATCCGCCTAGCTTACAATGCCGTGGGCGTCACCATCGCCTTGACCTTCATCGGCCTGCCTTTTGTCGTTCGCACCGTACAACCCGTGCTAGAAGACCTCTCCCATGAGATTGAAGAAGCCGCTGCCAGCCTAGGCGCAAATCGCTGGCAAACTATCACACGTATCATCCTTCCCGAACTACGTCCTGCCATCCTCACCGGTTTTGCTTTGGCTTTAGCCCGTGCCATTGGTGAGTATGGCTCCGTAATATTCATCGCAGGTAACATGCCGAACAAAACAGAGATCACACCTTTACTGATTATCATTCAACTTGAACAATTTAATTACGCAGGAGCCGCCGCCATCGCCTGTGTTATGCTCATTATTTCCTTCTTCCTCTTACTCACCATTAACCTCATACAATGGCGAGCCAGCCGCTTCCAGCTTTCCGTGCGCTAACTTTTTTCCCCATGGCCATCACACGTCCACTCTCTTCCCCAAAATCTAGTCCTAACGGGCAGTGCGCAGCCTCAAGGAGTCGCACTGAACCGCTTTGGGCACGGCTTCTCCTCATTTCCCTTGCCCTAGGGTTTATTCTACTCTTCCTAGCCGTTCCCCTCATCGCAGTCTTCGTGGAAGCGTTCCGCAAAGGAGCAGACGTATATTTCGCCTCCTTCCAAGACCCCTTTGCTCTCAGTGCCATTAAACTAACCTTCTTTGTCACCGCCATCGTCGTTCCCCTCAATGTCATTTTCGGACTTAGCGCAGCTTGGGCTATCACTAAGTTTGAATTTCGTTGGAAAAATTTTCTCATCACTCTCATTGACTTACCCTTCGCTGTTTCACCCGTGATCGCAGGGCTTGTCTTTATCCTCATCTTCAGCCAACACGGCTGGGCCGCTCCCTTGCTTGAATCCTCCCCCGTTAAAATTCTAAGCTGGCTCCCCTTCTTGGGCGACTCCATCCAACAGTGGTTCCTCTCCCATCAAGTTTTATTTTCCGAAAATCATGGAGCATGGCTTTATAAAGAATGGTTTATCCAAGTTATTTTCTCCACTCCAGGCATCATACTCGCCACCACCTTCGTCACCTTTCCCTTTGTCGCTCGCGAACTGATCCCCCTTATGCAATCACAAGGTAAGGATGAAGAATTGGCTGCCCTTACCCTCGGAGCCAACGGTTGGCAAATCTTCTGGCGTGTCACCTTACCTAATATCAAATGGGCACTCCTCCACGGTATCATCCTTTGTAATGCCCGAGCCATGGGCGAGTTCGGCGCCGTCTCTGTCGTCTCTGGCCATATCCGGGGTCTTACCAATACCATCCCCCTCCACATCGAAATTCTCTACAACGAATACCACTTCGCCGCCTCCTTCGCAATGGCTTCCTTACTCACTCTCCTCGCTCTACTCACCCTCGTGATTAAAGCCGTGATCGAACACTTTAACTCCCAAGAACCTGCATGAAAATCGAAACCCAACAAATCTCAAAAACCTTCGGCAACTTCCATGCCCTCCACAAAGTTCAACTCGAAGTCAAATCGGGTGAACTCCTCGCCCTTCTTGGACCCAGTGGTTCAGGTAAGACCACTCTGCTCCGTATCATTGCTGGATTAGAAAACCCTGACGATGGCAGCGGTGGCGTTTTTTTTGGGGGTGAGGAAGTTACTTTTAAAAGTGCTAAAGATCGCGGCGTCGGCTTTGTCTTCCAACACTACGCTTTATTCCGCCACATGACGGTATTTGAAAACATCGCCTTCGGTCTAACCATACGCCCCTCCTCCACTAGACCAAGTAAAGACGAAATTCGGAGCCGTGTTTTAAAACTCTTAAAACTTGTGCAGCTTGAGGGCCTTGAGAAACGCTTTCCCTCCCAGCTTTCTGGTGGCCAACGCCAGCGGATCTCCCTCGCCCGCGCTCTAGCCGTCGAACCTAAAGTACTTTTACTTGACGAACCCTTCGGAGCCTTAGACGCTAAGGTGCGAAAAGAACTGCGGCGCTGGCTGCGTCAGCTCCACCAAGAAATCCACGTCACCAGCATCTTCGTCACCCATGACCAAGAAGAAGCTCTGGAGCTGGCTGACCGCGTTGTCATTATGAATGCAGGCAAAATTGAACAGATCGGAACTCCTGAACAAGTTTATGAAGCTCCCGCTAACCCCTTCGTCTTCAACTTCCTCGGTTCTGTTAATAGCTTCACGGGTAAAGTCATCAAAGGTAAAGCCCAAGTTGGCAGCCTCGTCTTTGATACTCGCAATGAGAAACTAAATGAATCCAGTGTCGTAGCTTTTGTGCGACCCCACGAATTTCAAGTGCATAAAGATAAGCCCCTTGAATCTTCCCTTGAAGTTAAAATTCTGCATATCCAACCGATCGGTCCTCTCGTGCGCATCGAAATGACACGGGTGGATAATCAAGAATTTCTCACGGTAGAAATTACCCGTGATCTCTATGGGAAATTACAATTAAAGGTAAACGAGACAGCCCACCTTACCGCCACACGCCTCCACGTCTTCCCTCCTGATTACTCTATCTAAAAATATGTTACCCTCTTACTTAGCCGTCATGTCGGGTGGTGCGCTCGGCGTAGGAGCACGCCTGTGGGTATCCCACGTCATGGCTTCACGCTACGGCGAAAGCTTCCCACTCGGAACTCTGCTCGTTAACGTCCTAGGCTGTCTAGCTATCGGCATCGTAAGTGCTTTAACGGGTTCAGACGGATTCTTCTTCACCTCACCCCTCACACGCCAAGTCATCATGGTCGGATTCCTCGGCGGCTTCACCACGTTCTCCGCCTTCAGTTTACAAACCATCCAGCTCATGAATGACGGACAATGGCTTTACGCAGGATTAAATATCACGCTCTCCGTCGGACTTTGCCTCCTTGCTGTTTGGGTCGGACTAACCACCACGGCACTTATCTCAGCACGCTGAAATTTTCACAACTCTCCCAAAGGCTTTTCTAAGCTAACCTTCCCGCCCCACGAAATTATCCGCGCCTTAGCCCCCATCGCTTCTGCTTCTTTAATTTGATTATTTCTCCCATAGGCCAGTGACATCGTAGCATAGGCCATCTGGTCGTTAGGCTTAAGCTTGATCGCAATCTCTCCCGCTCGGATAGCTTCATCTGCCCGATTTAATTTAATCAGAGCCACGCAGTAAGCTTGCCATGCATCAAAACACTCAGGCTCGATCTCCGTGGCTAGACGATAAAACTCTAACGCCTTCTCCAGCTCGCCCATGGCCAGCTCCCCGTTTCCCTCATCAATATAATCTTCAGCACTTGGCATATACTTATCCTAGGGAAAACATTTTTGTAGAGCACTCGTTAACTCAGAAAGATTTTTTAAATCTTCCCATTCCCTAAATCTTTTACCATTACGATCGAAAATGATCACGCGCAGTTGATTCTTTGGCTTAAGCCACCCGAGTCGCAGGCCGACAGTACCATCGAAATCCGCCACGGCAGAAACAGCGAGTCGTGGGTTCCCTGAATTCCCATTTTTACGATAAGCTGGCGTGATGCGTAGTGCCTCTTGATCCAGATCTTTCACCATCCGCCTCAGCGTGTAGCCTTTAGCCCAGTCCGCCATCGTTCCACGCAAATCCACTAGGACAATAGATCGGAAGTCTGTGCGACCTTGAAACGCGTCCATCGCTTTACCTGCTTGCCGCGTGCGCTCTTGAACCGAAGGATTGCTGGAGACGATCACCGTGACTTGACCCACCTGATTTAAGGTGCGCTCAACTCCATCTGCATCCTTCGCCGTGATCGGAGGTGCCGCCGCAAGTGGCGAGAGGGTAAGCACAAGGAGTGTAAAAAATTTTAAAAATGTTATCATTCTATTTCCAATATAAAACCTCGTAGATATTCGCTCTCTGGGATGTTTAACATCACGGGATGATCATAACTCTGCTTGCACATTTCCAGCAAGCGGACATTACGCCCAACATCTGCCGCCGCCTCCATCAACATCTGACGGTAGATCTCGTAACTAATATGGTGAGAACACGAGTACGTGGCAAGAATCCCTCCTGGAGCCAGTTGCTTCATTGCCCGCAAATTAATTTCTTTATAACCACCCAAGGCTTCTTGCAACCGATCCCGTGACTTCGCAAATGGAGGCGGATCTAGGATAACGAGATCCCAACTGTTCGGTTTCTGACGTTTTAAATAATCAAAAGCATTTTCACAAATCCACGTAATAGTTAATTCATTCTTAGCTGAATTTTGTTTAGCTAAACCAATTGCCTCAACGGAAGAGTCCACCCCAACAACAGATGCTGCACCTTGTTTAGCACAATGGAGGGCAAAGCCTCCTTGATTACAAAAAACATCCAGCACGCGGCGCCCGTTGGCATAGGCTGCAACTTTTTGATGTTGCTCACATTGGTCGAGATAGAATCCCGTTTTTTGACCCGACTCCCAATCGAAAAGAAAATCCACGCCTTGAAAATGTAGCCACATCGAACTCGGCGCCGTCCCCCTTCCCACGGACACACTGCGCAGAAGCCCTTCCTTCTCACGAGATGGGGCGTCATTACGTAGAATGATCGCCGTGGGTTTAAGTTCCTGTTCCAGCCAATCTAAAATAATGTCCTGAGCACGATCCACCGCCATAGTTAAAAATTGCACCACCAGAACAGATTCAAAACGATCAATAATTAGACCTGGAATCCCATCGGACTCTGACCAAAAATATCTACCAGAAGTTAGACCACGACGTCGCAAGAAGGCGGCAGCTAAGGTTTTATGAATGAAGACGGAATTAAATTCTTGTTTGTCTTTAGAAATCTTGCGCCAGATAATTTGTGAATGTCCATTATAAAGACCAGTGCCAAGAATACGACCCTGCGCGTCTCGACACTCAACAGCCTGTCCATTGAACTCTGAGGCTAAGAGCTTTTGCACTTCGTTTGCATAAACCCATGGATGCCCTTGCATCACGCGTTGCCTATTGCCTGGATTTAATTTAAGGGATGCCATGTGGATAATCTAACGTCCTACTAAACGCAGGAAAGAACCAAAAAAATTAGTCTTTATTTACCACAGCTGGTTGTGTCGCCATGTTAGGATATTCGTAGATGTCTCCACGGTAATTTCTTAACACATAGCGATCCCCCGTCTGCGCCACAATATAGTCAGGGTTTAAGGGAATTTTACCACCGCCGCCTGGTCCATCCACCACATATTGAGGGACGGCATAACCTGTGGTGTGTCCGCGCAATTTATCCATGATCTCTAGACCTTCTTGAATCGTCGTGCGCAAATGGCCAGAACCTTTGATTAAATCGCACTGATACAAATAATAAGGACGAACGCGACACATGAGTAGCTTATGGAAAAGTTCTTTCAAAACTTCTGCATCATTATTAATACCGTTTAAAAGAACAGCTTGGTTACCTAAGGGAATGCCCGCATCGGAAAGTCTCCCTAAGGCTTCTTTTACTTCTGTCGTCAACTCTCTGGGGTGATTCGTATGAATACTGATCCAAAGAGGATGGTGCTTACGCAACATAGCGCAAAGCTCTGGGGTAATCCGTTGTGGTAAGAAAATCGGAACACGCGAACCAATTCTTACAAACTCAATATGCGGTATAGAACGAAGCCGAGTTAATATAGCGTCCAATTTACGATCCGAAAACAGCAAAGGGTCACCACCGGAGAGTAGAACGTCACGAACTTCTTCATGCTTTTCTAAATAGCGAAAGGCCTCTTCAAAATCTGTCTCCAGTTCCTGCTCCCCTACCCCACTAACGACACGACTACGCGTGCAATAACGGCAGTAAGAAGCACAACGATCTGTGATAAGAAATAAAACGCGGTCGGGGTAACGGTGCACCAGTCCCGGGACAGGCATAGCACCATCTTCCCCACAAGGATCCGACATCTCCTCTGCGGAATAGCTAGACTCTTCCAGACGTGGCACCACTTGACGTCGAATCGGACAATTCGGATCTTCAGGATCAATCAAGTTAAAATAATGAGGCGTAATGGCCGTAGCTAATTTACTGCCCGTTAATAAAGTGCCAGCTCGTTCTTCAGGGCTGAGCTTTAGATGCTTTTCCAGACCTTCGAGGCTCGTGACACGATTACGCATCTGCCAGCTCCAATCGTTCCATTGTTCGGGGGTGACTTCAGGCCAATAGCCTGGATAAGAAGGACTAAATAAAATTCTGCTCAACGTATTATCTTGGTTAGAAATAATTTATTCACACTTAGGGCATTGTCAAATACCCTTCCATAAAAAGCCTAATCGCATCAAACAACAATGCCATTCTGTAAGGTCCAAACGATACGACCCCCAACGATGGTCATGACGGCACGCCCGGTAAGCTCCATCCCATCAAAGGGCGTGTTTCGTGATTTCGAAAGCATGAGGCTCTTATCTACTTTCCATTTCAGCTGAGGATCAATCAAAACAATGTCAGCATCCGCCCCCACATTTAATCGGCCCTTACGGCTTTTGATTAAATCGGCAGGTTTACTCGTGAGCCGCGCAATCATATCAGGCAACGTAATAACACCCGCATGCACGAGGTGGGTTAAAAAAAGACCCAATTCCGTTTCTAACCCAAGAATGCCAAAGGGCGCGTCATCAAACTCCACCTCTTTTTCATAATTACAGTGCGGCGCATGGTCACTAGCCAAATATTCTATCGTTCCGTCCGCCACCCCAATTAACAGAGCCTTAATATCCCGTGGCGTGCGCAGCGGCGGATTCATTTTAAAATTTGTATCGTAACCTTGTAGCATCTCATCCGTTAAACAAATATGGTGCGGACAAATCTCGCCACTAATAGAAACTCCGCGCTCCTTCGCTTCCCGTAGTATGCGCACCCCGCCCGCACTGGTCACGTGCTGACAATGCACATGCGCACCTGTGAGCTCGGCCAGTAAAGCGTTCCGGGCTATAATAACCTCCTCAGCAATGGCAGGCCATCCTTTCAATCCTAGCACATGAGACCAATAGCCTTCATTCATCACACCTTCAGCGGTTAGCTTAAAATCCTGACAATGATCGAACACGGGAATATCAAACATCTTAGCATACTCCAAAGCACGTCGCATAAGTTCGTTACTTTGAATACACTGCCCATCATCCGTAATGGCCACGATACCGGCCTTAACCAGAGAACCTATCGGGGCTAATAACTCTCCCTTCATATCCATGGAAATACAGCCCGTCGGTAAGACATTAACGACAGCTGTTTCTCTCGCACGTTGCTGAATCCAAGCAATAACATCAACTCCATCTGCCACAGGAGAGGTGTTAGGCATGGCGATGACTGTCGTGAACCCACCAGCCGCTGCCGCTTCTGTTCCGGTGCGAATAGTCTCCTTGGCCGATTGACCAGGTTCACGTAAATGCACATGAATGTCGATTAAGCCTGGTGCTAGAACAAGACCGTTCGCTTCAATTACATTCGGCGTAGTGGAAGCAGAAAAAGTCTCCACCACTTTGCCGTCCTGCACCCGCAGATCCATGACGGCATCAACAGAGTTAGCGGGGTCAATGATACGCGCATTTTTAATCCATAGAGCATTTTTCATAATTCAGCTCCCGCTGCAGCCGCTAGAGAAGGCTCAACAGAGCTTCCGCCACTTAAGAGATACAGCACCGCCATGCGCACAGCTAAGCCATTGGTCACTTGCTCTAACACGACGGAGTTCTGTCCGTCGGCTACTTCACTTGCTATCTCTACCCCACGATTCATCGGTCCGGGGTGCATAATGAGGACATTTTCTTTACATTTTTTAAAGCGGCTGGCGGTTAGGCCAAAGAGGGAAACATACTCTCCTAATGAGGGAAACATCGTTTTCTGCTGGCGTTCATGTTGGATGCGGAGGAGATTCACCACGTCCGCTTCAGGGAGCACCGCATCGAGATCCCGACGCACTTCCACCCCCATCTGTTTAAACATGTCAGGCACCAGAGTAGAAGGGCCGACTAAGGTGACTTTAGCTCCAAGTTTGGTCAAGGCCCAGATGTTAGAACGAGCGACCCGACTGTAAAGAATGTCACCCACGATCACGACATGTTTACCAGCTACGGATCCAAGTTTTTCTCGCAAAGTAAAGGTGTCTAACAAAGCTTGCGTCGGGTGCTCGTGGGATCCGTCACCGGCATTGATGATAGAGGATTTTAAACGTTCCGCTAGAAACTGGGCTGAACCCGCCGCCGTGTGACGTAGAATAATAAAATCCACATTCAGAGCTTGTAGATTTAAGGCAGTGTCTTTAAGCGTTTCACCTTTTTTAATGCTACTAGACTCCTTAGAAACACTGATGACGTCTGCGCTTAATCTTTGCGCCGCTAGCTCAAAGGAGATGCGCGTCCGTGTGCTGGGTTCGATAAATAGATTCACCACCGTTTTTCCGCGCAAAGACGGAACTTTTTTAATGGGCCGATTTAAAATACTTTTAAAAGAAGCGGTGGTGTCCAGCAGCAAAGTGATTTCTTCTGCGCTCAGCTCGCGGATGCCGACTAAATCCTTACGTGTCCAATTCATTTAAAAACTACCTCGTCTATACCGTCGATCTCCGTTAACTTAACCTTAACGATTTGGTCAGGAGATGTAGGTAAATTCTTACCCACATAGTCCGCCCGGATGGGTAGCTCCCGGTGGCCACGATCCACTAAAACAGCTAGACGTATGGCTCTAGGCCTACCGAGATCCACCAGTGAATTGAGTGCCGCACTGACCGTTCGACCTGTGGAAAGAACATCATCGACAAGGATAACCATTTGCTTACTCACATCGAAAGGAACGTCCGTCTCCTTCGGCATAGGCAGGGATCTTGATAAGTCGTCCCGATGAAAAGTAATGTCCAATTTACCCACAGGCAAGATAGGGCGGCTCGGCTCGAATGTGGCGCAAAGAGTTTGCAAACGTTGTGCTAGGGGAATGCCGCGCGTGTGGATTCCAATGAATGCTAAAGGGAATGTATCTGGAATAGACTCCAGTATTTCGTGGGCGACGCGGTTTAATGCGCGTTCGATGGCTTTAGAATCTAATAATACGTTATGGTTCACATGTTACCTTCAGAGCCTCGCAGGACTCTATTAAAGGTTAAGGTCTATTTAAAAAGGTTAATGGGGTGTAGGATGTCGATCCGTTCTCCAGCTTGAGCGATATTTTACAATCCAATCGAGTAAAGCCTTTTCAAAGCCGATATCATAACCAAGCTTCTCGCTCTCAATCCACTTATGCCTCAAGATTTCCTGCCTCTCTGCGAGAAACTCTCGGTAGAGTGCGGAATTCTTAAAGTAGTTTTCTTGGTCTGTTGACGTATTCGTCATAGATATGATTTCTTTACTGTTACTACAACTAAGGAACCTGTCAATTTTTAAACCCACCGTTACCTGCACCACAACATCTGCAATAATCTCAAAAACAACAACTTAGAATCTATTTCGTAGGCCTAAAGTAATTTTAATTGGCTGCATTCTAAAGCTTTAATTTGAGTAGAGCGACGAGTTCTTCCGCCATTTTCATAAAAGCTTGTGCCGCTGCACTCGCAGAGTTTCTTAGAACTACAGGCATTCCCTCATCCCCAGCCTCCCGCACTCCTATTTCAATCGGCACTTCTGCCAGTAAAGGCACCTTAAGTTTAGCCGCCTCCTTGCCCCCACCGCCATGCCCGAAGATGTCATAACGCTGGCCATCACTTGGACACAAAAAGTAACTCATGTTTTCCACTAAACCCAGGATAGGCACATTAACCTTATGGAACATGGCGGCTGCTTTACGAGCATCCATTAACGCCACCTCCTGCGGGGTGCTCACTAGAACCGCTCCACTCAAAGCCACCGTCTGGACGATGGTCAATTGAATGTCACCTGTCCCAGGTGGTAAGTCTAAAACTAATACGTCTAGATTCCCCCACGCCACGTTACGTAAAAATTGTTGCGTGTAACGTGTCACCATCGGGCCACGTAAAATCACCGGAGCCTCTTCCTCAACCAAAAAGCTCATACTCATCAAACTCAGGCCATGCCGTTTAACCGGGATAATCTGTTCCTCATCATTAACCATGGGCCGATCCGTTGTCCCAAACATCATGCCTATACTTGGGCCATAAAGATCGCAATCACATAGACCAACCTTGAGCCCCAATTTAGCCAAGGCTGCCGCCAAGTTGCTCGCCACGGTCGATTTACCCACTCCTCCCTTACCACTGGCCACTGCCACCACGTGACTCACGCCCGGAATAGCATTTTTAGGAAGATCCCCCGCCTCCATCGCCGCTTGAATCGGAGCTGTCACTTTTAGATCAATCTCCACTGATGCTATGGAGGATTCCGCACTTAAAACCCTCTCAATCTCCACCTTAAGATGCTCCGCTATACGAGCATCCCCCGTTGTCACTTCTAAGTGCAAGGTCACATCCGCTCCCTTCACCTCAACACCTTTGACTAAGCCGAAGGAGACGATGTCTCGGCTAAATCCTGGATATTTGATTTGCTTTAGATAGTCTAAAATCTGTTCTTGAGTAGCCATAAAGTATATACGTAAACACTGAGGTCGATTAGTCAGAATGCAAGCAGCGGAGATTTATTGATTTTTTGAGTTAAGGACAGGGCTTAGGTGCTAAGCTAATATCGTTACTCCCTTAATGTGTTTCATTTGGGTTAGTCTCGATGCGTTGTCGTAACTGTAACTGGTCGCTGTCCCGTTCTCAAGGCTTTTTCCTATGCGGTTGCCGTTGAGGTCATAGGTGTAGGTGCATCAGTCAAGTTCGAGCCTCTGCCGGTTGATTGACTAAGATTAAAGTAGCGCATTTCTATAAAAAGAAAGTTAACAAAGAATCTTGTGCTTCGAGCGACAACGCAGCAATTTCAAATCATGTCCCTCCCTCATGTCCAAGCATCTCAACTCTCTTCTCTCCACGTCTGTCCACACACCGGGAACGATAACTGGACGGGGTTCCTTCCTTCCCCTGACCCAAGCCGTTTTGACGGGCCGCTGAAAAGTCTCGTCATCGTGTTAGATCGTGTGCGTCAACTCAGACGCCAAGGGGCACTCGGTCAAACGGTCACGATCTGGCTGCATGGCGGAAATTATTTACTGACAAAGCCTTTAGTTTTTTCTCACGAAGACGGCGGCATTCTTTTCCGCTCATGGGCAGATGAAACGCCTATTATCTCAGGAGGTCGAAGAGTAACAGGTTGGCAAGAGAGGACTCTGGCTTCTGGCTTAAACGTTTTCGTAGCGGAAGCTAATACTTTTTTCACCAAAGGTCACCCACCTCTTTCCCTCTACGTGCACGGTCAACGGACGCAACGTCCGCGTTGGCCTCGTGAAGGTTGGAGCTGGATGGAGGCCGTGCCTAGTCTTGACTTGAACCAACCTTTTGAGCTGTTTACTAGCCATCAACAATTCCAGTTTAAAGAAGGCGATTTTAATGCCGCTTGGCGTAACGTAAATGATATCGACGCTATCGTTAGTCATTTTTGGGTAATCGAACGAATGCCGATTGCTGAGTGCGATGCTGAGAAAAGGCTTATTAAATCTTCTCGGCGCTCTCTCTTTCCTTTGCGTGATGCGTGGGACTCACGCTTTGCTAAGTATTATTTAGAGAATGTTTTTGAAGGCTTAGCCAATCCTGGTGAATTTTACGCTGATCGTGCAGAAGGACTCATCTACTACGTGCCTCGGGCAGGTGAACAGGCAGACTCCTTAGAAGCTGTGATCCCGGTAGCGCGCCAACTCATCAGGATCGAAGGCACAGGTTCAGAACCTGTGCGTGGCGTCGAGTTTTACGGAATCACCTTTCAGCATACGGAAGTACAACACCCTGAGAGTATTTTCCAGCGTTGCGATCCCATGCAAGAGAGCGGACGCTCCCCGCGCCTGCATGATTCGTCTAAACATTTCCGCAAACAATGTTTGGAAACTCCTTATGACGTTCCCTTTGCTGCCTTTCCTCAAGCCGCTGCCAACACCTCCGCCGCCATTCGTATCGAGCATGCACGCCTCTGCGTGATTGAACATTGTGTGATCGAGCACACGGGCGCGTATGCGATTCAACTGCTGGAAGGTGCTCGCCAATGCCGTATCCACGCCAGCACAATGCGCGACCTCGGTGCTGGTGGCGTGATGATGGATGGCGGTGACCTCGACGCACCCGTGTCGGATCAAAACAGTCATCATCATATCACCCACTGCCGCATCCATAACGCGGGCCACGTCTTCCCCGCTGCTGTCGGCGTTTTATCCATGCACAGTTTCCGTAATGTCATCGCTCATAATGAAATCTACGACCTCTCGTATAGCGGCATTTCCTGTGGCTGGGTCTGGGGTTACGATCAAAATATTTCGCGCGAAAACCGAATAGACTACAACCGCATTCATCACTTAGGACAACGCGGCGGCCTCAGCGATATGGGCGGGATCTACACACTGGGCGTGCAGCCTGGTACGCGTTTAAAAGGAAATGTCATCCACGACATCGCTGCGGCTAACTACGGAGCGTGGTGTATTTATTTAGACGAAGGCAGCTCCTTTATTACCGTTGAAAGTAACGTGTGCCTAGGCCCTGCTTCCAATTCCTTTTTTGAACACTGGGGGCGACAAAATATCTACCGCTACAATCTTTTCGCCACGACGTCTGTCGCTGTCCATGGAGCACCTGCCAACAGCCCCGACGCTGAACAACTTGCGACCCCAGAGCCAGGTGGCAGCCTGCTCGGTCTCTCAGGTGAGCGTGACGTTAGTAAGCAAGTCGATTACCCCGAACCTGGTGCGACCATTATCCATAACATTTTACTTACCAATGGTCAGCCTTTGTTTTCCGATAATCAATGTAAGTTTCAGCAAAAAGATTTGCGCTGTGATATGAACTTGCTTTGGGATGTGACCAAACAGAGTGCTCCGTCCGTTTATTTCCGTGACGATCCCTGGAAGCACCTTCTTGCCCCAGGAGAAATTGGCGGAGTCAAAGACATCAGCCTCAGTGCAGCTCAGGCCCAAGGTTTGGAGACTCATTCCACTATCGCGGATCCGCAGATTCTAGAAATGTCGCCCCGCATTTTCCGTTGTGCGACTTCGTCACCCATCTATCTTTTAAACATTCCCCTACCCCAACCAGAACGTGCCGGTCCAGAAGAATCTCCGTAGGTCAACACATCCCAGGCCAAGCACTTTAATTGATTTATTCAGGTATTGCATTACCCTTACCTAAATGAATGTTGCCCCACCTGATGCCGCCCCGGACGATATGATCCTTAGTGCCCTAAGCTATGCCCATCAACGTGGCGGCTTTATTGTGCGACCAGAAGACATGGGTAAAGTGAAAGGGAAAGCACTTGAGGCCATGGAGTATCAAGTAGAGACCCAATTAAAACAGATCTATCAACAAGTAGAAACCTTAGCCAAACAGGCTAAAATCCTTAAAGATAGAGCAACGGTGTCCTATCGTATTTATCAGTCAGAAATTCGTTCTGAGCCTGTCATTAATCAACTTTATTACCTTTATGAACGTAGCTCGGGGACTACATTTCTCTCCTTAATTTCGCCAGAAGAATGGAGTTCGTCACAGATGAAGTTCTTAGCCAAGACCCGCCTCTTAGCGGATCACACCTGGGAAGTAATCGACTCTCCCATTGATGTTTAAACTACTTAATTATGTCAGATATTCTTTGCGCACGACTGGAAAAACCTTTTAGTTGGGATAGGAACGAGACGGCTTCTCGAGCTTTATCACCCCATGCCGTCGAACTTCAACCCCTGCATTCTAATAGCTCTGGTAAAGCGTTTGACGGCGGATCCGTCACGACTTTTTATGATGACACCCACTTTTATGTGATCGCCGATCTCAACGATCAATCCATACATAACAGCGCTACGGAGATGAATCAACCAATGTGGGCATTGGGAGATGTTTTTGAAGTCTTTCTTCGCCCTCAATCTCAAGAGGCTTACTACGAATTCCACGTAACGCCAGAAAATCAAATCCTACAACTTCGTTTTGAAAGTGCTCTCTTTTACGATAAGATGCGAAACTTGTCAGACTCTAAACCCCTTTTTAATCAATCTCTCATTTCTAAAAAGTACTTAAAAACTAGTACTCGAATTTTAACCGCAGAAAACCGCTGGCAACTTCTGCTTAGTGTCCCCTTTTTGTTAATCTGTGAAACCCACGCTTGGGATCCGGTGGAGCCATGGTTCGCCTCTTTTTGTCGATATGACTACACGGCAGGAGAGGCTCAGCCTGTTTTATCCTCCACGTCAACCTATCCACAACCCAACTTTCATGATCAATCCGCTTGGCGACGATTGCTCTTCCACTCCGGCGGTTCTTTGCTCTAAATTGGTCGGGTGAAGTTTTTATCCTCGTTCGCATTAGTACCATTGATTTTTCTTTCAGGCTGTGGCTCCGTCTCAACCAACCGCATCGAGCCCACAACAGGACCCACCCCACTAAGCAGGCCTGAGCATATCACTGTCATGCCTTTCGACAGCACGGATTGCCAATGGATTTTAGAAGTCTCTTCTGCCGATGAGGCTATTATACAAAACAACTTTCCTGCCCAGCTTACGGAAACTTTTGCCGACAGGTTAAATCAACTCATTCCCAGCTCCGTGGCGAATGATGTCCAGCATCCTAACAGTTGGCTCATTGAGGGGCGCTTGCGCAAAGTTCAACTGCCCGATCCCAGCCTAAGTAACTCCAAACGTAAACCCTCTTTACTTTGCACGGTTTTTGTTTTCGATCTAAACCGTTCGAGGATTCAGCCTTTCCTCACCTATGACATTGAAGTTAAGGATGTTAAGCTTGATCCGTTAGCGACCCCTCCAGACAATAATGAGGCTCAACCCGAGTTTTTAGCTCTGCAAAAAAATGAGGCTGCGCGACTATTAACGCTAACTTTACAAGAATATATGCAAAATAGAGGCTGGATAGAAAAAGGTTCTACTAACTAAACACCAAGCTAGATTAAATTATTTCGCTATTTGTTATACTTTTGTTTTTTCGGCATGTATATTGCTGCAAGTCTATTACTTACAAATAATGCAAACTCATGATCTGAGCGAGACCGTAACATCGGGAGATTCTTCCCAGTTGCTCGCTGAACTAACTAAACTCCAGCAGGAACATGTCTCAGTTGCTAAAGTTGAGAAACTTTTTAAACTGATCACCGACAATGTCGTTGATCTTCTTGCTATCGTGCAACCTGATGGCACGCGGCTGTGGAATAATCACGCCTACCTCACCACTCTGGGTTATAAGCCAGAAAGCTTGGAAGGAACCTACTCTCTCGATGAAGTTCACCCAGATGACCTACCCCTCGTGCAACAAGTCTTCCAAGAATCTCTCCTTACGGGCGTCGGACGTAAAGTCGAATATCGTATGCGCCACAGACAAGGCCATTGGATAAATCTCGAATCTCAAGCACGTGTGGTGACAAATGAAGATGGCGCTGTCGAATGCATTGTCTTAGTGGCTCATGATATCACCGCTAGAAAAAAAATGGATGAAGAGCGAATCAAGGCAAAAAAAATTGAAGTCGTATCCTCCATGGCCTCAGGAGTTGGTCATGAATTTAAAAACATCTTAGAAAATCTCATCGCACACATTAATGCTGCGCAAAGTGCTGAACTTTCTGGAACTAGCCCTGCAGCTCACCTCGACCGAGCCGATCAAACCACGCGCCAAGCCCAGCAAGTGGTGGCGCGGCTCCTAAGCCTAGGCATGGACGAAGGCCAGATAAATATGGTCTCAACAGAACTAGAACCACTCTTAACCGAGGTAATCCATTCTACTCTTGCACGGAGCTCTACCAAAAAACAAATTTCAATTCCTCCTGCTTTAGAACCCGTCATCATCAACCCCACCACGTTCGCCGCCGCCCTTAAAGCTGTCATTAATAACGCTTTGGAGTCGATGCAAAACTCAGGCATCCTCACTGTGTCAGTCTCACGCATTCTGTTCGACCTTAATTCTGAAAGTAAGCCTCCACAGCTCGCTCCTGGCCACTACCTATGCATCCTTATAGAAGATGAAGGACCTGGAGTAGCCCCAGGGGCAATTGATCGTGTATTCGAACCTTATTTTAGCACTAAAACAGGTCAAGCTGGATTAGGACTTACTTCTGCCCTTTCTGTTTTATCACGTCATAACGGAACAATCCTTATTGATTCAAAACTCAATGACGGCACCAAAGTCCGCCTTTATATTCCCTACGAAAAATCCGCTGTACCCACACAAGAATCAAAACCAAAACCACATTTTACAGGACCTAAAAAAGTACTTTTCATGGACGATGAAGAACTTGTAAGAAAATTCGTAGGTACATTGCTTAAACAGCTAGGCTACGATGTCACCGTAGCTAAAGACGGTAAAGAAGTGATCGACCTCTACGGCCAAGCTTTAGCTGACGGTTGGACTTACGATGCGGTTATCATGGATCTTATAATTCCTCGCGGAGTCGGTGGTGCCGCCGCTGTTCATACCCTGAAAAAAATGGATCCGAACATAGTCGCTATCGCCTCCAGCGGTTACATCGACCAGCCCGTTATGCAAGATCCCAGACCCTTCGGCTTTACCGCCGCCATCGCTAAACCTTACAACCGTGAACGGCTCAGTGAAGTTCTAAAAACATCCCTGACATCAACGCTTAACTAGAGCCTCAATTTCCGCCTCAGCTCCCGGTAACTGCTTCAGAGCAAAATACAATTCGCGGCTCACCCAGGCATCCGTAGCGGCATAATTAATCTGAGCATCCGTCAACCGCAACTTACTCCAGTCCGTCACTTGGGCACCTTTGGTGATCCTACCCTTCAACAGTATTCCAGCTAGATTACGCAGCCCCGTCGTCTTAAAACCTAAACGTGTAGCCACCCGAGAAAGATCTAACACAGATTGATCCGCAAACTCACCTAACTGCTGCAACTGCGACATATCTTGATGCAGCGCAATACCCGTTTTAGTCGAACCCGGCCACTCCAGAATACGCGCTAAAGTCTCCGTCATGATGCCATCTGGAATTTGCACCAAAAAAACGCAATGCCTCGTCGCTATCTGTACCAGCGAAGGAAGATAATTCTGACCCTTACGGAAACTAGGCCTCGTCTCCGTATCAAAACCCAAAATCGGTTCCGATAGTATTTCCACTAAAACTGCAGCCAACTCTTGTTCATTTTGGATAATCTCAATCGGCCCTTGATAACGTAATAAAGGCAGCAAATTAAGCTCCTCCCTTGATATAGCTAGAGTGTCCGTGGCCACTGCTTCGATACTAGTATTTTCGTCCATCAGCTCCGATAGTCTCGCCTCACCATCAGCACGTCAAGCCCTACCAATCTTTTAAACCTAAACCCACAGTTCCGTGCTTGCCTTTCTTCAAAAACTCCCGAAAAACAGAGATGCACTTTCTGTCCCTCCCTCTTTGCTTGATGCTGCTTTTTTTCAGCCAATCCCTTTACGCCCAAACAAATCCTGAATCCCAGTCACCCTCTCCCGAACTGCGCCGCCTCGATTTAGAAATGCCCGACCTCCTGATCGATATGCGCTACGCCACCTCCAACAATTTTACCAAAAAAATCATCTACCCTAATGGCTTAGCTTGGTTGCGCCCAGAAACGATCAAACGACTTCGCCTTGCCCAAAAAGATCTCCGCCGTCAAGGTTTCCAAATTGTCATCCTCGACGCCTACCGCCCCGCCTGGGCTCAACAAAAGCTTTGGGAAGCATTTCCTAACTCAAAATTCCTAGCTTCGCCTAAAAAAGGCTCGCGCCACACCCGCGGCACCACCGTTGACTTAACCCTAGCCACCCTCAGCGGGCGCCTCGTCGAAATGCCTTCTAACTTTGATGAGTTTACCGACCGCGCCAATCACGATTTCTCTGACCTGCCCCCCCTTCCCCGCAAGCACGGAATCATCCTGCGAAAAGCCATGTTCGCCGCTGGCTTCAGTGGCGTGCCAGATGAATGGTGGCATTACGACATCACCCACTGGAAAAAATATCCACTCATTCAAGAAAATCCCAAGCCTCAAGTCCCATGAGTCCTCCAGGTTCTGTTACACCTGCCTTAGTTCCCCCAATTCTTAATTGTGTCTGATTGTCGGTGCGCCTTCGTGTAATAAAAATAACCCACAGGAGCCGCCACTAAAACCACTAGAATAAAAAGCATTAGGGCGATAACAAGCTCCACCCGATTAAATCCCTGGCGTGAAGAAAGTGTAGTCTTCGCCTTAGATTTAGTCGTGACCTTTATGATCCGTCTCATTCCCCCGAAATTATCACCTAGCTCAATCAAACCCAATAAATAATTTTTCTGCGCAACTATTTTTAAAGCATCATGTTCAATGTGTGTAGCAACCAATAAAACAATCAATAAATATACATGAAAAAAACATCCACTATTACTCTACTAGCCCTAAGCCTTAGCGTCCTGCCCCTCAACCTTCTTAAAGCAGAAACTCCTCAGCCTCCCGCACCTAAACAACCAGCCTCAGAATCAGCCAAAAGAGAAAAGCTGGAAAAAATGAAGAGCCATGCTGAACAAATGGATAAAGCCCTGGGACTTTCCCCTGCGCAACAGACTAAAATGACGGAAACCAAGAAACAAAACCTCGCCGCCATGCAGGCTCTTCGTCAAAATAAGTCCTTAAGCAAAGAAGCTCGTAAAGCAGAGAGGCAAGCCTTGCGTAAATCTTCCGATGAAAAGATCAACGCCTTATTAACTCCTGCACAAAAAGCCAAACGTGAAGAAATGAAAAAAGCTCACAAAGAAAAAATTAAGAATAAGTCTTAAGTCGTTTTAGCAACAGGCATGGTCAAACCCTCGCTTGATACTTTGAAACAAGTATTTGGAAATAATTATTTAGTCCATGCTAGACGAATCCCCGTCATCGGCTAGATTACATTAAATGACCGATTCCTCAACTGTATGCGATCCTCCCAAACCATCTGAACCCATATACGTCCCTTGGAATCAAGGCGATGAAAAATGGAGAGTGACGTGGGTGCGAGAACTTATCGAGACCACCGTGAACGGGTGTTTTAAAGTTTCTGATAAAACGGATAGCCTTTGGATCGTGAAACGCTTTAAAAGCAAAGATAAAGGTAAAATCAGAGCTTGGAAGGTATTGTCCGCTGTCACGAAAATTTTAGAAACTTAGCCTCTCCTCAGTTCACACTTTGCTAAATCCGTTCCAAGCGCTTAAACTTAGAACACCTAAGTAAATGGCCTAATCCCCGATTGACCAAGACCTTTTCCATACCTACCTTGTTTCCTTATGGCACGTAACGCTTTGGGTAAAGGTCTAGGAGCTCTCATCGGCGGTAACACCACTGTTTCAGTGACTTTACCAGAATTCAGCTCTGGAGAAAAAGTTCACCACATCCATCTCGACCGCATCGTAGTCAGTCCCTTTCAGCCTCGTAAAACATTCTCTGAACAAGACCTCTCTGACTTAGTCGCCTCGATCCTAGAGCACGGCGTTATCCAGCCACTCATCGTGCGTAAAGTCGGTGACAAATTTGAACTCATCGCCGGTGAACGTCGCTGGCGCGCCTCACGCCTAGCTGGCCTCACCGAGGTTCCCGTCATCCTACGCCAAGCTGGAGACATGGAAGTGCTCGAGCTGGCCATGGTGGAAAACCTTCAACGCTCTGACCTCAATCCCATCGAAGAAGCTGACGGCTATGCCCTCCTCGCCGCGCGTTTCCAACTCACCCAAGAGCAAATCGCCCAAAAAGTTGGTCGGAATCGCGCTACCGTAGCCAATGCCCTGCGCCTCACCACGCTAGCTCTCGATGTTAAAGAACTTGTCCGCCACCGCCAACTTAGTGTCGGTCATGCAAAGGTTCTTTTAGCTCTTAGCAACCACACTCAGCAAAATGCCGTAGCCCTTGAGATCATTAAACGAGATCTCTCCGTCCGCAACACGGAAAAATTCATCCGCGAGCTCGACGAATCCCGCACTAGCTCGGTCGCCTCTTCCAAGAAAATAAATAAAAAGGGTGCAACAGCAGATTGGCGCGATCTAGAGCTACGCCTCCAACGACTTCTCGGCACTAAGATAAAACTTGTTGGAACTCCCTCTAAAGGTCATCTCGCAATTGATTACTATAATCCAGCCGATCTAGAACGCATTCTTTCTGTTCTAGGTTACCGTGGTGACTAATTTCTCTTAGCACTTATAATAATGGCCAATCGGATTCATCTTCTTGAAGAAACCGTAGCCAACCGCATTGCGGCCGGCGAAGTCATTGAACGCCCCGCTTCCGTTATTAAAGAGTTGGTTGATAATGCGCTGGACGCGGGAGCCACCCAGATTGACATCGAATCCCAACGCGGTGGTAAAGGCCTCATGCGAGTGAGTGACAACGGCTCAGGCATGAGTTACGACGATGCCCTTCTTTGCCTAGAACGACATGCCACCAGTAAAATCCGTAGTGCAGAAGATTTACTCAGTATAGGTACCTTCGGTTTCCGTGGTGAAGCTTTACCTAGCATCGCCTCGGTCTGCCGCTTCCGCCTCCTTACCCGTGAACATGTCGCTCTAGCCGGAACTGAAATCGTGATGGACGGCGGCAAACTCATCTCGGTCAAAGAAGCTGGCTGCGCCCCTGGCACCTCCGTAGAAATACGTTCCCTCTTTCTCCACACACCGGGACGCCGTAAATTTCTCCGTTCAGACGACACGGAAAAGGCACACATTGAACAATGTGTGAGGCTAGCTGTCCTTGCGCGACCCGAAGTTGGCTTCAGTCTCAACCAAGATGACCACACGAGCTTTCGCTACCCAGCTGCCTCCGACTTTGCACAACGTCTTCACCAAATTTTCGGGAAAAGTTGGATGGAACACATGCTGCCAGTGGAAACAAAAGATTCTGCCATGCGCCTTTACGGCTACATCGGCCAACCTGGAGTCAGCCGTGGAAACAGACAAGAACATCACCTCTACGTCAATGGCCGTCCCGTCCAAAACGCAACGCTCAACTACGCTGTTCTGGAAGGTTACCATAACACCCTAATGCGTGGGCGGTTCCCCGTGCTCATTCTTTTTTTGGAAATCGACCCCACCCAAGTCGACGTCAACGTCCACCCTGCCAAGCGCGAGGTGCGTTTCCGTGACGACTCCCTTGTCCGCAGCTTTGTCACCGCCGCCGTGCGAGACGCCCTCCGTGCCAGCACCCATGAGGCTTTGGAAGTAAGCTTAGTAAGCTCACCGCAACCCTTGCGCCCAGTCTCCTCCCTTGCTCATACCACCCCTCCACTTCCACCCCAATCGTGGACAGGGCTTCCTACTCCCATCATCCAAAATAATCCTGAGCCACGCCAAACGGGGTTTTTCGATAGTGGCTCGCCTACTCGTGAGCTCTTACCCGCTGTCCGTTGGCAAGAATCAGAACGTAACATCCCCTTACCTGATGAACGAAACCATGATTTAAAAATCATCGGCCTCATGTTGGGTCTTTATGTCGTAGCCGAAGGTCTCAACGGCATTGTCCTCATCGACCAACACGCAGCCCACGAACGTGTGCTCTTTGAACAAATGCTTGAACGCGTTGCGAAAGAAGAAATTCTCAGTCAAGGCCTTCTCGTTCCCATCAGCCTCCAACTCCCTCCCACTCAATCCGATTTCCTCCGCCAAAACTTAGACAGCCTCCAAGCCGTCGGTCTCGGAGTTGCGTCATTGGGAGGCAACTCCTTCATGATTGATGCCCTGCCACCCATGATTAAAACTCAACATATTGAAGATTTTTTTCGCACCATGCTGGTTGACTTAATGGAAGCAGGCGGTGAAACCCGTCGGGAACGAAAACTTAGTGAAGAAATTGTGGCTAAAACCGTCTGCCGGCACGCCGTTAAAGCCAACGACATCTTAGGTCGCGCAGAGCTAGAAAAACTCATCGTCGATCTTCATAAGTGCGACCTGCCCTACACCTGCCCCCATGGCCGACCCACCATGATCTTACTCAGTCGCGACGAATTAGAAAAAAAATTCGGGCGAGCTGTTTAATCAACAGACTCCCCTAAAACCGTATCCTCCAACAAAACCACGGGACATTCGGGTAACTTTGAAATAAATGTTTTCCCATAACCCTTTGATAAAATACGATTATCCAACACGGCAATCTGTCCTTTATCTGAAGCCGTACGGATCAATCTGCCTACGCCTTGCCTAAATTTCAATACTGCTTCAGGCAAGGAATAATCTGCAAAAGCATCTCCCCCACGCTCCTCAATCCATTCTAGCTTCGCCTCCACCAAGGGATGGTCTGGCACGGCAAAAGGAAGCCGCGTGATGATCACATTAGTCAACGACTCTCCCGGAATATCCACCCCTTGCCAAAAACTGTCCGTTCCAAAAAGCACCGATTTCTCCCCAGATTTAAACGAGTCCACTAACAAGCTTCTCGACATGCCTGTGCCTTGCACCAAAAACGTCATGCTCTGGTCCTCAAACCACGTGCGCATTTTGCTGGCCAGTCTGTGCATCAACCCATAGCTCGTAAATAAAACCAAAGCACGTCCTTGGGTTTGGGTGGTAAAATACCTGACCCATCTTTCTAAACTAGGCTCGTAATCAGGTTCTTTCGGGTCAGGCATCTTTTTTGGTATAAAGACTTTCATCTGATTTGGATAATCAAAGGGCGAATCTAATTGCAGACTCTCTGCCTCCTCCGCTCCAATTCGTTTTTGGAAATAACCTAAACCTTGATGAACCGACAACGTAGCGCTAGTCAGTGTGGCCGAGTGATTAGGCCGGAAAAGAAATGATCTTAAAACCTCCGCCAAATCCACTGGTGCTGCTTGTAAGGTCAAACTACCACGATCCCGCCCTGTCCTCTCCACCCAGTAAACATAATCTTCCCGCTCCTGTGAGAGGAACGTTTTTAAATCATCACGCCATGCCACCAGACGTCGACACATATCACGCAGTTCCGCTTGTTGGGACTCATCCTCCAAGCCATCTAAAGCTTCCAATAAGGCTTGGCGCAAGTTCATTAAAGGGAGGGCTAAGGTATCCACAACCAACTCAGGACGCCGCACCCGAAACTCCCCACCGTTCTTAAATTTGCAGGCCACTTCCACTTTCGAGAAAAATTCATCCGAAGCCTCATAAACGTCCACTACTTTAAGTTGAGCTGCCGTATTGCGCAGGATTGATAGCAAACCCTTGTGCGTACTGGGATGAAACAATTTCTGTAATTGATAGCGCAGTGAGCTTGCGGAAATAGAAATCCCAACATGCCGTGCTGCGGTGGATTCTAAATTGTGTGCCTCATCAAAAATTAAAAAATCATTCGGAAATAAGTAGCCCTCCTCTGACGCCGTTTCCTCATCCATCCCGCCTAAGCAAGTGAAGAACAACGTATGATTTAAAATGACCACGTCAGCCTCGATAATCCGTTTGCGCGCCTGTTGATAAAAACATTTTGGATTACTGCCACAAGTCTTCGAGGTGCAAAGGTGCGCTTCACTGCACACTTGACTCCAGACCTTATAATCCGGCTCTACATCGAAATCACTCAGCGTCCCGTCCGTTGTCGTCTGCATCCAGGTCCAAATCCGTTTCAATTCAGCCTGTTCGCTACTAACAAACAGCTCCCCCGCATTTGACATGGCCTTAGCTAGGCGGTGCGGGCAGATGTAATTTTGACGCCCTTTCAACAGAGCCGTCTTAAATTCAAAAGGTAATAGTTTTTCCAGCAGCGGAATATCCTTATAAAAAAGTTGCTCCTGTAAATTAATCGTGTGGGTCGAGATGAGAGCCTTCTTCCCCTGCTCTCTTGCGTAATGAACTGCTGGTAAGAGATACGCTAAACTTTTTCCCACTCCCGTCCCCGCCTCCACGATGAGATGTTGCCGCTGTTCTAAAGCCCTCGCCACACCTGCTGCCATTTCCTGCTGCTGCGGCCGATGCTCAAAATTCTTAGCCTTAGAAAGTAACCCGCCCGGGCCAAACATAGCGCGCACCCGTTTTTCGAGGTCGCCACCCATTTGGTTAATCGGAAGAATCATTCGTCGTAGGATAACTTAGCGGATGATTCCCCAGCGTTTACCAAAAGGCCAGTAAACAAAGGAACCTGTGCCGATCAGGTTTTCTCTCGGCACGAAACCCCAGACACGGCTGTCGGAGCTTTGGGGGCTATTATCACCCATGGCCCAGAATTGATCGTCTGGCAGCTTTGATTGTTCACCCAATCCTGTTAGATAACGTGACATGGGCAAAAAAACGTAACCACTGTAGCCGTCTTTTTGGGCGTAGTTTCGTGCAAAAACCAGATTATCCTTACCAAGAATTTCACCGTTGCTGAGTAAATAAGGTGGATCAATTTGTAGGGTAACCCCAGGCACACCGACGCAACGCTTAATGTAGTATTGCTCAGAACCATAGGCGTGGCCGTCAAGAATGTTCTTAATATTGTGAGTGGTGAAGACGAAGACTTCTCCCTGCTGTGGAAGTCTAAAGTGGTAACTCCAGCGATTGACAAAAATCTGATCTCCCGTAATCCGCTCAAATCTTCCTAGGACTTCCCCCTCTTTTATCATCCGTCCCCCTTGCAGTAATTCCGGAGCTCCTTTAAATAATTCCATGCGGCTACAGGCAACGGTATGGGTAAGCTCACCGATAACGATGTTGGTCACGGTGATAGGTATGAAACCAAAGAGTCGGCCCTCTTCGATGGACTGGATCTGGCCAGACGTTTTAGCAATGATCTCATGGTAACTTTTCCCATAAGCCGCAAGGTCAAAAATTCGATGTGCGATGTTTGGCATCGGTTCAGGATGGCTCTGCATGGCTATGCCCCATAGCGTCGGTTTCATGGAATCCGTTGGAATTTTAAAGGGTTGATAGAGATAGGTGCGAATGGCTAAGGCCAAAATGATGGCAACGAAGAAAACCTCTACGTTTTCCACCCATCCATTAACCTTCATGTTATCTGGGAATAACTTTGCCACACGTTTCCTCACCAACTCTAAACGTTTCAGCTCGCCCTCAGACTGACCTCGCTCAATTCTCAGACTGACGAGTTCTTCTTGAATACTGGTTAATTCTTCTAACTGCTTCGGGTTTAATAGATCACGGGTGTAGTTCCACTTTTTACGCAGGAAATGTAAATACTCCGCTATTTCTTCTTTAAACTTCATAATAAAATTCCTTAGTCATTCGCTATCAAGATTTTAGAACTTGCATAAAAGCTTCTTGAGGAATGTTCACTTTACCGAATGTTTTCATCCGCTTCTTACCTTCTTTTTGTTTTTCAAGTAATTTACGTTTACGACTGATATCGCCGCCGTAGCACTTAGCGATCACATTCTTACCAACCACTTTAACGTCTTCGCGAGCGATAATCTTAGCTCCGATGGAGGCTTGGAGGGCGACTTTAAAGAGCTGGGGCGGGATAACTTCTTTTAGCTTAGCGGTCAGGTGGCGTCCCCTTGCCTCAGCCTTATCGCGATGCACGATCATGGAAAACGCATCCATCGGCTCGCCGTTAACCATGATGTCCAGCTTGACGAGGTCATTGGTTTTGTAAGGAATAAATTCATAATCCATCGAGCCATAGCCGCGAGTCATGGTTTTAATCTTATCGTTGAAATCAACAAGGATTTCATTTAAGGGGATGTCCATGGTGAGCATAACACGACGGGCATCGAGCGACTCTGTATGTCCGCACTCCCCTCGCCTTTCCTGCATGAGCTGGAGCACGTCGCCGATGGATTCGTTCGGGCAAAGAAGGAAGACACGCACCATGGGCTCACGGATTTCTTCAATACTGGCAGGATCAGGTAGATAGGTTGGGTTATCCACTAAAAGCTTTTCGCCATTTGTTTTATAAACTTCATAGACCACGCTCGGGTAAGTGGAAATAATGTCCATGTCGTATTCACGACGTAAGCGTTCCTGCACGATCTCCATGTGAAGCAGGCCCAAAAAACCGCAGCGAAAGCCGAAGCCTAGAGCCACGGAGCTTTCTTGAGTGAAGGCCAAGGCGGCGTCGTTGAGTTGGAGTTTATAAAGCGCATTCTTTAACTGCTCGAAATCGGCACTGTTAATCGGGTAGATTCCAGAAAACACCATAGGGTGAATTTCTTTAAATCCTGGCAAGGCTTCCGTAGCCCGATTGATCGAACTGGTGACGGTATCGCCAATTTTTAGTTCGCCAGCGGTTTTAATGTTAGCCACCACGTATCCTGTATCCCCAGGTCTGAGCACGCCGCACTTAGTCATCTTAGGCGCAAAATTTCCCACTTCCTTGACTTCATAACGTGCATTGGTCTGCATCAATAATATGGGTGTGCCTTCTTTTATTTCCCCCGAGATTACTCGCACATAGGCGATCACGCCCCGGTAGGTATCAAAGACGGAGTCAAACACCAAACAACGCAGGATAGTGTCGCCCGTGTCTTGAGGCGCGGGTATACGTGCGACGACAGCTTCTAAAATCTCATCAATCCCGATCCCCGCTTTAGCACTGGCTGGTATGGCATCCTCTGCCGAAATAGATAGGATATCTTCCAACTGTTTTTTCGCCATTGGGATGTCAGCGTTCGGGAGATCTATTTTATTGATGACGGGAATAATCGTTAAGTTTTGCTTTAAAGCTAAATTCAAGTTCGCCACCGTCTGAGCTTCCACGCCTTGGGCTGCATCAACAATAAGGATCGCACCCTCACAGGCTTGCAAGCTACGAGAAACTTCGTAGGAAAAATCGACATGCCCTGGCGTATCAATTAAATTCAAGCGATAGGTAAGACCGTCCTTAGCCTTATAGTGCATGGTCACAGGATGCGCTTTGATCGTGATGCCGCGTTCACGCTCTAGATCCATCGAATCAAGTAGCTGATCCTGCATTTGACGCAGCTCGATGGTTCCTGTTTTTTGCAGGAGACGATCAGACAGCGTGGTCTTACCATGGTCGATGTGGGCGATGATACAAAAGTTACGAGTTAGCTCTCTGGACATAGTTTCCTAGGGAATGACGACTTTAATACTTAACCAGCAGATGCCACAATGCTTGCTTTGGCTCGCATGGAGAGGATGGCCTCTCCCATGTCTTTTTGGCGAAATAAAGAGGTTCCTGCAACGAGCACATTGGCTCCTGCGGTGACGGAAGGTCCCGCGGTGATTTCATTCACTCCACCATCGACTTCGATATCGACGTTGAGTTGATGATCAAGAATGTAGCGACGTGCCACTCGTATTTTTTCCAACACCTCAATAATGAAGGGCTGTCCGCCGAATCCTGGATTTACCGTCATGCAAAGTAAGAGGTCAATATGATGAAGTAAGGGTAAGGCATGCTCGATCTCCGTCAAGGGATTCAGGGCGAGCCCCACTTTACAACCCATATCACGTATAATGCCAAGAGTACGAGCAGTCTTATGATTAGCTTCCAGATGAACCGTTAATACATCAGCTCCCGCCTCGATGAATGTTCGTGCGTAACGATCAGGCTGGTCGATCATGAGGTGTACATCCAAAGTCGCATCCTCCACTTGACGGCGCAGCATATGGACGATCTCCACCCCGAAGGATAAATTGGGAACGAAATGACCATCCATAATATCGATGTGCAACCAATCCGCCCCACCTCTCATGGCACGTTTAGCCTCAGCCCCTAGACAAGATATGTCCGAGGCCAGCATCGACGGAGCTATAATAAGAGGACGGTTCATCGTCGTAAATTAACTTTTTGCTTTTTGAATAAGCTCAATCTCGTAGCCTTCCGGGGCATCGATAAAGGCGATTAAATTCCCCGAACTCGTCTCCGTCGGCCCGTCAGAAAAAGGATAACCCTTGGCCGCCACCACTTTTTCAAAAGCCATTAAATCATCCACCTCAAAGGCTAAATGAGTTAAATCCGCTGGAACCTGCACGGGTCCACTCGAAGGAAAACAGCAAATCTCGATCTCTTCCTCGCTGCCAGGGGTCTGAAAGAAAACCAACTCAGAGCCGCGCGGCGACTTATGCCGACGCAGCTCGGTCAGTCCCAGCACATCTTTATAAAAGGTCACAGTCTTAGCTAAATCACTGACACGGTAACGGGTGTGGAGAAGGCGTTTAATCATGGAGCTACTATACTATCAGCGAATTTTCACTTGGAAACTCTCATTTACAGCAATCGACTCAATAAATGCGGCACTCAAGCGACTCATGGCCTGTAAATCTCCTGCGTGAAAAACTTCTGCCGTCGAATGCATATAACGATTCGGTAAACTTACCACCGCACAAGGCACCCCACCACGTTGCAAGAAGATCGCATCCGCATCCGTGCCTGAGCCACGAGGGTCCGTTGCTAACTGAATTGATATCTTCTGCTTCAATGCTGTTTTTAATAAACGATCCACCAGCACAGGATGATTCACGCTCCCCTTACTAATCACAGGTCCCTTGCCCAAATGAATTTCTCCATGCTTTTTATAATCGCAAACGGGCGTATCTGTGGCGTGACCCACGTCGAACACAAGTGCCGCATCAGGCTTTAACGAATGTCCCACCATGCTGGCACCATATAAACCATTTTCCTCTTGAATCGTAGAAACCGCCATGACGCAGGCATTGAGCTTCTTTAGCTCTGAGCAACGGCGCAATGTCTCCGCCGCAGCAAAAATTCCTATCCTATTGTCTGCCGCTCGCGCCGTGTAGAGATCCTTCCCTAACCTGTCCCAAGAAATCTTAAACGTAATCGGATCCCCCACGTCCACCTGCTTTAATGCGTCCGCCTTAGAGCTAGCACCTATGTCCACGAATAAATCATGAATTTCTACATGATTTTCCTTACCTTTCTCCTTTTGCAAATGTATAGGCAAACTACCGATGACACCCGTAACAGAACCCTTCCCCCCATGCACCAAGACACGTTGCCCACGAGCTAAGGACACATCCGTTCCGCCGACTCGCACAATGTAAAGAAACCCCTCGGCCGTGATGTGATTAACCTGATACCCAATTTCATCGGCATGGCCCACTACCATGATACGCGGACTGCCCGTAGGATTGATTATGGCATAGGCATTCCCATAAGCATCCGAGCCCGTTTCATCGGCAAAGGTTGAGACATAGTCCAGCCACTTCTTTTGCACGGCACTCTCCCAGCCCGAGAGACCATACGTATCAAGGAGGGATTCTAAAAAAGAAGACGAGTTAGCTTTCATGATTCAACTAGAAGCAAAGCAACTCCCCCGCCCTTTGCCAATAAGCAATTCGTGCATCCCCATGGAACCACCTTAGCGAACACCCAAGACATGCCCGCCCTGACTTTTTGTCGTGGTCGCTGACCCCATATTAGCACCGGACCATACCACAGCAAATACGCAAAAAAAGCCCGGCAGTTTCCTGCCGGGCTTCCCTTGTTCCGGTTTAAAAACCGGAGAAGTTACTTATTGCACTTTTCGCAGCTGCTACAGCCAGACTTGCAGCATTCCACACACTCATAACAACAATCCTGGCAGGATTTTCCTGCAGCTTGTGAGGTGGAAACGAACAACGCAGGTAAAGACAGAGCTACTGCAGCTAAAATTAACAATGTTTTTTTCATAATCCAATTTTCCTTAAATAAAGTTTTGTTTTTTTACTGAATCACTTGTGTTGTCTCAGGGAAGAAAAGGGGTCTGGCGACAAACACCAGGAAAGCCTGACCCACACCCGCTTAATCAAGGCCTCAGGACGAGATAGAGAATGGTGAGATCCACCGGGGGACTTCCCTCCGCTGCACGTAGAGGAAGGGAGTCTTCTTTGCCGGTAGAAAATTTAAAAGCGGCTAATCCTAGATTATCCAAGTAGCAGACCGGTAAAGGTGTTGGATCTGCTTTCAGAGAGACGGCCTGAACCTTATCCAAGAATCGTACGTAGGGGTTATGGTGGGGGCAACTTAGGCAGTTGTCCTTCTCGTGAAGCGGCACAGGGGCGGCGTTGCAGCAGCCATGGGTCGCAAAAGGTTTGGCTTCCGCATCACAACAGCAAAAAGTCACGAAAGCCGATAGTCCAATGACTCCAGCTAGTAAAGCTTTTAGCTTATAAGACATAAGCACATTGTAATCCCAAAGATCAGAGAACGCAAGGGGTATGGTTTGGGGACACAGGGCGAACGCAAATTAAGTAGTTGAGGCTAAGAGGATGCGAAGATAGGTCTCAGACCAAACAGCCGCTTTGAGGCGGAACTTTACGCTTTTGGCTCGATGGGTGATGTCCTTGCTGATAAGGTTCAAAGCCCATTTGCGCAACAGAGCCAGATTTGAACGGTGAAGATATTGTCTCCTTAATTTTGAATGACTTAGATAAGGCGGTTTTGGGATACCCTTCCTTGTCTAAGTCATTCAAAATTAAGGAGGCCATAGGCTTATCTTAGTGCCATTCAGGACTGACCCCGCGCAATAGATCTTTAATTTTTAAACTTTGTTTCAAGCTCTCAGCCCACTTCTTGGGACCCCACGTGGGTTGATGCCGTCGTTCTTTCACCAAGAGTCTTTCCACTCTTTGAGATGTTCTCTGTGGACTATGTTTAGGACTACGACTCCTTTGAGCCAATCCCCCACTTCCTTCAGCTTCATATCTCTTGATCCATTTATGACCCGTCTTACGGCTTACACCAAACTCTTGGCACAGCTCCCTCACCGTAAAGCGGTCGCTCCCAGCTAAACTTACAAACTTTAGTTTCGATTCCATCAGTAACACTTCTTTCCATGGCATAGTTTGCCATTTTAGTGTTACCTATGTCCCCAGA
>JAWXBW010000047.1:0-90752 GCA_034440395.1 Blastochloris sp. | reverse complement strand
CCCTTAGTCCAGCCTGCGCCTGATTAGCGGAACCCATTAAACTCAAGGCCAAACA
Organism: Blastochloris sp.; assembly: GCA_034440395.1. GTDB lineage: Bacteria > Verrucomicrobiota > Verrucomicrobiia > Methylacidiphilales > JAAUTS01 > JAAUTS01. Next base: position 90,697 of record JAWXBW010000047.1, on the reverse strand, counting down.
ACCCAAACCAATAGCTACATATTTTTTCATTGTAATTTCCTTAACACCTTCGACGCTTATCATGGAGGTCTTATTCAAAAATAATAAAAAAGAGTTAGATACCTAAACCCCAAATCTTTTATGAATCTATAACCTGCTGATAATTAGTTGTTTACAGCACTAAAAATCTCAAAGTCAGAAATGATCAATCATCAAGCAGCAGCAGACTCTCTCTCCCTCCCTTATGCTATCCTAGCCTTAGGCCAATCTAATGATCCCACATGGGGTATAGATTCGACCTGGAGCGATAGACTTTACCAGCGCAAAGCACTTAAAGTGATCGACTCACGCGGGCGCCTAGCTCTCAAAGCAGCATGGCAGGCCATGGAGCAAGCGACTCTTGACTATTCCAAGCCCTCCTTTCGGCGTGGTATTAGCCTTGCTGTTGGTTCAGCCACCATGGGAGAAGAGGATCTACGTCAAGCCTTCCAAGACGGCGACGACCTCCCACTCGTAGAAAAACTAAACCAGCATCTCAATCCACTTTGGATTCTCGGTCGCTTGCCCAACATACCTGCCTCTCACCTTGCTATTCAATTTAAATGTCAAGGCCCCGTCCTGACCTGCTTAACAGTAAGACAAGCTCTAAGCGATGCCCTTGATATACTTGAAAATAATGAGGCCGACTGTTTACTCGTCGGGGTCAGTGATAGAACTTCTACTATCCTTATTCTTGCTACACTAGAGTTTGCTGAGGCGCACAAGAGCAAAGTCTTCCAGCATATTTCTAGAAAGGACTACTGGAAAACCTGGCTCGAACTTGCTCCAGATAATATTTATGAATAATAATCATACTAACACCCACTTTCAAGACGCACGCATTGTCATCACAGGCTGCGCCGGAGAATTAGGAAGGGTTCTTTGTGAAACCTTCACCGCCGCTGGTGCGCAGGTTGCTGGTCTCACCTTTCAAAAACCTGCGCCTTCCAGTGTAAAAATTTCCGCCTCCCTTGACTTCCAAAAGCCAGAGACTATCGGCCCAGCCTTACTTTACGTCCAGCAACAACTAGGCTCAATTGATATTCTGATTAATAACATTGGCCATACCCACGACGCTCACCTCTCTTCTCTCTCTGCGCTCGATCTCCAAAAAATAATCAACGTCAATCTCCTCGGCACCATGGAAGTCTGCCGCATTGCCTTACCAAGCATGATCTCCCAACGCCACGGCAACATTCTTAATATTTCCTCCCTTGCCGCAAGCCGCCCCCAGAGTGGTCAAGCAGCCTACGCCGCAGCTAAGGGAGGAATTGAAAGCTTTACCAAGGCACTCGCCCGCGAAAACGCTGCACGTAATATACGGGTTAACGCCATCGCCCCAGGCTTTTTAGGCTCATCCATAATCCGCTCTCTGCCCTTACCCCAGCAACAAGAGCTCTTAGGAAAAATTCCTCTCGCCCGCTGGGGTGACATGTCGGAGGTAGCCGCACTCGCCTACTTTCTCAGCTCAGATTCAGCCGCCTATATTACTGGCCAAGTCATCTCTATCGACGGCGGCGCCAGTATGTGAAAACATTTTGTATCTAACTTTTTTATGCTATCAATGTCCTGTTACCAACCGTTCAATCATGAACCTCACTCCCACTGAATTACTACAACGCGAGGTCGCAGCAGCCCTCAGCTTAAGTCCTGCCGAGGTCAAGCTTACGGATCGTCTAGTTCTAGACCTCGGTGCCGAATCCCTCGACTTAGTCGATCTCACCTTCCGTTTAGAAAAGACGTTCCATCTACAAATTCCTGAAGGTGACTTATTCGAATCGCGCAGCTCCTCTGTGCAGGAACTTACGGTGCAAGAAGTCTTAAACTACCTCACGAAGGCGCAGACCTCACCCCACGCTTGATGGCCTCTCTGACAGATTCTCAGCGCATTGTCATCACGGGACGTGGAGCCATCTCAGGCTATGGTATTGGTGTTAAGGCCTTAGGCGAAGGGTTAAAAGAAGGCAGATCCGCCATCCGCTTTCAGCCTCATCTTCAGGAAGCTTTACCCTGCCGCATCGGTTCATCTTTAGGCGAAGAGTTGGTTCTGCCCGCGGGTCTAAAACCTTTGCAAACTCGCAGTTCTGCCATGGCTTTAGTAGCAGCCCATGAAGCGTGGCAGGAAGCGCAAATGGACCACCGCTTTTCAACCATAAATGGCCTGCGCATCCATGTCAGCATTGGATGGGGCCCATACGATTTTCAAGAAGTTTCAGATTTTTTATTACACGACACGCCGCTAGGTAAAGACTTTCAGGAAAGAACACAATGCGGCTATGGGGAAGGCGTCTTGCGCAATTTTTTCCAACCGAGTAACGGTGTCTTCAGCCATTTAGCGGCCTGCGCCGCTTCTACTCAAGCTATTGGGCGGGCCTTTCATGATTTGAAGCACGGTCGTTGTGACACGTGTTTAGTCGGCGGCTCGGACACTCGCCTGCATGAAGCGGGCATCTTGGGTTATCATAAACTAGGTGCCTTAGCGACAGGCTTTGAAGCACAAGCAGAACAAGCTTGCCGCCCCTTCGATCTTCATCGCTCAGGTTTTGTTATTGGCGAGGGCGCAGGGTTTATCGTCATGGAAACCCTGGCTCAAGCTCAGCGGCGAGGAGTTCAGCCTTTAGCGGAAATTCTTGCTGCTACAACAACGACAGATGCCTACCGGTTAACCGATCCAGATCCAGAGGGCTTAGCAGCTAGTCATTGCATCAAGACCTGTCTAGCACAGGCTAGAATCGCAGCGCAGGATCTAGATTATATACAAGCACACGGAACGGGCACTCTAGCCAATGATCGGGCGGAAGCCGTATCTCTGCGTCACGCCTTGGGTCAAGAAAGTGAGCGCATCTTGATTAGTTCGTTGAAGCCCTATTTTGGTCATTGCTCAATGGCGGCAGGGGCTCTGGAAACCGTGGCATGTGTAGAGATGCTACAACAAAACGTTGTCGTTAATTCTCTAAATTTAAAAACTCCTGAGCCAAGCCTCGACTTAAACTACGCGCGTCTTGGGCAAGAGCGTGGAGAGTTGCGCACTATCTTAAAAAACTCCTTTGGCTTTGGTGGACAAAATGCGTGTCTCCTGATTTCCAAACTATGATTTCTGCCCTGTGAGCCGCCTTTGACATTTACTAATGGCGGCCTACGCTCTGCTTCAGGAATATTCGTTATGACTGAACAACCATCGTTAGGCAAAGGCTATCGTGTCCTGATTTTATCCGCCAGTGCAGGCACTGGCCACTTAAAGGCAGCGGAAGCTTTAGAAAATGCTGCTCACAGGAATCCCTCCATCGTTGAGGTGGCTCATGTGGATGCACTCGATTATACCAATAAACTTTTTCGTGATTTTTACTCAAAGCTCTACACCAAGTTAATCCAAGATGCGCCAACCTTTCTCGGTTGGTGGTATGAAAACAGTGATGAGCCGTGGAAAACGGATCGAATGCGCTTGCTGTTGGATCGGATGAATACAGGTCCCCTTGTCCGCATGATAAAGGAGCTCAGACCTGACATGACCATCTGCACACACTTCTTGCCGGCTGAAATTATTTCTCACCTAATCGCTAAAGGAGATATTGAGGCTAAACTCTCGATCGTGGTAACTGACTTTGATTTTCATGCCATGTGGTTATCTAAAACATTTCACCATTACTTCGTGGCGTTGGAAGAAACGAAGGTTCATTTAACCATGCTAGGGTTACCCCAAGATCGTATTTCTGTTTCAGGCATTCCCGTGCATGAGATTTTTTCTCAACAAAAAAATAAGGGAGAATTATGTCGTAAACATAAGCTCCGCGCAGACCTACCCATCTTGCTTCTTAGTGCTGGAGCCTTAGGAGTCGGGCCCGCTGAGACTGCCGTGCAGGTTCTTCGGCACTTAGAAACTCCAGCTCAAATTATTGTTATTTGCGGTAAGAATGAGGAGTTGCAGGTTAAAATTCGTGAACTCTCAGGCACGAATTACCCGCCGCATCTTTCCGTTCATGTCCTCGGCTACACCACAGAGATGGATGAGTGGATGACCATGGCTGATCTTTATATTGGAAAACCTGGAGGACTGACCACGGCCGAACTTTTAACTAAGGGTGTTCCCATGGCTATTCTGTCTCCCATCCCTGGACAAGAAGAACGGAACAGTGATCACCTCTTAGAAAAAGGTGTGGCTATTAAGTGTAATGAATTTACCACTTTAGCTTATAAGATAGATCTCTTATTTAAAAACCCTGGACGGCTCGCCCGTATGCGCGCTTGTGCCTTAGAGCTTGCCCGCCCCGATGCTGCGGCGTATGTCGTGCAAACATTATTGATGGAAATGGATCGTGAGCCTCACACTGTGGCTAAATCGGAACAATTATCTATGGCTAAGAATAACCTCAAGGTTTAAGACTCATCATGTCCCAGTCGTCACCATTTTTTTGGGGAGTATCTACCTCAGGTTATCAGCACGAGGGTGGTTTTAATCAAACAGGGAATCCTCTAAACAACTGGTATGAATGGGAGCGTGACGGTAAGGTCGAGACGTCCGGCCGCTCCATTGATTTTTGGAACCGATACGAAGAAGATTTCCAGCGCTGCCAAGCTATGGGTCTTAATTCTTTTCGGCTTGGTATAGCATGGAGCCGTGTTCAGCCCAGTATCTGTTCTGACTCTACTGAAGAACCTGATTTTGATGAAGAAGCTATTAATCATTATGGGAAAATACTTCTCTGCGCACGGCAACATGGATTAGAGCCTTTAATTACGTTACACCATTTTACCACTCCACATTGGTTAGGACCCGACGCTTGGTTAAAGCCTGAGACGATTAATCTTTTCCTAAAATACGTAACCAAGGTTGTTCCTGCCTTGAACAGTTTCTTGCTAAAGGCTGGAGAAAAGCCGCTGCGCTGGTTTATTACCATTAACGAGCCGAACATGCTCGTAACGGCCACCTATTTAATGGGAACCTTCCCAACCCACTACCCCTTTCGACTGGGAAAAGCCCGTCAGGCTCTTCAGCATTTACTGACAGCTCATGTTCGAGCATATCGCCTACTTCATGAATTGTATGAACAAAATCTAGAGCTAGGTCAACCGATGGTTACCTTTAATAATTACACCAGTGACTTGTATTGGTTAGATCAAGCATTAATGGATATTATGCTGGCACCAGAAAAAGGGGTTGCGAGAGAGGATGTCCCAGATTGGCTTTACGATCGATGCCAGACCTACCGAGAAAATTTTCGACAGGCCGACTTACCTTTTAGACGTGGGCCTGCTTATTGGTTAGGAATTTTAGTTAAGGGCATCCAGTATATCGTTGGACCACTAGTTATTCGCGACATGGGGTTTAAGGAACTTTTAAAAGTAATTTACGAAAGTCCCGAAGGGAAATGCATGGATTATATAGCCTTTGACTATTATGACCCTTTCGCTGGGCATAGCTTTCGATGGCCGCAATGGGAAGAGTGGGGAACCCCACAGCGAAGTATTCATGCGTGGATGGTTAATCATCTAACGGCCAAGACTTGGGATTGGCGGATGTTGCCGCAGGGTCTGCATTTTTTTGTCACGCACTATTCAGAAGCCTATGCAGGACTGCCCCTCGTGATTGCTGAAAATGGCATGGCACACCTGCGCTCTCATTTTAAGGAAAAGCCTTGGAGACGAGACGGCTTAACTCGCAGTGATTTTTTACGCCTACATATCCCTGAAGTTATTAAATTAACAAAAGAGGGCTATCCTTTGATCGGTTATTTTTATTGGTCACTAACCGATAATTATGAGTGGGGATCCTACGCCGCCCGCTTTGGGCTTTATGAAGTAGATCTCCAGCACGAGTCCCTTGAGCGGCTGGAACTGACGACCTTGGGAGATAATCCCTCCCAGACTTTAGCGGAACTTATTAAGGGGTAGGGCAGGCATATAGGTCACATAGAACCTATTTCAGAATATTTTTTCGAGGAGGGTGTCGGTCTTCGGCTGGATCAGTATTTGCTGGATGAATGTGTGGAGGGCTGTGGTGGCGATGGTTTCTCCCGAGTCGCGCGGAAGGATTTTTAGTTCGAAATTTTTACGCAGACGATTGGTTAATTCGGGTTCTAAGGCTCGGAAGCTTGTGATGTTAGGGGAATCTTCAGGGATTTGGATGTAGAGGGAGGTTTTTAAATCCAGCATCTGTTCTTGCTCAGGCGCATGGGAGGGGTAGATAAGAACGAGGCCATAAAGGTCTTTTTCATTGGCGGCGCATCTTACGGCTAGCTGATCAGTCGCTCCCCAAGCAATAACGACTTTTTTTTCCATTTGGAAACGTGGACTGGCTTCAAAAAATTTAAGTCCAGTGCGAAGGGTTTTCCTAATGTTTTTTTCAAATAACATGGCCGCCATTTGTTCGGCTTCTATTTCAGTCTTAGCGGTCCGGCCGTTGTAAATGTCTAGACAGAGGACAAGATAACCTTCACGAGCTAGTTCGGCACAGAATTCTTTGACCTTTGGAGTTATACCGTAACGATCTGGGAGCATGACGATGCCGGCACTGGGTTGTTTTTCTGGCACAACTAAGTAGCCCGTATCGTCAGTGCCGTAGTCGCGGAGAAAAATCATGTCTCCTGTTTGCTTACCAGTGGCAACGGGGGTTTTGTCTTGAGCCCAAGTTAGGCTAAGTGTCATGAGTAGGAGAAGGCTTAGGAAAAATTTCATAGTAACTAGAGGTTGAGAAAATTTTGGAGAAGGCTTTTACCTTCACGGGTAAGGATGGATTCTGGATGGAACTGCACGCCGTGGATGGGGTGAACTTTATGGCTCACGCCCATGATTTCGTCTTCTTTCGTCCAAGCGGTTATGACTAAACATTCTGGAATAGTATCTTTTTTAACAATTAAAGAATGGTAGCGGGTGGCTTCAAAAGATTGCGATAAGTGAGCAAAGACGCCTTGATTGTTGTGCTCAATGGGGGAGGTTTTACCATGCATCAGGCGGGGTGCTCGGACGACGCTGGCGCCGTAAACATGGCTGATGCATTGGTGGCCTAAGCAAACGCCTAATAAGGGGACAGTGGGGCCGAAGGTTTCGATCACAGCGTTGGAGATACCGGCGTCTAGTGGAGTGCCAGGACCGGGAGAGATGACGATGCGATCGGGCTTTAAGGCGGCAATTTCATCAAGGGTAATTTGGTCGTTACGTTTGACGAGAGGCTTAGCGTGAAGCTCACCGAAGTATTGGACGAGATTGTAGGTGAAGGAATCGTAGTTATCAATAATGAGGATCATGGGGAGCCTTTATTTAAATGATTTAGCTAGGGCTATGGCCTTTAGAGAGGCTTTAGCTTTATTCACGCTTTCCTCGTATTCTCCCAGAGGGGTAGAGTCGGCGACTAAGCCTCCGCCTGCTTGGACGTGGGCTAGGCCATCTTTAATGAGGACGGTGCGGATAGCGATGCAGGAATCTAAATTACCCGAGAAGCCAAAGTAGCCGACAGCGCCGGAGTAGGTGCCTCTGCGGGTTGGTTCTAGCTCGGCGATGATTTGCATGGCGCGCACTTTCGGGGAGCCAGAGACGGTGCCGGCAGGGAAGGTGGCGCGCATGACGTCATAGACAGAGTATTGAGGATCAAGTTGACCTTCTACATGGGAGACAATGTGCATGACGTGAGAGTAGCGTTCGATCTTCATGAAATCCGTTACGCGGACGGAATCAAAGCGGCAGACGCGGCCTACATCGTTACGAGCAAGATCGACCAACATGACGTGTTCGGCGCGTTCTTTAGGGTCAGCTAAGAGTTCTTTTTCCATGGCCTCGTCTTCATCGGGTAAGGCGCGGCGGGGGCGGGTGCCGGCGATGGGGTGAATCTCGACGCGCCCGTTCTCGCAGCGGACATGAGTCTCAGGAGAGGAGCCGACGAGAGCGACGTCTCCGAGTTTAAGACAGAACATGTAGGGGGATGGGTTAATGTAACGGAGGCTGCGATAAAGGTCGATGGGGTCTCGATCAAAGGGGACGCTGAAGCGTTGGGAGGGGACGACTTGGAAGATGTCGCCAGCGTGGATGTATTCTTGCATGCGAGAGGTCATCTGCACGTATTCATCCTTGGTCATGTTTGGCTGGGAGACGCAGGGCTCTAGCTCGCGGTTGACTTCGAGTACGCTGTGGGAGATGGGGCGGCGGAGGCGATTTTCGAGCTCGTCTATTTTTTTAACGGCTAAGTCAAAGGTGGCTCCGGGATCGTCGAGGACATGGGCATTGACTAAAATTTTAATCCGGCGGGTGGAGTGATCAAAGATAAGAAGAGAATCACTGACAATGAAGTAAGCGTCGGGCAGATTCAGGTCATCTTTCTTAGCCATAGGCACCTTAGGCTCGAAGTAACGCACGCTTTCGTAGGTGAGGTAACCGACGGCGCCGCCGTAGAAAATAGGGAGTTCGCCAAAGGTGATGGGGCGGTAGCGGGCCATGAGTAGGCGAAGTTCTTCCAGAGGGTCAGTGTGACTTTCATACTCGCGCACTTGGCCGTTTTCCTCGATGCGAACATGTCCATTACTAGTGCTAAAGATAGTGCTCGGGTCAGCTCCGACGAAGGAGTAACGGCTGAAGCGTTGACCCTTTTCGGCCGACTCTAAAAGGAAGGTGTGGCGACCTGTGTCGAGCTTAAGGTAGGCCGACATGGGTGTTTCTAGGTCAGCGATGATTTCGCGGTAAACGGGTATCAAGTTCCCCTGCCGGGCTAACTCACAAAAAATGTCTTTGGAAGGGAAAACCATAAGGAGTAAACGTAACGTAGTCTATGGGTTTTGGCAATCGCTGGAATCGGGCTGAGCACGGGATTTTCCCGCACTTAGATCCCGCCAGCGGCGTAAGGTGATTGCGGGGATGCCTAATTCTTTTGCGATTACTTTAAGGTTCGCTCTGGGTAATAAAGTGCGTGCCACAGCAGCTTGTTTAAAGGCTGGCTCGTAGCTTTTTTTAAGGGGGTTATTTATTCTTTTTTCCATGGGATTTTTTGGGTTGGCTGTTTTTGAGGAAAACGTAAGGAGAGGGTTTTATAATCTAACAGGAACGCCTTGGCTTTTCAGGTAGGCTTTGACTTGAGGAATGGTCATTTGCCCGAAGTGGAATAAGCTAGCCGCCAGCACCGCACTGGCCTGACCGCGTTCTAGGACGTCCAGAAAATCCTCCATCTTACCCGCACCACCACTGGCGATGACGGGGATGCGGAGGGCTTGAGAAATCGTGCGAGTTAATTCCACATCATAACCCGCCTGCGTGCCGTCTGCGTCCATGCTAGTTAGTAAAATCTCACCCGCCCCCAAACCCTCCGCCTGAGTCGCCCACTCCACCGCATCGCGCCCCGTTGGCTTCCGACCGCCGTGGGTGAACACTTCCCAGCCGCCGCTGGGCTTACGTTTCGCATCAATTGCTAGGACAATACATTGACTCCCGAAGGCTTCAGCTCCTTCCTTAATAAACTCTGGACGCTGTAAGGCCGCCGTATTCATGCTCACCTTGTCCGCACCTGCTTGCAGCATGAGTCGTATGTCAGCAATTTCTCGAATACCCCCGCCCACCGTTAAGGGCATAAACACTTGCTCCGCTGTGCGCCTGACTACTTCGTGCATCGTGGCGCGCCCTTGGCTGGAAGCGGTGATGTCGAGAAATACCAGCTCATCCGCACCTTGTTGGTTATAAGCTAGGGCGGCTTCGACGGGGTCGCCAGCGTCGCGTATCTCGACAAATTTAACTCCTTTGACCACACGACCTCCATCGACATCAAGGCAAGGAATAACACGTTTTGCTAACATAAAGAATAAAGATAAACTCAAGATTTGACTGAGCTAGAAGCTTAACCATTTCTCACGAGACAAAACTAGGAATAAATGTTGTCGCAAGATTGCTGCCTGTTAGGATGATTATTCAAATTTGGTATAAAATTTCTGTCTTTGTCACTAAATTGGTTTGAAATCTGCTTAAAATCGACACGAACATTTCATATAACGAAAGTATCTTATGGCTAAAAAGGAAAAAAATTTAGAATCGATTGAAAAGGGCAGCAACGATCAAGCTCCATTAACGACGCTTAAAAAAGAAGCCGCTGAGCTGACTAAACAAAACCAAAGTGCGGAAACAACTCTCGCAAGGAAGCCCCAAGATCCTAAACTACGCAGTGCCGAAGAAGGAGTAGAGCCCTTCGATCACCGGGCCGCTAAATTTATCCTTGAGCCACAGCCGCAACCCCAAGACACCCACCATGAAGTGCCCGCTTACGAATACCTAGGCGATTTCCCATCTTCCTACGGCACCCGCAAACTTTACCTCACAGCCCGCGATCCTCATACCCTCTATGCCTATTGGGATTTGAACCATGACCAAATCGTAGAAGGAGAGCGCTCCTCCCACGACGGTAAAGTCTTTCTAGAACTTTACCGCAAAGGAGGGACACGCCTCCAACAAGTTCAACTTTCCCCATGGTCTAAGGAATGGTATCTCAACATCAACGAAGCCAACTCTGCCTTCTACGCCGAAATTGGCTATTACCGCCATGACGGTAGCTTCGAGGTCATGAGCCGCTCGGGTGAGGCTCTGACTCCGCGCGATAACCTCTCCCCAAACACCAAAGTTCAATTCGTAACTATCCCCTTCGAGTTTACCTTTGCTCAACTCCTGGATTTGATCCGGGGCTACCTTCTGCAAGGAGAGGAACTTGCCACGGCGCTAGCACGTCTCCAAAGCAACGACTTCGAATTTCCCTTCCACGTCGGTCAACGCAAGGCTTTACCCCTAACAGCGCAAGATGAACTCCGCGACTACATGGGCGGGGACATCATCCGCCGCGTTCAAGCAGGTTCAGGCGAAATCGTGGAAATTTTACGTAAAAGCTGGCAAAATGCCCAAAGCAGCGGTCAATGGGTCAGCAGCATTTCCAGCCCCTTCGGCTCATCCTTTGGCCAACAAAAAGCGCGCGACTTTTTCATGCACGTGAACGCTGAGCTGATCATCTACGGCGGCACCGCACCTGATGCTAAACTGCGCATCAACGGCTCCGACATCCAACTCCAACCTGACGGCACTTTCCACTACCACTTTAACTTCAGCGATGGGAAATTCCACATCCCAGTCGAAGCCACCTCAGCCGATGGTGAAGAAATGCGTGCCGCCCTAATCTCCTTCATGAGACTCTCCGCCTACAGCAATGGCGTAGATAAAACATCTCAGCCTGAGAGAATCGACCCCATTGGGGCAGTTTAAAGATCGCCGTATCCACCATTAGGGACTGAATTCTACATGCAATCTGGGTTGAGAGCTTTAAAAGCGCCTTAAACCCGTTTAACAATAATGCTGAGGCAGTCCGTTTAGCAATGTTTACGAAAAACGAATCAAGACCTTTAAAAAACATCTCAGGTCAAATCTCGGCGTGAAAAGGAAAGTCCGTATAGCCCGCCGCCGTCGGTGACGACCATACGCTCATATCCGCCGGAGGAGTCAGCTCCCAGCCGTGGGCGAAGCGTTCCACCAGATCAGGATTGCTAAGGAAAGGACGCCCAAAAGCGATGAGGTCGGCTTGGTGTGAAGCAATCGCCACCTCCGCAGTCTCTTGGGTGTAGCCGCAGTTACCCATCAGCGGTCCCGTGAAAACCTCACGAAAATCGGCTAGCACCATCGGCTGGCCTAAATTGTGGAAGCCGAAGCTCAGGCCATCCATGACATGTAGATAGGCTAGGCCATAGGCATTAAGTTGTTTGGCTACGTAGGTAAAAGTTTCCCGGAAGTCTGGCGCTCCCATGTCGTTAAAGGCTCCGTTAGGAGCTAGCCTCACACCCACCCTGCTAGCTGGCCATACGGTGAGTATGGCTTCTGTGATTTCTTTTAGAAAATTGAAACGCTTCTCCAGACTGCCGCCATAATAATCTGTCCGCTCATTTGTTTTTGATTGGAGAAACTGGTCAATCAAATAGCCGTTGGCAGCGTGGATTTCGACCCCGTCAAACCCTGCCACCTTGGCTTGCTCGGCCGCACGCCGGTAATCCTGAACCACGGCGGCTACCTCTGCGGTTTCCAGTGCGCGCGGTGTCTCGTGGGGTTGTTTACCTACAGGAGTATGCACATAATCTCCCATGAGCTTAATGGCCGAGGCCGACACCGCGGGCTGACCGTTATGAAAACTACTGTGAGAGGCACGCCCACAATGCCAAAGCTGTAGAAAAATCGGGGTGCCTTTAGCGTGCAGTGCGGAAGTAATTTCCTTCCAACCTGCGACGTGCGCGTCGTTATAAATCCCTGGTGAATCCACCCAACCGCAGCCCTGCTCAGAAATCACCGTTGCCTCGCTAATGATGAGTCCAGCCGAAGCGCGCTGCTGATAATATTCCACCATCAATTTATTTGGAATCCGCTCCTGACCAGCACGTCCGCGTGTCAACGGTGCCATGACGATGCGATTACGCAGAGCCAGACCGTTTAAGTTAAAAGGTGCAAGAAGGTGAGGAGAAATTTTATTCATAGTTAAGGCGGTCATAAATTTAAAATAACGAAATAAATCTTAGCCCACGATCCAGCTTGCGCAAGAGATCGGAGATTAATAATGGATCTCAGAATTTTATAGTCTGATCCAAAAAGGATCGTAAAAACTTCTAAATTTTATTATTTAAAACGAACCTGTAAGTTTAACTTAAAATAATACCTGCCGTTCTCCTCGTAGATCATACCAAAGTCATGCCGCTTCGTGCTAGCTGTTTCAAGTTTTGTGTTAGCAAACAAGTAGTCTTCGAATTGGTTGCGGTTATAAATATGGTAACAAAGAACTTCTCCATCCTTTTTAATAATTAAGTATCCACCAGTAGCATCGTAGATACCTGACCAAACTTTTGAAGGCATCATTCCAAGGGCAGTATCAGATAAGAACCGCTTGATTTTATATTTGTAAAAAGCGTGCTCAAACTTAGTCTCAAAGTTGAGCGGGTTTAATGAACTAACTAAAGTAGCCAGATCTTCTACTGAGCTAGCCTCTGATGCGTAGAAAGTTTTAAGAATTTCCCCTAAAATATCAGGCAATAAACTATCTATAAGTATTAAGTTACTCTTAAAAAGATGATTCTCTAATCCTACATATTTCAAAACTCCGTTACGGCTCTTTATCGCATTCAGTCTATCCCTTACTTTATGTGGAGTCGCAATATCATTAATTGATGTTAATTCATTGAATGTAGGTTTAAATCCAATTATTTCGTAGATAAAATTCGTAGTCTTTCCAGCATTTAAAAGAGTTGAGGCACCGCCTAAATGGGATTTTATGCTAAAGCCTAACTCTGCTATCTGATTAATAGTTATATCGTGGATAACAATTCGTATATCTGTTTTTGAAGTGGATTTGGCTTTGAGTGTACGACAATGAACGATGTTCATAAACGCCTCGACCTTTGGAAGTCCAAAAATGCCAGTTGAGCTTCGTATTGATTGTAATAATTGCTCGGCCTGCTCTGTGAATTTATTTAGGGCTAGTTTTGAAGACTTACCATTTGTAGAAATATCAACCCAATTTTTAGAAATTTTGTAACTAACGTCTCCTTGATTGTCATTCCGAATAATTTTAATTATAGGGTAAAATAAATCTTTAATTTTATTAAGATCGGCATCTCCTATAAATAATTTCTTATCGCTTAGCAATTTAAATAAGGCGTAAACCTCACTCCATTCTCCTTTATTTCCTGTTATCATTAAGGATCCTTAACTCCGCCAATATTTTTTTTGCTGTTGCTTGTATAGCAGGTATAGCAACAGAGTTTCCAAACTGCTTGTAAGCTGAAGCATCAGCTACAGGTATGACATATCTATCAGGAAAGCCTTGAAGCCTTGCCCATTCTCGAGGTGTCATTTTTCGGATGCCTTCCCTGTTAACGGTTCCTTTAATGTGCGTTGTTGGAGTAAAATCTACGATACGATTATCGATTACTAAATTTCTTTCACGCCCCATACCCCCAACGACAATTGCGTTGGAAACTTCAGAATCAAGTATAATTTTAAATCCAAAACCATTACCTTTATTTGCGTGTCTTTGCTTGTGCGCATGTAATGTTTTCAAATATTGAGTTGATAGATAATATTTAGTAGGAACCGTTTTTTCCTCTTTAATGTCACCAAATCTCACATTCTTATTGATAGGCTGCGGATACTCAAAATGCGTAACATTTTGATCTTTCCTAAATCCAACAATGTAAATGCGTTCTCTGTTTTGAGGGACGCCAAAATCTCTTGCATTAATAATTTTGGGCTCGGGAACATAATAGCCGAGATCATCTCTAAGAACGTTTAAAATCGTTTTCAAAGTTCTTCCTTTGTCATGATTACGTAGTCCTTTTACATTCTCTAAAAAAAATGCTTTAGGCATTTTTTCTTTAATGATCTTAGCGACTTCGAAAAATAAGGTTCCTCTTGTGTCATTGAACCCACCCTTTTTTCCAGCTATGGAAAATGCTTGGCAAGGAAAGCCTGCGCATAAAAGATCGAAGCCATTAGGAATACTTTTCTTTGTTTCCTCTTTAGTTATATCTCCGAAAGGAACTTCGCCGAAATTTTTTCTGTATGTTTTTTGTGCTTCCTTGTCCCACTCGCTAGTGAATACGCATTTCCCCCCCAAATTTTGCAGAGCAATTCTAAAGCCGCCTATGCCAGCAAATAAATCAATAAACTGAAATGTATAATTCTTAGGAGTTGGGAAGGGGACATCATTAACTTCAAAGAGAAATTGTTCAAAGACATCTCTAACAACTAAGCTCGAGAACTCCTGTTCATTCTTGAAAGTAACATATTCCTTAATTGCCTTTTCAGCCTCCTTCTTAAAAAATTTTGAGACACCATTATTGATGTTGTGAAGATAATGAGTAATTACGGCTTTTTTGCGATTGGTCGAATCTGGCTCGACTAATCTGACCTGAAATCTTTTGCCATCTAGTTCATAGATGCTGATTTTCTCTTTTAACTTCATTTATTTTGAATTCACAAAATTAATCTATCTACTGCTAAACTTTTACGACCATAGTGTCTTCTTCATCGACATCTGTAACCTAGCTCGTTTGAGCATCTCACTTAAAGATTCATACCTACCATTAGCTTCTTTTAGTGAGCTATCAAGTGTTGTTTCAATTCCATTTAGTTACCAAATCGTAGCATCATCTGGGTCATGACTTCAGGGGGGATAAAGTGCCAATTTTTCTGAGTTAATCTAGTGAGATAGGGCAAAGAGAACGAGCCGCTACGCCTCCACTTTAGATTGCAGAGTTTCTTGGATTTCCGCCAAGTGTAAGCCTAGATTTTCCAGCTGACTAAGTGATCCTAATGGCTTAGTTTTTGCGTTTAGAGCGGTCTGAATATTGGTTGATGTTAAATCATTCTAGTAAGGACAATGCCGACAACCGCTGCCACAGCAAGCTCCACGACGCAGATGATACTGAGCCCTAAAGACCCAGTATCCATTTTCTATATAATAATCTCCCTCCTCCACTGTTGGACAGTCCTTTACAGACTCTTCAACAGGCGAAGTGAAATTATCTTTGGATCCTAATGGCGGTTGCGGTTTTGGCATCATTTAAAATTGAGCTTTTACCCCTCCGTAAAGTCCCGTGTCCAAAGCAGGGAAGCCGATAGCCTCGGCATACTGAGCACCTGTTAAGTTTTCTACTCGGCCAAAAATTTGCACGGTTGAGTTAATATCCCACGCAGCGGTCAAGCGCATGACTAAGTAATCATCACCCTCGGCACGGCCAAAGGTGGAAGGATCGTTATCTTCACGATCTGCCACATAATTGGCCTCAAGCCCGAAGCGAAGCGGTGGAATTGGATGGTAGCCCACTTGCGCATTTAAAGCATGGCGCGGACGTCGTAACTGCCGCGTGTCAGGAGTGGCCGTAAACGTTAGCACATCAAAGTCCACTAGGGACGTTAAATACGTGTAGTTTACTGCAAGTTGTATTTCTTTAAAGGGTTTTACTTTAAAGCCTAATTCCACGCCTTCATTCATTCCCGTGCCAGCATTCGTAGCTGTGAACGTGTTTGGATCAAAAACTATCGGGTTCTTCACATCGCTATGAAACCACGTTGCGGTTAATAGTATTTTTTCATCCCATAAGGGTTGTTCTATTCCTATCTCATAACTCTCGCTCCGTTCTGCCTTCAGCGTGAGGCTGCCCCCAAACACAGGGGCTAGGTCCTGCGGGGTCGGCGGAGAGAAGGCTGTTCCATAACTCGCCCAGAGTAAAGTATCTGTAAAAGGTGTGCGATAACTTGTGCCTAGACGATAAGTGATAGGAGTGCCGAAATCGGAGTAATGATCTAGGCGCAAGCTTGAAACAAAAGCCCAGTCTTGCGTGATGTCCACTTGGCTTTGAATAAAGATGGCCGTATTCGTAATGGAGTTTTCAATATCACGTGTCCCAGCGGGTGTGACGGGGAAGGCAAAATTATTTTCAACATCGATTTTTCGATAATAGCTAGTATCCGAGACGGACGTTCCTACAGTTAATTTCCAAGGCTCAAAGATTTGAATCTCGCTTTGGTAATCCATCTGATCTGTGTTTGCCTGCACTCGGTTGTTTTGGCCCGTATCACCAAAAAACCCTGCGGGGAAGGATTCGGCAACCTGCCGTTGTTGGCTGTGAGAGTAAAAGAGGCTTTGCTTCCACGTATCCGTAGTTTGCCATGTCGCCCCAGGTGATACCGTCCACCTCTCACGCAATAAGTTCGCTGCAGGATCACTTCTAAAGACATTGTTAGGTGATCCAGCATCGGAAAGGCCGTAGCCTAAGGCGATATCTAGGTATAAATTTTTTGTTGCTTGCACGCCGAATTTGGAACTCCAATTGGTGAGTCTGTATTGATTATTGGCGCGTTGGTTCTCGGTGTCTAAGCGGCTAGCTCCTACAGACCAATCAAAAGGGCCAGCAGCTCCACGTGAGGCAACCGCTTCTTGGAACGTTCCGTAAGAACCAGCCTCGAACTTGACGCTGGATTCGGGTTTTTCTAAACCACGTCCGTCACGGGTGATGATGTTAATAACCCCGCCACTGGCAGGCCCACCTTGGGCAGCGCTTAAAGGCCCGCGGACAATTTCGATGCGCTCGACATTGTCCGTAGTTAAGGATTCTAGACTATAACTTCCCGCTAAGTTAAAGGGAAGCCGGCGACCATCGACTAGGATGCTGGTGTTTTCTGTTTTGGCTCCGCGCACGAAAACTCCGGTTAATTGGCCGGGGACACCTGAGCTAGCTAAGGTTACGCCAGGGACGCTACGGAGAGCCTGATCAATGCTGTGGTATTGCTTCGTAGTAATTTCCTCTTTATTGATGACGGTAACGCTGGCCGAAGTTTTACCAGCGGCGGTGGCCGTTCTAGTAGCCGTTACAACAATGTCTGGAATTTGCTCGAACTTTTCCTCTTCTTTCGGATCTGAAGCAGGTTCGATTTTCTCGATTTTAGATTTTTGAGAAGATGCTGCGGGGGTGGATGTTGGCTGTGCCTGGGTAAGGTTAAGACTACTGAGACATAAAACAACTGCGACCAGACTTTCTAATCTGGCTTTTCGATTAAATAACATTTTTAACTCCTGATTTAAAGGCAAGAGTGAAAATGAAAAGTGCTTGGTGAATGACCAGAGCAAAACAGAGTTCCACTCTCACGCTTCATTTTTGCGATGAAGGTTTATCGCCACGATCTTCTTAAAAGGTCGTAACGCGGTGAGGAATGATGAGCAGATGTTCGGACTCCGAATTTCTATCTAAACATGTTAAACGTTTAGAAACCTCCTTCCCGCCTTCACCCTGACTTGCGTCAAGATTGGCTTTGTTCACCTCTATTCATGAGGCAATGGGAATTTGTAACTCGATACCGCAGCGCAACTGTAGCCGGCTCTAACGGCTTTCCCTGATTCAGCATCCATCTAATTCTGACAAAGAACTTGAAATACATTAACTAGCTACGATTAACGTGCAACACAATTGCTTAAATAAACTACAGAAGACCTTCGGACTCAAGTTGGTCGAGCCTTCGGTGATTGTTCTGATCAATAATTTCGGCCAATCCAGGCAGTTCCACCAGAACGTCGAGCGGCATGGTATTATCTGCAAAGGGAAGACCAGAGGTTTCTATGATGAGTGCCTCCAAGCGAAGATAAGCCCAAGTAAATTCTCCGCCCGTTAGTATCCGAAATTGCATATTCTTTTCCCACAGGATTTCTTCCACCGATTTAAGATGCACCGTAACTCCGCCCGCTACGGGGCCGGGACAAACCTGCTCTACTTTGTCATAACTTTCCAGCCAGATTTTTAAGAACGATTGGATGCTTTCTTTAGTCAATACTTGATGAAAGAGTGCGACGTAACCTTTGGATTCCATGTGAGTAAAGTAATCTATATTATAATAACGTCCAGCGAGAGGGATCATCCCACTCTAAGCATGAGCGGCACGGAAGTAAGTAGCCGTGTGACCTACACGAAGAATAAGAAGGCTATTTGTTTTCTCGGCAATCAAGGGGGCCAATTCTTTTTTCTCATCCTTATGACCATCAAATTTAATTTTGATTAAGTCATGGTGGCGCAACGCTTCCTCCACTTGAGCAATGAAACTATCGCTTAATCCCGCCTTACCGACACGTAGGTAAGGTTCGAGTTTTTGGGAGCGAGCTTTGAGGGAAGACAGCTCGCGTGAACTTAGTGGAGAATGAGACATAAAGTTCATTCTAAACAAACCGTGTCATCTGCCAAGCCTTGCTTAGCACTATCTACATTAATCACAGGCCATCTCTAAAACTTAGATCAAAGTCCTTTGACGTCAGCGGCCACTTCGCCTTTAATAAATATCTTTTATGGAACCTAACGCCCAACTCGACCTACTCACACAAGGACTAGAAACGATTCATTCCAAACCAGAATTGCTCAAAAAATTACAAGAGAATCGTCCCCTTCGCATTAAGTTCGGTGTGGATCCCACTTCTCCCGACATCCATCTCGGCCACACCGTGCCCCTTCTAAAACTACGCCAGTTCCAAGACCTCGGCCATACCGCCGTCCTCATTATTGGTGACTTCACCGCACGCATCGGAGATCCCACTGGGAAAAACAGCACACGCCCCATGCTCTCAGCGGCAGACATTCAGAGCAATGCCAGAACCTACGAAGAGCAAGCCTTCCACGTTCTCGATCGATCCAAAACAGAGGTCGTCTGGAACGGCTCGTGGTTTGACACTATGACACTCATGGACACGATGCGCCTGCTCGCCCGCAAGACCGTGGCTCAGACTCTTCAACGGCGCGACTTTAAAGAACGCATGGCCGCTGGACATGACATCATGATGCACGAACTTCAATATCCCATTCTGCAAGGTTGGGACTCCGTCATGGTGCGGGCGGATGTTGAGCTGGGCGGCAGTGACCAATTATTTAATCTCCTCACCGGGCGTGACCTCCAACAACAAGAAAAGCAAACACCCCAAGTTGTTATGACCTTACCGATTCTCGAAGGCACGGATGGCGTCGAAAAAATGAGTAAGTCTCTTGGCAACTACATCGGCGTAACTGAGGCTCCCTCCGCCATGTTCGGGAAAGTCATGAGCGTCAGTGATGAACTAATGGCTCGCTGGTATCCGACTCTTTTAGGTAGATCAATCGACCTAGAGGTGCATCCCATGGAAGCTAAGAAAAAATTAGCAGCAGAAATTGTTGAACGTTTTCATAGTCACGGGCTGGCGTTAGAAGCACGGGTAGATTTTGAATCCAAGTTTTCTAAAAAAGATCTAAGCCTTGTGGAACTACCAGAGCACTGCGTGTCTGAAAATCCCATCTGGATTGTAAAATTACTTCAAGATATTAAAGCCGTCAGCAGCGGCGGAGACGCACGGCGATTGGTGCAACAAGGTGGCGTCAAAGTAAACGAGATCAAGATAACCGATGTGCAAACTCAGCTTGAAATAAAGAGCGGCGACATCCTCCAAGCAGGCAAAAAAACCTTCGTGCGGTTGCAGACTTCTGCTTCGTAGGATAAAGATAATTTCAGAATGCTCCAGCTTGGCCAGGATACCAGTTCGTGCCGGCAAGTGGGATTTTCGCCATGGCAGCGCTCTCCATGGTTAGTGCGGCTAGATCTTCCGGTTCCAAATTATGTAAGTGAGATTTACCACAAGCCCTTGCAATAATTTGTGCCTCCATCGTTAGCACGCTTAAATAATTAGCTATGCGTCGGCCACCCACTTCTGGATCTAAACGTTTTTGCAGCTCAGGGTCTTGCGTAGTGATACCTGCGGGATCTTTCCCGTCCTGATAATCATCATAAAATCCAGCGGAGCTTCCTTGCTTCTCATATTCGGACTGCCACTTCGGGGAATTACAACCCAGAGCAATTAAAGCCGCTGTCCCGATAGCGACGGCATCCGCTCCCATGGCGATAGCCTTAGCCACGTCCGCACCTGAGCGAATACCGCCGCTGACGATGAGCTGCACTTTCCGGTGCATACCCAGTTCGTTTAAGGCCTCCACCGCCTGACGTAAAGCCGGCAGGGTGGGAATGCCAACATGTTCAATAAAGACATCCTGTGTGGCACCCGTGCCGCCTTGCATTCCATCAACGACGACGACATCCGCCCCAGCCTTCACGGCCAGCATCACGTCATAATAAGGACGAGACGCACCCACTTTAATATAGATGGGTTTTTCCCAATCTGTGATTTCGCGCAATTCTTGAATTTTAATTTCTAGATCATCAGGCCCCGTCCAATCCGGATGGCGGCAGGCACTACGTTGATCAATCCCTTTGGGCAGCGTGCGCATCAGCGCCACGCGGTCACTTATTTTCTGACCCAACAACATACCGCCACCTCCGGGCTTGGCACCTTGGCCTAAGACGATCTCAATGGCGTCGGCCTTGCGCAAGTCATCAGGATTCATGCCGTAGCGAGAAGGAAGATATTGATAAACAAGATATTGGGAGTGAAGCCTCTCCTCCGCCGTCATGCCGCCGTCTCCTGTCGTGGTGGAGGTGCCAACCGCAGTGGCTCCGCGTCCCAGAGATTCCTTAGCCGTAGCGGACAAAGCTCCGAAACTCATCCCAGCAATCGTGACAGGAATTTTCAAATGCAGGGGCTTCTTAGCGTAGCGCGTGCCTAGGACAACATCTGTCGCACATTTCTCGCGGTAGCCCTCCAGCGGGTAACGTGACATACTGGCACCGAGAAAAACGAGATCATCAAAATTAGGTAGCGCACGCTTGGCACCCCAGCCACGAATATCATAGATGCCTGTTTCCGCCGCACGCTGGATCTCATGGATGATATGACGATTGTAGGTAGCGGATTCACGAAGAGAAGGGGACTGATTATTCATAACATTTAATAACTAGAAGCGTTAGTCACTTTAAAACTATAAAGACTGCGAGCGCTGCCGTAACGACGAAACCCATCAATCTGCACTGGTAAATCAGCCTTGCTTAACAACTCGGTCAACTCGGCCTTGTGTTCATCCCGCATTTCTTTTTCTATGCAGTCTGCACCTAGGCTGGCCACGCTACCCCGCACGTAGAGCCGTGCCTCGTAGATGGAGTCTCCGAGAGCCTCGCCCGCATCACCATAAATTACCATGCGCCCCGCCTGCGCCATGAAAGCACTCATGTGTCCGACCGAACCCTGCACGACGATGTCGGCACCCTTGAGCGAAATGCCGCAGCGCGCCGAGGCGTCACCCTCAATGATGAGTAGGCCGCCATGAGCTGTGGCACCGGCCGATTGACTCGCATTCCCCTTCACACGCACGAGACCAGACATCATGTTCTCCGCCACTCCCGTGCCAGCATTGCCGTGCACCGTGATTTCAGCTTTTTGATTCATTCCAGCGCAGTAATAGCCCACAGGGCCGTGTGCCTCTATTTTAGCGGCTACACGTAATCCGCACGCCACGGCATGGGCTCCGCGCGGGTTATGCAGGTGAATCGTTTCCGTCACCCCGGCTTCGGGCAGGTCGTGTAAGGCCTGATTAACCTCACGTAGTTTAACTTGGCTTAGATCAAAATTCATTAAGCAGCTTTCAAATTTAGGGAGGAGTCCGCTTTGTTCCAAGTGTAGATGCGGGCAGGTTCAGGTTCCCAAATACGGGCTTTATCTATGTTTGGCAAATGAGCCAGAGAACGGTATTCGGAGGCCATCGCTACGTAGTCATCGGTCTCGGCGAGGATGGCAGGCTTACAAGCAATGGGGTCGCGAAGCACGGCGAAACCGTCTTTTGTGCCTATAGCAAAGGTAAAGAATCCATCCAGATCACGGAGAGCACCCTTCAAGGAAGATTCGAGTGAATCGCCTTGTCGCAAACGCCACGCTAAATAGCCTGCCGCCACTTCAGAATCATTATCCGTGCGGAAGCGAATGCCTTGACGCTCCAGATTACGACGTAATCTGTTATGATTACTGAGGGAACCATTATGGACGAGGCAGAGATCCATACCCGTAGAAAAGGGATGTGAGCCTGCGGTTGTTACGGCGCTCTCCGTCGCCATACGAGTATGGCCGATGGCGTGACTGCCTTGTGCCGTGCTGAGATTGAATTGAGCCATCACTTTGCAGGGCAGCCCCATTTCTTTGTAGATTTCTATCGTTGAACCGACACTCATTACCGTGACGGCAGGATCAGCTGCTTCTGCCGCCGCACGTAGAATCTCAGACTCTCCGCTGACGTAGGCCAATGCGTGGGTGGAAAGAATTTTTACGCTATTGACCCTACCGACTTTATCAAAATAACTTTTCCAATCATAATGCAGCGAAGGATGTTGTGCCACGATCTTGGTGCTGCCTGCGGGGGCGGGATCACGATAGACCGCAAAACCTGCACTGTCAGGGCCACGACCCGTTAAGCAGTCCAGCATAGGAACGAATAATTCTCCTAGCCTACTTTCGTAGGTAGAGTTCTTAGAAAAGAAAGCGGCGATTCCACACATAATAACAACTAATTAAAGCCGAGTTTCCTTAAATGCAACTTTATTTTCATTTTAAATTGACTCCTTCTCGTGAAGATGAGAACTTTTCGTAACTTTCAAACAGGATTCTTTTTTATGATTAAAACGCTAGCGGAGATCAAACAGCAATTAACCCAAGACAACATTCGTTACGTGCTGGCTCAGTTCGTGGACATCCACGGCTCTGCTAAAGTTAAGATGTGTCCGGTCTCCTTTGTAGATAACTTATTTACGGAAGGAGCAGGTTTTGCGGGAGCGGCGGTCTGGGGTCTAGGGCAGGGCCCTAACTCCCATGACATGATGGCTCGGATTGATCTAGACACCTATTCCCCATTAGGCTGGAGCCCAGGAGTGGCTCGCTTCGCTACGAATATATTTGTGGATGATAAACCGCATCCATACTGCGCGCGCACGAATCTGCGTCGTATCCTTAATCTAGCGGAAGAACGCCTAGGTGCTATTTTTAATGTCGGGATTGAGCCGGAACATTTTCTGGTCACCAAAGATGAGCACGGTGAAATTCATCCCTGGGATCCTGCTAAAATAGATAACCTAGCTAAGCCCTGTTATGACTATAAAGGCATCGCTCCAGCCATGGGTTATTTGCAGGACATTACAGAGTATTGTAACCAACTCGGTTGGGGAGTTTATCAAGCCGATCATGAAGATGGGAATGGTCAGTATGAAATTAATTTTGATTACTCCGATGCTATGACGACAGCTGATCGCATGACGTTTTTTAAAATGATGACCAGCCAAGTAGCGACGAAGTATGGTGCCATTGCTACCCATATGGCTAAGCCCTTTTCAAATCGCACAGGAAGCGGAGCGCACATCCATTATCATTTAGCGGACAAAAATTCTGGATCTAATCTTTTCACCGACATGGAAGATGCTAAAGGCTTTGGTCAATCTACGTTGGCCTACCATTTTCTGGCTGGCATCATTAAACATGCGCCCGCTCTTTGTGCGGTGACCTCGCCTACGATTAACTGTTACAAACGATTACTCATCGGTCCTGGGCTACAAAGCTCACGCTCCGGCTTTACGTGGACACCAGCCTTCATCAGTTATGGCGACAATAATCGGACCCAGATGCTGCGTATCTGCGGGCCCGGACACATTGAGGATCGCACCATCTCCGCTGCCGTAAATCCCTACCTAGCCCTAGCCGCTTACCTTGCGGCTGGCATGGACGGGATTGAAAAGAAATTAATCTGTCCCGAGCCTAATTTAGGCAACCTCTACCTCATGACAAAGCAGGATATTTATCGGAAGGGACTGAGCACACTGCCACAATCCATGCGGGAAGCCCTGACGGAACTAGAGCAGGATAACGTGGTGCTCGATGCCATGGGGCCGATCCAAAATGAATTCCTTAAACTTAAATGGCAGGAATGGAATGACTACCATCGCTTCGTTTCTAAGTGGGAAACAGAGCACTATCTAACGTTCTTCTAACAACCCCAGCACGAGTGAAATGAGTAAAGTATTTGATGTAGCCGTCATCGGCGTCGGCGGGATGGGCAGTGCCGCTTGCTATCGTTTGGCTCAAGCCGGTCTGAACGTGTTAGGGCTAGAACAGTTTTCCATTCCTAATACTAAAGGAAGCTCCCACGGTGCGACGCGTATCTTGCGTTTAGGTTTGCACGAGAGCGAGACCTACGTGCCCATGGTCATGCGTGCGGTTGAGTTATGGCGCGATGCAGAACAGCAATCTGGGGAAAAGCTTTTCCATGCCGTGGGCAGCATCGACGTGGCCGAGCCCCACAGCCGCATCTTCTGGGGTTCGCGTGATGCCTGCCGCACCTGCGACATTTCCCATGAAATTCTCGATGCGCATGAAGTGAGGCGACGTTTTCCCGCTATCCATCCCACTGACACCATGATGGCAGTCTATCAACACGGTTCTGGCTTTGTTCTGCCCGAGCTCGCCATCTGCACGCATGTCAATTTAGCCCTAGCTGCAGGAGCGGAAATACATGGTCAGGAAAAAACCTTAGGCTGGGAAAAACGTGGCAGCATCTATCGTATTGAAACGGATCGTGGGCACTATGACGCAGAACAGCTGGTGGTCACGGCAGGCGCGTGGTTGGGGAAATTATTTGGCCAAGAAAAAATTCCCGTTACCGCTGAGCGTTGTGTGCTGGGCTGGTTTGCTCCCCAAAGAAATGCAGCGCAACTTTCTAAAGGTCAACTTCCTGTTTGGATTATAGACTCCGAACAGACGGGACATTTCTACGGCTTCCCCATCCATGGTATGCCTGGCTTCAAACTTGGACGTTTACGGGAAGTTCCATCCGCCGCTATTGATCCTGACCTAGAGAGACGGCATCCCGATAAAATAGATGAAACGGAAATGAGAGAGTTCCTCGCCCAATGTTTTCCTGACGCCAACGGCAGTGTGCTTTCCATGGAAACATGTTTTTTTGAAAACACTCCCGACCGCTCCCCCATTCTTGATCATCTACCTGGTGAGCCCGGCTGCTGGGTCCTAGGCGGTTTTAGCGGTCATGGTTATAAATATGCTAGTGCCGTGGGTGAGATAGCGTGTGATCTGATTCAACAAAAAAAACCTAAAGTGGATCTACATCCTTTTAGATTAAGCCGTTTTCAAACTGCATGAAGTCTTGGTCCGCGCAAGAAGGGCTCGATACCTTTTTCCATTACCTCCGCTTTCCCACCGTTAGCGCTCGCCCCGAACATGCTGCTGACATGCGCTCCTGCGCAATTTGGTTACTAGAACTGATGCAGAGTTGGGGAGCTAGCGTCAGCTTAGAAGAAACAGGTGGACCGCCCATAATCCTAGCAGAGTTTCCCGCCCAGGTTAACACTGCCAGCACACTTCTCATTTACGGACACTATGACGTGCAACCAGCCGAGCCTCTTGATCTCTGGCAGTCACCTCCGTTTAGTCCAGAACTGCGTGACGGAAAAATAGTCGCTCGTGGTGCGACAGATAATAAAGGCCAAACTTTTTCCCTGCTCCTCGGCTTACGTGAAATGCTCGCTGCAAGAGCTTTGCCCGTGAAGGTCACCGTCATGCTGGAAGGAGAAGAGGAGGTAGGTAGCCCGCACCTCGCAGCATGGGTGGAGAAAAATAAAGAGGCCTTGCGTTGTGATGCGGTTCTGATTTGTGATACCAGCATGATCGAGACTGGCTGGCCGGCCATTACCACAGGTCTACGCGGGATCGATTGTTTTGACTTTGAAATTAACGGACCACGTTGCGATTTACATTCGGGCATGTTCGGAGGCCCGACGCCGAATCCCGCACTGGCCTTAGCGAGAATCCTAACTCGTCTGCATAATGACGCAGGAGAAATTACCATCCCGCATTTTTACGATGGACTGATCGAGGTAAGTCCCGCTGAGCTTAAGAGCTGGCAAGACCTCCCTTGGAATGAAACTTGGTTTGAGCAAGCCACTGGTATAAAGCCCTCTGCGGGTGAGAGAAACTACTCCGTCTTAGAAAAAGTATGGTCTCGTCCCACGGCGGAAATTAACGGAATCTCGAGCGGTTACCAAGGCAGCGGAAGCAAAACCATCATCCCCGCCTGCGCCTCAGCAAAAGTCAGTTTCCGGCTGGTGCCAGGACAAGACCCTCAACGCATTGCCCAGCTTGTGCAGACTTGGTTTAAGCAAGAATTAATGTGTGAGCACGTCACAGGCCGCTGCATTTATGACCATGGCGGCGACCCCTTTTTCACGGCTCCTGATCATCCTTCGATGAACCTTGTGAGTCGTGCCTTAACTCAAGCCTTTGGCCGCGCACCCGCTTGGACGCGAGAAGGTTTAAGCATTCCTGTCGCCGCACTTTTACAAAAACAACTTCAAGTGCCGGTCATCCTAGCAGGTCTGGGACTACCTGATTGTCAGGCTCATGCGCCCAATGAGACTTTTCCCCTAACTCAGTTTGAAGGTGGTGCTCGTTTTGTTAAAGCCATGCTTCAAGAAATGGGTGGGGTATGATTACTGATAATGCTGAGAAAATGCACGGGTGATTTTTTAATTTTCTCAGGTCCGTGCTCTTTATTAGCGTCGAAGTAAAGCGTGTCCCCCACTTCTAAATCATAGATTGATCCATCATGACGATAGCTCATTTGTCCTTTGAGCATAAAAATCATTTCATGACCGGAGTGTTGGAACGAGTTCTTTTTGGGATCAAGTTTCTGTTCCTCGATGATCATCAAATAAGGTTCAAAAGACTTTTGAAAAGGTAAATCAAAAGCTAAAGAATGATAATAATGTCCCATCTTAGAGGCGCGCCCTACCACGGGCTTACGCTCATGACTCCGCACTAACTGGGCGGACTTACGGTCCTGACTGGTTTTGAAAAAGGTGCTTGGCTCCGTTCCTAACGCTTGGGCTATCCGTGTTAACGTTCCCACGGGAGAAGATACTAGACCATTTTCTATTTTAGAAATCTGACCCTTAGTTAGAGCCACCATCTGAGACAACTGTTCGATCGTGATACTTTGCTGAGTCCGGCAGGTGCGGATGGATTTACCAATGATTTGTTCAACACTTTCCTTACCCATGGCCTGAGACAATGAGATAATAAAGAACGTTGGTCAATATCGTATACCTTCGGCAGAGGATACTTGAAACTCAAAACCTAGAAGACCAAGAAAAGAATTGTCCGTAGATTTTAAAGATTTACGCAGATTCTTTTTTAGGAATCTGCAACCTTTGTTAAAAACCTGTGTAATCTGCGGAGAAAGCTCTTTGCCCTTAACGCTTCAACGCTTCGGCTTTAGCCTCTGCGTGCGACTTCACAAGTTTCCAGCCTTGGAAATATTGGGCGGCGGCATTGGTTGCGGTGACTTCCGTTAAATCGCCCTGAAGAATCCATGTCTCGCCCGTGTCGTTATTGATCTTGTAGAGAGCTTGCGTCTTCTCGCCTTGGTTCGTCGAGTATAAACTATAATTCGTTTCACCGCAGCCGATGAAGAGGAAGCTAGTTAAAAGAAGTAAGGATAATTTAATCATAAGTGTCATGAGTGTTGAGGTAACAATTTTCGATTTAAAGCGTATCTACTAAACAACCTTGAGAAAAGAAGTATCTTAATCTTGTGTCTAACAATTTATGGCGGCAGATCAAAGCGTGAACATTCAGGTAAAAGATAAGTGAGATTCTCGATAATACTTTCTAAATATCCAGTCATTTAAATTTGCTTTATTACCACTACTACGCCTTAATTTTAGTAATACAAAAATTCGCATTACCTTCAAACAAACCCTTTACGCAGTATGAACAAAGTATTAAACCGACGCAATGAAACGCAAATGGCGCTTATGCTTGGATACCTCCGTCTTCGGCGGCTGTTTCGACAGCGCGGAATGCTGGGATGCGGACTGACTGAAGGTCATCGAATTTTTTTCCAATGGGTTGGCCGTGCTGTTGACCAGTAAAGTGGTGGAAGAAGAATTGGAAGGTGCTCCAGAGCCCGTAGGAAGGATTCTGGATTCTGTCCCTGTCAGCGGGCGCGAAACGGTGCGTGTGGATGATGAAGTCCATGACTTGGCCAACGCCTACATTTCAGCGGGAGTGGTCGCTGTGCGTTAGAGGGAAGATTGTCTGCATGTGGCCGCAGCCACGGTGGCGAGGGCGGATGCCATCGTATCGTGGAATTTCAAATATATCGTGCGGATGGATCGTATTCGTGGATTCAATGCGGTAAATCTGGCAGAAGGCTACGCAATGATACAGATTGTAAGGCCCAAGGAGGTGAATCTCGAAGACGACTAACTTTTGGAAACAGTTTGATGGAATGCCCCGGATCGATTGCGTGAAAATGAAGCACGATATTCAGGCTAGGATTTATGAGGCTACCAAGGACATGACCCGTGAGGAACGCAGGGATTATACGGAAAAGAAGGCCGCAGCGTTCCGAATGCGGATGGCTAAGGGCAAAGAGGAGAGCGGCACCATGACTCTGCGCGAGGAACCGCCAGACTTCGAGAAGAAGAACTGAGTTTTTAAATTTTAATCAGCAACGAAAAATTCTACCTCGACGTCGTGGTGAAGCTGACAAACGGCAAAGTCCTAAAGAACGCCTCGGCAAACTGTGGGAACTCAAGAGCGGCGGGCAGTGCTTCTTTGAAATGGTGAAAGGGCTCCGTGAACTCAGTAAGATTCAAGACGCAATACGGAACGCTTTTACCGAAACGTAAGGTTTAAAGAACCTAAGGCACCTTGTTATCAACTTGCGCAAAGCCTTGCCTCATGGGTCGTTTATCGGATTCCAATAACTGACTGGGTCAAGCTGGCGAGTCTCATGGACAGCTAAGGCTAGTAACCCATCACTCCACTCACGGGGGCATCCGTTGGCCGCCGCAAGCACGGCACCGACCACTACGCCGCGGTGGCAATTGTCTCCACCAACCATGACGTTTGCAATCAATCCGCCAGAAAAATCACGGCGATACTTCCATGCTAAATATAACGACGCTCGAAAAGCATCTTCAATGTAACAAGCCGGGCTGAGCCGTTTTCCCACGACCTCCTCATCCGTTAGCGCAACCCATTCCTGTGCTTGTCGCAGGGAGAAGAAATCATTGGCATTTGCCACCAGAGCGGCTTCAACTTCTGTTCCTTGAGCAATGGCATGGAGCACACATGTCAATACATCAGCCGCATGGAGAACTCCGCGATGTTGGTGGGATAAGGCGACATGGAGCTGAACGGTTTTACGTAGTTCTCCTAACGCCATTCCTTCCGTGGCAGCTACTAGGGCGGGAACGGAGGCCAGACCTCCAATGTGTTCATCGACAATAGCGCAGGAACGTAATTTTTTACCCTTGGAACGATTCATAAAAAAACCGCGGTGCACTTCTTCTACATACGTGTCGCGATGCCAACCCGGTGTCCTTAAACATTGCACGTAACGTTCGAGCCATCGGTCAGCGTCATAGCTGCCGTCGGAGCGAATCATGCGATACAACTCCTCCGCTAAGCGGAGGTTTAAAGTGTTCTCGCCAGCGGCTAGAAACTGATGGTAGTGAATTCCACGCACACCCCAATAGCGAGCTTGATCGTGAAGAATGTCTGCCTCTGGGGTAGGCGCGGTGTAGGTCGAACGCCAGAGAATACTGTCGGGATGCGGATTGCGAGGTGCGATAAAGTGATTGATTACGCCATAATCGCGATGCAAGGCTGCGAGATCATAATACCAATGTCCAGGCATGGCTAGGGCATCCCCCGCTAATGAACCGAGAAAGGACTGAGTGAGGGAAGGCATCCAATAAAGTAGCGCAGATTCGTCCTTTTCGCTGGAAATATTTTGAGCAAATCAATGAGAACGAGAGAAAAGCATTTTC
This sequence comes from Blastochloris sp., assembly GCA_034440395.1. GTDB lineage: Bacteria > Verrucomicrobiota > Verrucomicrobiia > Methylacidiphilales > JAAUTS01 > JAAUTS01. The sequence continues at coordinate 60,415 of JAWXBW010000047.1, read as the reverse complement.
GATATCAATGTTATTTCCCCTTAGTGGCAGGAAAATAATTCCCTTACCCGCGTACATCTCGGTGCTCCTGCATTAGTCCACTCTGTTTCTTTTGCAGCAGATTTTTTGTTTGAGCGTAGTGTTCTCTGGTGGATTGAATATTTTACTGAACTATACACTGCTCACTTTTAATAAATGATTACTATTTTGGAAAAAAGAAGTTTTGATGTCCTAGTGGTGGGGGCAGGGCCTGCGGGAGCACGCGCTGCCCTGCGTGCGACGGAACTAGGAGCACGGGTTGGGCTGATTGATCGGGTCCGAATGGGCGGCACCTGTACGAATACTGGCTGCGTGCCTACTCGTGTGCTCGCCGTGGCAGCACGGCTGCTGCGGGATATTCGCTCGGCCGAACTTTACGGAGTCGAGGTATCTGATCCGAAAGTTGTTTGGTCACGAACACTAGCGCGCGTGCACGAGGTTGTGGAAGAGGTTCACGCTAACAAGCAGACAGCGCAGCGACTCCGCGCTGGTGGAGGAGAGATTTTTTTAGAGGGCTCTGCGAAGTTCTTGGATCCGAAAGTCTTGCAACTGGCCGATTCCAAGCGTGAGCTCAAGGCCGAAAAAATCATTCTCTGCGTAGGCGGCAGGGCGAGGCGACCAACTTTCGATGGCGCAGAATTGGGCATTGTTCCAGAAGAACTCTTTTCTCTAAAGCAGATGCCAAAATCAATCGCAATAATCGGAAGCGGCTACACTGGGGTGCAGGTGTGTTCAATCATGAATGCCTTTGGCTCACACGTTACCCTCCTAGACCTCGCACCAGCCATCGTGCCCAGCGCCGACTCCATGGTTAGCGCTGTCTTACGCGAACGTTTCGAGGCACTCGGCGTGGTGGTCGTGACTGAAATCGAAGTGGTGGAGCGGATAGAAATGACGAGCACTGGCATGCGTCGCTTGCATTATAGGCACGCTGGAGCGCACAGTGAAATCGAAGTCGAGACTGTGCTACTCTGTCTGGGCTGGCCCGCTGCGCTTGAAGATATCGGGATTGAGGCGGTCGGCCTCCATACAGAACGAGGATTTCTCAAGGTGAATCGGTTCATGCAGACAAATCTAGAACACATCTTTGCCGCTGGCGATGTGCATGGGCGTGACATGTTGGTGCAGGGGGCGCACTTCGAAGCCATGGTGGCTGCCGAAAACGCCGTGCTCGGAGCGAAGTCGGAACATCAACCTGAGTTGTTGCCGAGTGGAGGTTTCACGGATCCAGATCATGCGGGAGTGGGCCTGACAGAGCGGGAGGCGCAAGTGCGAAAACTTGACTTTATTTCGGCCTCTGCGGATTACGCAAATTTAGATCGCGCAATCATCGACGGGCGCAAGCATGGGTTTGTAAAACTGATTGCAGACCGACCAACCGGCATTCTACTTGGTGCTCATGCCATTGGTGAAAATGCGTTGGAGTTGATCCAAGGGTTGGCAATCGCCATGTCGGCAGGCGTGACGCTGAGTATTTTAGCGAGCACCCGTCTCTCTTATCCGACCTATAGCGCAATTGTCGGGGAACTTGCTCGCCGAATGTTAGCTGAAAAGCAACGAGCCCTTATTTGAATCTTTTCTCGCCCTTCTACTGGCGTCACTCTTGGTGGGGCAATGTGCAAGGGGGAGTCAAGTCGAGCAGGGCTGGACAGGGCAGGCATAATGGGGGAGCATTTATACATATCATGCCTAAAATATCTCAACACGAATCTGTCAGCACTGGGTGGCACTTTGATAATTCCTACATCCGTTTACCAGAGATTTTTTTCATGCGTTCGGCACCAGTGCCGGTGAGCGATCCAGCGGTGGTGATTTTCAATACCGAGCTGGCGCGGGAGATGGGGCTTAATGGGGATGTGTTAAGCGGGCCGGATGGCGCGGGGATCTTTTCGGGCAACATGATTCCACTGGGTGCGGAGCCCATAGCGCAGGCCTATGCAGGGCATCAGTATGGCCATCCGACAATGCTCGGGGACGGACGGGCGATTTTATTGGGAGAGCATCTTACGCCCGCAGGTATGCGGCTGGACGTTCAGCTTAAAGGAGCCGGGCAAACGCCCTTCTCTCGGCGTGGCGACGGGCGGGCGGGACTGGGGCCGATGTTACGCGAGTATCTAATGAGCGAAGCGATGGTGGGGTTAGGGATTCCGACTACGCGGAGCCTGGCTGTAGTGACAACGGGGGAGTGGGTGCACCGCGAAACGCCGTTACGCGGGGCGGTTCTGACGCGCATCGCAGCGAGCCACATTCGGGTTGGCACGTTTGAATACGGGGCGCGGCGCGGCGAGATTTCCGCTTTGGAAAAACTGACTGACTACACGCTTCGGCGTCATTTTCCGGAACGGGCTGAGGCGATTTCTCCGCCGCTCGCATTGCTTGAGGGAGTGATCGAGAGGCAGGCTTCGCTACTGGCGCAGTGGATGCTGGTGGGATTTGTACACGGGGTGATGAACACGGATAACATGGCACTTTCCGGCGAGACCATCGACTATGGGCCCTGCGCTTTTATGGACACTTACGATCCAGCGACAGTTTTCAGTTCAATCGACCATCACGGGCGCTATGCCTATGGAAATCAGCCGTCGATTGCGCACTGGAATCTGGCGCGTTTGGCGGAATCGTTGTTGCCGGTTTTGGATGCCGACAAGACTAAGTCGTTGGAAATGGCGCAGGGGGCGTTACTAGCGTTTCCTGATTTGTTCCAGAGGAACTGGCTTGCAGGAATGAGTGCTAAGTTGGGTTTGTTTAATGTGGAATCTGGCGATAATGAACTTTTTGAAAGCCTACTGCGGTTGATGAAAGACGCTGGTTTGGATTACACGAATACGTTCCGTTCGCTTGACCCTGAGGGCAGTGGGGGAATAGACGCTGCGTGGCATCAGAAATGGCAGGCTCGCTTGCGCTCGCAGCCGCAGTCTAGTGCCGAGGTGCTTCGTCTCATGCATGCGAGCAATCCTGCTTTTATTCCGCGCAATCATCGTGTGGAGGAGGCGCTTTCGGCGGCGGTGAAGAACGACGATTTTTCAGTATTGCATCGATTACTTGCGGTGCTCAAAAATCCCTTTGCTGAAAATACAGCAGCAGCTGTCTTCTCGGAGCCCGCTGCGTCGGGAGCCCCGCCTTACCAGACGTTTTGCGGAACATGAGGAAAATTACCCCGCAGGGTTGAAGAGGAGACGAAACAGAATACGATACCCGTTACCTAGGTCGTAAGAGAGCAGTGCTTTATTTCGTTTCTCAAAAAATGTTGGGATTTTTTAACAAAAAAGATTTGCCTGAAGGGTTAGCTTAATTTTTACAGAATGGTAAAGGCTTCACCTTCACCAACAAAAAACCCCGCCCAGCCTGAGGCGGGACGGGGTTAAGTTTTATTAGCCGGTAAATGCAGTGGTGCGCTACGACTTACTGACAGCTCTCGCAGGTGCCGCCGCTGCGCATGGCTTCGATGGAGCAAGCGTTGATTTCTGCTTCAGTGGCTTCGCGTTTGATTCCCGTAGGATCGACTTTCTTCCGCTCGCGGTTGGCACTGTCAATTCCGCTCTTATTGATGGTGCGTAGGTAGTAGGTAGTTTTTAAGCCGCGTTCCCAGGCTTCGCGATACATGAAGGAGGCGGCGCGGGCGTTGTTCTCGGCTAGGAAGAGGTTAACGGACTGGGATTGGTCTATCCATTTTTGACGAACGGCGGCGCATTGAAGAATCCAAGTAGGCTCGATTTCAAAAGCGGTTTTAAAGATGTTTTTGATGTCGTCGGGAATACGTTCAATGGGTTGGATGGAGCCGTCGAAGTATTTCATGTCGGCCAGCATTTCTTCATCCCATAAGCCTAAGGCCATGAGTTCTTTGACTAAGAAATCGTTGGTGCGGACAAAGTCTCCAGAGAGGTTAGATTTGGTGTGGATGTGCTTGTAGGTGGGTTCGATACAAGGGGTGGAGCCCATGATGTTGGAGATGGTGGCGGTGGGGGCGATGGCTAGGCAGTTAGAATTTCTCATGCCTTGACGTTGTATTTTTTCGCGCAGGCCATTCCAATCTAAGCGGGTTTTACGATCGACTAAGACAGGGGTGCCGCGTTCAGATTCTAGGAGGTTGAGAGTATCAATGGGCATCATGCCACGATCCCACTTAGAACCTTTGAAGCTGGAGTAAGCTCCACGCTCTGCTGCCAAATCGCTGGAGGCGGAGTAGGCATGAAAAGCGATCGCTTCCATAATCTCGTCGTTTAAATCAACGGCCTCAAGGGAGTCAAAGGGGATGCGCTTTTTATAGAGCACGTCTTGTAACCCCATGACGCCTAAGCCTACGGGTCGGTGGCGGTAGTTGGAGTTGGCGGCGGCTTCGACTGGGTAGTAGTTGATGTCGATCACGTTATCCAGCATACGCATGACGATGCTGACGGAGTCCCGTAGTTTATCATGGTCGAGGCTGCCGTCGTCTTTGAGGTGTTCGATGAGGTTAATGGAAGCGAGGTTGCAGACGGCGACTTCATCACTGCTGGTGTTCAGTTCAATCTCGGTGCAGAGGTTGGAGTTATGGATAACGCCGGCGTGGTCTTGTGGTGAGCGGATGTTGGCGGGATCTTTCCAAGTCATCCAAGCGTGACCGGTTTCAAAGATCATCTCGATCATCTTTTTCCAGAGGGCGAGGACGCGAACTTGACGGCCGTAGATTTTGCCTTCTTGGAAGAGGGCTTCGTAGGCGAGGTAGCGGGTCTCGAAGTTTTTACCGTAAGTTTCTGGGAGGTCGCGCACGTCGTTGGTGCGGAAGAGTGTCCAAGTGGCATCTTTAGGAAGTTTACCTTCGGAGATGTCATTGAGTCGTTTCATGAACAAGTCTGGAATCCAGTTGGCCGTGTTCATATTGTGGGTGCGGCGACGTTCATCACCGGTTTCTTTACGGAGGTCGAGGAAGTCCTCGATGTCCATGTGCCAGAGTTCTAGGTAGCTGCAAAGTGCTCCTGGGCGTTTGCCGCCTTGGTTCACGGCGATGGCGATGTCGTTAGAGACTTTGAGGAAGGGGATGACGCCGGAGGATTCGCCGTTGGTGCCGTGGATGTGAGCCCCAGAGCCACGAACGGCGGACCAAGAGCAGCCGAGGCCACCTGCCCATTTAGAGAGAAGGGAAAAGCGGCGCCAGGTTTCGGTTATTTCTTCAATGCTGTCGCCACAATAGAGCAGGTAACAACTGGAGAGTTGGGAGTGGAGGGTGCCTGCGTTAAAGAGGGTGGGGGTGGAGGAGCAGGCGCGCTTGGTTTTATAGACGTTATAGAATTCTACGGCGCGTTTGTTTTTATCTTTTTCTAGAATAGCTAAACCCATAGCGACGCGCATCCAGAAGATCTGGGGAGCTTCAAGGCGTTTCTTGCCGCTCTTAACTTGGTCTTCTTTGTGGTGAATGAGGTAGCGGTCGTAGAGGGTTTGGACGCCGAGGAAGTCGAACTGTAAATCGGCAAAGGGGTCGATGGCTTCGGAAAGTTCTTTTAGGTCAAAGTCGGCTAGGCGTTTATCTAAGCGATTAACGGCGATGCCTTTCGGGATGTAGGCGATGAAGGCTGCACGATGGGCCTCTTTGAGAGCGTCGATGCCGTCGGAGATTTTCCAGTTGAGCGTTTCCTCGTAGATGTAGGTGAGGAGGATGCGGCCAGCGAGGAAGCGAGAATCAGCATCGGTGTCGAGGAGGTTTTTGGCGTTGAGGATAATGGCCTCGCGTTGTTCCGATGCGGAAAGGGACATGGAGGTGCTACGCAAGAGGCGGGCGATGATTTCGTTCTCGGTCAGAGTGAGTTTGAGATTGATCTTAGCGTAGGATATGCGGGCGCGGATGTCGGAGAGCTGTTCGCGGGTGGCGAGTTCAAGTTGGTCAGGCTTGTCGTTGATGGATTGGGCAACTTCCAGTTCACGCAGAGCGGCGCGTTTAGCACGGTATTTACCGTAGGCTAGGGCGACGCGGGGCTGGTTGATGTCCATGAGGGTTTCTTCGACCAGGTCTTGGAGTTGTTCGATGTGGATGAAGAGGGGTCGATCTTTCTTCATGCGGAACTCGATCTCGGCCCGGACTTGGGAACCGATAGCAGGGTCAACCTTGTATTCTACGCAAGCGGCTTGGACAGCGAGCTCGATTTTATAGCCCATCCAAGGCACGACGCGCGGTTTACCAGATTCGGCATGGGAGAGATCTCGACGAATAACTTGGGGAAAGCCAGAGTTGACTTCGTCAATGTTGATGACTTCAAGGGAAGAAAGAGCAGTGGTCATGGTGAGGGGATCCTTTTTGGTTAGGTGTTCAGACGCTAGGAATGGAGGGCTGACTAAATTAAATCATCCTCGTTGCTGTTGCGCATGCTGCCGCCTGTTTGGTATTCGGTCACGCGTGTCTCGAAGAAGTTTTTCTCTTTCTTGAGGAAGATCACTTCATCTAGCCAGAGAAAGGGATTAGATGTAATGGTGGAAAGGGGCTCTAGGCCTACGCTGATGAGGCGGCGGTCGGCATTATAGTCCACATAGTCGAGGAATTCTTGTTGGGTCATGCCGACGGCGTCTTCTGGTAAGCAATCGCAGACGAATTCTTTTTCTAAAGCAACGCCTTCGCGCATGAAGTCGCGTAGGTGCTCTTTGAACTCTGTCGTCCAGATGTCAGGATTTTCTGCCACGAGTTGTTCAAAGATGTAGCGGCCTAGGGCGATGTGGTTGGATTCATCACGCAGGGTATATTGGAACATCTGGCCAACGCCGGTCATTTTATTTTGGCGGTGCAGAGAGAGGATCATGGCGAAGAGGGCGTAGAACTGAGTGCCTTCTAAAACTTGAGAAATGCCAAAGAGAGCTTTGGCAAACTTTTGTTTATTCTCCGTTATGGTGAGGTCTAAGCCCATTTTAAGTTCGGGCATATGACGGGTGATAAACTCATTCTTGCGTGCGATAGAGGGGATATCGCTGAACTTAGCAGTGACTTCATCTTGATCGATGTTGAGGCTGCCGATGATGTGGAGGAGGGAGTCCATGTGGATGGATTCTTCAGCGATCCAGCGCAGAGAGGCGTGTTTTAATTCAGCGGCAGTCAGGTTATTTTCGATGGCGTGCAGCACACTGTCTCCCACAATGCCTTCAGCGGCGGAAAAATAACCCACACCCATTTCGATGATCCAACGCTCCTTCGGGCTCAGGGAATCAGAGTTCCATGTGGTGCAATCTTTTGTCATGTCGATCACGTCAGGCTCCCAATGGTTTGCCTTCATCTGTTTGTAGATACGATAAGCCTCGTGATATTTCAGGGGCATGATATTCAGCTCGGGCGTGCGCACGCCGTTGATGACCCGTTTACCGTCTTTACGTGCACGTGCTTTGTTACGGTCGAGCTTGAAAGATTTGTTGCGGAAAGAGATGTAAACAAAGTTACCCTCTTCGCGTTCATTGATTTGATCTAAAAGTTCGTCAGTTGCTGGTGCTATCATAATCTGTATCTCCCTATCTTCGTTTTACTTTTACAATTTTTTACTTCTTTTTACTTAAAAAAATTTGAGGCCTTTAAAAGCTTGCCTAGGGGTAGGAAAGCTTTTTTGTTAGCTGGGCTACACCACAAATGGTGTAACTGAATAAAGAACTATACATGGAATAGTGAAAATTTCTGGCTGAGTCAAAGTTTTTTTAAGGGAAAATGAAAGTATTTACACTGCCTGTAGCGTGTTTGTCACAAGAACACCGCTACATCTTGATAGTTGCCCCAAGTTTGTCATCTTAGATAAATGCCTTTATATGAATGTCTTAAAGCAGTTAATGTCTAATTTTCTAAAAAAAGTGGGTTAAAAAAGCCCTCAGCCGGCCGCAAGAGTTAATGAGAGCGAAAATTGTGAATAATTTTTTTAAGCGCCATTAATAAGGTGGTAAAAGGGGTTATCGTAGTGGCTTATCTGCGTCTTGCCTTAAGTTGTAATACCAACTAAGCTGTCGCCATGAAGAACTATCTCGCCTTAGTCAGCGCCCTCCTTTTTCTCGTTGCTGCAGAAAGCCAAGCGCAAGTTAATCTCAAAATGTCGATGGAACGCGAGACCTATCTTCTTTACGAATCTTTTCCCGTTAGAGTCGATATTGAAAACGTGGGCGATCAACAAATTTCTTTAAAAAATAATGCTGACAATAGTTCCGACTGGATCAGCTTTCTAATTTATCGCGCTGATGGCACGAAGGTTCGTTCCGAAAAAGCGATTAGCATAAGTCCCGTAACCATAGAGCCCGGCGCCAAAACTTCCGTGTTGGTTGACCTTACTCCCGTTTATGCCTTACGGGATACAGGACAATATAAAATAAAAGCAGTTCTTTCTGTTCCCGGTCTTAAACCTTTCGTCACAGATGCTCTCGTTATCTCCATTGGTAAGGGCGAAAGTATTTGGTCGGAGACGCGGATGGAAAGCGGAATTAAGCGCGTGGCGACTCTGATTAAATTTTTAAGTCGTAATGAAACCACTCTTTACGCTCGCATAGAAGAGCCTAGCACCAACACCATCTACACCACGCAAAAGCTTGGACGCTTCACCGATTTCACGAAGCCCGTGGCTAAGATGGACGCCACTGGTTCCCTCCATGTGGTGCATACCCTCTCAGGACAGACCTACCGTTACAGTGTCGTCTCCGCAGAGGGCACCTTAACTAAACAAGAAGATAGATTGATTGAAGGTGCTCGACCACAATTAATAGCAACCAGTGAGGGCGGCCTGAACTTTTTTGGTGGAACAGTCGCCGAAGGAAAAAAAGAGCGGGCTAAATTGTCTCAAGGTCAGCAAGGTGGCATGTAGCATCAATTCAGATTCTGTGGTTCTGATTTAAAAAAATTTGTTCACGTCATTTTGTTAAATTCTTAACTCTCCTGCACCCTTGATCGGTTTACCATATTGTACGTTGACACTTAAAAATCCTCGTATCCCTGGGCGAGCGCTATGTCGATCATGGTCGCAAAATTAAGGCCGAGCATCTTGGTCACGAAACATTCGGGTGTTCACGTGCAGTTTACGGTTGCTTTAATGAGGTAACACCGGTCGTCGACATGTTCGGAAAATTAGTTTACGAGCATGGATATGCGCATGTAGAATAAAAAATGATGACGCTAACACAAGTTGAAGGTTTTATCTTGCAGCTGCTAGAGAAGCAGAGGGCTACTTGCGTCCCGTATTTTGGATACGTTGCCTGCTCTATCTTTAGATTCTGATGATGGGATTATTGAAGCCCAAAGGCGTTATGACGAGATGGATTTAGATCCAATCGTCGGAATCAATCTTGAGCAGTTCGACCAGTTGATTGCCCAGCGCAAATGAGCTTCGGATTGTATTCCACCACAAAGTCTACTCGGAGGTTGATGCAATCATGAGTTATTACGAGAATGTTGCGGGCAGTCATCTTTCAAAAGAGTTTTATTCCGAACTCTGTTTTTTGTTCAGGCCGCAGCTGACGATCCAGAAAGACATAGTGTAAGAAAAAGTAGTTTCAGGAGAGTGAATTTCAACCGATTCCCCTATAATTTTCTCTTCCGTGTCCATAATGATATAATTCGCATTTTGGTTCTTCGTCATCATGCGCGACGGCTGACTTATGGCACGGAAAGAACATAATGCGAACGAACTCGTTTAACCTAATCCCTTACAGCAGCGCATTTTTGTGTTAACGTGGCAGAGGCTGCATCAGCATAGCTGCGACTTCTCTGTTGTTAGTCACGAACTGCAGGGGATCGCTTAAGCACGAACATCAGCCAAAAGCTATTTTAAATAGGCTTGGGGCTTGGTTCCAGAATGTAGGGCGACCATGCCTAAGGTTAAGCATTTCCAGGTCACGTTTGCATAACCTGCTTTTTCTAGTTGCAGACCTATCTCCTCGGCTCGCGGAAATGCCTCCACCGTTCTAGCTAAATAAGAATAAGCTTCTCCGTCGCGGCACAGGACAGAGGCTAGGCGTGGCATAATGTATTTTAGGTAAAAAAAATAAAAACCACAGCACCAATCTTGCGGTCGTGTAAACTCCAGAATATGCAACGAAGCTCCAGGTTTCAAGGTGCGTAGTATTTCCCGCATGGCCGCAAGGCGATCCCCGAAATTCCTTAGGCCAAAGGCCACGGTGGCAGCGGCAAAGGTATGACTAACAAAAGGCAGCGCTAAGGCATCACCTGCTACGAGTGTGTTTACACCTTTAGCTTGCGCTTGAGTTAACATGGGTAAACAAAAATCACTAGCCAAGACCTTGATAGACCGTTTCTCTAACATGCGCGCTACATCACCACTGCCCGTGGCTAAATCTAGAACCATACCACAGGGGGCAGAGGTCTCCTGCAGGCTGTTAATAGCTTGACGGACTAAGCACCAGCGCCAGTAGAGGTCGATTCCGCCGCTAAAGAAGCGGTTTAAGAAGTCGTAAGGCTGAGCTATCCTTCCGAACATGCTACGGACGGCTCTACCATGTTCTAAGACCGTAGGATCATTCATTAATAGAGATCACAAAAAAGCCCTGCTGTTCTTACAAACAACAAGGCTTTTAGCATGGGTTAAAGACTGCCAGTTTTTAGGGTCTCTATTTCAATAATAGAGTCGGAGGTGAAGACTAATTCTTTATCCTTCAACGTAATCGTAACCACGGAGTTGCTCTTGATCGTGCCGCGGATGAGCTCCTCAGCGATGGGATCTTCCACGTACTTCTCAATTGCACGCCGCAGAGGCCGCGCTCCATAGGCTGGATCGTAACCTTTATCGATCAGGTATTCTAAGGCTTCAGGGCTGATCTTGAAGGAAATAGATCTCGATTTGAGACGGTCTTCAACCTTAGCCACTTCGAGATGGACAATCTTACTCAGGTGTTCGCGTGTAAGTTGATGGAACACGATGATATCTGTTAAACGATTTAAGAACTCGGGCTTGAAGACTTTTTTCGCTTCCGCCAAGAGTTTTTCTTTCACCACATCGTAACTCGTTTGATCCGTGTCGGTGGCAGAGAATCCCACCACGTTTTGTTTCTTGATCAATTCTGCGCCCACGTTGGAGGTCATGATGATGATGGTATTTCTGAAATCGATCTTACGGCCAAGGCTGTCCGTGATCTGTCCATCTTCCAGAATTTGCAGGAGGATGTTCCAGACATCAGGGTGTGCCTTCTCGATCTCGTCAAACAGCACGACGCAGTAAGGGCGTCGCCGCACTTTTTCCGTGAGCTGGCCACCTTCTTCGTGCCCGACATAGCCAGGAGGCGATCCGACAAGGCGCGAGACGTTAAACTTTTCCATGTATTCGCTCATGTCGAGCTGGATGAGGGCATCAGCCTCTCCGAAGACTTGTTGAGCGAGAGCCTTAGCTAAATGACTTTTACCAACGCCGGTGGGGCCGAGGAAAATAAAGGAGCCGATGGGTCGTTTCGGATCCTTTAAATCAGCACGGGAACGGCGTAGAGCCTTGGCAAGGGCTTGCACACCTTCTTCTTGGCCGATCACTTTATCTTTTAATTGATCTCCGATAGTGATGAGGCGCTCTGTTTCTTTTTCTTCCAAGCGGGTAAGGGGAATACCCGTCCATTTAGAAATGACATACATGATGTCATCCGCACCGACTTCGACAATTTGTTCATCGCGATGTTTGCGCCAATCACTCAAACTAGTTTCAAGCTTCAGTTTAGCCGCTTTTTCGTTGTCGCGCAGCGAGGCAGCTTTTTCAAAGTCCTGTTCCTTAATCGCCGTTTCTTTGCTCTGACGTATGACTTCAATATCCGCCTCCATCGTCTTTAATTCAGGGGGTGTCATGGTGGCCTTGATGCGAGAGCGGGAACCAGCCTCGTCCATGATGTCGATGGCTTTATCTGGTAGAAATCTGCCCGTGAGATAGCGGTCGCTTAACTTAGTGGCTTCGACCAGAGCTTCGTCTGTGATGCGAGCTTTGTGATGCTGTTCATATTTAGGGCGGAGACCTTTTAAGATAAGAATAGTTTCTTCAACACTAGGAGCCTCCACCTTCACGCTCTGGAAACGGCGTTCTAAGGCAGAATCTTTTTCGATATATTTCCGATACTCGTTCAGCGTGGTCGCACCGATACACTGAAGCTCGCCGCGGGAGAGGGCGGGCTTGATAATGTTTGAGGCATCCATAGCGCCTTCTGCTGAGCCTGCGCCCACAATGGTATGCATCTCATCAATGAAGAGCAGAATATTTTTGGATTTACGTATTTCTTCCATGACCGCTTTAATGCGCTCCTCAAATTGTCCGCGGTATTTAGTGCCTGCGACCATCAGGGCCAAATCTAGGGTGATCACCTTTTTGTCCCGTAAGAGTTCGGGCACATTACCCGCCACGATCTCTTGAGCTAGGCCTTCTACGATGGCGGTCTTACCCACGCCAGCTTCGCCGATGAGGACGGGATTATTCTTGCTGCGACGGCAGAGAATCTGAACCACGCGTTCGATCTCGTTTTTACGACCAATGACGGGATCGAGGTCACCCTTGGCGGCCATTTCCGTTAAGTCACGCCCAAAGGCTTTTAGAGCTGGAGTCTTTCCATCTTTTTTACTCGCAGCGGAACCGCCAGCAGGAGATGCTGCTTCCTGCGAGCCTCCAGAGAAATCTTCCTCTTGCTCAGAACCTTCGAAATTAGGATCAAGCTCTTTTAAGACTTCGTTACGAGCCCGTTCGAGATCAACGTCCAGAGTTTTTAGCACACGTGCGGCCACACCATCACCTTCACGCAAGAGTCCGAGCAAGATATGCTCCGTGCCGACGTAGGAGTGGTGGAGAGCTTTGGCTTCTTTACCAGCAAGGGCTAGAACTTTTTTTACTCGAGGTGTGTAAGGAATGTTGCCAGAAATTTTAGTGTCGGGGCCAGAGCCGACTTGTTTTTCCACTTCCATACGGACTGTTTCAAGGTCAAGACCCATTTTTTGTAAGACGTTCACGGCAACGCCTTGACCGAGCTTGATCAGGCCGAGGAGGAGATGCTCTGTTCCGACGTAATTATGGTTAAAACGATCGGCTTCCTTGCGGGCGAGAGCCAAAACTTGTTGAGCGCGTGGAGTAAAATTATTCATAATGTAATGGTTGTTGGTGTGTGCAAATGGTTAGAAAAGTTTTAATTTTTTTATGTTAGGAGCTGGGATAGATTTGAGTTTATCACGTAAAAGATCGGAACGGAAAGCGTCGCGTTCATCGGCGTTGAGTTTGCGCGCAGCAGCTTGTTGCAAATGAGCGGGTTGGGTAAGGACAAATAACTCATCAATCTTTTCCCTTAAACTATTCGGTAGAATTCCTAAGTCCACTCCTAAAATAAGGAGCGAAAGAAGATTGAGTGCTTCTTTAGACGTGATGGAATAAGAGTTCTGCATCACACCGTAAGCACGACCTAGTTGATCGGCCACCATACGACCTTTTTCTTGGAGTAACTTTTGGCGGGCATTTAACTCGTGCTCGATTAAGTGGTTCACTACTTTCGTCAGGCGATCAAGAATTTGTCGCTCACTTTCACCCAGAGTCATCTGGTTAGAAATTTGGAATAAATTACCGAGAGCTTCTGTGCCTTCGCCATAGAGGCCACGCACGGCCAGCCCGATTTGGTTGACGGATTTTATGACTTGATTGATCTGTTCGCTCAAGACCAAGCCAGGTAAGTGTAACATCGCAGAGGCGCGCATACCTGTGCCCACATTCGTTGGGCATGCCGTTAGATAGCCTAGCGTAGCGGAATAGGCAAATTCTAGCTCCTCTTCCAACTCCGTGTCGATTTTATCAATCACTTCCCAAGCCGCTTCCAGCTGGAAGCCTGGATAGATAGATTGGAGTCGCAAGTGATCCTCTTCGTTAATCATGACGCTAAGAGTGCGTTCCTGATTAACCACCAGACCGCTGCCCGAGTTTTTAGCGGCATGTTCGCGGCTGATGAGATGTTGCTCTACCAGCATTTGTTTTTCCAGAGGGTTGAAGGCATCCATCGTTTGATGGATGGCGGAAGACTTCATTTCGGGCAAGTTACGCAAGGCTGGTTGGATGATTTGCAGGAGTTCCTCACGTTGGGATTTCTTTAACCAACCTGGGAAAGGTTTATTGTGCAAGTTTCTAGCTAAGCGAACACGGCTGCTCATGACTATGCCGTCGCCAGGCTGAACAACTGAGTCCTGCATTTGATTGATTAATCCCATGATCTTATAGCTTAACGCTCAGCCCCAAAAATGCAATAGTAAGGGCGGGAACATTGTTTAAAGATAGTGCGTTGAAGTTTTACCTTCTTCTTAAGACTGAGGCTCCACCTTATTGCTATGTTATCCCTCGACTAGGGTGCAAGGGCAGGCTGTTGCGCCCACAACGGTGGAGAGTGCGGGTATGTCGACACACCATTTCTCAGGCTGTTCAAAGTTTAAAATTTAGAATAGAATTTGAGCATGAATTTTATGCGCACCTTTGTTTGGCTCTTTCTTTTGAGTTTTCTCACCCCTGGACTGAGGGCTTCGCTTGTTATTGAAAGTATGAATCAACAAGGCCAAGACGCTCCCGTGCTTAGCACCCTGACCATGGATGCCAAGGGGCTACGTGTGGACTCACCTGAGGGCTTATTTATTTACCGTGCAGACAAAAAACTACTTTGGATCATCGATTCCTCCACCAAATCCTATCGCCAAATGACAGAGGCTGACATCACCCAATTAAGCTCACAACTAAGCGATGCCATGAAGGAAGTGAAATCTCAAATGGAAAACCTTCCCCCTGCGCAGCGCATATTATTGGAAGGGTTACTGAAAGAAAATTTGCCTGAGGGCGTGAGTCTGCCTGGCAGCGAAGAGGTAAAACCCGCCTTACCAAAAACGACTTATGTTAACGTAGGCAAAGAAGAAAAAATCGGGCCTTGGACAGCAGCTAAATTTGAGGAAAAAGAAAATGGCATAAAAGTCGGAGAAGTATGGACGGTTCCACCGGCTGATCTGCTTAACATTAGCCAATATGTAGGCATGTTAAAAAACCTCTCTTCCTTTTTTTCTAAACTCTCCCTGCCTGACAACAGGCTAGACATCTCCCGCATGCTTACGGCTAGTGATGATGGCCTATCAGGGCTCTCTGGCATCCCGATCAAAGACCTTAGTTATGATACAAAAGGTAAAATTACTTCCCACTGGGAGATGAAAAAGATTTTTGAAACTAAAACGGATAGCACTTTTTTTGATATACCAGAAGGTTATCAATTAAAATCCATCATGGAACCATCTACACCCTAAAAGCTCTTAAAGCTTTCACCTATTTTATGAGCACGTCTTTAGTTCTGACCGTCATCGGAATAGATCGCCCTGGTCTCATCCAAGCCGTAGCGGCAACTGTGGCGCAATGTGGTGGTAACTGGTTAGAAAGCCGCATGTGTCGACTAGGTGGGCAGTTTGCGGGCATTGTTCATGTAAGCGTTTCGGAGGAGGCTCATCCTAACTTGGTGGAGAAATTAGGTCTTTTGCAAGAGGAAGGTTTAACCATTACGGTCTTTGCTGATGTTAACGATTTTGAGTCTCCGACAGGCTTATCGGCTCGACTAGAAATTATCGGAAATGATCAACCTGGTATTATTCGTCAAATTACGGAAATATTAAACGAGCACCAAGTCAATGTTGAGGAATTGCAAAGTGAAGTGCTCAGTGCGCCGATGGCGGGGGGTTTGATTTTTCAAGCTAAAACTAAGATACGGCTTCCCGCAAGCTGCCACGTTCATGATCTGCGAAAGAAGCTGGAGGCACTAGCTGCTGATTTACAAGTGGATATAAGCTTTGAAGAGGATTAGGTCAAAAAATCCACGAGATGCTTCTTTGTCATTGGCTTCTGGCATAGGAATGGCTACTTAGTTTACTCAATTTCAGTTTCTTAGAAAAAATACATTATGGCTCAACCAAACTTCACCAAAACAGGCTTTGCTAAAATAGACCGTGACCTCGAACTTATGGTCGGCTGCTTCCGTGAGGTTTTGATTGATTTGGGAGAAAAAGATGTGGCAGAAGCGCTCCCCTTTTTAAACAGCACGAAGACGAAGCCTGTTTCCAGCCGCTTCTCTAATCGTCTCATGCAAGCCTATGGCGTCATCTTCCAACTTCTCAACATGGTGGAAGAAAACGCCGCGGCACAAATGCGTCGTGCCCGCGCTAGCCTTCCCCGTAAGCAAGATGAGCCTGGGCTCTGGACTTATTATCTAAAACGTCTGAAAAAAAATGGAATGAAAGAGCGGGATATCGTAGAAGTCCTACGCCACGTTCGGGTTGAGCCCGTCCTGACCGCTCACCCGACTGAGGCTAAGCGTGCTACCGTGTTGGAACAACATCGTGCCATCTATCTTCTCCTCGTATCGCGTGAAAACAGTATGTGGACTCCAGCGGAGTTAGAGAGCATACGTGAAGAAATTAAAGTGGCTCTGGAGAGACTATGGCGCACTGGTGAAGTTATTTTCGAAAAACCTAAAGTCGCTAAAGAACGACAGACCATTACCTATCACCTACGTGAGGTTTTCCCGAATGTTTTGTCGCGATTAGATTTACGACTCAAACAGGCTTGGCATAAAGCGGGACTTGACCCTAAATGGATGCAAGATCCTGATAACTTCCCAAAACTCTCCTTCGGCATTTGGGTCGGTGGAGACCGCGATGGGCATCCCCTTGTTACGGATGTAGTTACGGTAGAAACCTTACTTGAATTACGCAGTCAAGCTCTCCAAATTCTCAATCGTCGTTTAAGCGTTTTACCGAGGACTCTTAGTTTATCAGCGGATCTCCATCATATCCCTGAGAATCTTAAAGTCCAGATTCTGGCCTCGATTGATCACATGGGTGAGCGTGGGGAAGCTTGCCTTAAGCGTAATCCACTAGAGCCTTGGCGCCAACTCGCCAACGTTATTGTAGCTAAGCTGCCGCT
This sequence comes from Blastochloris sp., assembly GCA_034440395.1. GTDB lineage: Bacteria > Verrucomicrobiota > Verrucomicrobiia > Methylacidiphilales > JAAUTS01 > JAAUTS01. The sequence goes on along the minus strand of JAWXBW010000047.1, from coordinate 43,523 downwards.
GAATCTTAGAAATAATTCTAAACTAGAAACTAGTGAATGGCCTGGTTGCTACCGCTTCCCTTGCGAGCTCCTTTCTGATCTACGGCTTTTAAGGGAGTCCTTGGTCAAAATCGGAGCGATTCGCTTAGCCGTCTCGGACATTGATCCCATCATCCGTAAGGTGAAAACCTTTGGTTTCCACCTCGCTAAATTAGACATTCGCCAAAACAGCCAGTTCCATGATAAAGCCATGAGCCAACTCATGATCGCCGCTGGCCTTGACGGCAGCGACTTCGCCACTTGGCCGGAGGCCGAGCGACTGTCATTTCTCATGAAGGAACTCCGCTCACCGCGCCCTTTCCTTCATGGTGATTCTGATGTCGGTCCTCAGGCAGAGGCTGTTTTAAGCTGTTACCGCTCTTTAGAAAAACACATCCAAAACTTCGGCAGCACGGGCTTAGGCTCTCTCATTGTTAGCATGACAAAGCGGGTCTCAGACCTTCTCGTCGTTTATATTCTAGCACGTGAAGCGGGTCTCGCAAAATACACCACGAAAGGGCTCTACTGCCTACTGCCTGTTGTGCCGCTTTTTGAAACTCTGAGCGATTTAGAAAACTCAGAACATATCTTGCGCGCATTCCTTCAGCATCCCGTCACCCGTGCTAGTCTTCGTTACCAGAATAAAGTCATCAAAGAAGAGACAGATGAAAGTCATTCCCTCAACGCTCCTTCTATTCAGCAAGTCATGATCGGTTATAGTGATAGTAATAAAGACGCTGGGATTCTAGCCAGTCAATGGGGGTTACAAAAAACCCAAAAAACTCTGCAAAAAGTCGGCAAAGATAATGACGTTAAAATCCGTTTTTTCCATGGGCGTGGCGGCACCATCAGCCGCGGTGCCGGCCCCACCCACCGTTTCCTCGGGGCTCTACCCCATGGCTCTCTCGACGCTGACCTGCGTGTCACCGAGCAAGGAGAAACTATTTCCCAAAAATACGCCAACCAAATTACAGCTGTTTATAACTTAGAACTTCTCTTAGCCGGCGTAACAGGTGTGACCCTTGAAGATCGTCACCGCTCGAAAGATTATTCCAAATTTGAACCCTTGGCGGAAGAGCTCTGCCGTTCCAGCTCAGAATTTTATCGTAAATTTATCCAGAAAGAAGATTTCATCACCTTCTATGGCCAAGCCACTCCTATTGATGCTTTAGAGCAAAGCCGCATCGGCTCCCGCCCCTCGCGCCGTACAGGGGTTCGATCCCTAGAAGATCTCCGCGCCATTCCTTGGGTGTTTAGTTGGAATCAATCCCGCTTTTATGTTCCAGGCTGGTTCGGAGTTGGCTCCGCCTTAGAACAAATCACCAAACAAGGTGATATCTCCTTCAAGGGGTTACAAGAGGCCGTGAAGACGTGGCCTTTCTTGCGTTATGTTTTGACCAATGTGGAAACAAACCTGGCCAGTGCGGACTTAGAAATCATGAAGGCTTATGCGGGTTTAGTGGAAGATCCTAAACTGCGCCGTCGATTTTTCACTATGATTAAAAGTGAATTTCTTCGCACCCATCGCATGATGGATCGGCTCTTCGGCGGAGGCACCTTAGCTAAAAGACGTCCTAAAATGTTTGCCACGCTTCAACTCAGGGAAGAAGCACTGCGCACCCTTCATTACCAACAAATCAGCCTCCTTCGCGAGTGGCGGATGTTGCGGAGCAAAGAAGACCAAGGTGCAGCCAACGAATTGTTGCCAGACTTATTACTCTCAATCAACGCAATAGCTGGCGGTTTACGCACCACGGGTTAAACTAAGGACATCTTTAAAGTCTAGTCCAAGCGAGATTAGTTGAAGAATATATGCTTATTGATCCTCATGCGGATATTTCTCTTAGTGCTAGCAAGAACACTGAGTCCTGTCTTGCCCCGGATTGCGGGCTATCCCTTTCCGCCATTCTGCAGCGAATGGGAGAAGAAAGTAACCAGCACCCCATTACCATTCGACGTATGTTAGAATATTTGGCAGGCCGCGGCTATCCTGCTGTTATCGCCATGTTCAGCATCCCGGCTATCCTCCCCGTAATCGCTGTCCCCATGGGCTTTGTTCTCATATTCTCTGGTCTCCGCATGGCATTAGGGCAGAAATTATGGATACCTAAGCGTGTTCAAAACTATGAGGTGCCTCGAGAAAAAATTATCGACATGATTCATCGTGCCTCTTTTATTTGTCTTAAAATAGAAAAAGGTCTTAAGCCCCGTTATTGTGGCCTATGTATCCACCCTTGGTCTCATAAAATTCACGGAGCTCTCATTACCTGCATCGCCATTATGCTCCCCTTACCCATCCCCGGCACCAACTTTATATACGCTATTCCAATCCTACTTATTGGGCTAGGCTTGATGGAAAATGACGGACTCTTTTTACTCTTAGGAGACATCCTAGGTGTTACAGTTCTGCTGCTGACTTTACTGTTCTTTTTTTTAGGAAAAGAGAGCCTAGAATATCTCTTCCTTCTCGTGAGTTGACGTTGCCTGCGCTAGGGGCTGGCGGATCAACGATTATTCAAAAAAGTTACCACCCCATGACGGAACAAGCATGCTTCCACACAAAGTTCTAAAATCTTATGGATTCATACCATTTTCGGGTTTAGTTTCTCTCCTAGATCTTTGAAATGAAAATGCCTAAGGACAAACCAGCCAGCTTTCCCACAAATCAACCTTTTGATTCTATCGAGAATGTTATTGCGGATATTCGACAAGGTAAAATGGTCATCCTGACCGACGACACTGATCGCGAAAATGAGGGCGATCTTATTATGGCGGCGGAAAAAGTAACGCCTGCCTCCATTAACTTCATGGCCACGCACGGTCGAGGTCTCATTTGCGCTCCCATCACCCATGCCCGCGCCACTCAGCTAGGCCTACAACGCATGGTGCTGGAAAATCGTGAAAGCTTTAAGACCGACTTCACCGTTTCAGTCGATGCTGCCCACGGCATCACCACTGGCATCAGCGCAGCAGATCGCGCCGCCACCATTAAGCTTCTCGCCTCACCAAAAGCTAAACCACAACTTCTTGTTCAGCCTGGTCACGTTTTTCCCCTCCAAGCTAAAAATGGGGGAGTTCTCCAACGCGCAGGCCACACGGAGGCTGCCATTGATCTCGCCCGTTTAGCTGGACTCGACGAATCGGCTGTTATTTGTGAAATTCTCAAGGAAGACGGCAATATGGCACGTCTGCCCGAACTACGTATTTTCGCCCAGAAACATAAAATTAAAATAGCAACCATTCTTGATCTGATTGAATACCGCCGTCGCAATGAACGCCTGATCATCCGCGAACAAGTCATCAAGCTACCCACGGATTATGGGATGTTCGATCTCTATCTCTACCGCTCTGCGGTAGATGGCAACCACCACTTAGCTTTAGTGAAAGGAAAAATTTCAAAAAAAACTCCTACCTTGGTTCGCGTCCACAGTGAATGCCTAACAGGAGATGTCTTCGGTTCCAAGCGCTGTGACTGTGGGAACCAATTGCATGACGCCTTAAGCATGATTGAGCGTGAGGGCAAAGGGGTTCTTGTTTACATGCGGCAAGAAGGGCGGGGTATAGGCCTGGCGGCTAAGATTCATGCCTATAAATTACAGCAAGAAGGTTATGACACCGTGGAAGCCAATGTAAAATTAGGTTTTGGTCCCGACCTACGCGAATACGGATTAGGCGCCCAAATCCTCTGCGATTTAGGTGTAAAGAAGATGCGTATTATGACCAACAACCCTAAAAAGGTCATAGGACTTTCTGGTTATGGGCTGGAGCTAGCAGGACAAGTCCCTATTAAAGTGCAATCAAACAAGCACAATAAAAAATACCTCGACGTTAAAAAAATTAAAATGGGACACCTCTTGTGAAAAAAAATTCACTCCTATCCCGTGTTAAAAATCCAACCGTTAAAATCGGCATCGTGGCCAGTCTCTTTAATCAACAATACGTAGATGGCCTGTTAAGTGCCTGCCTACACAATCTCCCCAACACTCTGGTCACCGTCCTTCGTGTGCCAGGAGCTTTTGAAATTCCTCTATCCACCCAACGCTTACTTCAACAAAAAGACATCGCAGCTGTCATTACCTTCGGCGTCATCTGGCAAGGGAAGACCGCACATGCCGATCTCATCGGTTCTACCGTAACGCAGGCCCTGATGGATCTCATGCTTAAATATAATAAGCCCGTGCTACACCAAATTTTAATGGTCACTAACGAAAAACAAGCTCGTGAACGATGCTTTGGAACCAAACTCAATCGCGGGAGTGAAGCTGCCGAAGCTGTTTTACAATTACTACAATCAGAAAATTAAATTATGGGTAAACGTCGTGATGGCCGAGTGCTGGCCGTTCAATATCTCTATCAACATGAAGTCGCTCCTAAGCAGGAGTTAACTGCTGGGCTTGCCCTTTTTATGGAAATGTCTGCTCCTGAGCCTAAAGTCCGGGACTTTGCCCTCCCCCTCATTCATGGCGTAATTAAGAACGCCTTAAAAATTGATGAGACGCTTAAAAAGTATTCTGATAACTGGGAGATGGAACGCATGGCTCCCGTGGATAAAAATATTCTCCGCCTAGCGGTTTATGAAATGAATTACTGTCCCGAGGTTCCACCAGTCGTAGCTATCAACGAAGCTATTGAGGTAGCAAAATTCCTTAGCTCCCATGAAGCGGGAAAATTCGTGAATGGAATTCTCGACCGCGTGCGCAAGGATCTAGATCGTCCTGCCCGTGAGGGGATCAGGCCAGAGGGAATTCGGCTCACGAAGCCTAAACTCCAACCTAAACACAATCCTCTTTAATCACCAGAGTTCTAAACTAGTATGCTTTCATTTTTTAAGAAATGGGTCGCTACCGTCAAGGGTGGTTCCGTCGATTGGGATGACCTAGAATCCACCCTTATCCAATCGGATTTAAGCTTAGAATTCACAAAAATATTATTAACTACTTTAAAAAAAGAAGTCGTTTCCGCAGAGACCATCCAAGAAGCGACGTCGGCAGAAATATTAAAACTCTGGCCTAAGCCCATCCATTTGCCCCAGCTCACCCCAGAGGAACTTAATGTCTGGATTGTGATCGGTATCAACGGGGTTGGTAAAACCACTAGCATCGGCAAGTTGGCTAAGCTCTACGGGAAAGAAGGAGCGGTGCACCTCATCGCAGCAGACACCTTTCGTGCCGCCGCCATAGATCAACTCCGTGTGTGGGCGGAACGCTCCGGGGCAGCCTTCACGCCTGGCAAAAAAGGCGGCGATCCCTCTGCTGCTGCTTTTGAAGGATTAACAAATGCATTAAAGGATCAGTCCCGTTTGGCGATTATAGACACAGCAGGAAGGCTTCATAATAAAGAAAATCTCATGCGCGAGTTGGAAAAAATTAAACGTATTGTAGATAAAAAAATAAGCGGCGCACCACACGAAGTTATCCTTGTGTTAGACGGCACCAATGGAACGAACGCCATCCAACAAGCCGAAGTTTTTCACAAGGCTATTGGGTTAACAGGACTGATTATCACCAAGCTGGACAGCTCCTCCAAAGGCGGTGCCGTGGCCGCCATAAAAGCTGCAACTGGGATTAATCCTTACTTCATCGGCACGGGAGAAGGTCTGGATGATCTGCGGCCTTTTGATCCCAAGAGTTACGTGGAACAATTCTTCTAATTTGCTTTTTATGAACGTCCTCGTAGGCATGTCAGGCGGAGTGGATAGCAGTGTAGCGGCGGCCTTGCTCTTGCGCCAAGGGCACCGTGTCACTGGTGCCTACATGAAGAATTGGATCAACGAGGAAAATATCGTCGGTCACTGCCCGTGGCAGCAGGATATTGAAGATGCCCGAGCCGTGGCTTCTCAGCTAGGGATTGAGTTTCGTATTGTTAACCTGATGAATGATTATCGCGAGCGTGTGGTGAAATACTTATTGGAAGGCTATGAGGCGGGCATTACGCCTAATCCTGACGTCATGTGCAATCGGGAGATGAAGTTTGGAGTATTCTTGGATTATGCTTTAAAAAATGGGTTCGATGCTGTTGCGACGGGTCACTATGCCCGACGCCTCAATGCAAATGGCGAGGCCTCCATTTTAGAAGGTCTTGATAAAAACAAAGATCAATCTTACTTCCTCGCCCTCTTGCGTCAGTCCCAGATTCAGCACGCCATTTTCCCTGTGGGCGAACTACAAAAGGCAGAAGTGCGGCAGATCGCGCTTGAGCTGGGCTTGAACACCGCGGCGAAGAAAGACAGCCAAGGCATATGCTTTATTGGTGAAGTCAAGATGTCGGATTTCTTGAAAAATTTCATTCCAGATAGGCCTGGATCTATCGTGAACCTAGTGGGTAAAAAACTGGGTGAACATCGAGGCCTCCATCTTTACACCTTAGGGCAACGCAAAGGTATCCGTGTGCCCTCTAATACGGAGGGGGAGGCTTTCGTCGTGGTAGAGAAACGAATTAAAACGAACGAGCTGGTGATTGCTTTTGATCAGATGGAAACGCCAGGTCTTTATGCGCGGCGGGCTTCGTTACATTCCCTTTCATGGTGCGGCCAAGGACTAACAGAGATAACAGTGATTGAGGCTAAGCCACGTTACCGTGCTCCGCGTCACCAGATGGAATTTCAGCCTAAAGGGGACAACATGGCCGAGGTTATTTTTAACGAACCTCAGCGCGCCTTAGCTCCCGGCCAAATCTGTGCGCTGTATGAAGGGGAACGTCTTTTAGGTGGCGGCATTTTTTCAGAAATTTTCCAAAGGTGAGCTTATAATTGTTCTCCGCAGAAGTGGGAGGTAGGCTCGGTTCTGTGATTCGTAAAACTATTGGCGAAAAAGTAGCAACTGGCGATCCGCTCCAGCGCATTATGCGCCTACGCCGTGATGCGATAGCTCTTTACGGCTTAGATGCTTTTGCTCATGAACCCAGACTTACCCGACTTCGTAAAACTTTTGGAGCGGCTCAACCTCAGCCACGTTAACTACCTCGTGGTGTAAAGTGTGGCCGTTGGTTTTCACGGCTAGGTCCGCACAACAGAGGTTCTTAATATTCTTGTCGACGATTCATCTGATAACATAAAAAAATTGGCGGAGGCTTTGGCTGGATTTGGGGATGGCTACGGTGGCACCCTGACATCAGTCGATTTCCCTCCCGAAGAAGGTGCCGTGCGGATGTTGGAACGAGACTGCCCGCTAGATATATTTAATCGTATGACGGGCCGAACTTACTCGGATCTTTTGTCAAGTAGTTTAGAAAAAAGCGTGGAAGGTGTGACGGGTATCGTTCCCTACTTAAATGGCAGCATTTTAAGGGAGCTAAAAAAAGATTCTTTTCGTGAAAAAGATAGGCTTGATGCGCTTATGCTAGGTCGCTTAGAACGTGGGTTAGGCTTAGAATAAATATTTCTGTCGCCGCCGTCTTTTCAGGTGGAACTAGGCTCCGCTTTAAATCTTACGGGCTTTCACGCATTCTCCCGTGTAAGGATCAATGTAGGCTAGACCTTTTTTCTGGCGCTCCGCAATCATGGATCGGGCTAGATCACACATGTCGTTCAGACATTCCAAGCATTGCCGTATAGTCCAGCGCAAAGCTTCCCGAATATAGGCACGATCGGCACCTTGGGACGTGCATTCGTCCCATTGGATATCTGTGGATGCCACGGGGATTTCAAGATGAGGTTGTTCTTCAGAATTCATCTTAGTTACGCATCCTGAATAAAAGTAAGGTTTTCAATATTTAATTTATCTTTAGTGCACTCCGCTTCATGCTTCATCTTAAGTAATGCTATAAGTGCAACAAAACGCGCTGGCGGATGACCTGAAATAATAGCTGGGTCGTATTCCTCATCAAAGGGAAAGGGATCATAAACAAAAACATCCAAAGGAGTTTCACGATGTAGCTCGCTCCAAAACTTAAGCACCAACATGCCTTTTTCACGCCGCCATTGTTCACGGAGCAGTGGATCCGAAAATTGCTCCACTTTATAGCCTATCGAGAGCAAGGCTTGAAAGGCGGAGTGCAAATTATCTTTCGTTAATTGTTAACTAAATCTACATCCATCGTCGTGCGCACATAGCCATGTGCATTAACCGCTAGTCCCCCGACAATGAGATAACGAACCTGAGCTTGATTAAGTGTCTGGATAACAATGTCTAAGCTTAGAAGTTTCATCGTCTATTCTAGGTAGTCATTAATTTCTAATCGTTATTATGCAGTAAGGGGTTGCTGCTAGGTCTTAGATGAACCAGTGCTCTAGGTGGAACCAACGCCAACGGCCACTACAAAAACTTCTGCGTTATGGAAATTTGTTATTGGCAGCCGCAGCCTGTGCCGCAAGATTGGTCGCCACAATTTAGGTCAGCATCTTCTGGAACCCGACCTAATTCAAAGGTTTTGCTAATCATTTTATTGATACCATCCTGCACTTCATTCATCTGGGCTTGGAGCTCAATGAAATTCTGGGCCACAGGATTTTCTAGAAGCTCAAAGCGAATTTTTTCAAACTCATCCACTTCTGTATCATTGAGAGGAACATTTTGCATTTGCTTATCACGTAAGAGGCGGCCACGGTCGCTGACGTCGCGGTATTGTTCTTGCGCAACTTGATCGGCTAAAAAGCCTTCGATCTGGCGACGACTATCGCTGAAGCGCGTGTCTAGGAGAAGAGCTTCGCAAAGTTCACGCGTTTTTTGAGTAATGAGGTCTTGAGTAGTTTCTGTAGATATCATGTGCATGGGTAAAAATTAGCACGGTGGGAGAGGCAAAACAAGGATGCTTTTTAGTTATTTAAACAAGCATATTCAAGGAAGTGGTAGAGCGGCCACTTGCTCTAGGCTGGGGAAGTAGTTCGAAAATGGATTGAAAGTTAAAAGGTTTTTCTACTAGAGGACACTGCGTTGCCCTCACTTGAGCGAGGAGCTCGCTGGCGACAAGGTCTCCTGTGATAAAGATAAAGCGTTTACGGTACTGTGGATCGATCTCAATCAGGCTGTAGTAAAGTTCTATTCCAGTCATACGTGGCATGCGTATGTCTGAAATGATCAAGTCAAACTTCGTAGCATGCGCTAGGGCGAGGGCGTATTGGGCATCTCCAGCTTGATGAACGTCGTGATTTAGGCTCTTTAAATATCTGCTTAGACCGATGCGGATTAATTCCTCATCATCCACCACGAGGATACGGAGATGCTGCAAGGCTGGCACATGTTGGGTTGAGAGTGTTTTGTGAGATGGGGTTAGTGATTTGGAAAGGGTGGGGGTATCGTAAGATCGCGGAAGTTTAATGGTAAAAGTGGTGCCGGCATGAAGGCCACTGCTACAGGTGATGGTGCCACCGTGGGTATGGATAATACCTTGGGAAATGGAGAGTCCTAAGCCAGTGCCTTTACCTACTTCTTTCGTGGTGAAAAAGGGGTCGTAGATGGAGTTGCGGGTGGCATCTAACATGCCGATTCCGTTATCAATAATGTTAACGAAAACTGAAGTCTCGGTTTCTTCTACTTCAATGTTGATTTTACCGTCACTCCGGCCTTCCATTTCGATAGCCTGCTCGGCGTTATTAATTAAGTTAAGTAAGACTTGGCTTATTTGCGATGGGTTGACATTAACGAGAGGGGATTTGTCCAGCAGACCAAGGGTGAGGCGGATGTTTTTAAATTTAAGCTGATGGCGCATGATGCCGCAGGTCTCTTGAATGATGGAGTCAATGGGGCGTATTTCCGTTTTATTGGGCTGTCGTCGGGCAAAGGCTAAGAGATCTTTGATCAGGTCGGCCGCACGTTGGGCTTCGTTGGCGATGCCTTCTAACATCTCTTTTTGATCAGGATCTTGGATGTCGTAGGCTAGGACGGAGACACCTCCTAAGATGGCAGTCAGGGGATTATTAAGTTCGTGAGCTAAGCCGGCGATGAGTTTTCCAAGGGAGCTTAATTTCTCAGACTCAAGGAGTTCTTGTTGCACACGACGTTCTAGATTCCATTTAAGGTGGAGATCCACCGCCGAGGCGGCTAATTGTGCGAAAAGGGTAATTTGAGTTAAGCTGACCTGAGTGTATTCGTGGGGCTTATTCCCGTCCAAGTTAATAATTCCCCAGAGTTCATTTTGGATACGTATGGGAACGGCCATTTCGCAGCGCACGTAGTCAAACCACGAAATGTAGTTAGGATCTTTCGTAGTATCGTGACAAAGATAAGGCTCACCGGATACTGCTACTCTACCTGTTATGCCTTCGCCTAGTTGCAGTTTACGCGCCTGAATTTCGGGTGTCCAGTCGGGTCCATGAACAGAGGTAATTTCTAGATATTTAGCGGAGTGGTTGATAGTTAAAAACGAGCCATGCACGCTACCAGTAATGGTGCAGGCCCATTTTAGGATAAGCTGCATGATTTCGTCCAACGGCTTATTTCCTTGGATGGCTTGTAATATCTCTTGAATGGCTTGGATAACGGAGTCTTGATTCACAGATTTAAAGTAAGCATAACTTATGCCTCGATTTTCTTGTAATCATTTATTTGAAAAAGTTGGAATAAAGCTGGGGTCTAGCTAGTCTTACACGAGATGGATTTTTCATTTGAACAATTGGTTGAGCAGTATTACGAGCCGCTCTACCGCTTCGGTTACAGCCTTAGCCAACGGGAGGCCGACGCAGCTGATCTAACACAGCAGACTTTCTACCGCTGGGCTACGAAGGGACATCAGCTTCTTGACCGCACAAAAGTTAAGACTTGGCTCTTTACGACCTTGCACCGCGAATTCCTCGGCTCGCGCCGTCGCCTTCTTAAGTTCCCTGAAATCGAAGTGAGTGAAGTCGAACACGAGCTGCCCGTGGTCATTTCGGAGATAGCCACTAAATTAGACGGGGACTCTGTCATGCTGGCTTTACAAAAAGTAGATGACCTTTACCGCGCACCCCTTACGCTTTTTTACTTACAACAACATTCCTATCAGGAAATAGCTGAAATCTTAGACATACCCATAGGCACGGTCATGTCGCGACTTTCGAGAGGTAAACAAGAATTGAAGAAAAAACTACACCAAGCTACACAAGAAACTTCTGCTAAAATTATACATCTAAGCCCCTATCAAGAAGGCCAACGTCAAGGAGAATCCCGTGGATAATTCAGAAGCTAAACTACTCTTAAGTGCCTATCGACCCGATGGTCAGGAGGCGCAAGATCCACGTATGAAAGAAGCGTTGGAGCAGGCTAAATGTGATCCCGAGCTAGCGCAGTGGTTGGCAGAGCAACAGACTTTTGACCGTCTAATCTGTGACAAACTTTCTTGCTGTTGTGTGCCTAAAGATTTAAAAACTACCATCCTTACCTCTCGGCAAGAATGCTTGAGCAAACCTTGGTGGAATCATCCTTACGGCTGGGCTTTAGCAGCGGTTCTTTTCGTTGTTTTAGGTTTAGGGATTTTCATGCGGCCAACATCCCTTCTTAAGCCTACTCTAGCCGAATATCGTGATGACGTAGCACAATTAGCCGGGAGCTTTATCGATCAGGGCATGAATCTAGATTACACATCTCAAGAGCAAGGCCAGGTCATAGACTGGGTGATTGCTCAGAAATTAGCTTCACGCATTAACGTGAGTGGTGGCATCGGTCAGAGTAAGGCCTTTGGATGTCGTGTCATCGACTGGAGAGGTCACCGCTTAGCCATGGTTTGTTTTAAAGATCAGCAAAATCAAGTAGCCCACTTATTCATTTTAAATAGGCAAATACTCGGGAATTTGCCTGAGCGGCAAGTGAAGGAAATCACCCGTATCGGTGGGTTACCAATCGCAACATGGTATGACGAAATGAATGCCTATGTCCTCGTCGGGCACGATCCTGGCGTGCGGATCGCAGATTTTCTTTAACTACGCTTTGCTTTGGTTAACGATAGGTCGAGATAACTTCATTCTGATCATTGCAAAGAATCCGCCGGGGTTCGATCGGAATATCGGAGCTGGCAAAGGCCATGATACTCACACGCTCCCCTTGTTTAATGAGATGAGCAGCCCCGCCATTCACAATAATTTTACCAGAACCAGCCACGCCCTTTTGCACATACGTTTCTAATCGTGCACCACTCGTGATGGAGGTAACGAGGACTTTTTCGCCCTCCCAAAGATTGGTCAAGCCCATGAGATCTTCAGGGATCGTGATGCTCCCTTCGTATTCGACATTGGCGTCCGTGATGAAGGCACGGTGCAGCTTAGACTTCAGTAAATGGCGTAACATGGAGAACAATATAGCGAAGAGCTTTTAAATAACTAGCCAGATTTTAGGCTAGGTGCGGAGAAAGGTGTGCCGTCCTAATTTACTGCACAGCGCATGCGAAAGTTAAGTTAGAAGGCTTAGCGATTTTTCTGCTTCTCGATCTTAGCAGCTTTCTTTTCCGATTTGGTTTTGGCGGGTTTCTTTTTGGTTTCTTTACGAGAATCTTGGGCTTTTGACATAAGTTTTTCCTAGGTTGGGGTTAGGTATAATAGGGTTTTTAACGAACTCCTTCATTACTTTGTACAGATGGATGTAAAAGGCAATAAAGGAATGCGGAGGGCTCGCTCAGCGTTTACGGTTTTAAGATGATGAAGGGGAGGGCGACGCCGGCACGTTAAAAAATTTACTCCTAAGCCACGTCCGGATACTTTCCACTAAACTGTAAGCGCAGGGGACAATAAACAAAGTGGCTAACATGGAAACTAGAGAGCCGCAAAGGATGGTTAAAGCCATCGGCACACGGCTCTCCGCTCCAGGCCCAAAGGCGAGGGCTGGGGGAATAGCGGCTGCTATGGTGGCAAAAGAAGTCATGAGCACAGGACGCAGGCGAATAGGACAGGCTTTTAGCAAGGCATCGTCTGGCGCTAGCTTTTCATGTTCTCGCACTTTATCGGTGAATTCCACAAGCAAAATGGAATTTTTCTTTACGATTCCGAACAATAAAAGAAGACCGATGATGCTGAAAAGATTCCATGTTTGGCCAAAGGCAAAAAGTCCTAAGGCGGCTCCGCTTAAGGCAAAGGGTATGGCTAAGAGAATAATTAAAGGTTGCGCAAAACTGTTAAATTGTGCCGCTAAAATCATATAAGCGACTAGAAGCCCTAAAGCTAATGCTAGACCCATATCCTTACCGAACTGTGCATTGGTCTCAGCGGATTGAGAAGGAATCAAACGATAGCCTGAGGGCAAGGTCTGGGCTGCATATTCCTTAATCCGAGCCAGTGAAATATTTTCAGCGATGCCAGGAGCTGGGTTTCCCGTAAGAGTGATGGAACGCTCTCGGTTGCGACGGGAAATGGTTTGCAGGCTGGAAACTAGTTCTGTTTTGATTACTTCTTTGATTGGAACAATTTCTCCATAGATATTACGCACGGTGAGTTTATCTAAATCTTCGACTTGGGTGCGCTCGTCTGCTTGCAAACGTATGCGCACATCATAGCGACGGTCATCGTTGGTGAACTTACCCTCGCGCACGCCGCCGACGGCTGCTGCGATGGTTTCGGAAACAGCTTGCACCGTTACGCCGCGTGCTGAGGCGGCTGCTCGATCTATGGTGACACGTAGTTCGGGTTGGCCCTCCTTAAAGTCCGTGTTTAAGTCCACGGCTAAATTCTCTTTTTTCATCCAATCAATCAAGCGGCTCGACTCAGTTTTAAGCACATTCAAGTTAGGTCCTTGCAGAGTAAAGGTGATGGGGAAGCCTAGACCGCCGTCGGGACCACCTTTAGAAAGATCGATAAGAAAGGATTTTAAATTCGGGATTTTTTCAAGTTCAGGTCTTAATTCTAACATCATCTCCTGCTGGGTGAGTTTACGTTCCGACTTAGGCTTCAAATCAACGAACATGATTCCATTGTTAACATTCCCATCAAAGAAACTGCCAGCGGCTAAGAAATAGGTGCGCGTTTCTGGACGTGCCGAAATGATTTTTTCCGCTTCCGCTAAACGCTCTTCTGTGTAGGGGAGGGATGAGCCGACGGGTGTTTCAAAGCGCACGAGGAGCGTGCCTTGGTCTTGAGCTGGGGAGAATTCACCAGGAACTTTCGTCGCAACGAAAAGCGTTACTAAAAAGATAACGATGAATGCCCCGAAGATAAGGAGCCGGTGGTGCAGGCAGAAAGGTAGAGCTTGTCGATAAGAGAGCGTCAGCCTTTCCATGAAAGAATCCACGCCCTTGGTGATAAAATTACCGCGCTTAACGGAGAGGAAGATGGAGCAACGCATGGGCGTAAGGGTGAGGGCCTCGACGAGGGAGAGTGCCACGGCGGCGGAAATCGTTATGCCGAATTGAAAGAGAAACTGGCCAACGGTTCCTTGGACGAAGGCAACAGGGAGGAAAACGGCGATAACAGCCAGAGTGGAAGCAATGGCTGGGCCCGTAATCTCCTTCGTGCCATCTATAGCGGCTTGTACACGATCTTTCCCCATCTCCATGTGCCGGACGATGTTTTCCAGCACCATGATGGCGTCGTCTACCACTACGCCGATAGCTAGTGATAGTGCTAATAAAGAAAACATGTTTAGGGTAAAACCAAAAAAGTAGAGAATAATAAAAGTTCCCAGAACAGAAGTTGGGATAGACATGGTGACGTTAAAAGTGCTGGAAAGGGAGCCGAGGAAAAGCCAGCAAACAAGGGCGGTAAGAATAGCAGAAATGATCAGGGTAAATTCCGTCTCCTCCACCGCCTCAGACGTGAACTTCGACTCGTCGTAGTTCATTTCAATCTTAATATCTTTGGGTAAAGTTGGCCGAATCTCTTCGATCGTTTTTTTGATCGCGTTTGCCACCTCAATGGAGTTAGCTCCGCGCTGTTTGCGGAACCCGATCCCGCCACCACGCACTCCAGCTATCTTGGTGATGGAGCGCACATCATTGAGGCCGTCTTCTATTAGAGCTACGTCGCTCAGGCGGATGACGGAATTATAAATGGGTAGGCCACCGCGTTGTTTGATGAGAATTTCCCCGACTTCCGCCGTCGTCATGCCTTCACCCATGAGGCGGACGTTAATTTCTTGCTGCTTATTTTCTAAAATTCCAGCGGCCTGTTCGACGTGCTGGGTGCGGAGCGCATTCTGCACGTCGAGGATGGTGAGGTCATATTGCGACAATTTATCGTGATCGACCCAGACACGTAAGTTGCGCTCAGCAAAACCACTGAGGATGAGTTGCCCAACCCCAGGCAGGACTTGAAATTTATCTCGCAAATAGCGTTCGGCATAGACTGTCAGCTCTAACATACTGCGCTCATTACTGCTGATACCTAGCCACATGATTTCTTGATCGGTTGGGTTAACCTTGAGGATGAGTGGTTGCTCCACTTGAAGAGGGAGTCGGACGCGGTTGATATTGGTCTGAACTTCGAGAAGGGCGGCGTCGGCGTTACGACCGGGGTAAAACTCAAGGCTAATTTGCGCGCTGCCTTGAAAAATGGTTGAGTTGAGGTTTTTAATACCTGAGACATTGACCAGTGCTTGTTCCATCTGGTCTACGATTTCCGTCTCCATTACTTCTGGTGCGGCACCTGGCCAAGATATCTGCACCAAGACGTTAGGAACTTCTACGTCAGGCAAGAGGCTGACCCCGAGCCGACCAAAACAAATCGCCCCAAAAATAATCAGGGCGGACATGAGCATCCAAGCAAAGACGGGACGGCGGACAGATATTTCAGTTAAACTCATAGTCAATAAATCGAAGGTTAATTAAGGTGAAGTGCTTCAACCTTATTTCTTAGTTAGCTGAGTTCCCGTGGCACCAGCGGCTATGTAAAGTTTGATTAAATTAAGGCGCACGTCGGTCCGGGCAGCACTTTCGTTACGGCGCAAATCATGGAGGGTTTGCAGTGCGTCCAACACGTCGAGGTTATTGACGACGCGGAGATCGTAATCAGACTGTTGTGCTTGGAAATTAAGCTCTGCTGTTTTAACCGCCTCACGGAGGCTGGCCAGCTCAGCGAGGGAAGCGTTAAATTGGTTAAAAGTCGTGCGCACGTCGCGTTCGGCCTCGCGCTCAAGCTGGGAGAGGTCGAGCTTCTTCTTAGTGAAGAGCGCTTTGTTTTGATCTACCCGCGCTTCGATCGAGCCACCATCAAAGAGAGGAATTTCTAAGGTAAGGAAGCCCGACCAATCCCCATCACGTTGGCTGTCAGAATCGTAAAAGGTGTAGTTTCCTTCAAAGGACACTTTAGGAAAATGTTCGCCTTTGGCGGCGGAGAGTTGGGCTCGGGCAGAGCGTTGGGACTGGACGGCAGCCAACACGTCTGGGCGATTGGCGGTGAGGGAGAGGTAAGAGCCTAACTCTAAGCCACTGGGCGTGGCGGTCAGGTCTGGCTGCAGATTCCACTGAGTGGCAGGAACTCCGATGAGGAAGGCGAGCATTTCGCGAGTGGCGGCGAGGAGGCCTTTAGTTTTTTCCACGCTAACACGGGCTTGGGCTAGTGTGGTGCGGGCTTGGAATTGTTCACTGTCGCGGGACTTACCGAGTTTAACGCGTTTTTCTAGGACATCGTTACGTTCCAGGAGAGTTTTTTCAATAGAAGCAAGGAGGCGCAGATCGGCCTCATAGTTTAGGGTTTGGTAATAGGATTCGGCTACGTTAAGGTAGAGGTTTTGGCGCAGGCGGGCAGCGGTTAGCCTATTTCCGTCAATTTCAGCACGAGCTGCCCTAGCTATCTCGATATCGCGCAGACCCGAGAAGAGGGGGACTTTAAGGTTCACGCGGGCTTGGCGGGGTTGCAAATTTTCACTACTAAAGCCGCCCCCTGAAACGGGGGAGCCAAAGTCGTTACCACGATCTTTAAAGATGTATTGTTCTCCGATTACTTTGACACTAGGAAGAACTGCGCCGATAGCCTCACGGTAGCGGGCTTGGGCGATGCGCACGTCTTGTTCGCTGAGCCCTAAAGTCTCCATGCGTAGAAGGGCTAATTCATAGCACATGCTTAGACTAAGAGCCTCCCCGTGAAAGGCCTGGGGGGATAAACGCTGGCTGGGGCTTAGTTTTTCATTAAGGGGTTCTGTGGGGGCAGTCTGGGCAGAGCAGGGCAGGCTCAAGCTGCTATAAACCAAAATAGCCACCAGCGCAAAGAAGCCGGGCATAGGCCTGTTCCAGAACAACGTTGATGACAAACCACACATGAAGGGAGATTAGCAGTAAATAATGTTTCTGCAATCGTAAGATAAATAGGTGGATGGAGCCTCCAAAAGTCTAGAATAATAGGCAGTTTTTGCTCTCCTAAGAAGCGTTTCCTTGCGGCCTTTCTCATCTGTAACGTGACAAACGGGTTAGATGCCCTACGCTGATGCTTAGATTATGTTATTATATGACCATAAAAAATCGTTAAGTTTACTTCTTGTTATTTTTTCTATTATAGCACTCGTCACGGGCTGCTCTGCTAAAGAAAAAATAGAGCCTAAAGTTGAACTCAAAGAAACTCAGGTTCAACCTACTACTGAGCAGAAGGCACCCCGTGCCGAGTCACTACAAGTCTATCAGAAAGCGGCTGAGCTTATTGCCAGATTTCTTCAGGAACAACATTTCGCCAAGCACCCCATTGATGCAGAAACATCCAAGGAATGGATTGATGCATATATGAAGAGCTTGGACTATAATCATCTCTTTTTTCTACAATCAGATTTAGATCTCTTTGAAAGCAAGTATGGCGGCACGCTGGGGAAAAAAATTTCGGAAGGTAATCTGGATGCGGCCTTTGATATTTTTGCCGTTTTCAAGAAACGACTAAATACACGTTTGGACAAAGTAGCCCAGAGAATGGAAGAACCCTTTGATTTTACTCAAAAAGATTTCTATGCACCAGATCGGGGCAAATCCCCTTGGCCCGCAAACGACAAGGAGGCGGACTTACTTTGGGAACAAAAAATAAAGTATGATTTTTTAGTTCATCGCTTGGCCGAAAAGAAGGAAGCCAATCCTATGGATCGCTTGAAGAAACGTTACAGCCAGTTACGTAAAACTTTTGGAGAAACAGATCAGGAGGAAATCATCCAGACCTATCTCTCATCTCTCTCCATGCTCTACGACCCCCACAGTCAATATTTGGGGCCTAGCGCATTAGAAGATTTTGCTATTAACATGAATAACTCCCTTTTCGGAATAGGTGCTGTGCTCTCCACCGAGGATGGTTATTGTACGATTAAAGAAATTATCCCCGGCGGGCCAGCCGATTTAGATAAACGACTGAAGGTGAATGACCGTATCGTAGCCGTAGCTCAAGGAAGCAAGGAATACATCGACATTGTTGATATGAAGTTGCGCAACGCCGTGCGTCTGATTCGCGGAGAAAAAGGCTCCACCGTGCGACTCAACATCATACCCGCCACTGCCGATTCTTCCCTTCGCAATGAAATTAAACTGGTGCGCGATGAGATCAAGCTCACGAGCCAAAAAGCTAAGGCTAAACTCATCGAACAAAAGGGGCCTAATGGAGAAACGATTCGTTTAGGCGTGATTGATCTCCCTTCCTTTTACGGTCCGATTAATGATAAAAAAATGACCCTAAGCAAGGATTCTCAAGAAAGTTCTGGAACGACAGATGATGTGCGTATTCTTATTGAAAAATTAAAAGAAAAGAAGATTGACGGTCTCGTGCTTGATTTGAGAAATAACGGCGGCGGGCTGCTAGGCGAGGCCGTGCGTTTAGTTGGTCTTTTCATCGACCAAGGACCCGTTGTTCAGGTTAAAGACCCTCAGGGACGCATTCAGAGGCTTGAGGATCAAGTAAGCGGAGCTTTTTACGACGGCCCCCTGATTGTCATGACCAACAAGCTAAGTGCCTCCGCTTCTGAGATTGCGGCTGGTGCACTCCAGAATTACGGACGCGCCATCATTGTTGGAGATAAGAGCACTCATGGAAAGGGGACGGTTCAGACTGTGACGGAGATTAATAATTTTATCTTACCCAGCTTCGGTAAAAAGCCAGATGCAGGCGCCATCAAATTAACCATTCAAAAATTCTATTTACCCAACGGACACTCTACTCAAAACCGTGGTGTGGTTCCAGATGTGATTCTTCCTTCTATTAATGACTATTTAGAATTAGGTGAAGAAAAACTTCCTCACGCCTTACCTTGGGATGAAATTCCGTCTGCTTCTTTTAGCTTGGTGGAGCCCAGAGTCGGCGGTGCCATATCTGAGCTAGCGCTTAATTCTAAATCGAGGATTGAAAAAGATCCTGACTTTAAATTTATGTTTGACGACATTGAGCGGCTTAAAAAACGTTTGGAGGATAAACGTGTTTCCTTAAACGAAATAGATCGAAAAGAAGAAAAAAGTGCTGATAAAAAACGCATAGACGAGCGCAAGTTGGCAATAAAAGCCTTATCCAAAGATAGCCCCAGCATTTTGAACATTACTTTTGATAATCTTGAAGGCACCACGGCGGCACCTAAGAGCTCTAAGACCCGCTTTCAAGATAATGAAGATGAAGATGGTAAGCCAATCGAAGAGCTAACTCCGGCGGAAATGTTTGCGGCTGATCTTCATTTGCGTGAAGCCTTAAGAATTTTGCGCGACCTCATTGTTATTACGGATAAAAACTCACCGAAGTCGGCCGTGGCTGTTCGGGAAAAGCAAACCGCCCAGCCTTAACGTGGAACGACGTGTGTGGAACTCATTCTAGCCTCTAGCTCACCGCGGCGTCAGGACTTACTTGAGGAAGTCGGTATTCACTTCCGTGTGGATGCACCGCTGGTCGATGAATTTGATGCCGCCTCCCGGCCTGACCTAAGCCCCATCGAACTGGCATTGGCTAATGCACAACTTAAAGCAGAGGCTGTTGCGTTGCGCCATGCCCAAGGCATTATTTTAGTGGCAGACACTATAGTTTTTTGTGATGGGCGCACTTTGGGCAAACCTATTGATATGGCAGAAGCAAGAGAGATGCTACGCTGGCTTAGCGGTAAAACTCATGAAGTTATCACTGCAGCTGTCTGGTTAAACATTAAAGAAAAAATCATGCACGAGCACGTCGCCCGCACCCATGTCACCTTTCGCTCTTTAGATGATCAAGCCATCAGTGCCTATTTAGCAAAAGTCCACGTCCTGGATAAAGCAGGTGCCTACGCCTTCCAAGAACATGGCTACGAAATAGTGGAGCGCATCGAGGGATCTAAGACCAACATCATCGGACTTCCTATGGAGATAGTGACCCAATGGTGGTCTGAATTACGGTAACATGGTGAAAGCTTTTACCTTCAGCGAAAAAATTAACCTCAAACTTAAAATTATTGTCCACTTTCTCCGCCATATTTCCAGCGAACCGGCCCGTTCTCTTGCTCGCCCCCATGCAGGACGTGACGGATTTGCCTTTTTGGCGCATCATGCATCATTACGGCGGGCCTGATATTTATTTCACGGAGTATTTTCGTGTTCATGCCAGCTCTTCTCTGGATGCTCACATCCTAGAGGCCATCCGCACGAATCCAGCTCAAAAGCCAGTAATCGCTCAACTCATCGGTCAGGATATTCCTTCATTGCTACGCACTGTGGAAAAATTACAGAAAGAAAAGCTCCTAGCCATTGACCTAAACTTAGGCTGCCCAGCTCCGATAGTTTGCCGTAAAGCTTCTGGAGGAGGCATGTTGCGGCAGCCCGAGCATGTCGTGGCGGTTTTGAGCGCCCTGCGTTCCGCCTTGAGTATTCCATTTACGGTTAAGACTCGCGTCGGTTTTGATACCATCTCAGAATTTACGGCCTTACTTGATATTTATAGCACGCAGGGCATTGATGCTCTTACCGTTCATGGCCGCACCGTAAAGGAAATGTACCGCGCCGCCGTCCATTACGAATTAATCGCTGAAGCGGCACGGCGCATGGCTTGCCCTGTATTTGCCAATGGAAACATCCTCAGTGCGCAAATGGCACGTGACATTGCTACGGAAACGCAAGCGGCTGGTCTCATGATCGGACGCGGTGCGATTCGTAATCCATGGATTTTTAATCAAATCCGTGAACTTTATGACTCGGGATCGGTACAAACCCGCCCTACGTTGCTTGATCTCCGAGCTTACATTGAGATGCTTTACCGGAATACCATGCCTCACCACCTGCCTGATCGTATTCGTGTAGCTAAGATGAAAAAGTTTATGAATTTTATCGCCCAAAAGATTGATCCTCAGGATCAGTTCCTGCACGACATTCGCCGTTGCGAAAATGAGAGGGACTTTTTCTTAACTTGTGACCGTTTTTTAAATACAGATGCGCTCTTTGAAGTGGAGACACCGGACAAATATCTAATCAACGCAGGCAACCCGCGGAATGATTGTTATTGAAGTGGATGCCCTCAGTTTCCCTATTATTTCCTGTGCCTTCTTCTTTTTAGAGACTAGGATACTCCATGGCTTATGACGAAAGCTTAAGTGAATTCTACGCATTGCTTGATGCGTGTAATGATCCGGACGTGTCTAAACGTGAAGAGGCTGAGGCCAGACTGTGGTCTCGCTTCGGCGCAGAGAAAACGGTTTTGGTTCTTGATATGGCTGGGTTTACCACGAAGGTGCAAAAGCATGGCCTACTCTTTTTTCTTCGTAAGATTCGCTATATGCAAAAAATCGTTGCTCCCATTTTAGAGACATGGAAAGGCGAGCTGGTGAAGTTTGAGGCAGATAACGGTTATTGCGTTTTTAATAATAAGGTCGATGCCGTTTATTGCGCATTAGAAATTCATCAAACCTTCGCCGATCTCTGTAATGGCTTACCTGATGTTGATAATGTGCAAGTCGGGATCGGCATTGCGCACGGAAAAATCCTCTTGATTCCGCAGCACGATTTCTTTGGCGATGCCGTAAATTTAGCGGCTAAGTTAGGTGAAGATGTGGCAGATGATGGGGAGACCTTGGTCAGTAATACCCTTTTTCTTGAGATAGAGAGTCAAGAAAAGTTAGGGCTCGAACCCCTCAATTTCAGCGTTTCGGGGTTGCAATTGGAGGCGGGTCGGGTTTTTATCGCCGCTGACCGTTTTTCCTAAGCCCTAAGTCTTGCAAACTTTGATTATGCTTAAGCCTATGATTATTAGATATTTGCATCATATTTTCGCGAAATATCAGAAGCCAACTATTTCACCTAGGTAAAGTAATTGGGCTTAAAATAGTACTTTTTACGTATCGTTGTTTGACAGTGCTAATCCTCATGGACTATGTTATCAGCCCTCCCAAAAGAGGAAGCTTTTAAACAACTAGATCGTGAGGTGAAAAGACATGACTGAAGTAAAACTAAAAAAAGGTGAGTCAGTGGACAAAGCATTGCGCCGCCTGAAAAAGAAATTAGACCGCGAAGGCACTCTTCGTGATGCGCGCCAACGCCGCAACCACGAGAAGCCGAGCGAACGTAAACGCCGCAAGGCTAAAGAACCCAAAATTAATTATTGGGGTAATTTTTCTCTCTAATTAAGAGATGAATTTAACAAAACCCGATCCCGCACTTATGCAGGATCGGGTTTTTTGTTTTTTTGACACTCCCATGCTCCGAAGGGTAGAATTAGCTCTCTAGAGTTAACTACGTGAAACCTTCCCTTTCTATTTCCGCTTGCTGGAACTCTTCTCGACATGAAGACGGCTACGCCATGCTCAGTGAATTAGCGGAGATGGGGTTTGAGTCCGTAGAACTAGGTCATGGCATACGTTACAGCTTATGGCCAGGCATCTTGAAGGCGCATGAGGAAAAGCTCATCCGAATTCAATCCCTGCACAATTTCTGCCCTCTACCTATGGGGTTCACTCGGGCTGCGCCGAATTGTTATGAATTCTCCCATCCTAAATCCATCCAGCGCACCCATGCCCTTAAATATACGCTTCAGACGATTGATCACGCTGCGATGTTCGGAGCTCGTGCGGTGGTCTTACATTTAGGCACCACGGAGCAAAAGCAGGTGAGTAATCAAATAGAAGCTCTTTATACCCAAGGGAAACTGGGGTCCCGTGCGTATGTAAAGTTGAAGGTTCAAGCCGTCATTGATCACGAGCGTTGGCTTAAGATCCAGTGGCCCTGGGTGGAAGAGGTTTTGCATCAACTCATTGCTCATGCCTCCGCTAAAAATATTAAGCTTGGGCTGGAGTGTCGCGAGAGTATTGAAGAGATCCCGATCGACTCGGCTTGGCCTCAGATCTTTGCGGCATTGCCCCAAACCGCAGGCTACTGGCATGACTTCGGTCATGCTGCCCGTAAGCACACGCTGGGATTTATCGATCATTATCAACATCTCAGCTCCTTAGCACCTCGGCTAATAGGCTGCCATATTCATGATCTCGTCCATCCGCACCGTGATCATCAAGTCCCAGGGACAGGTTCCATACCCTTTGAGCAACTTTGGCCTTTGATAGAAAAATGTGCCTCGCTTACCCAAGATCCCTGTTATGTCCTTGAACTATCTCCAAGGGTGGCGAAAGATAAGGTCTTACAATCTCTTTTATGGTGGAAACAAAACGGTCCCGCATCCCTTCAACATTAAAATCCTGGAGCTTCTGGCTGCGGCTCTCTGTTACGCTAGCTATTCTCATATGGCTGGTGCGGACCAATGACCTAAGCGTGCTAGCCGCTGAGCTGAAGGCGGCCGACACGCTCTGGCTCATCCTTGGCTTCAGCTGCATTACTTTAGCCATTCCTTGCACCACACTACGGTGGTGGTATCTACTTAAAGTTCAAGGTATTCACCTGAAACTTCTTAGCGCTGGATCACTTGTCATGATTGGGAATTTTTTTAACGCCTTTCTGCCAGGCTCAACAGGCGGAGATCTTATTAAAATCTTCTACACCATAAAGCAAGCTCCAGACCGCAAAGCACGGGCGACGCTTTCTATTTTGACGGATCGAGTCTTAGGACTTATCGCCATCTTAACGGTTACCATGTTGCTGATCCCTTTTAAATTTACGCAAATCGCAGACAACCCAGAAGCTCGAGAATACATCCTCATTCTAGCAGCCCTGCTCGGCGTTGTTTTTATCGGTATTTTAACCCTATTCTTTTTTCCTTTGCACCGTCTGCCACAAGGGTTGAAAAACATCTGGCTCAAGGTGCCTAAGCGTGATGTGATTCTTTCCCTTTACGAGGGGTTTCATGAGCACGGCAAGGCTGGTCATCTGACTTTGAAGGCCATTGCCATGGCTGGCATCAGTGTATTTTTTATATTAAGCTCAGGCTACTGCATCGCTCGCTCCTTACACTTAGAAGTTTCTTACCCACTCATCACGATCATTTTTTCCCTCACCCTTTGTGCTATTAGCTTACCGATCAGCATTAGCGGTCATGGAGTAAGAGAGTGGATGTTGATTTTAATGTTTGGTATTTTTCAAGTCACCCGCCATGGCAGCGTCGTGGGTAAGGAAACGGCCGTAGCCTTTTCCCTGATCTTTCTTGGGCTAGGCATGATCTTAGCACTACTAGGTGGTTTAGTTTATTTAAACTACTCGCATCAATATAAGAAGATCCCATGATAGCACAGACTCAAACCCTCGACGGCATCAATGGCCCTAGCGGTAAAGGGGCGCGTAGTGTGGTTAAAAAATTAACTCAAGCGGGTTACATCGCCTACTTCGCTGGAGGCTGCGTGCGAGATCATCTCTTACAACGTCCGGCAACAGATATTGACATAGCCACCAACGCCAATGTCGAACAAATCCAAAAACTTTTCCCTAAAGTCACCGATCTTCAAGGCAAAGCTTTCGGCGTCGTCCGCATCATGCACCAAAATCAGACCTTTGAGATTGCTATGTTTAGAAGTGATGGCTCTTATGCCGACGGGCGCCGTCCTGACTCCATCCAGCCGACCACGCCAGAGAAGGACGCTGAGCGACGAGACTTTACTATTAATGGACTTTTCTACGATCCACTAACGGAGAAAGTAATCGATTACGTCGGAGGCCAAGCAGATCTTAAAAAACAATGGATTCGTGGGATTGGCGACCCCGTCATGCGCTTTACCGAGGATAAACTCCGCCTCTTTCGTGCCATCCGTTTTGCGGCGCAATTGGATTTTGAAATCGAAATCGAGACATGGAAAGCTCTCTGCACTTTGGTGCCTCTAAGTGTCAACCTAGCCCCCGAACGGGTGCGAGATGAATTGGTCAAAGCACTCTGTGGGGTCAATCCTCTGAAGGCCTTTGACCTGTTGGATCAAAGCGGTTTATTTAAAGTATGGATTCCTGAAGTAGAACGAATGAAGGGTGTGGAACAACCCCCGCAATTCCACCCCGAGGGAGACGTCTTTAAACATGTTCGCCTCATGGTTAGTCACTTAAAAAATCCTGATCCCGTTCTGGCTTTAGGTGTCCTCTTCCACGACATTGCTAAGCCTGATACGTATAAAGTTGACCACACTGGGCGTATCCGTTTTAACGAACACGAACATATCGGTGCGCGTAAAACGGAGACGATCATGCGGAGATTACGTTTTTCAAATGACATGATTCATGACGTTTGTGAGCTGGTGGCAAATCACATGGCCTTTAAAGATGTGCCGAACATGCGGGTCAGCACCTTGAAACGTTTCTTAGCACGGCCTACGATGGATCTGGAAGTGGAACTCCACCGGATCGATTGCAGTTCTAGTCACCG
Source organism: Blastochloris sp. (assembly GCA_034440395.1). GTDB lineage: Bacteria > Verrucomicrobiota > Verrucomicrobiia > Methylacidiphilales > JAAUTS01 > JAAUTS01. Next base: position 17,989 of record JAWXBW010000047.1, on the reverse strand, counting down.
TTTATTAGATATTTATGAATTTGTATTAAATAAGCGCGGAGAAATTTCTCAAGAAGACTTAAAACCTACACCTTTGATCAATGGGAACGATTTGATACAATTAGGTGTTAAGCCAGGGAAAATCTTGGGAGATATTCTTACACTCTTGATGGATGAACAGTTAGAGGGAAAACTTCATTCACCCGAGCAGGCTTTAGCCCGAGCTAAGGCATTAGTGTCGTCCCTTATTCGCTAGTCCAAATGCGTTTTACTGGTGCGCCACTTTTTCTGCACGCGGAGGGCGGAGACTTTTTTGCTCTGCGCTTAAACGCCCGTAGCGATCCACTGCGGTTAAACTCACTTCTGCCAGACTAGTATCTTCGAAGCTGACAGAGCGCATCCTGGCTGGAAGCAGCTCTGTTACGTAAGTCCCGCTACGTTTTCTTCGTAAAATCCAGAGAGCAGGTGGAGCTGAGTTCGGTGGTAGAGACCATGAAAGGGACCATTCCTTTTGACTGGTCTCACTCTTAAGCAAAAACGTGGGGCGCCCTAGTTGAGTAGGAACCATCCAAGGTGATTCTGGAACAAGGGCTATTTCAGTATAAACTTTTTTCTTTAAAAGGGTGCCCACCCCTAATTGATCAGTTAAAAGAGGTTTAAAGTTCCAGTGAATATGACCCTGACTTTGTAGGCGCAACCGCATGAGCATGACTTGAGCCACCATCTCTTCTGGGCGACGCTTCACTCCCACACGCTCGGTAGCTATGCCCGGCCAGAGGTGACGGCCCTTCGTGTTTTGCAAGGCCCACCATGTCAGCAAAGGATCAAAGGCCTGCTCAGGGGAATCGCGTGACCAGTAGAGTTGTGGCGCACAATAGTCTAGCCAACCTTCTTGTAGCCAAAGCCGTGAATCTGCATGGAGATCTTCCCGGGCATCGACATTAGCCATGGTTCCTTTCGGCACACCAGGCTTCCAGATTCCGAAAGGGCTGACTCCAAATTTTACCCACGGTTTTTCTTCCCGAACGACTTGATGGATGGACTGCACCATCTGGTTAACATTATCCCGTCGCCAATCGCTTTTTCCTAAAAGGCCGCCTCTTGTGCGATAGGCTTGGTAGGTTTTGCCGTCGGGAAATTCTAGACGCTTTCCGTTTTTTACTTTCGGATAGGGATAAAAGTAATCGTCAATGTGCAGCCCATCAATGTCGTAGCGGCGTACGATGTCTCTCACAACTTTTAATACATGCTCACGCACCTCGGGCAGGCCAGGGTCGAGCCATTCTTGACTCGTGTAGGTTCTTATCCAGCTGGGATTTGTTTTTGTGATGTGCCCCCGGGAAGGTACAAAGTCCTTGCCTGTGCGGGCACGGTAAGGATTGATCCAAGCATGTAATTCTAGGCATCGGGCGTGAGCTTGGGTTACGGCATACTCAAGGGGATCATAGAAGGGCTGAGGAGCTTCCCCCATTTTGCCAGTAAGATACGGAGACCATGGCTCGTAGGGGGAGGCGTAAAGGGCATCGCAGGAAGGGCGCACTTGAAAAACGATGGCGTTCAGCCCTAAGTTTTTGGCTCGGTCAAGGAGAACGCGTAGCTCGCGTTTTTGTTCTTCCACAGGCAGTCCTGGCTTAGAAGGCCAGTCTAAGTTATAGACTGTGGCCACCCAAGCCCCACGGAACTCACGGGCGAGGGGTTTGCTTGTGGCAACTTCAGAGCCATCCAAGGAGAACGTTAGTAGTGTCAAGGCAGATAGAGCGTAAAAGTTACGGATGGAAAGAGAAAGAAACATCAGCCTTAAGGTAAACAGAAAAAGAAAACAGCTAACAAGAAAATTTATTTGACAAAGTGATGTTAAGAGCCAATCTCACTAAAAGATTTCACCAACCAAGGAATATTATAATGAACAACACCCTAAAAGTCCTGACGATCCTAGCACTAGTGAGTGCGAATGCTTATGCAGGCAATGACGCAAAAAACCTCGATAAAGTTGTGGATGACGCTATCTACGTAGAAACAAACACCCCTAAAATTAATCTCAGCGGTTATGTTGATGCAGGTTATATCTACAACTTCACCGGCTCCTCAGGCCCTCAGTCCAGTTACGGTGGAGTGGACACAGGTGGAAGCGGAGATTTTAACCTCAATGCCTTTAAGGTTGTGCTAGAAAAACCACTCAGTGATAAGAATGAATTCCAAGCGGGTTTCCGAGTGGACATTATGCTAGGTGAAGATGCTGATGCACTTAACACGGCGGGTGCAGAGTCTGGAACAAGTGACAGCATTTACTTGCAACAAGCCCACGTTTTAATCCGAGTTCCCGTGGGAAACGGCTTAGATCTACAAGTCGGCAAGTTTGGTTCCATCTTGGGATTTGAAGCCGATGAACGTCCAGCAAATATGAATATCACCCAAGGGTTTAACGCGTCCCTAGATCCAGCACCATCGACAGGTATTTTAGGAACTTACCCAATAAATGATCGTCTGAGCATAATGGGCGGAGTCATCAACGGAGCAGGCCAATCCACTAACGTAGGACTTGATACGACTTCAGATGGTTACGCTTTTACTGGTGGCCTAGGGTTGACCAACGAAAGCGGAAATGCCGAAACACAACTAGCTTATCATGCTGCCCCTGTGGGTGATGCTGGCTTAGGGCAAACAGAAAATGAGCCTATCATGGGTCTAAACTGGTGGGGAACCTGGGCTCCGCATTGCTGTAAAGAAAAGCTCTTGCTAGCCTTTAACACATCATACTGGGTGGCTAATGACTTTAGCACACCTGCAGTCGATCCAGCGGTTGATAACTCCTCAAACTTCTATACCGTGGCTCTCTATGCTAAGTATCAATTTACAGAAATATTCAGCCTAGCAGGCCGTGCCGAATATGCTCACAATGATGACAACCAACTCCTCGGCCTAGCTGGTCGTGATCCGAGTTTCAGTGACGATGTTTTCAGCTGGACGGCCACGGCTGGTTTCCAACTTACCGAAGAATTGCTCTTCCGCGTTGAGTATCGGGTTGATGCTGGAAGCAATGTCGTCGTTGATTCCACAGGAACGCTTACGGATGACTTCGCAAACCGCGTGGCTGCTCAAGTTGTTTATTCTTTCTAAATAATAAATCTAACTTAGACCAAAGGCCGAATCCTCACAGGTTCGGCCTTTGTCGTGTCTAAGCCTCTAAACTTTTCCGCACCCAGCGCTCGATGCGATAGCGTTCAGTTTCTTCAAGGATCACCCGTAACTCGAACAAATCCTCAAAGGCGGGTAGTAGGGTATCGCCTGCATAAGTCTCATTGATGCGAGTCAGCAAAACCTCATCACACAAGGAGAAAAACTGCTCATAAATTTTAGCACCGCCGCATACATAAATCAGGGGATACTCAGAACTCATCACATCGCTCAAACTTCTCACCACGTGTAGGCCGTCCTGCGCAGGAAACGTATTACTCAAAACCATATTGACCCGATTAGGTAAGGCTCGGCCTATGCCCTCAAAAGTAGTCTTCCCAAACAACACGACGTGCCCACTCGTTGTCCGTTTAAAGAATTTTAAATCCTCTGGCAGATGCCAAGGTAACTTACCCTCAAGCCCGATTACACGATTCTCCGCCATGGCAGCTAAGGCGATGAGCTTAGGCTTAAGAGGAAGTAGGCTCATACAGCAATGGGAGCCTTGATTCCAGGATGTGGTTCGTAATCCGTCAACGTGAAATCCTCATACTGGAAGGCAAAAATATCCTGAACCGCCGGGTTAAGCTGCATCAAGGGATGCGGTCGGGAATCTCGACTGAGCTGCAATTTCACCTGCTCCTCATGATTCAAATAAACATGAGCATCTCCGAAAGTATGGATAAATTCCGCCGCCTTATAGCCTGTTACCTGAGCCAGCATCATCGTTAATAAAGCATACGAGGCGATATTAAAAGGAACACCGAGAAACACATCGGCACTGCGTTGATAGAGCTGGCAGCTCAACTCTTTAGTCTCTGGGTTAGCGTAAAATTGCACCAACGCATGGCAGGGGGTTAGAGCCATTTCGTTTAACTCGCCCACGTTCCACGCATTCACAATCAAGCGGCGGCTCCAAGGATCGCGCTTGATCGTATCGACGAGTTGTTGGATCTGGTTTACTTTCGTGCCATCCGCCTTTTTCCAACCAATCCATTGCGCTCCATAAACGGGCCCGAGATTACCTTCCGCATCCGCCCACTCATTCCAAATGCTCACTCCATGCTCATTCAAGTAAGCAACATTCGTATCGCCTTTTAGAAACCAGAGCAGCTCATAAATGACAGATTTAAGATGCACCTTTTTTGTTGTGACAAGCGGAAAGCGCTCCCGCAGATCGAAACGAATCTGCGCCCCAAAGAGTGAACGAGTCCCCACTCCTGTGCGATCTTTCCGCTCCAGCCCATGATCCCAGACATGGCGTAAAAGATCTTCATACGTGTGAATCAATGCATTCATTCAAGTTAAGTCTGATAAAGGATCAAAAGCTTTGAAAGCACAATCGTTGCAAGATCAAAAAATGATCTAGGGGAAGTTGAGTCATGATTAGTTAATTCCTTTTAAATAAGGAGGATCTGCCAAATCAGCTTCAAAATCGCTTCTGCGGTAGTAGGGTCAGATAGAAATATCGGCCTGTTTTTCCCAACTATGTTCGTAAAAATACCGAGAAACTAAGCCGAAAGTAACAAAGCCTAGAACAGCTACGGGCAGCTTCCAATACAAAGGCACCGCCTTCCATTCAAATTCTCTTTCCGACTTAAGAAATAAAATCACTCTTACAACAGTCCGTTTTACTTCATAGGTCTAGCGATACTTTCCGATCAATTTATACTCTCTGAGGTCATCGTATAATGGCCATACCCCATCCCAGTAGGTTCTTCGGGTAGCACGGTCTGAGGAGCGGAGATTAAGGGAGTCATCAAACTGAACATTCGTGATCTTTCCGGTGGCAAGCAGGAGAAGACGATGAGCTAGTAGCTCACGTTGTTCTCGGTCGATCATTACCAATCTCCTAATTTTCTAAAAAAAGTAAAAAAAACTAAAAATAAAACTCCATCATAGAGAAATGTAAAAGCAAGCACTTTTTGAGTTTCCGCAAACTTCTCTGGCTGAGACTCCCTCGTAATAGTTTCTTTAATAATTAGTTGCAAGCTGGAGCGATACACGGCTTCGCCTGTCCTGTAATTATTAATCAGGGTAACGCTTGAAAAAAGACACCCCAAAAGCGTCACCATTGCTGCAGCAAAACAAGACCATTTCACAATAACTGGGGGATGAATGTTAGTTTCAATCATGTGCTTATCAATTTAATGGTTGTGTGTTGCCCCCTATTAGTCTTGAGCTAAGACTAATTTTTCTGCGGATGACAAATGCTTTGTATACTTAATTTCAACTATGCTCATAAATAGACGATAACAAACAAAAATTCATTAGCTAAAAATTATTAGCTATGCTTCACCACAATCATTAAGCGTTACCGAGATTCATTAGAGGCTTTTTTGCTACGTTGATGGGATATAAGGAGCGCATCTAGCGTAAAGGATGGAAATCAATTCTTCATCCATATACTCGAATTCATCTGGTATGTTTAATACAGCGACCCTTTTCCCTTTTAAGTGTTCTTTAAATTTTCGGTTAAGCCGATTCAAATGAGCCTTCTCCATGACGAGTATGATGTCTGCCCATTTAAGTTGCTTAGGTGACAAGGGGGTGACGGCATCATTATTCAGTCCTGCTGAATCCACCTCAATGCCTAGGAAATCTGCAAAAATCGTTTCGGCAGTGGGACTTCGCAACTTATTCTGTGAGCAAAGGAATAGGATACGTTTCATTCTTTATACCGAATAATTTCAAATTAGTAGCAAGTCCCGAGCAATTGTTGTATTGCATGGTTAGGTACCTTGTTCACACAGGTTAAGTAAGCTTGTCGTAGGGAGAGTGAGGGTCAATCCAATACCAGAGAATACCACCGGGATCATCTTCGCCGAGGGAGCAATAATGAAGCCCAATATGAGCAGACCAAACTTTACCAACCTTATTGAGGCGAACAGATGGATGTCTCGGTTTAGACTTCAATAGCTCAAAATTTTGTCGGCAATGTCACGAATGGCTGCTGGTAACTGTCGATAGTGAAACCATAACTCTGGGGAAGCAAGGAGATTCAAAGCGGTGTGCAGCGGCCAGCTTCGTAATCATCTTTAGCACGCTTACCAGCATTCTCAAAACGGCTAGCAAGAATATCGGCTTCAATCTCTCTGTCCCAAGCGTTAGCAACTTATTGCTCAAACCAGTGGGAAAAAGCAGCGAGCTCTTCCTTGGTGAGTAGGGTGACAGCAGACTCAAGATCATGAACACTTATAAAAGAAATCTATAAAATAACTACAAATAGCAACAGTGGATATCAAAGGTGCGCGCAGTGCCCGTTGTAGGCCACACACCCTTGTTATGCTTTATTTATGTTTAATGAATTCATCTGTGGCTAAACAAATATTTTTTCCTATTTACCGCGCAAGAAACTAGGAGAAATCTTTGCCCTTGTGATCTGGGACTGTGGTCTGTCTTCCGTCTGGGTGATTGAGCAGTGTGATCCCCGCTGACGATCTTATATCCAGACGGTATCGAAATAGTAAACTTCCCACTCCTGAAGCTTAAAAGGCTATCGCCCGCCCACGGCGCTGGAATAAAAAAAGGATGACAAAATAGTAGGTCTTCATACTTCACTCTTTAGAATGGCAACAGATTAAAGCGTGGGCGGCAGTTTCTGCACGAATTTAGATGCGCCGCATTTAGCAACCCAGACGTAAGCGTAAACCTAGATGTTCGGGCAGGCCCGCTTGGATGATTTCTGCGGCCGCTTCATCAACGGGGTAACTGACCCGTTGAAATTCCACCACGCCCTCGACGGTATCATAAATGGCGTAGGCAGAGTCTGGGTTGTTGTCGCGTGGTTGCCCGACCGAACCCACGTTAATGACATACTTAACGCCCTTCTTCAGTTTAAGATTTTTAGTCAAGGCTTGCTTACAGACCCGACCCTCTTCTAATCGATAAGTTTTAACTTGGTGCGTGTGCCCAATAAAACACACAGGTAGTTCTTGCGAAAGGAAATGAAGGTGTGCCATCAGGTCATCGGTCACGTAATCCCATTCTTTCGGATCGGCCAGACTAGCATGAACAACCGTAAACCCATCAAAATTCTTAAACAGAGGCAGCTGCAGGAGCCATTTTTTTTGGGCAGCTGTTAGGGCTTTTCTGGAAAAAAGCAAACCCGCTGCCGCAACAGGATTAAACCAGTCCAGAGACTCCTTTGTTGCGGAATAAAAGTCATGATTCCCCATCACGACATCAGCACCAGATTTGCGAACCATTTTTAAACACTCAGCTGGGCGAGCTCCGTAGCCGACTATGTCACCCAAGCAAATAAGCTTATCTACCTGACGTTTTTTGATATCTTTTAAGACAGCTTCAAAAGCAAATAAATTACTGTGGATGTCACTAAAAATAGCAGCACGCATAATAAATGGGTAGAGCTTAGACTAACTGGGTCGTTAATTTTTAGATTGAGAATCTTTAACATAATCAATGATTTTAGAATCGTGTTCTCCTGCCGCCCAGACGTGACGCAAGAAGTCAGCGGGGTGGATCTGGTGCTCACTGAGAAACCGGCGATCGCCGCCGCAGCCATACATGATTTCGGATGCCATCTCACCACGTAATTTGAGTCGAGCTTTAGCCATAATACGCGGAAGCCATTCGATACCTTCTAACTTATCCGTCTTAGCGGGCAGCTCGTCGGCTGCGGTGACAGTTGCAGATTTTATTCCTTTCTGGATGGTGAGAAAATAATCTCGCCGCACGGAAGCCACCAAGAGAGCGGTGGAGTAATCAGGATCTCCATAGGAATCGGCATCTTCCGCAAAATCATAAAGTTCTTGTGCCGTGCAACCAAGTGACTCAAGGAAAGTGATTTCTTCTTTGTTAAAAAAAGTGTCTGCGCCACGTTGTCCCTTATGATAAAGGCTGAGAGACTTGTCGTAGATTGTTTTAAACTGTTTCGTCCACTCGTAAGGTTTCATTATTTAAAGTTAGGTGCAACGCCTACCTAAGCAAGTAACTTTAGCTACTTAATAACAAACCCAAAACTGGAAATGAAAAGAGAGTGCGCACTTGCTCTTCCTAAAGAATCCACGTAGTCTTTTATCCTGCCTCTTATGTCTCTGTCTAAGAAAGACCAACAACATCTAATCGCTTCCGTCGGTTATAGCGAACTAGGAATGCTGGAAGAAGCCCTTACCGAGCTGCTTGCTGTTGCGGCAAGCTATCACGATTGCATCGAAGTGCTCGGCTTAAAACTGGCCATCTTACAACATCACCAACAATGGCAACCAGCTTCACTCGTGGCAGAACGTCTCATCACACTAGATCCCAAACAAGCAGACTGGTGGATCGCCTTGGCCTATGCCAAACGTCGCGCTTCCTCCCTAGTCATAGCTCGCATCCTTTTAAAGGAAGCCCTGAGCCTATTCCCTAAAAATGCCCTTATCCATTATAACCTAGGCTGTTATGCCGCTCAGTTAGGGGAGTTGCCAGAAGCTTATGGCCTCATAAAAAAATCGTTTAATCTTAACCCTAAGTATAAAAATATCGCTAAGCTCGACCCTGATTTAGAGCCGATTCAATATTTACTAAAAAAGCGCATAACGAAAGCTCGTAAGAAACCTGAACGCATCTCACCCCGTTGATTCCTCTTTGACTTTTAACTCACATGCGGTAACAAGAAATGGTAACTATTCAACAACAACACCCATTATGTCCACCACCGATACCACGCAAGAAGTAGCCATTATCAAAACAAATCAAGGTGAAATGACCCTTAAATTCTGGTCCGACGTCGCCCCCGGCACGGTTGAAAATTTTAAAAAATTAGCCAAGAACGGTTTCTACAATGGCACCGCCTTTCATCGCATTGTGAAAGGTTTCATGATCCAAGGCGGCGATCCCTTAAGTAAAGATGCCGACAACTCTTGCGTCGGCACAGGCGATCCTGGCTATAAAATAAAGGCCGAGTTTAATGCCAAGCCACACGTGCGTGGCGTGATCTCCATGGCGCGCTCGCAGCTACCTGACTCCGCAGGTTGCCAATTCTTCATTTGCCTTGAAGCAGCGCCATTCCTCGACGGACAATACACGGGCTTTGGCGAATTGATTAAAGGTGAAGACGTCCTTGTTAAGATCGGCACCACGCCCACCACCCAAGGCGGTGGTGGAGAAAAAAGTAAACCCACCCAACGCATAGAAGTAGAATCCATCACCATCGTTACAGCTTAAAAGTAATTATATGAAAATCACATCCCTCGTCATTCTCCTCGCAGTTTCCATTGGACTAACATCCCTCGTTCAAGCAGACGAGGTAGCCATCATTAAAACCAATCAAGGCGAAATGGTCGTCCGGTTTTGGTCTGATGTGGCACCTAGCACCGTCGAAAACTTTAAAAAGCTAGCAAAAAAAGGTTTTTATAACGGCACCGCCTTCCACCGCATCATTAAAGATTTCATGATCCAAGGCGGCGATCCTTTGAGTAAAGGTAATGATAACCCTAACGTTGGCACAGGCGACCCAGGATATAAAATCAAAGCAGAGTTTAACTCGAAACCTCATGTGCGTGGCGTGATCTCCATGGCACGAGGTCCAGAATTTGATTCGGCGGGCTCCCAGTTCTTTATTTGCTTAGACCCCGCTCCGTCTCTTGATGGGAAATACACGGGCTTTGGTCAATTGGTTAAAGGTGAAGATGTCTTACTTAAAATCGGAGCCACACCCACCACCGCATCTGCTAGCGGTGAACCGAGCAAGCCTACGGAACGTGTCGAAGTGCTTTCAATTACAATTATAGATTCAGCTAAATTAAAATAATCTATTTTTCTGCTAAATAATAAAAGCCCACTTCGGTGGGCTTTTTTGTGAGAAAATCAGTTTCAACATAAAATGAAACGTCCTAGTAAAAATAACGCTCTGAGTTGGCATTATGAGCAAGCTGCACGCACTTCACCCGCCTGCCTTATTGCAGGCATCGACGAAGCGGGTCGCGGCTGTCTGGCTGGCCCTGTTGTGGCGGCGGCGGTTATTTTCCTGCAACACACGACATGGCCCGAACACTTAAATGACTCCAAGAAATTGACTCGTTCCCTGCGCAAGCAACTCTTTGAGGAACTGACCCAGCTACCTCAACTCATCTACGGCATCGGTCAAGCCTCTCCGCAAGAAATCGACCACGTTAACATCCTTCAAGCCACCTTCCTCGCTATGAACCGCGCGGTTCAACAGCTAGCTCATGCGCCAGATTTCATACTTGTGGACGGCTCTCAAAAACCTAAAGGCTTAGACCCCGCAAGCCTCCGCTGTATTATAAAGGGAGATGGCCTTAGTCCCTCCATTGCAGCGGCATCCATTCTTGCCAAAGAGACCCGTGACCGCATCATGGAACAAGCAGAATTAGATTACCCTTGTTATGGCTTCACTAAACACAAAGGCTACGGCACGCACACCCACCTCCTTGCTCTCCAAGCTCGTGGAGCCTGTGCGATCCATCGCCACACGTTTGCACCGATCCGTCAATTCCCTGTCATCCTCCATCGGCATTAAACATAAAACAGGCTTTCTTGGTGAAAGTGCTGCTGCCCATTTTCTTCGTCAACAAGGTTACAAAATACTTGTGCGTAACTACGTGTCCCGCTGGGGCGAAATAGACATCGTCTGCCGGCATGCAAACACTCTGGTCTTTGTGGAAGTCAAAGCCCGTAGTGAGGCCTCTTGGGAAAAACCTGCAGAGGCTGTTACTAAATCCAAACAACGCCGTATCATCCGCACCGCCTACGCTTACCTGCAAGAGCTGGAAGATTCCGCTGAAATTCCTGCCCGTTTCGACGTGGTCGAAGTTTATCTACAAGAAAATCAAGCTCCCCGCTGCGAACTCATCACGTCCGCCTTCGCCCTGCCAGATGAGCGGGTATAATATTTTCGATTAATCAATAACTTAGAACCTAAAGCCTTGTCCTGCGCCCAAGTTTCGTCTAGCAACTTTACATGCTCGCTAAAGTTCAGTCTGCCAGCGTCGTTGGTGTCCAAGCATTCCGCGTTGAAGTGGAAGTGGATGCAGGCCGTGGTCTGCCTCACTTTGTCATCGTCGGCCTGCCTGATACGGCAGTAAAAGAATCTCGCGACCGCGTTAAGAGTGCCATTATGAATAGTGGTTACGTTTTCCAAGATGGCCGTAACACCGTCAATCTCGCACCCGCAGATTTAAAAAAAGCGGGACCCAGTTTTGATCTTCCCATCGCCCTAGGCATGCTCCATGCCAGCGAACAGCTCAACATAAAATCTTTTGACGACTACCTCATTCTGGGAGAATTAGCCCTGAACGGCACCGTGCGTCCTGTCCGCGGAATACTCCCCGTCGCCCATGCCGCCCACCGCGCTAAGTTTAAAGGCCTTATCGTCCCCGAAGCCAATGCACCAGAAGCCGCTGTTGTTGAGGGCTTGCCAGTTTACGGAGTCAAAAATTTACGCCACGCCGCCGACTTCCTCAGTGGCCAAACCCAGATCCAGCCTTGCCACGTTGTCCTAGAAGACCTCTTCCGCCATGATCACGGCCCAGAAGACATGGACTTTGCCGATGTTAAAGGCCAAGAAAGCGTCAAGCGCGCTTTAGAAATAGCTGCCGCTGGTGGCCATAACATTATTATGATCGGCCCCCCTGGCTCCGGTAAAAGTATGTTAGCCAAACGCATCCCCTCCATCCTTCCCCGCATGACCTTGCCCGAAGCACTGGAGACCACGAAGATTCATAGCGTCGTGGGACTTCTGCAACACGGTGAAGCGCTCGTCACCGCCCGACCCTTCCGCAGCCCACATCACACTATCTCCGACATCGGCCTTATCGGAGGCTCTGCCAATCCTAGTCCTGGTGAAGTAAGTCTAGCTCACAACGGCGTCCTTTTTTTGGATGAACTACCTGAGTTTAAACGCTCTGCCCTCGAAGTCCTCCGTCAACCTCTTGAAGATGGAAAAGTCACCATCAGCCGAGCTGCTGGCACCCTTACCTTTCCTGCCCGCTTCATGTTGGTGGCGGCGATGAATCCCTCGCCCAGCGGTAAATCCAGCGATGTGCAAAACGGGCGCGTCTCCGCTGCCGCTACGCAACGTTACCTCAGTAAAATCTCGGGCCCTTTACTCGATCGCATCGACATCCACATTGAAGTCGCTGCTTTAAAAAACGAGCAACTTCTCGGCACCAGCACGGGAGAAAGTTCCACCGACATCCGCCTCCGGGTCGAGCGTGGCCGCGAGATCCAGCGCCAACGCTTTGCGGGAAAAAAGATTTGGTGCAATGCCCAGATGGGTCCTAAACAAATCAAAGAGGCCGTTCCCCTCAATGAAGAATGCCGTGACTTGCTAAAATATGCCATGAACGACATGAACCTTAGTGCTCGCGCTTATGATCGCATTCTAAAAGTGGCACGCACCATTGCGGATTTAGCAGATCAGCCAGACGTCGCTGTCGATCACCTCGGAGAAGCCATCCAATTCCGCAGCCTCGACCGCCAGATTTGGGGTTGATGTCCGCTGGGAACGCCGACGCCCTCGTCGGCTCGTTTAAAAAAGGACGCCTTAATGAAGCAGAAGAGTTTGAGTAGGGGAAGAGCCGACGAGGGCGTCGGCGTTCCCAGAAGAGACACTCCTGAAATTTGAGCTGCTCCCTTCGAGTCACGTGTGTTAGAATGACGACATGAAAACGGAAACTATTTTGAAAGCACTACAATCCGTGGAGGCTGCCTCTGATCCCACACAGCGCACCTTAGAGTTGGCGCAGTTGTTGCAAGAATTATTCCAAGAAAAGGGATGCTCCCTCATCGTCGTTGGTGGTTCAGCCATAGAGCTACTGACGGAGGGACTCTACACCTCCTGTGATATTGATATTTGTTTTGAGGGAGATCGCCCGCCTTTGCGCGAGATTACGGGGCTCATGGCGCAACTCAAGGCGACAGGCGGGCCGCGTAGTTATCGGGTCGGCAGTTGCTTTGTTGATTTATTGGGGAAGATAGAATCTTGCGCTACGACTCCTTTCCGTAAAATAGGTGGAGTTCAGATCGCTAAGCCAGAGGACTTGTTGGCGGAACGGCTACTTATGACCGTTTATCCAGAAGTGAATCTTGAAGCGCAGGCCTGTGCAGAAAAACTTATGTTACAAGCCCTCTCTGGCCAGCTACCCATTGATTGGGCAGAAGCAGAGCGTGTGGCAAATCTTCCTGAGTATCGCATCCGGGAGGAATTCCTCACTATGCGCGAGCGCTTAACCCGGACACTGAAAAAAAATTTATGAAAACGGAATGGACACGGGAGGAATGGGAACAGAGCCGTTGGGAGCGGCGGAGAATAAGTAATTTAATCAGCCCACTCCCCTGCGGCCGCACAGATTCTAAAATGGATATCGCCTATCGAGCCGCTAACGGGGGCAAACGTAATCTCCCCTTTGCCACAGATGAGCAGCTACAAGCTCTCGCTAAACCGCCTCAAGAAACATAATCCTGATCCTACACATTTTTAAAAGTGTTTGGTGGATTCCTCTGAATCCTTTATGATCTCCTCATGACTTCAGCACTTCCTAAACCCACTACCTTACGCGTACGATTAAGCAGCACTGCCGAAACGATCGTTCGCCAAGGGCATCCTTGGGTTTTTGCAGATAGCATTCGCTCGCAAACGCGTGAAGGAACGGCAGGAGAACTAGCCGTGGTTTTTGACCGGCATGATCGTTTCTTAGCCGTTGGTCTTTATGACCCCGACTCTCCCCTACGCATCCGGGTTCTGCATACAGGTAAGCCACTTAAACTCGATACCGCATGGTGGCGCACGCTGTTTGAAAAATCGCTTGATCGGCGGGCTGGCCATTTTAATGCTAAGACTAATGGTCTACGCTGGATCAATGGCGAGAGCGATGGCTGGCCTGGTTTAGTTTGCGACCAATACGGTGAGGTGCTTGTTCTTAAAATTTATTCCCAAGCGTGGTTCCCGCATCTTGAGAAAATTCTTCCTCTCTTGTTAGAAAAACTTAAACCCCAGAGCATTGTGCTGCGTCTGAGCCGGAACATTCAAGATGCCGTTCGTAAGACATATAAACTCCGAGATGGCGACTTACTTTATGGCGAACTAAATAACGAGGCGGTGCCGTTTTTAGAATCAGGGTTAAATTTTTATGCCGACGTGATCCGCGGGCAGAAGACAGGTTTCTTCTTAGACCAACGTGAGAACCGTCGTAAGGTTGAAGCTCTTTCCCGTGGTAAACATGTGCTGAATCTCTTTAGTTTTAGTGGAGGTTTTTCTCTCTACGCCGCCCGCGGTGGGGCTACTCACGTCACGAGTGTGGACATTACAGAACATGCCTTAAAAGAACTTCAAAAAAACTGGGAGGCAAATCCTGTTTTAGCCTCCGTGCCCCATGACGAGATCCAAGCCGATGTCTTCGAATGGTTGGAAGAAGCCGAAGGAAGCTACGACTTGATCATAATGGATCCGCCTTCTTTAGCGAAACGCGAGATTGAACGAGGCGTGGCCAGTCGTGCTTATGAGAAGCTGGCCTTTCAAGGGATCAAGCTTCTAAGAAAAGGGGGCATTATGGTTTGTTGCTCCTGTTCGGCTCACGTCTCGGTGGAAGAGTTTACCGAATCTGTTCGACACGCTATGAGAAAAAGTGGGAGAAAATTCCAAGAACTAGAAGTCACGGGACATGCCCCAGACCATCCCTGCACCGTGATCGAGATGAATTACCTCAAAGCCATATATCTCAAAGAAATCGCCTAGCTCACGCCTCATTAATTTCTTTATGACAAACTCGCCGCTATGTTTGCACAAGGAATTCCTTCTTGAGCATACGAACTTATTGTTAACCAGTTATAAGCATTGGCTTAAGCGGGACCTTATTGTGCAGACGGGCGATCCTGAGCGTGATGCGGAGCTTCTCTTCTTAGCCCCTTGTGTCGTTGTTTCTGGCGGTTCTGAGGCAGATCAACTTTTAAATTACGGAAATCAGGCGGCTTTAGATCTTTGGGAAATACCCTTTGAGACCTTTTGCGGCACGCCTTCCCGCTTAACCGCAGAACCTATGCACCGGTCAGCACGGGCGGAGTTTCTTAAGCGGGTTCGTAATTTTGGTTTTGTGGAAAATTATCAAGGCGTGCGCATATCTAGCTCTGGTCAAAGGTTTAAAATAAAGAAGGCTACGGTTTGGAACCTCCTGACAGCAGGGGGAAGTTACGCTGGTCAAGCTGCCGCTTTTTCCGCATGGTCATTTTGTGAGTAAATTTTCATATCTTTTTTGCTTATCTTGGCATAATCCTTAATTTACGAAGAGGGATAGACAGTATGGCTGATATTTTAATCGTAGATGATAACGAAGACATTACGCGCTTTTTGCTCAAGGCTTTAAACCAAAGGTTTCCTGATCTGGAAGTCATCGGTTTTACGGAAAGTCTACAGGCGTTGGAATGGTTGCAAGATAACATGCCCGGGTTAATCATCACAGATCTGCGTATGCCAAATTGTGGTGGAGCTGAAATTATTACTGCAGCAGTTTCTAAAAACCGCGACGTGCCGATCATCGTGATCTCGGCCTTGGCCGTTCTAGAAGAATTTAAAGATACGGAAAGACCTAGAGAGACCGTGCGGTATCTACCTAAGCCCTTTTTATTTGACGATCTCATTAATCTTTTGGCTGAGATGCGGGACATTGAACCGGAATCTGTGATTCAAGGCTTCCTACCTATCAACATGCTGCAAATCATCCAGCTAGAAAATAAATCCTGCCGGATTGTGTTTGAGGAGGACGAGCGGATTGGCACCTTGGTCTTTGAGCGCGGTGAGCTCAGAAGTGCTGATACCTCAGATTTAGAGTCCGAAGAAGCATTGTATGAGATTTTAGGGTTTAAAGGCCCGACTATTAAGCTTTTTGATTTGCCGACAACCTTCGAGACAAACATCCACAAAAAACTGCAAGTTCTCTTACTAGAATATTGTAGTCACGTGGATGAACGTGACGAAAAACTCACTGCTTAATTCCCGAAAAGGCTAGAGTAATCTGCACATCGTCACCGACGGGTCCTAGGCTGGAACTCATCCCGAAGTCACTACGCTTGATGGTGAAAGTCGTTTCTCCCCCACGGCGTTTTTCTCCCTGCATACCATCAACTAATGCTGTGCCTGTTAGAGTGAAGACGAGTGGCTTAGTAACGCCATGCAACGTGAAATCTCCCGTAACTTTAAATTCATTATTAGTTAGCTTTTCTACTTTATTACTTTTAAAGGTTAGTTCTGGAAATTTTTCTATATTAAAAAAATCAGCGCTGCGTAAGTGGGTATCGCGTTTGGTGTTACGGGTGTCCACGCTGGTGGCTTTGACCGTAACGGAGACGCTGGAGCTCTCAGGTTTTTCCTCATCAAACACGGTGGTGCCAGAAAATTCAGCAAAAGAGCCTGTGACCCAGCTAATCCCTAAGTGTCTAATTTTAAACTCGATGGTGGAATGAACGGGATCAATCTGGTACGTCTCAGGGGCAGCCTGTGCGAAGCTGTGGGAAGTGATAAAAACAATACAAAGGAGAAGTGTGCGCTTTAAGTTCATTACCAATAGCTAGCGGAGGCGAAGAAAAAAACAAAGCAAAGAGGATCCAGATATTCACAAAAGGGCGGAGCCAGAGAAGAGGGAGTGTTCCATGCTTTAAGCACAATTTAACTGCGTTTAGGTATTTTTCCGTAACCGATCATGCGAGGTTGGTTCCTTGATTCTGGATTAACGGACTTAGGTAGCACGAAGTCAAAAATGCCGACACCTGATCTTCTTTTATCTTGGTAGCGTCTATTTTCACTAGCACCAAACATCACGCGACGGCCTGTGCTGACTTCTTCACCTAGGTAAAGCATAACGTGTGAAATGGCGGGATCCCGTTTTTTATCTACCCCATAAGTGCCAACCCAAAACAAGAGATCACCGGGCCTTAACTTCGACCATTCAAAGCTGTTGAAAGTCATACCATTCACGGCGGTGAAGGTGTCATTCTGCCAAGTCCAGCGGTAGAAGCCATCAGACTGACGCGGCAGATTTTTCCAGCCCGCTGATTTTAATAGATGCATAATAGTTCCTGAGCAGTCCATGCCACCTTGAGCGGGATCAGCCGACCCGAACTGATAGCTCAGACCTTGATTACTCAAGGCGATGCATTTTTGCACCAGATCCTGAATTTCTGGTGGATAAGAAGCATAACCTTTCAGCTGCAGTGCGGAGGCTAAAGGAGTTGGTGCGCGGGTGGGCGTGGAACTGGGCGCTGGCGTGGGCACAGGCGTGCTAGTGATAGTAGGGATCGGTAAAGGTGTAGCTGAGGGTGCAGGTATGAGGGTCGGAGTAGGGCTAGGCTCAGGGGTGGGAGCCTCTGGGCTTGTCAGTGGCGTGTCCAAAGTCGTGACGACGGGCAAAACAGGTTCGGGGCTTGCGGTCGACTGACTGTGTAGCATACTAACACCGCTGCTAAACAAAAGTAGGGTTAGAGAAAGTCTTGTTAATGTATTCATAGGTCAGTATGTCATGAAAGTGGTAGTGAGGCAATGGCTGAAGGCGAGAAGCTACATTATTTAGGGCATAACTTTAGAGTTACAGAAACAAACTCTAGACGCCTACACCGACAAGAACCCCATCTCTTAAATCGCCTCAAGCCACATGAGGCTGGCTATACTTTAAGATATCTCCGTCGCATCATGCCAGGCTCGTTACTCCTTGTAGTCCTCACATTTTAAGCTCGACTGAAGAGGGACTTAGGAAAACACTTTTAGCTTGTCAAGCACTTATCCCTATTTATGAATCATGATATTGTCGAGTTCGGTTTAAAAAATCTTGTGCGTCACGACATCAGGCATCATGGAAATCGATCGACACTTTTCTGTGATGATTTT
>JAWXBW010000046.1:0-25484 GCA_034440395.1 Blastochloris sp. | reverse complement strand
CTTTGTTTTCGGATTTGGCCCAGAGTTGAGTGGGGTCTTCGCTGCGGAGCATCGCTTGGAAGCATTCGTGGGCTTTGCCGACATCGTGCCAGAGAGCGGCGGTGTGGAGCATGGCGACAGCGTCAGTGGAAAGGGCAAGGTCTGTGGCGATTCGGTCGGTGGTTTCGACAACAAGCTGCGTGTGCCCGGCGATGGTCTGCCATGAGCCGATGAATGTGTTCCGATTTGCGTCGTTGCTTTCGGGTTCACCACTGAGGGCCAGATGCGGCGTGGGCTTATGCTTGGCGTCGCCAGTCCAACCGAGGTCGTCGTGGTAGCCGCCAGAGGTGACCGCCAAAAGATACACGGCACCTGGTCGCGGCCTCTTTACGGTCTCCCACTTGCGCTCCAGCGGGTTCCAACACCAAGCGTCGGCCTTCTTCAAAAACTTCGCTGCTTCGCCGATGGAGACCCGGCAGAGTTCCGTCCGCTGCGGGGGTTTTTCTTCGTTTGCAGGCTGGTCGCCCGCGATGTTTCGCCAGAAGAACTGCACGTCGCTGTCCTCGCCGTCGCGGATGTAGCGGGAGACATCGAGGTCCTGTCCGCAGAGATCGGGTGTCGTGTCGAAAAGATCCACCACGTCGCGCCGCCGAATAACGGGGCGAATGACTGGCGTTTCGGCGACCACTATCCCGCCTAGGATGCGCGGGCTGGCGTCGGAGACTTTGGCGATGGCCGCGCGCGCGTGATCTAACTCGCTCTTTGCATAGGGCAGCAGAAGTTCGTCTTTGTCGTCCTTTGGCTGAATATCCACCCAGAGGACTTGCGCATCTGAGAGCTTCGCTTGGCGATTGCAGCGTCCAATGCGCTGCACGAGCGACGACCACGGGGCCAATTCCGTGATGAGCAGGCAAGCCGAGACATCCACGCCCGCTTCGACGGCTTGCGTGGCGATGACGATGCGGTCGCCTTCGCCAAAAAGAAGCTCTGTGTGCCGCTTGCGATCCATTGGACGAAAGCGCGAATGGATGAGCGCGGCGTGGGAGGCTTCGACAGCAGGATTTTTTCCACTTGTGAGTGCTTCGTAGATTTCGCGAGCGCGGATAACACGATTCACTACGACAAGTGTGAGCGTGCCAGTCTGATGACTGAGTTTGATGAGGGCAGCGAGGTCTTTGGCATAGCTCGCTTTGTTGGCAGGCGTGAGCGTGACTGGGCACGGCTGAACTGCCTTTTTTGCCTCGTAGAGATCGTGAGCTCGGCCGGAAGTGCGTTCCGTATCGCTGAGCGTCAAGCAAGACCAGCCGTCGCTGGGTACGGGATGATCCACGGTCGCAAGGCGCGCCTGCTCCAACGTGGCACTCATCCACCAAGTCGGACAAGAGCCATGCAGCCGCCATGCTTCGCGGCTGCGGAAACCATCGAGTTGAGCACTAGTTTCCACACCCACGCCCATGAGCTGCGTCTCGTCCATCACCCACAACGCATCGTTATTCAGCAGTCCGAAGTGCATGGGCCAGCGGTAGCGGGACACGCCGTAACCGCGGTTGAGAGCGCGGGAGAGGAGCATGTCTTGGGTGCCGATGAGGATGGCATTTTCTTCGGGGTAAATATCCCACTCGCCGCTGTCCTCGCCGCCCATGAGAATGTGGACGCCGACTTTGCCTTTTCGGTTCTCAGAAGTTTCATCCCACAACGAATCGCCAAGCCATGTTCGGACCTCCATTTCCGTCTGCTCCACCAGCGTTCGCATGGGCAGGCAATAGACGATGCGGCGGGGCCACTTTTCGGATTTTAGATAAACACGATTGTAAAGCCAGGCAAGCACGACCGCAGCGGTTTTCCCCAAACCAGTGGGGATATTGATCAAGCGGCTTTCGCAGGGCAACTCGGCTAGACGGCATTGATAGTCGTAAGGCTCCCGTCTATCTGAGAAGGCTTTAGCAAAGAAGTTTGAAAAATCTAGGTCGCTCATAACACTAAAATAATAAGTTAGTTGTTTTTAGCTAGTCACTAATCCATGGTTTTTAATGGTATAACTTAGTTGAGCTAAATGACCAGTTTTAAATATAGTTTTCGTGTTCATTCGTTGACCTTAGCTGAGGCAGAGGGACATTTGTGGTGCTTGTAAAAAATTATTTTCCGCACTATCGAATCAATCTAAAACCGTCAGGTGTCATGAATCTTGGCGCAACGACTTCATCCCTTCGGTGTCATCTGTTATGAGTCAACACAGCACCACAATCCCGCGCAAGTTGCGTCCGTGCACGACCTTCCGCAAATGGAGGTTCGTAAATTGGTTGAGGCTCATTCGTTGTCGTCCTCCTTATCCAGCAGCATAGTGGTGATCTTGTCGAAGTCGGACTCGAACAGCCAGTCCTGCACGATGCGGTATTTCTCAAACTCGCTCTCAGCATGGGCTTTTGCCAGTTCCGCTGTCACCTTTCCAGCAGCCTGTAGAATTTCCCTCTCCCACTTTTACACAGTAAAATAATGCCCTAGGGGCAAACCTTTCAAGACATAGACAAACATCGACTTATTCTCTTTGTTGAGGCATCTTCTATTAACGGATTATCCCATGATTGATTTTGGAAAACCTTTTAAACACGCTTACGCCCATACCTCCAAAGTTCTCTTTCAGCCTTTTGAGTTCACTAAATGGCTGACTTTGGGTTTCACGGCGTGGCTAGCCAGCTTTTTAGGTGGAGCAGGCGGCGGTGGGGGTAATAGTTTTAGCAATTTAGGTGGCAATCACCATGACGGAGGAACAAACTTATTAGAGAAATTAGTCAGTATGGGCTTACCTTTTTGGCTTTTAATTTTAGCTCTTATTGCTCTATTAATCGGCTTTATAACATTCATTTTCATCGCTCTGGGCTGCCGCGGTCAATTTATATTTCTTCATAATGTGCTTAATAATAAGGCTGAAGTAAAAAAGCCTTGGAAGGAATACAGCCGCCAAGCCAATGAACTCACACTGTGGCATTTCTTTCTCTCAATTATTCCGATGCTCATGATATTCATTTTAATGGGTTTTGCTTTAGCTTATTTCTGGCCTTTTATTATCTCAAAAACTTTCCCAACCTTAGCTGTTTATCTGCCTTGGATACTAGCCCTCGTGGGGTTTGGCTTGCTCATCATCCCGTTAAGCCTTTTCCTGTTTTTTCTTCACGACTTCGGCGTTCCCATCATGGCTAAACATCGGTGCTCCATGCTGCAAACGGTCAAGCATCTCGGGCACCTTCTACGCACTCGTTTTCTTGATTGTATCATCTATCTGCTTATCCGCTTTGGTATGGGCGTGATCTTTGTCATAGGCACTATCTTAATAGGTTGCTTAACCTGTTGCATTGGCTTCCTACCCTATATCAGCACGGTGTTGACACTTCCCTATCACGTCTTCCGCCAAAGCTACGCTCTTAATTGTCTCGCCCAGTTCGGCTCTGACTATGACCTCTGGCCAGTCGCACTCATTCCACCTCCCATTCCTCCTTTACCCGGCGAGGCTTGAGTTTGTTTTTTCTCTTCGAGCTGAGAAGAGTAGTGTTATGAAGATGGAGACTTCAGAATGGAAAGAAGAAGCTGCTTCAACTCCTGTGGAAAGAGCACAAGATTACGGAATCGACATCAGTCTTTAGGAGGAAAATTTACGATTAACTCCGTTGGAACGCCTGCGTAGGCATGACGAAGCCGTTACCGAAATATTACTACATCAACAAAAAATAATTCAACTCTATGGGTCCCTTTGAGCGAATCCTTCAACGCTTATCAGAGCATCATGTAAAATATGTTGTTGTGGGAGGACTTGCTTCCATGATACATGGCTCTGAACTCATGACTAAGATGTAGATGTGCTTTGTGAAACGTCTCCGCCTAATTTGATTCAATGAGGAAAGGCACTGTCTGACTTAAATCCTGTTCATCGCCAGACTCCCAACAAATTACCATTAGACTTAGAAGCACTAGGCACAAGAGCGTAGAAAAATCTCTACCTTCGAATCGACTGGGGGCAGCTGAATTGTTTAGGTGAAATTTCAGGGATTGGTGATTTCAATGAAGCATTAAAACGTAGCGTCGAGCTAGAATTTGGTCACACCAAAATCCGCATTTTCTCTTTAGACGCCTTCATTGAATCAAAAAAAGCACTGAACCGACCACGTGACATTCATACCGTTTGCGAGTTAGAGGCTCTCCGTGAATTACGGAAAACCATTCAGCCTCCTACTTAGTTTAATGACTCTAAGGTAGTCAGGGCAGCGTGCCACTGTTGGTTGACCCGCTCCAGAGTTTCCGAACTCTCGACCAATTCGCGGTTAAAAGTCATGACATCGCCCGGCTGAATGTCTGGATCTTCTAACTTAGTGCTTAGCTCTTTCTGGCGTTGTTCCAATTTAATAATATCACCTTCGTATTTCTCCGCATCAGATTGCGCTTGTTTACGGGCTTTAGATTTCACCTGCCGCTCTTCTGCTTCCTGTCGCTTTTGCTCTTTCGTTTTAAACACAGAAACCTTGGGACCCTCTTCCTTCTCAGCCACTTCTTGCGGTCTGCTGTCGGTTAATTGCGAGCCCGCAGTTAATCCACCACGCTCGGAAGTAGCTTTAGATTTTTCTAAGTAATAATCGTAATCCCCCGAATAGGGCATCAGTTTGCCCGCACTAATATGCAGAACTGTTTTTGCCAAAGAACGAATAAAATAGACATCGTGACTAATAAAAATGATCGTGCCCTGATATTGCTTCAAAGCCTCAATCAGGGCGTCAATACTCGACATGTCCAAATGGGTCGTAGGTTCATCCATCAACAATAAATTCGGCGGATCCAACAAAAGCTTAACCAAGGCTAATCGCGATTTTTCCCCACCCGAGAGCACGCTAGTTTTTTTAAAGACGTCATCACCCTGAAACAAAAAGGAGCCTAAAACCGTTCGGGCTGTTTGCTCAGGCACTTGTTTATCAATACTCATCACCTCTTGTAAAACAGTCAGGTTCGGGTTTAACATTTCCACGCGGTTTTGAGAATAGTAACCCGCTAAAATATTATGCCCTAATTTACGCTCGCCCTGCTGGGGCGTGAGCACGCCGCCTAGTAGTTTCAGAAGCGTGGATTTCCCGGCTCCATTTGGTCCGACTAGCACGACCCGTTCCTCCCGCTCCGACTCGAAATCGACCCCTGTATAAATAACACGCTCACCGTAAGCAAAATCAATTTTGTCGAGAGTAATGACCTTCTGCCCGCCACGAGGGGGCTGAGGAAATTTAATGCTAATTTTTTTCTCACTGCCCTCAGGAGCTTCAATCTTCTCCATGCGATCAATCTGCTTGAGCTTACTCTGAGCCTGAGCTGCTTTACTGGCCTTAGCGCGGAATCGGTCAGCGAAACGCTGTAAATCGTCGATCTCTTTTTGTTGATTCTTATATGCCGCTAAATGCTGCACCTCTCGCGCCGCGCGCTGCTCCACAAAGTCGTCATAGTTTCCTCGGTAACGATTCACCTTGCGATTGCGTATTTCTAAAATGTTATCAATTAACGCATTTAGAAATGCGCGATCGTGAGAGATCATCAGAATAGCTCCTGGATAAGCTTGGAGATAAGCCTGAAACCAGCCGAGCGATTCTAAGTCCAAATGGTTCGTCGGTTCATCTAACATTAGTAGATCAGGCTCCATCACGAGCAGCCGTGCTAAGTGTGCTCGCATGATCCAGCCGCCACTCATCGTGCGTGCCATCCGATTAAAATCCGTTTCACGAAAAGCTAAGCCGCTGAGGATACGTTTAGCTTTAGGATCAAGTTGGAAGCCGCCTAGCTCAGCATACTTGCCTTGAGCATCATGATAAATTTCCGTATCCGTCTGACCGTCGGCCTCACCTTGGGTAAGGATGCGGCGTAACTGGGAATACTCAGGGGTGATGGCCGTGGCCAGCTCCAACACCGTTTCATCCCCCGTGGCGGCTGTTTCTTGGGGCAGGTAGCCTAATGTCGTATTCCGATCCATGGCCACATTCCCACTGTCTGGTTCGTTTTCGCGCAGGATGATCGAGAAGAGCGTAGATTTCCCCGCGCCGTTAGACCCGACTAGGGCAACACGATCCCCAAAATTGATTTGCAGGGACACATCTTCATAAAGAGAGCGACCACCGAAGGCTTTACTGACATTGGAAAGGCTGAGCATGAGTTTGCAAAGGTAGCGGGATCTTCCCCGCAACGCAAGGCCAAGCCGACTTCTGGTAAAAATAAATCTGCCTCAATGGCTACAGTAACATGTTTCCGCTTGATTCATTAAGCGCACCCTCCAAGGTTTCCTAGCCAGCCAGCCACCACCTTTGTCATGAAACCACTCCACGAACGCCCAACTTTCCAAGCTCTTCAATCCCACTTTACCACGGCGCAAAAGTTTTCCATGCGCGAACTCTTTGCCACGGACTCTACTCGCTTTAAGACCTTCTCCTTAAAATTCGAGGACATCTTACTGGACTATTCTAAAAATAGAATCACCACTGAAACCATGCAGCTATTAGGTGATCTGGCCGCTGATGCTGATATTTCTGGGTGGACGCAGAAAATGTTTTCTGGCCAAAAAATAAATATCACAGAAGACCGTGCCGTCTTGCACGTAGCCCTACGAAATCGCTCAAATCGTCCCATCCTTCTGGATGGTCAGGATGTGATGCCTGAGGTGAACGCCGTGCTCGCGCACATGAAGGATTTTTCCGAAGCTGTTCGTTCAGGTGCATGGAAAGGCTACACAGGTAAACCCATCACAGACATCGTGAACATTGGCATCGGCGGGTCTGACCTCGGCCCGGTCATGGTAACAGAAGCTCTTAAATCCTACGGGCATCCTAGGCTTAAAATGCACTTTGTTTCTAACGTAGATGGCACCCACATTGTGGAAACTCTTAAATCCGTTTCCCCCGAAAGTGTTCTATTTATTATTGCCTCTAAAACATTCACCACTCAAGAAACCCTCACCAATGCTCAAAGTGCTAAGGACTGGTTTCTCAAAACAGCGCAGGATCCTAAGGCCGTGGCTAAACATTTCGTGGCCCTCTCCACCAACACGGACGCGGTGGCACAATTCGGGATTGATACGAAAAACATGTTTGGCTTCTGGGACTGGGTCGGGGGCCGTTACTCGCTCTGGTCTGCCATCGGCTTATCCATTGCACTGTATTTAGGCTACGATCATTTTATGGAATTATTAGAAGGTGCTCATGCCATGGATGAACATTTCCGCACAGCGCCACTAGAAAAAAATCTTCCTATCACTTTAGCACTACTTGGGATTTGGTATAATAATTTTTATGGTGCACAGAGCCAAGCCATTCTTCCTTATGATCAATACATGCACCGCTTCGCCGCCTACTTCCAGCAGGGCGATATGGAGAGTAACGGCAAGTCCATCACGCGTGCAGGCGAACCAGTTGATGGCTCCACGGGCCCGGTTATCTGGGGCGAGCCCGGCACGAATGGGCAGCACGCTTTTTATCAACTCATTCATCAAGGAACAAAATTGATCCCTTGTGATTTCCTCGCTCCAGCCCAGTCTCAGAATCCACTAGGCCAACATCACCCCATTCTTCTCTCCAACTTTTTTGCTCAAACGGAAGCTTTGATGCAGGGCAAGACGGAGGTTGAGGTGCGCGCAGAATTACAAAAGGAAGGGCTCTCTGGTGAAAGGCTGGAAGCGCTTATTCCCCATAAAGTTTTCGCTGGAAATCGCCCCACGAATTCTATTCTCTTTAAAAAACTTACCCCCCGCACGCTAGGCTCACTGATCGCCATGTATGAACATAAAATTTTTGTGCAAGGTATTATCTGGGACATAAATTCCTTTGACCAATGGGGTGTCGAACTAGGGAAACAATTAGCTAAAAAAATTCTTCCCGAGCTAGCGGATAATGAAAAAGTTAACACGCACGACTCATCTACTAATGGCTTAATCAATGCCTATAAGGCTATGCGCTAATTTTTATCTATTAACCAAAAAATTATTCGGCTACAAACTTAATGTATGGAACAGCTCAAAACTTTTTTTGAAAATCTGAGCGGTTGGGTATGGGGAACACCCCTTGTTATGCTCCTCTTTGGCACGCATCTTTACCTGACCCTACGCACAGGATTCATACAAAAGCACCTCTTCCGGGCCATTAAACTTTCCCTCTCTAAGGAAGAGGGAAAGGGTGATGTCTCCCATTTTGCTTCCCTCATGACTGCGCTTGCGGCCACGGTAGGCACAGGTAACATTGTCGGTGTGGCCACCGCCATTACAGTCGGCGGGCCAGGGGCTGTTTTATGGATGTGGTTAACAGGGGTCTTCGGAATCGCCACGAAATATTCGGAGGCTCTCCTTTCCGTAAAATACCGAATCACAATGCCAAATGGTCAAATGGCAGGTGGTCCCATGTATGTCTTAGAGAACGCCCTCAAGTTAAAGTGGCTGGCTGTGCTCTTCGCTGTATTTACGGCCTTAGCCAGCTTTGGCATCGGGAACATGTCCCAAGCTCATTCCATTTCTTCCTTAATGGAAAACACCTTCCAAATTAATCCATACATTACGGGCCTGATCTTAACTACTTTAACTGCCATTGTTATTTTAGGTGGTATCAAGTCAATTGCTAAAGTCTGCAGCTACCTCGTGCCTTTTATGGCTATTGCTTACGTGGCAGGTTGCCTAGGAATTTTAATCGTTGGAAGAGAAACGCTTTGGGCTACAGTCGAGCTCATTTGTCGTTCGGCTTTTACGGGTCACGCTGCTTTAGGCGGTTTTATGGGGGCCGGCGTTAAAGAAGCCGCACGTTATGGTATCGCACGAGGATTGTTTTCTAACGAGTCTGGATTAGGCAGCGCGCCCATTGTTGCGGCGGCAGCTAAAAGTAAAGACCCTGTGACTCAAGCCCTCGTTTCCTCCACGGCCACATTTTGGGATACGGTCGTGATCTGCGCTATGACAGGCCTAGTTTTAGTCAACACGGTGGAATGGCACGGCGCTCTTAGGGGAGCTTCTTTAACAAAAGAGGCCTTTGCCACTTACGGCTCGTGGGGAACCTACACCTTAACTATAGGCCTCTTCACTTTTGTTTTCTCCACCATCTTAGGTTGGTCTTATTATGGAGAGAAAGCCGTGGAATATCTATTTGGAGCAAAAGCCATTATGCCTTACCGTTGGGCTTGGGTCGCAGTAGTCATGCTGGGCAGTATTGCGCCCCTATCCCTAGTCTGGGATTTTTCAGACGCCATGAACGGCCTCATGGCGGTGCCTAACCTTATCAGCCTTATCCTTCTCAGTGGAACCATCGCTAGCGAAACCAAGCGCTACTTTTCTGAAAATCCGTAAATATATTTCCACATCTTAGGCCTGCTTAAACTCCCAGTGGAATGGAGCCAGACTGTAACACTATCGTTACCTGAGCGAAACTTGATAAAAAATAGTTCATCTTAGCGTCCGTTTAATCTGTACAAAGTTGCAGAAACTTCGTAATCCTTGCATGTCGATCATTTTTTCTAAGAGATTACCTTATGATTCAAACAGCTGCTCCTCTTAAACGAACCAAAACTAAAGCGAAACCTAAAACGACGGTTAAGCACTACGTCCTCGACACAAACGTCCTTATACATGATCCCCAGTCCCTAATGGAGTTCGAGGAAAATAATGTTTGGCTCCCCGCTGAGGTGTTGGAAGAATTAGACCGATTTAAATCAGAGTCCACCACGCGCGGAGCGAATGCCCGTGAAGTCCACCGCCGCCTCTCTGCTATTTTTAAAACAGGTAAAGATATGCGTGACGGCGTAGTCCTCCCCAATGGCGGCCGCCTCCATGTTGCTGTTAACCGCGCTATCCGCCATGAGAATGGCCGTTGGTTTATTACATCAGACTCGCCCCGTTTTCAAAAACTGCGGAATCTTTTTTGTGATTTTGAACTAACGGATAATCGTATACTCGCCACCGCTGTCCACGTGGCAGATACGCAGACGCCTCCGACTATTTTAGTGACGAAGGATCTAAACATGCAGCTTAAAGCCAAGGCTCTCGGCCTAGAAGCGCAAGACTACCGCACCGATTACGTAGAAGATTCCGACATTCGCCGCACCCAGCGCAAAACAGAGGCGGAAGAGTATTCCAGTGTTGATATTACAGCGCATAAGTTACAGGCCTTCGGCAGCAGCGGAACGCTCGTCTTACCCGAGGGGAAACGACTTCTTACCAACCAATACGTCTTACTCCGCAATAAAGATGACATGAATCACGGCATACCTGCCCGTCATGAAGGCGACGGAATTTTCGTTCGCTTACGCCATGAAGCCATCACAATCCGCAATGGCCGCACCTTTAAAGCTGCTAACCTCGGTCAACGCTTTCTTCTCGATGCCTTGTATGATCCAAAGATTTGTCTCATTACTGTTTACGGCAAGGCAGGCACAGGAAAAACCTTGCTCAGCGTCGGAGCCGCACTCCAGCAGGTGCAGAACGGGGATTACGAAAAACTACTTATCACCCGTGTCATCATGCCTACGGGGCGTGACATTGGTTTCCTTCCTGGATCGAAGGAAGATAAAATGCAACCTTGGGTGCAACCAGCCTATGACGCCCTAGAGCTTCTACTAGCCAAACCTAAGAAAGCTGATCAGTTTGAGGGTAAACGTCAAAGCGGGCGCAAGAATGACCTCCTCCCTCGCTTCTCTGATAACGGCCACCAAAATAATCACGGAGGCGGTAAAACATTGCGCCCCTACGAGCCCTTGCTAGCGGATGGCACCCTAGAAATCGAAGCTCTCGCCCACATTCGTGGACGCTCTATACCCAACTCCATTTTTCTCGTGGACGAAGCGCAACAACTCACGCCGCATGAGGCTAAGACCATTGTCACTCGTATGAGTAAAGGTAGTAAATTGATTATGATTGGGGACTTGGCTCAAATCGATAATCCCTACGTGGACGCCAACACAAATGGTCTGGTTTACACCCGCAGTAAGCTTCAAGGTCAAGGATTTATGGCGCACATTAACCTCTTTAAAGGAGAGCGTAGTGAAATGGCTGACATCGCAGCGAATGTCATGTGATGACGTTTGTCATTTTTAAGTTCCCCTTGAAACTTCGCCTTTTAAATCTAATCTAGTATTGTGTTCGATCAGCTCTCCTTTTTATTTCAACAACCCGCTCCAGAGGCTGCGACCGTGGATTGGATCGAAGTAAGCTCCCTGCGCCTTCCCATTCATAGCCGTCGTAATCCTC
The DNA here is from genome assembly GCA_034440395.1 of Blastochloris sp. Lineage (GTDB taxonomy): Bacteria > Verrucomicrobiota > Verrucomicrobiia > Methylacidiphilales > JAAUTS01 > JAAUTS01. Next base: position 14,272 of record JAWXBW010000046.1, on the reverse strand, counting down.
GGGCCCGCCGCTTCCTCATGTATGTTCGTGCAGACCGTAGCATTTCCCTCACCATGCCCAGAAGAGGAAGCCGTCAAGAAGGGCTCGACTTCGTGCGCAGCCGCTCGACGTGGATCGAACGCCAGCTCAGGCGCATGGACGCCATCACGGTGCCGCAACGGCATTGGACTAAAGGCACAGAGGTTCTGCTACGAGGAGAACCTCAAACTTTAACCATCGACAGTGTAGGCGACCGCCACCATGTCATCTTGGGAACGGAGCGCATCCCGATCAAAGATCCAGAAAGTAACTTGCGCCCTTGGGTGCAAGCTTGGTTGCAAAAGAAGGCTAAGATCGAATTGCCTCCACGCGTTACAGAGCTTGCCGCACAACATATGTTAACGACCGGGAGAATCACTATTCGCAATCAAAGCTCACGCTGGGGTTCCTGCTCCAACCGGGGTAGCATCTCTCTCAACTGGCGACTACTGCAAACACCTGAAAGCGTGCGGGACTACATCATCTTGCATGAGCTTATGCACTTAAAAGAAATGAACCATTCAGCGCGTTTTTGGGCTTTGGTAGAAAAAGTTTGCCCCTCCTATCTAGACTCCGAGCGGTGGCTTAAAGTCAATGGCACCAAACTCGGGCTCTAAAAATCGTCTTACACGAGTAAATCGATTACGAACCATGTCACCATTAACAGAGCCACGCCGAGTTTAAAAATACCCGAAACGATAATCCCCGTCGCCACCCCGATCATCGCTTTACCTGCCTCCTTTTTGCCTCGCCGTGCGCCTAGCCATTCAAATAAAAACGCTCCAATTAGAGGGCCAATTAAAAGTCCAGGCAGTCCAAAAAATAATCCTATCAATCCGCCCACGACGGCGCCCCACATCCCCCAAGCAGTCGAACCAAAAGCTTTTGCGCCCCAAACCCCACTGAGCCATTCAGCCACTGTAGTCACAATGACGAGCACGCCCAATAACCCAACCGTCCACCAAGAAAGGGCTTCTGGGATGAAGAGTTTATGAGTTAAAATTCCTAGCCATATTAAAGGCAGCCCTGGGAGAACTGGTAAAAAAATTCCAGCAATGCCCGCAACAATGAGCAGAATACTTATAAGCCAGCCTATACTATCAGTCATGATGAGTTTGGGTTAAAATGATTTTGTTTGCGGCAAATTTATGGTAAAAGTTGCGCCTTCGCCAGCTAAAGATTCGCAACGAACCTCTCCGCCCAAAGCGTTCGTTAAGGCTTTAACAATAGCTAGGCCTAGACCCGTTGATTCTTCTCCTGCTGTAGGGCGGGCAGACAACCGACTGAGTTTCTTAAAGAGACCTTTTTTGTCCCCTTCGGTTAATCCTGGACCTTGATCTTTCACCTTCATTATTAAATATTCATTTTTAAACTCCATGGAAAATTCAATCACAGAGTTTAATGGTGAAAATTTAATAGCATTAGAAAGAACGTTTTCCAAAATTCGTTCAAAGGAAATTTTATCGGTGAGCACGGCCCAACTTTGTTCCGGATAAAAGGTGTTAATCGTGATTTTTTTACTAGCAGCTTTCTTGCGCTGAGCTTCCACGATGCGCTGCGCAATCTCTATAGGATCTAGTTTTTCAATTTTCAGCGTTTGATGGCCGCACTCTAAAGCAGTGACCGTCACTAGTTGTTCCAGCATTTTCTGGATACGAATACTGAGCATTATTATGTCATCTAAATTGGACATGATGGAGGGACTAATCTTTTCATCTATCTCCATTCTCATCACATCTGCCCCAATGATGATCCCCGTCAGAGGATTACGGATATCATGTGCTACCATCTGCATCATTTCATTCTTGTCATAGTTAAGTTTAGCTAAGCGGTCATGAGCCGCCTTCAACTCCGCTTCGATTTTTTGGCAACGTGTTATCTCTCGACGTTGGAAAAAATTTCCCAGAATAAGTAAAGTTCCGACGAGTAGGACTACGGCCAATCCCCCAAAGATGTAGGTATGCATGAAATGCCATGTTATCCATTTTTCCCTATCGACGAGGATCCATTTGTTCAAGATCCCAGTAACTTCCTGACGCGGAAGAGACAAGATAGCTTTATCTAAGATAGATTTAAGTTCTGGACTATCTTGGTTTATAGCAAAACGAAGATCAAAATGCTGATCCATGATGCCAGATATTTTTAGATTAGTGAGACCCATTTCCCTAATGACATAGCTTGCATGAACGAGCTTAACCACAGTAGCTTCGTCCTTACCCACGGATACAGCCTTGAGTGATTCCGCAGCACTAGAGGTAAATAGCAAATTAATATCTTGATAATCACGCTGCAGCATCTCCGTGATAACATGCTCACGCGGGGTAGCCACTATCTTACCATTTAGCTGGTTCAGATTTATAATAAAAGGCTGGTCTTGACGGCTAATCAGAGCTGAAGGAGATCTATAATACGGTTCTGAAAAAAGAAAGTTGTTTTCACGCTTTGGACTAAGAGCGGTCGAGCTCAGGAGATCAAAATCGCCTTGAATGGCAGAGTGGATAACCCCCTCCCATGTTGCCTTGGTTGTTACCTCAAATTTGACGCCCATTATCTGAGAAAGAATGGCTAAGATTTCAATGTCTATTCCTTGGAGCTTACCTTGTTGATTGCGAAAAGAGAACGGAGCCCAGTCGGGATCAACTCCCACGCGTATAACCGGATGACTTTCCAGCCATTTTTTTTCAGATTCGCTAAACAGGAGCGTCGGCGGTGCTAAGGCTTTGACAGAAAAACTCAGTGAGAAAAAGATTAGAACGAAGCTTAAAATACAGTTAGAAAGTGAACGTAGAGAATAGAACCAGTGGGCTGGATTAAGCTGATCTAAACTTAACGTGTCAATTTTCATACCTTCATTAAACAAGTACTACAAAAACTAGGATTATCTGGCTTGAGATGAACAATATTCTGCGCTTTTCTCCTTCAGAATAAAATGGGGTGTAACCCTACCCCTATCTAAGATTAAAGTTGCCGGTAGCTGGTCAAAGGGGAGAAAACAGGGAAAGCAAAGTCAGTCAACTTATCAAAATTTCAATTACACCTATTATTGACATTAAGAGTTAGGACATTGAGCATAATTTATGACTCAAACCTTTGAAGTTGACGGTAACCAGAAATTTTCCTGCCGTGACTGTCCTGCTAGGTGCTGTCGTATGCCTTGGGGCTACCCTGTGACGCCAAGTGAGAAGGAAAGAATTTCAGCCTTACCTTGGGTTGCAGCACGTTTTGCTAGTTTAGGCGTTGCCTTCAATCAACTCTCACCTGAACGATATGGACTTCCCAGCATTGAAAAAAATAGGCGTCTACAATGTGCTTTTTTAGACGAGGACAATCTTTGCAGTATCCATAAACGTGAGGGAGTCGATGCCACCCCCCAAACTTGCCAAACTTTTCCCCTAAGATTTATTGAAAAAGAGGACGGCACCTTGCAGACTTATCTATCTCACGTCTGCCCTTCTATTCGCGATAATTACGGCGAACCTCTTGCGCCCCAACTTCCTGAAAGACTGGCCAAAATGCAGGGGCTTACGACTCTAAAGTTGGTCCCCTACATGTCACTAGGTCTAGGCCGCATTGAACAAAAAGATTACTTGTCTTGGGCGGATCAAGCTGCTCAGTTTCTCATGAATAGCCCTTCTCCTACTTCAGCACTTCTACAGCTTGAGGAATGGACATCAGCTATTGCCTCCGCGGTTCCTATGGACGGAACTCATACTGGGGATTTCCCTAATCTGCAGGAAAACCCCTTTTCCAGCGTACCTCCCGCTAGACCAAGTTCGTGGGCCAAATCCACACGTCTATTGTTAGCGTTTTGCTTAGCTCCAGCCTCTTACCCCATGATGTCCGGTCGACCAATTAGTAGGTTCGAACTCTTAAAGTTTTGTCTCCATAAGCTGAATTTTATTTTGAAGATAGTTAGACAAAAAGGTTCAGCAGATATCCTTTTTGTTGATAGGCCTGTTCCCTTGGCTGAAGTTTTTTCTATCCACACAGCCTTATCCCACCCTGATGCTCAGCGCAGACTTGGAAAATTTTTGAGCCAGCTTTTAATACGAAGAAATTTTTTCTTCTCTCAAAAATCTCTTGGAGAAGTTCTTTTTCATCTCGCCCTTACCGGGGCATTGGTATCAGTTTTTGCTAGACTTCACGCTGTGTCACAGAATCGTTCTACTTGCGAAGTTCAAGACTTTGTCGATGGAGAGAGCCTTGCGGAACTCATACTAACCTATCACGGTAGCACCATAAAATCTCATAAAGCTCTACGCACCATCACTGAGTTTATGGCCAACTACCCACCTGCGTTCCAAGGCTTAGTCGAAGCATTCTGAACTTTTAGCGTTTAAGTGTTAATGCCAAATATAAGGAGGCAGGCGAACGCCTATTTTCTCAAGAACGGCATTCATAATGGCAGACTGTAATTCTGTATCGGAAATAAAGAGGGACGGAGATTTGCTACTCGTTGGCAGCGTCTTAATACCACATCTTTTTAACAAGTGCGGCGGCACCTTAAGAAAGATGGTATAGACCGCTAAGGGATTTTTAGTGCTTTCTAAAATATAAGTGATTACTGCCTTAAGATCCATTTTCTTAACTAATGCATCTTGTGGTGTTACTTGTTTTGGTTCTGTCCACTCTAAATCTACTGGAATCAATTCGTCTTTTGCTTTGCTATTTGGTTGAATTCCTACGCTCTCCTCACTTACATAGGTCTGGATTGTGATTTTTTCATCGGATTTATCTGTGAGGCCTTGCGTGGATAAAAATGTTTGTATGGAAATGCGAGACTCCGCAGCCAAACCTAAGTCGAGCAAACTCTGGCCTATAGTCAAAATTTCTACTTCTTTGAGCCGATACCGGTGAGCGAAATCTAGGAGGGTTTTTGTGCCATCAAGAGAATAAAAGAGCGACCATTCGACACGGCGCAAGCTAACACTAGTCACCTTCTCATGCGCTTCTGGACTTGTTTCTAATACCGTTCTCAGATCCATATTACACATTACCTACATTTAAAGAGATGACCATTTGCGCCTCATGTTCTTGCCAGTGCATTGAAACAACAAATACAGGCAAATGCTCACACATTTTATCAAAAACAACATTTTCGTTAGGCATTTCGACCTGAAGAGCGGCACCGAGTTCACGGCGCGAATTACTGACCACCACACTAGCCATCTCCTTAATGTAATCCTCACAGTCTCCCTCTTGCGCTTCTTCCCCTAACTTCTGTTGGACTAACTCAGCTACCATCGATTTAGGCGCCGTGAACATGACCCAGCCTGTGACTAGTCCAGAGATTTTTACCCATCCTTGCACACCTTCTGGAGCATTGTAGTCTAGGTCTATCGTGGGCTGCTCAATGGTCAAACTCGACCATGTCTCCTTCATGAAATAATTCTCAGCGTAATGAACAAAATGCTGTAAGGCCTCTTCAGCTGGTAGATTCATAGGTTTTAAAAATTCCTCTGTTCGTCAGCGTCGATGGCAAAGTTCATCAGCAACGTGGTCAAGTCTTTAAAGATAGCTTTATTGGGCATTTCCTCAGAACTCTGAATCGGGAAATACTTACAAACACACATCCTCCAGTGCAACATATAATAAACGGCTTCCTCACCTGCTAAGTCACCACAATAGGCATTAATTAGGGTTCCAGAATCAAAATAAAATTTACCTTTTTCTGTGCTAGTTGCCACCATAAGCATGGTGCTATTGCTTTCAGAGGCCGTAGCTTGCAAGACATTTACCAAACTGAGCCCAATATTCTGTGTGGAAGTTTTAAAGCGAAAAATTTGCTGCACTTTTTCCAGAACATCATCGCTACTTACAGGTTTGCTGAAGAAAGCCACGGCTCCCAAAGATCGGGCAATTTCTTCAAACGCTTCAAGGTGACCCGTAACGACCAAAGCAGGGACAGGTGGACAGGTTTGACGAGCATAATCTAATACGGCCAGTCCATCCGTAGTGGGTAGGACTAGCTCTGTGATCAGCAAATGAATGCGCTGCGAGTCAAGTATTTGTATGGCCGTGTCCCCTTCAGATGCAAATTGAACAGAATAAAATTTTCCTGCTGCTAGGAGCGCGTCAGCCATCATGGATCGGTATGCTGGATCATCGTCAACAATAAGTATGTTTTTATAGAGCATGGAACGCTTGCCTCCTATTCTTACCTCTATTCCAAACAAATAAAGAGAAATGCCCTGTGCTTACGCCATCTCAAAGGTATGATAAATGTTTTAGCTTCTTTCGGGAATTGAATCTGATCTTGCTTCACTTTCAAACGTAAAGGCACGGAGATATTAAAATGTTCGCCGAAATGTTCACGACTATTGCCAGCTATGGTGTTCGCTATTTCTCCAACAATATCCAAACAAGCCTCGTCAATAGAAGAATCTAATTCTTTCTTACATTGCTCAGGGGTGCCCGCCTTAGCGGCCGTATTTTCCATTTCAGCAATATCCAGAGGAAGCATGACTCTAAGCATTTCGTAAAGCATGGGCTGGTTTGCCGTGAAATAAACTGCTCCGCGTTCTTTACCAGTAACCCCGATCATTCCAGTATATTCCAAAATAGTGGATTCTTTATCCATCAGGTAGGGTGGCTCCACCTCACAGGAATCGCCTAGATAGCTGTCGAAATAACGCTCTGTTCCTGTTAAAAATATTTTAAGGTCTTCTGCTTGCATAATTTTTCTAGCTAATGAGTTCTTGAAAACAATCAGCGAGGTCATTACTCGTGAAAGGTTTACAAATAAATCCGCTTGCCCCGCGCTTAACTGCATCAATGGCAGTGGCCTTATCCGCTAACGCTGAAATAATCAAAATGCGCGCATCCGGATTAATCTTGATTAATTCTTCAACGCATATGAGCCCATCCATAACGGGCATAGTTATATCAAGGGTTACAGCATCATGGTGCTTTAAACGGAATATTTCTAAAGCTTCAAGTCCGTTCTTAGCCTGATCGACTTCTGTAATATTTGAGGCGTCTAACACTTTCTGAATGGATCGCCTGACAATGCTGGAGTCATCAACAATAAGTAGTTTCATAGTCAATAAGTGGGCTTAAAATTATACAGGGATTGTGATAACGAATTCGCAAGACTCATGCCTTACACTACGCAAGGAAATTTGCCCTTGCAAGTCTCTCACCATGACCTTAACCGCATCTAGTCCTACCCCTCTCCCTGCGTCTTCACTCGTAGTCTCTTCCGTCGAAAAACCAGTTGTAAAAATAAGAGTAGCTAATTTTTCATCACTCCAGCCTAATAATTCTTGGGCTGGAACAAGATTTTTTTCACGCGCCATGCTACGAATTTTATCATAGTTCAAGCCTTGTCCATCGTCTTTCACCGTAATTCTCACCCGCTGACCCTCAATCTTTAACAGCTCAACGTTCAAGGCTCCCAAACTACCTTTACCAACGAGAGCTCGTTCTGCGGGAGTTTCTAATCCGTGAACCAAAGAGTTACGAACCAATTGAGTGATGATTTGCACGATGGGTTTTTCAAAGGCTGGAGCCAAGCGGGCACCTAGTTTATTTTGGTATGTTACGCTGACTTCTTTTCCATATTTTGCCGCGGTGTTAAGAACAAAAGTTTCCAGTTGTTTGGTAAGATAGGTAGCCAGTTCACTTTCTTGAGCGGCAGAGGCCCCGAAAGAAAACTCCACAGACTCGGAAGACCCTAGAGCATTCTCCGTGTTACCAGAACCAGCAGCTTTAGAATTGCTGGCTGCTGCTCCGAACGCCTTGTTCATGGAAATGATTCTGCCAATCAATGTCCGCATCATTTCTAATTGTGCCAAGAGTTCGGAAAGGCTTACGACAACAATTAAGAAATCTTCACCTCGAATCTCATCTCTATCATTGATTTCCTTCATGCGGTCTTCCAATTTGTGTGATTGCTTCACAAAAAAGCCCAATTGCAGGATAGATGCGTTGCCCTTAACCATATGCACAGGCCGGCCAAGGCGTTCTAATAATTCGCGAAACCGCGCGGTTCTGGTGTCAGCATCCTCTTCCCCGATTTTTAAACGTGCCTCTTCTGACTTTAGCTCTTGCTGTATTTTTCCCAACTCCGTTTCAGCAGTGTCTAAGAAGTCCTTTAACTGTCTAGGCTCTACGTGCATGATACCAAATAATAATTCCACCTGACTTTCCGCCCGTTTCTCTGCATCCAGCATTTCCCGTTGTAGCTGAACACGGGAGGTAATGTCCACGATCGTGACTAAAAGCTGGCGTATTTCTGTTCCTTCTAAAATACGGTTAAAGCGGAATTCTAAAATTTTTGTCCGGAAGCCACCATTACCGTTGTCGATGTTGAACTCTACTTCAGACAATGGATTGGTTTGTTGGATGAGCTTTTCTTTTTTGCGAGGATCCATCAGGATGTCAAAGAAATCACGGGCGTTCGTAAATTGTTTTTCTGACAAAATACCTCTTAAAACATTTAGGAAATTACTTCCCTCTAAATTTTTTCGCAGAATAGATTCTGTTGAAAGGGAATACTCAGGTTGTATGATAAATTTTGTGTCTAACAAGATCAGTGCCTCAGTGACCGTCTGCATGATTTTCTTGGACTGCTCGGCACGAGCATTGATCTGGTCGAGCATGGCGTTAAACTGATCTACGAGTTGACCAACCTCATCCTGAGATTCTTTTTTAGCTCGAAGCTTTAAATCTCCGCCAGCAACGGCTTCAGCCGTCTGGCTTAAGGAGACAATGGGCTTAGCTAAGCGTCCAGAAAAGAGAAAGGAAAGACCTAGACCTAAGACTAGGGTTCCCGCTCCTGCTATGGCCGACCATTTCGTGATTTCGCCGACAGGAGCTAAAATTTCATTTTTATCCATTTGGGTGATAAGTGCTAATTTCTCATCCCCAAGTTCAATCGAGTCAAAAGCTCCTAAAACTTGGTTTCCAGCATAATTAGTATATTCTGCCACGTCACTTGAACTAAAGGCTGACTTAGCGGCGTTCGATAAATCCTTAAGTCGCAAAGCCACAGATGGTTCTTCCTGAATACCTTGAATTGTCACTAAAGGTCTTTTGACAGAGTTATCTTTGATGTTTCTTGGGTATCGAGGATCCGTACAGAGAATACTATCTTTATTTAATAGATAAGCTTCCCCTGTTTTACCTAGACCTACTTCTTTATATTTAGAGTCGAAGGTTAGAGCACGGCTGATAGTGCTTGGGTTCAACTGGAAAATGATGACTCCGATGAAGGTTCCATCATCAGAAGACACGGGGGCGGCAACGAAGAGAGAAGGGGCATCGTAAGAAGGTTGATAATCGACAAAGCTGGAGAAGGCTGCTCCTGCGCGCTTGTCCTTTGATGCGCTCGCAAGACTAGATGCCTTCCGGTAGATGTCGGCTAAAGGACTATTATGGGCATTATATATATTAGCGCCGAAATCGGTTTCTTTTTGAACGCTATAAACAAGATTACCCTGTGTATCCAGCATCAAAATGTCATACAGATCCAATTGGGCAAGAACCTTTTTAAAAAACGGATGATATTGATCAATCAACCGGCTGTAGGTGGTTTGCTGAAAGGCTGTTCTGTATTCTAGAGGGATTGCGGCGTTAGCTGTAATAAAGCCTGATTCATTGTTTTCAGCTTTTTGTCCTAATGCCGCAGGATTAGTCACGGTGTAAAAATATTGCATGACGATTGCTTCGTCTTGCAAGGGAACGATTTGATCGGGAGTAACGGCTTTACCTCTGATTTTATTAAACTGTGGAATCAGGAGCTTATCAGCCCAGTCCAAGTTTTTACGTCGGATTTCTCCCACCCACGTGCTCGATATGTCCGATGGCAGAGCGGTTTGCATTTCACTAAGGATACTAGCGCGAGCTAAAGTGAAATCCTTAACCGCCGCGTGAACCGTAGGCGTCGAAGTATGGGTTAACAGTGCAGCTTGATAACCGAAGAAGAACTGCTCAATCGAGATTTTTACAGTATTTCGTAAACCTACTAATTTTTCTTTTTGGGTAATAATCAGTTCTTTTGAACTTACTTGATAAATGATAACCCCCAAAACAAGAATCGTGGTAAAGGTCAAAATACTAGCTGCAATAAGAAGCTTTGTTCGTATTCCAAATAAAACTTTATGTTTAATTGGTAGAGGTGATGAGATGGATTCTGTTTGCGGAGAAGGAAGTTACATAAATAATATTAAGGCCTTAAATTTACAATTATTCTAACATTTAACTGGAACAAAATTAAAAAGCAATTGCTATCTACTCAGTTCTAGCGATGCCTGCTTCAGTAAGATGGAAGTTTGCGATTTTACACCTTCAAGTGGTCACGGTGCCACTGGCTTTTGAAGAATTCCACTTCTTAACTTGACCAACAAAATTTCCGAACGACTCCCGATCCTAACGGGCGGCCCCCAGGTGCCATAACCGCTCGAAACCAATATATGAGTGTTATCCTTTTTTAAATACCCGCGACTGACTTCATAGATAGCTTTAGTTAAGAGATTCCAAGGCCAGAACTGTCCGTGATGTGTATGGCCAGATAAAGACAAGTCAAGTCTCTCACCTTCCGCTTCTTTCAGGCGAACGGGCGTATGATCTAGCACGATCAAAACCTTGCGCCGATCCACCCCCTTCATGATTTCTGCTAATGACTTACCCAGCACGCCAGCAAACCGTGCCGCCGCCACATCCTCCCGTCCTACCACAACGATAGAGTCCGCCACCATGACCCATTCATCCCGCAACACCCTCACCCCATGATCCTCCAGATACCGAACCCCGAGGTTAACCCCGCCGATATATTCATGGTTCCCCGTGCTGGCATAGACGCCGTAGCGAGACTGAATCCTCGTCAAATAAGCGCCTAGATTACCCTGCACCACAGGCTTCAAATCCTCATCTAACATATCTCCAGGCAATAAAACTAAATCGGCCGATAACGCATTTATCTCCTCCACTAATATCCTCACACGCTCCTTGCTAACGATCGTTCCCATGTGAATATCGGAAACCACAACTAGTCTAAACTCTGGCTTGGGCAAGGGCTTATCAACCACTAAATCAAAAGTGGATACCTTACTGTTCGTGGCATTCCAATGTCCCCAGATAATTAACGTAAGAGTCATTAGACCAACCCCTAGACCCGCCCATATAAAAGGTAATGCTGGCACCCATTTAGAAGCAGCATGAACAAAGGCTAATCCGATCACCAAATAGACAATGGCCGCCATCCAAAAAGCACCAAAGGTCACCAACCCGTGGCTAAACACATTGAGATAATAGCGTTCTAAAAAACGACCTAACGGATAGGATAAAAATAAAAACATAGCTAGGCCGATGAGCGATGTCTTCATCCACTGCTGCGGGCCTAGAAAAGGCCAAATACGGCTAACGGCATAGACATGCAAAGTTCCATAGAGAACCATGATGACAGAAAAAAAAATGATAAACCTTCCAGAGTTCATTGCTGTTAAACTAGCCCATTTTCACGCTGCGCCAACTCATGAAACAATAATCATGACACTAAAAAAGTGCGTGTCCTATCAGACTCCTCTCGTTAGAATTTCGTCGTGTCTTCCTTACGCATCATTTCTCATACTCAACAACCCCGCTACCTCAACATGGCAATCGACGAAGCTCTCCTGCGCCACGTTACGGCTCCAGTGCTTCGTTTCTACCGCTGGTCAGAACCTGATGCCGTCTCTATCGGCTACTTTGACCCTCACTCCTGCGTGCCTAACGGGCGACCTTTTGTTAGACGCTACACGGGAGGCGGGCTTGTGGATCATCAATCTGATTTCACCTACTCCATCATCATTTCTAAATTACATCCCCTCACCCTTTCTGGCACAACGGGTAGTTACCAAAGCATCCACGAAGCGGTTATCCTAGCGCTGCGCCATCAAGGCTTCACAGCTGAATTAGCACCTTGCTGTCTCGAAGCCCAAAGTTCTGCCTGCTTTGAAAAGCCAGTCAAGTTCGACGTTATCTCTGGTGCCTCCAAACTAGCAGGCGGGGCGCAACGCCGCACCCGTGAAGGCTGCTTACATCAAGGCAGTATTCTCATTAAAAATTTCGACTACGCTTCCCTCAAAAACAGTCTCACCCACTTTCTGACTCCGCTCCTAGCCGACGTTCCGGAGGACAGCGCACTTACTGAACTTGAAAAAACTTCCGCAGAAAAACTAGCCGTAGAAAAATATCAAACGCCTGAGTGGAACTTGAGTAAATAAGTGAGCAACAGTGCCGTAACGCAGGGCAAACCTAACTTTTCAGTGATTGCACGTCCGAGACTAAACACACGCCGCCATGAATTTTAATAATAGGGCGAATGGCTTCGACAACTTTATCTAAGTTGCTTGGCGGACAGGCGATTAGGACATAAACATTGGTAAACACCCCGGTTAATTCATCCCCCGCATGGCGTCCACGATTCCCGCTGCCGATCACATCACGGATGATGGTGTAACCGGTGATGCCAGCTTTATGCAACTTCTTTTCAATCGTGCCAAGTTCGACGGCACTCGTTATTACTTCAATTTTTTTATAGGGTGTCATGGAGGTAAGTTCTGAGTTTTATTTAAACCATTCGATCGCTTTAAGATAAAGAGGAATGCCGATGAGGATGTTAAAGGGAAAAGTAATGGCCAGTGCCATGGGCACATACAGACTTGGGTTAGCTTCTGGCACGGCTAGGCGCATAGCAGCAGGCACGGCGATGTAGGAGCCGCTGGCGCACAAAACGATGAACATAAGGGAATCACCCGTGGAAAGGTTAAGCAAACGGCAGATGAGTAAACCTATGGTCGCACTAATGAGGGGAATACCTATTCCGAGAAAAACGGGCGTCCAGCCTAATTTTTTTAAATCCCGGAAACGGCGTGCTGCCACTAATCCCATGTCCAAAAGGAAAAAACTCAACACACCCTTGAAAATATCCTTAGAAAAAACTTCGAGGGATTGGTGCCCATTATCTGTCGTAATGTAGCCGATGACCAAACTTCCCATTAGCAAAAAGACGGAGCCATTGAGAAAAGCGTCTTTAAAAACGTCTTGCCATTGGAATTCGGAATCCTCCTTTTTCTTACCATAAACCCGAGCCAACACCACCCCGATGATAATTGCAGGGGATTCCATCAACGCCATGGCCGCCACCATGTGACCACCATAGGGCAAGTCCATCGCCTTCAAACACGAGTCCGCCGTAATGAACGTAACCGCACTGATTGATCCATACGTAGCCGCCACCGCTGCGGCATTATAAACGTCCATCTTTAATCGGGCTAAATAATAAGTGTAGAGCGGCACAAGAGAGGCCATGAAAATGGCCGCCAGCAACGTCCACACCACATGAGCCTCTAAACTACTGTGACGCAGCTCTCCTCCCCCGTGAAACCCAATAGCAAATAATAAATAAAGGGAAAGGAAGCGCGCAATAGGTTGAGGGATTTCTAGGTCAGACTTTAAAAAAACCGCTAACAAACCTAGGGCAAAAAATAAAATCGGCGGGCTTAGTAAATTAGCTACCAGCAAGTCAGTGGACACAGTGGCTATTTTAAACAGCTCAGGTCGAGATGCAATCTTTTGCTTGCGAGTCTAGGTTTTAAAAGGAAGAGGATTAGTTGCTAGTTGTCTCTCAGTCAACACAAGAAGGGCAGGTATGGGCTCTAAACTCTTAGCAATGCCACGGATTGGCGCTAATTTTTAATCTGTTGGAATTAACTTTGAGTGGGACAAAACCAAAGACTTAAAAAATAGAATTAAACACGGAGTACCGTTTGAAACTGCCTCAACCATCTTTCAAGATAAGGACTCCATTACCATTTTTGATCCGCTTCACTCAAAGACGGAGGATAGATTCATTATCTTAGGAGCAGCCTATACTTCTAGAATATACGTTGTGGCACACACAGAACGAGAAGGTAAAATAAGGATAATTAGTGCTCGACCAGCGAACCGAATAGAAAGAAAAGCTCATGAAGAAAAATATAAACGGTGATTTAAACATGCTTCCCGACTACGATCTTTCTGCGGGTGTTCGAGGAAAATACTCTAAACAGTATGCTAAAGGAACGAACGTAATTGTTTTGGAGGCTGACGTGGTTAAAATATTTCCAAATGCAACTGTCGTTAATAGGTCCTTAAGGAAACTAGTAGAAATTTTAAAATTACAAAAAGCCAAACCCTTAAATGCTAAATGAGAGCTTATTGGTTTAAGTAACCCAAATTCTTGCGTTTCAGAAAGGCCACGGCTTTTCTCCTCCCGCCTTCTTGAGAAGGG
>JAWXBW010000045.1:0-11152 GCA_034440395.1 Blastochloris sp. | reverse complement strand
TAACAGGATTTGCTCACCTTGCTGCTGAGCAAGTAGAATTTTTTATGGGTTAATTCTGGCTCGAAGTTTTCCCAACTCGGGTAGTTTACGTAATCAAGTAGGTTCCAATAATCCATGCCAGCGCGCTTGAGGTGTTTCTCGTCAAGGCTGAAGCCGAGGGGGCCGACGAGGTGGAGGCGGGTATGGGTGGCGGCACAAAGCCGCGCGATGTTGCCAGTGTTAGGAGGGATTTCAGGTTCGAGTAAAACGACGTGAAGCATATAGGTGAGTGGGTTTCGTTTAGTAAAAAACTTTCATTAAGTAGAGGCCATGGGCGGGCGCAGTTTGCGGGGCGGCGGATCGTTTTTTTTCTTCGAGAATGGTTTTAAAGTCGCCCGGGGTAATGCGGCCTCGACCTACTTTAATTAGGGCTCCGGTGAGATTGCGCACCATGCGGTAAAGGAAGCCGTTGGCACGGAAACGGATTTTTAGAAGGGGACCTTGTTTTTTGATTTGGACTGCCTGCATAGTGCGTACGGTGGTGGCGCGGGCGTAGCCGGGGTTGCTGGCAAAGGAAGCGAAGTCGTGGGTGCCGAGGAGGTGTTGGATGGCTTCTTGCATGGGAAGGAGTTGGAGGGGCTGAGCTTGATGGAAGGCTTGGAGACGAAGAAAGGGGTTCATGATTTCATGATTGTAGATGAGGTAGTGGTATTCTTTTCCTTGAGCGGAAAAGCGGGCGTGAAAGGTGAGGGGGACTTTTTTACAATCTAAGATACGAATTTCTTTAGGAAGGTTGTGGTTAAGGGCACGGCGCAGTTCGTTGAGGTCTTTAAATTTTACAGGTGCTTGAAAGTGGGCGACTTGCCCGTGGGCGTGGACCCCTGCATCGGTGCGACCAGAGCCTTGTAGGGGATAGCGTTCGCCCCAGAGTGTCGTGATGGCTTTTTCGATAAGGGATTGGACGGTTACGGCATTGGGTTGAATCTGCCAGCCGCCGAAGGGTGTGCCATCGTAAGAGATGATGAGCTTATGGTTCTGCACGTTGTGTTGTTGTGGGATTTCCCGCATGGGATAAGTTAAGCACGGAGAAATAAAAAAGCCGAGCTGTGATTAGCTCGGCTTTTTGAAAAGAAATGATAGTGAATTATTTCCAAACGTTTTCAAAGAAGTATGTAGCACCTAAAAAACCGCCTAAGGAATTAATGCCGGCATTACGTTCGGCTAAGTTGGCGTTAGAGATGTGGTGGAACATAGCTTCGAGGTCAATAGACCATTCGTCATTGACTAAATATTTGAGTCCGACGCTGGCTTGTGGGGTGAACTCGATGGCTTGTCCGATGGCGTTTTGAGAGTCGTCTTGGTAGGCGTCAGTGTAAACGATGCCGACGCCACCTTGGATGTAGGGGATGACTTTCCAGTTAGGCTGAACGAAATTGTAGCGGATAAGGGCGGTGGGGCCTACGAATACTGTGCCGCTGCCTTCAAAAAGGAAGCTGGTGGAGAGATCGACGAGGGCTTCAAAGTTACCGCTTAAGGCACCTTCACCTGAAGGAGTATTGAGCATCCAACCAAGGCGCAGATTGGTTTGGGAGTAGTTGTAGGAAGGAATATCTGGGCCGACAGCATCGGTGCTGAAGAGGGCGCCCGTCATGAGTTGGAAAGTGATGCGATCTTCCGTGTAGCGAGGAAGGTTGGCAGTCTCTGACTTGACGTCGGTGAGGATTTCTTTTGATAAATCAGGCTGATCCGCCTTCGCCATGTGAATGGAAGCGGTAAAAAGTAGGCAGAAGGCCAGCATTTTAAGGAGACAAGAGGTTATCATGGGGAATTATAAGTTATAAAAGTTAGTAATTATTTAGCGCAAGTTAGCAGGTGAGTCAAGGTAGCTTTGCAGAATAACTACGGCGGAGGAAGAATCGATAATTGAGCGTTGCTGTTTTTGATTTTTACCAGCTTCTTGGAGTTTGCGTTGGGCTTCGACGGTCGAGAGCCGTTCGTCAACGGTTTTGATGGGGACGGTGAGTAGCTCCGTGAGACGACGGGTGAAGTCTTGGGCTTTTTCGGCCGAGGGGCCGTAGCTGCCGTCCATGTTGCGGGGAATGCCAACGAGGATCATGATGACTTCTTTTTCACGAATGAGAACTTTGAGTTTTTCGATCAAGGCCTTTATAGGGGCGGCGTCGAGAAATGGCTGGGGAGAGGCAAGTGTTAGGGTAGGATCGCTCAGGGCGATGCCGATGCGTTTAGTTCCGAAGTCGAGGGCGAGAATGCGGCTCATGAGTAGTGGACGGCTTGGGCTAGGGGTTGAACGAAGGAGTGAATGTTGCTGGCGAGATCGGGAGTTTTTCCGAGTTGAGCGATTTTATGAACGATGGCACTTCCCACGACGACGCCATCGGCAATGCCTGCGACGAAGCGGGCTTGTTCTGGGTTGGAGATGCCGAAGCCGACGCAAATGGGGAGAGAGGAGTTTGCTCTCATATCTTGAATAGGCTTAGTGATATTTTGGGGTAAACCGCTTTGCATGCCGGTAACGCCTTCGCGCGAGACGTAGTAGATGAAGCCCGAGCTGGAGCTGAGGATGCGTTGCATGCGTTCGTAGGGTGTGGTGGGTGCGATGAGGGAGATGCGGCGGAGGGGGCTCTCAGCAATCCATTCGCTCTGAGCTTCTTCGGGGGGGAGGTCGAGAATGAGAGTGCCGTCTGCTCCAGCAGATTCCGCTGTTTTGAGGAAGTGCGCGACGCCTTGGCTGAAGACGGGATTGAAGTAGGTGAAAAGGACGAGAGGGATGGATGTTTTCTTGCGGATGGATTCAATGAGGCGAAAAACTCCGGCCAGGGTGGTGCCGCTGGCGAGGGCTCGTTGGGAGCCGAGTTGGTTGACGACGCCGTCGGCAAGAGGGTCAGAGAAGGGGATGCCGAGCTCAATGATGTCGGCACCAGCCTGTTCTAGGGCTAGGACGATGTCTAGGGTGGCGTCGAGGTCAGGGTCTCCTGCGACGACGTAAGCGACGAAGGCTTTGGAGTTTGTGGTGCGTAGCTTTTGAAAACAGAGGTCAATGCGATTCATGGCGAATAATTTTGATGAAGGTAAGCAGCATAGAGTCCTTCTAGGGTGAGCAAAGGATTAACTTCGCTTACTTCGTGCATGGTTTTAGAAATGAGTTGGGCTTGGCCACCGGTGGCGATGATGGTGATTTTTTTCGTTTTGAGCTCTTTTTGGATCTCGTGTAAAATTCCACGAATGAGTCCGCGGTAGCCGATGACGGCACCGACCATCATGGCTTCTTCGGTGCTTTTCCCGATGGCGCATCTGGGTTGGCGCAAATTAATTTTAGGGAGGAGGGCGGTTTTTTCATGGAGGTAATCGGTCATGGCGTTTAGGCCAGGGGCGATGACTCCACCGAGGTATTTTTTATCGTGGGAGATGATGTCAAAGGTGACGGCGGTGCCGAAGTCGATTACGACGGCTGGGAGTGGATAGTGGGAAATGGCGGCTAGGGCATTGGCCAGACGGTCTGCTCCGATGCTGCTTGGATTGGGGTAGTCAATTTTAAGGGGCAAGGGGAGATCATTATTGAGGAGGGTGACGTTTTTTTTAGGGAGGCTGCGCAGGAGTAGCTGAGTTTTTTTTGGGACGACGGAGGCGACCATGACGTGAGCGGGGTTGAGGTCTCTCCACCATTTTTTTAGGTGGGTGGAATGAAGAGTGGACGTTTCGACGCTGGCGATTTTGCGAATTCTTTTGGGAGTGGCAAGGCCCACTTTGGTCCAAGAGTTACTGATGTCGATGAGGAGAATGGGCTGGTTCATGAAAGGATTTCTCCGGCATGGATCGCTTCGAGTGCGCCGTGGGAGTGGCGGAATATGAGGGCACCGTTGGGGTCGATGTCGATCATTTGGCCAGTAATTAGTTTTCCTGAAATGGTTAGGGTTATGGTTTTGCCCATGCTAAGGCAGTGAGATTTCCATTCGTCACGGATGGTTTCCCACGGTTCTGTTTGAATGGTAGCGAGTTGTTGGAGAAGTTCGACTAGTAAATCGGCTCGTCGAATTTTTTCACCAGTGATTTGAAAAAGAGAGGTAGCGAGGTGTTGGAGTTCGGGTGGAAAATCGCTTGCGAGGTGGTTAACGTTACAGCCGATGCCGATAATAACGAAGCTCAAGGTGTTACCCAGGAGTTGAGCTTCGGTTAAGATTCCGGCAAGCTTACGGCCTTTAAAAAGTAAATCGTTAGGCCATTTTATTTCGGGATGGATTTGAGTTATTTTTTGGATGGCGCGATGGAGGGCGAGGCAGGACTGAATGGTGAGGCGTGGGGTTTGGTGGGCAGGGATATGGGATTTTAGCAGGAGGGAAAGCCAGAGGCCGAGCTGGGGTTGAGAGTTCCAGACTCGGCCTTGCCTGCCGCGACCGTGAGTCTGGCTCTCGCTAACGATGACCAAGGGGCCGGCATGTCCCTCCCGTCCGTAACGGTGAGCCAGGTCATTGGTGGAGCGGGTTTCTTTAAAGATAAGCACGTGACGTGTGAGAGGGTGGTCGGGCAGACGTGCTTGGAGTTCGTCGGCTACGAGAATATCAGGCAGGGTCGAAAGCCGATAGCCGCTATGGGGTAAGTATTCGATGTCGTAGCCTAGGTGCCGCAATTCTTCTACATGCCTGAGTAACGCAGGCTCTTCACCACCTACTTGGGCTAAGAGTGAGGGGAGTGAAAGACCTTGGGTGGGGTTGGAAAAAAGGGTCTTTAAAATTTTAGTGTCAACATTCACTTAGTTGAATACAGAAGCAAGGAGCTTCTAAGGCAATCAAGAAATGACGTATCGTCGGGTTATTTAATGAGTTTGTCTGAAGCGCAACGGAAGCCGAGGTAACCGTTTTGGGTGGTGATAGCCCCTCCGGTGCGGACTTGATTGGGAACAAGTTTATCGATTCCGTGGTTGCTCCCTTTAAAGGGTCGGAAATCTTGGCGAAAGGGACCAAGGTCTTTAGAAACACCAACCCACTCGCTAACATTACCAGCCATGCCGTATACGTTAAAAGGGCTGATGTCTGAACTTTTCTCATCAACAGGGTTTGAGCTACGGAAGCCATCCACTGAGCCACCTTCTTTAACTAGGGCGTTTTTGTTTCTGTCGTAGCCAGTATTAGCTTTAGAATAGTCTGCATCTTTTCCCCATGGGTAGGTGCTGTTAGTATTGCCTGAGGCGGCTCTGATCCATTCCAGCTCTGTGGGTAATCGTTTACCAGCCCACTTTGCGTAAGCTAGGGCATCCGCATAATCTACGTTACAAATGGGGGAGTCATAAGTGAGGGGACCTCCAAGATAGTCATTTTTTTTATTAATTGCCTCTATCATGATGTTCCACTCTTTGGGAATAAAATTCTTTTTATTGATAGGTAAATTTTCTGGCAAAAGAGTTTCTGGTGCTTGGTTCTTAGTGGCTTCGAGGAATTTTTTATACTGCCCGATCGTTACTTCGTGTTGATCAATGTAAAATTTTTGAACAGTGAATACCTTTTCGCCTAAGACGACATCTCCCATGGGTATTTCCAGTTGGGTATCGAAATCTTTACCTGGAGGGACAAGCACATAGCTATCGAGCATCACCGACACCAGTGCCGTGACTAATAAGGCGAAGACGGCAATGCCAGAAATGGTGGCGATCCAAAAATTTTTTTGAGCTTTTTTGACTTGGGCTTGAGCGATGACGGCTTCTTGTCGAACTGGAGTGAAGGTGACGGGAGCTAATTCGATATCGATCGCGTTAGAGCGGGCGGCGGCCTCTTCTGCGGTGACATTAAAATTATCCATGTCTGTAAGAAGGTTACTTAATGAAGTATGTAGCTCTTCAGTAGGTGAGGTGAAGTCACGAATGATCTGAGCTAAGCTGGAAAGCTGTTCCTGTTCATTGGGCATATCGACCCCTAGAGGAAGTGCGGTGTTGATAATTTTAGTAACGCCTTGTGAGGACAGCGTGATGTGGCTGCTGCGTAGGGGCTGGTAAGGGATGTTGTGGCTTTGGTGGTGCTTGATAGCGGTGGCTACGGTGTTAATGATGCGAGCTAGGGAACGGGATTCGAGTTTCGTGCTTTGTAAGCTCAGTTGGAGCATGCTGGGCGAGTTGACTGGTTCTTGCGCAACGTAGGGTCGACCTTGATCCTCACCTTCTTCATAAATAGCGTAAATGACGGGGTGAATATTTCCCGCTTGAGCCGAGGCGATTTTACGGAACGCCATCTTACTTTCTTCTGATGAATTGAGGGGGAGTACGAGGAGCTGAACATCTCGCCGAATAGTGGATTGATGAGCCGAGTAAATACGGGCCTGCTGACTTTGTGCTACAAAATCCTTTAACTGAAAATTGCTGATGTTGCTTCCCCGTAGATCCTCCAGCATGCAATAAAGAATATTGAACCAGGCATTAATATCCTCGATTCCTTGCACGCAGGGAATAGGGAAAAATGGAGGTAGAATATCCGTTACATCGTAATTGGTCAGAGCTAGAAAGCCTATGCGCGGGTACTTTAAGGCCATGCTCATTAAAACATCTGAGGCATCGGATTCTTCCCACATGAGATCCGTGATGACACTTGCGGTGTCGGGCACCTCAGGAAGTTTTTGATAAAGTTCGGTTAAGGTAGTGAGTTTAATGACTTGGTAGCTTTGCCCTGTAGAAAGAATAACGGCCTCTATATAATTAGCCGTCTCGGCGTCAGGATAAACGACAAAAATAATAGGTCCTAACAAAGGGTCAATATCACTCATACTTAAAAGTCATTGCTAGCATCAGCTACAAATAAATCAACGGTTAAAGGTTTTGGTGCCAATTTTCTGATTACTTTTCACTTGGATTCGTTGTGTAGTAGTTTACTTTCCTCCTGTGCGCCGCCGTATTGACTATCTGATTGTGGGAGCTGGCTTTGCTGGAGCCGTGCTAGCCGAGAGATTGGCTAGTCAATGCGGTAAGAAATGTCTTGTCGTGGACAAACGCAGCCACATTGCTGGTAACGCTTACGACCGCTATGATCAAGCAGGCGTGCTTATCCACGTTTATGGTCCCCATTATTTTCGGAGCAATTCGCAGCGTATCGTTGATTATTTAGGACAATTCACAGAGTGGCACCCCGTGGAATATAAGATCCTTTCTAAAACAGATGGTCGCTACTGGCAATTCCCGATTAATTTAAATACTTTTGAACAATTAGTAGGCCATGCGTCCACGCCTGAAGAAATGGAACAAACTCTAGCCGAGTGGCGTGTGCCTATTGAGAATCCGCAAAATTCGGAAGAAGTCATTATCTCGCAAGTGGGTTGGAAACTTTACGAAATGTTCTTTAAAAACTATACAAAAAAACAATGGAAACGTGACCCGAAAGAGTTGGACGCCAGCGTCTGCGGGCGCATTCCCATTCGCACCAACCGTGATGATCGTTATCTTTCAGAAGAGTTTCAGGCTTTACCGAAAGAAGGCTACACTAAGATGTTTGAGAAAATATTGCAGCATCCTAATATTGAAGTTTTGCTAGAAACAGACTACCGAGATATGTTAGATGAAGTAGATTTCGGACACATGATCTACACGGGGGCGATTGATGATTATTTTAACTGCTGCTACGGCCCACTCCCCTACCGCTCCCTGCGCTTCGAGCCAGAAACCTTAGCTCAAGAAACATTCCAGCCAGCCATGCAAGTGAATTATCCGAATGACGAGGAGTTTACCCGCATCGTAGAACTCAAACATGCTACGGGTCAGAAGTTGCCCGTAACTACCATCGTGCGCGAATACCCTGAGGACTACGGCCCAGGCAAAGAAGCTTATTACCCCATCCCGGCTCCTGATGCTAAAGCACTTTACGAGAAATATAAGGAACTGGCAGTTAAAGAAGAGAACGTTAGTTTCGTTGGTCGCCTTGCCACTTACCGATACTACAACATGGATCAAGTGGTAGGAATGGCTTTAACCGAATTTGAAAAACTAAAACAGCGAGTCTGACCTTGATCTAGTCTTTTTGCTGCTGCTGTTTTAAGTCCTTTAACAAAATAGTGAGGGCAGCCGTGGAGATATGGATTTCCCAGATGGAGAAAAAGAGTGACATCATCATGCAGAATAAACTAACCCCGAACGCCAAGGCTCCCCAGTGAAGGAGATTCGTGTAAATAAAGGTCATACTAATGGTGCAAAATAAAAGACTTAAAATCCCGCAGGCCTGCATGGCTTGAACTAAGTAAATACGGAGCTGGAGACTTTGAATTTGGGCGAAGACGCCCTCTGTTTTTTGCATTTGATAATCGGCATAAAGTTTCCGGATTAAACTAGCTAGAGCTAAAAAACGATTCGTGTAAGCCAGCATGAGAAGGCTAATGGCTGGGAAAAGAAGGGCAGGGGTATTGAGAGTAATTTCCATAAGGATTAATTTAATTTCTAACGCTGATTAGTAGATGATAATTTCTTTTTCTTTTCTCAAAGCCATCTATCATTGAAAGCTTCACATGCTCGCCGCAGCTCTTACTAGTTGTTTTTTTGCCCTATCTGCTTTGAGCGGTTCGCGGGCGGCCGCATTGGTGGGACCTGTTAATGCTAATTTCATTAGGCTTAGCCTAGCGGCTTTTCTCCTGTCCGTCTATGCGTTCACTTTTGGTCAAGGGTTTCATGGCCCGGGCTTAAGCGTATTTCTTATCAGTGGTTTAGTTGGCTTTGGTTTGGGTGACATCGCCCTGTTTCAAGCATATGAGAGGATAGGGTCACGCCGCACCATCCTATTGGTGCAATGTCTAGCCGTTCCGTTTGCGGCACTAACCGAATGGTTTTGGCTGGGCACCCAGATTTCGTTGCAGCAGATCATGTGGATTACACTCATTCTGGCAGGTGTGTCCTTAGTCATGATACGACGGCAGGAGTCCATAGTGGCAAACTCTGTCTTATGGCCCGGCATAGGCTTCGGCGTGTTGGCCGCCCTAGGGCAAGGCTGGGGTGCCGTGCTGAGCCGGAAGGCCATTTCCTTAAATCAAGCGGCAGGCTTTGAATTAGACGGCTGGACGGCGGCCTTCCAACGAATCATGGCAGGCTTAGTCGTGGCCGCATTTTTCTACGTTTGGTTCCGCTGCAAACGGCGAAGCCTACAGCAATCACGTCTAGCACATCTCCCACCCGAGGCGAGGTTACGTGCGCTGATGTTTTGTTTTGCCAATGGCTTGGCCGGACCCGTCTTAGGTGTAGGCTGTTATCAATGGGCCTTAACCACTGCGCCCAGTGGCATCGTCCTAGCCATCGTCGCCACCACACCCATCGTCGTGCTGCCTTTGGCGTGGCTTCTAGAAGGAGATAAACCGACTTGGCTTTCCGTGAGCGGCTCGCTACTAGCCATCAGCGCCGTGGTGGGACTGCTCTTTGCGAGCTGACGTATTAAAGGCTCGCTTTACAAAGGCGTTCTCTCTTGTCTAATTTGATCGTATGCAAACAGCTCTCTTAGCTTTAGAAGATGGATCCGTTTTTCGTGGGGAATCATTCGGTGCCGCGGGAACGGTCACTGGAGAAATTTGTTTTAACACCTCCATGACAGGTTATCAAGAAATCCTGACCGATCCTTCCTACAAGGGTCAAATGGTTGCGCTGACTTATCCAGAAATAGGAAACTACGGCGTCAATGAAGAGGATGCCGAATCCTACCAACCCCACGTGAGCGGCTTCATTGTGCGGGAACTTTCGCCCATTGCTAGTAACTATCGTAGCACGGGTAGCTTAGCGGATTATCTTAAAAAGAATGGTATTCCTGGAATAAAGGGCATCGACACGCGAGCCTTAACGAAAAAGCTGCGCGTGACGGGTTCTTTAAAGGGTATTCTAACAACAGAGGAAATGTCAGACGCGGACGCTGTGGCGCAAGCGAGGGCATGGCACGGCTTAATCGGTGTAGATTACGTCAAGGACGTCACCTGCAAAGCTCCCTACCGTTGGGATGCGGAGGGTATAAATATAGCCTCTTGGAAAGATTCTCATGAGTTAAAGCAAAACCCTGAGCTGGCCGTTATGGCTAAGTTGAAGCATAAGATTGTGGCCTATGATTTCGGGATTAAATACAACATCCTACGCCGCCTACGCGAACAGGGATTTGATGTAACAGTCGTGCCCGCCCGAACCACGGCGCGCGAGGTTATGGCCTTAAAGCCAGAGGGCGTCTTTCTTTCCAACGGTCCGGGAGATCCTGCCGCATTAACTTATGCCCACGCTGCTGTTTCTGAAATAATAGGGCAAGTCCCGCTTTTTGGAATTTGCCTAGGGCACCAGATTATGGGACACGCTCTCGGAGCTAAGACGTTTAAATTAAAGTTCGGACACCGTGGCGGAAATCAGCCCGTGCAAGATGTAAAGACAGGTAAAGTAACCATCACCTCCCAGAATCATGGCTTTGCCGTCGATTCCGACTCAATCGATCGGGAAAATGTAGAAGTCACCCATGTTAATTTAAATGACGGAACCTGTGAAGGACTCCGACATAAAAAGCACGACGCCTTCTCCGTGCAGTATCATCCTGAGGCCGCGCCAGGTCCGAACGACGCTACTTACTTTTTTGAAGAATTTCGTAATGTGATTGAACGGTTTCAAAAATCAGTCTAGGTTTGTGCCATGCCTCGTTTAATTGCTCGATCTCCCGAATTCACTGGACAAGAATTTGACCTCACGGCCCCTCTCATAAGCATAGGTCGTGTTGAAGGTAACGACATTGTTTTGACCCATCCTAGCGTATCTAGTAAACACGCTGAATTGCGGCTGGAAGGGGGAGATTATCGCCTCGTGGATCATAACTCCACCAATGGCACCAAAGTAAATGATGAGCGCATTTCCGAAGTGATGCTTCGTAATCAGGATCTAGTGTCCGTTGGGAATATTGTTTTGGCCTATGTATCCAGTAATGCCTTAGCTGCGGCTCCTCTTCCTGAAGCGAGTGGTCGTGTCGAAATCGGCGGCAGTACCCGTGGTCGCCCTGCCACATTCACAAATCTAGCGCCCTTCGCTAAGCCTAAGCCTAAGTCTGGAGCCGTCCCTGTTCTGATATGGGTGGCAGCATTCGTGGCCCTAGCAGGTTTGGGTTTCCTAGGATATAAGCTCTTTTTAGGCTGAGTCCCACATATTTTAAAGAATTTATATCACCAAGTTTTAGGTTTAACTTAAAGC
>JAWXBW010000044.1:0-8833 GCA_034440395.1 Blastochloris sp. | reverse complement strand
GATATTTACATGGTTACAGTCCATGTTGTTTACAAGTTGTTAACAATCCCCTAAGTCATTGCAAATAGCCTAAGTTACGATTCTGTTACGGTTAGATGTGGGGTGGGTAATTAAGAGGTTTAAGGTGCTTTGTACTTTTTACGTTGCTATCGGAAATTATGTTGGTATGTGATCAAGAAAATGAGTGCTTATTTTATGCGATTATGGGCGATAATTAGGTCTGTCTAGGGAGGAGCTCCCTTGGCGGGAGGCTTCCTTGGTTCCATGCTTGCAGGTTGTCGTGGGGTAACTAGGCTTCACTGGAGATGAAGCCAGAGCCACTTAGTTATGTTTGGAAGAAGGAGGATTGCGGGGAACGCGTGGATCGTATTTTAGCGACAGGCCTAGACGTCTCGCGCACTCAGATTCAACGCTGGATTGAATTGAGTTTAGTTTTTAAGGGGCAAGAGGTTCTAGGCTCACGCAGTCGCTTAAAGGAAGAGGACATCATACGAATCGAAGTGCCCGAGATGATTCCGTCGCATTTAATTCCTGAGGATAGACCCCTTGATGTGGTTTTCGAAGATAAGCATCTCGTGGTGATTAATAAAAAAGCGGGCGAGGTGGTTCACCCGGGAGCGGGACATGCCACGGGAACTTTAGTCGGTGCTTTACTACACCACTGCAAGGGAGAACTTTCAGGTATTGGCGGTGTCGAGCGACCAGGGATTGTTCATCGACTGGATAAAGACACCAGCGGTCTCTTGTTAGTAGCTAAGAATGATAAGGCGCATGAAAATCTCAGTGGTCAGTTTAAAGATCGGACCATTCGCAAATGGTATGCGGCCTTTGTCGTGGGGCGACCTTCGCAGTTAGCAGGAATTTGGGACGGAGAAATCGGACGGCATCCGGTGTATCGGCAAAAGATGGCTATACGTAAGTCGGGAGGGCGTCCTGCTAAGACAACCTATCGAGTCTTAAAGAATTGGGTGATTGCGTCTAAGTTAGAGCTAGAGATTCATACGGGGCGCACACACCAGATTCGTGTTCATTGCTTAGCAGCCAACTGTCCTGTGATTGGGGATACCGTTTACTCACGTTCTCAGTTGCTAGCCAAGCAAGCGCAGGTGAATCGTCAGTTGCTTCATGCGTGGAAGCTGCATTTTCATCATCCCGTCTCAGGAAAAATCGTAGAGGTTGAGGCTCCGATTCCGGATGATTTTAACAGCTTTGAGCAGTTTTTGGATCAACAAGTGGTCGCCACTAAAAAATGAATACGCAACTTAAAGATAAAACAGTTGAATATCTAAATTACCTAATTCAGATAGGTGAAACTGAGATGACGTTGCATGCGGAGACGTGGCAAGCTTTGCAAAAAATGGAGGTTCCTAAAAGTTCGTTCATCAAAATGGAGCACGCGGTGGAAAAGGCATCCTTTGCGACAACTGCCGCATCGCCAATAAAGTTATCCACCTATGCGCCGAACTTAAGCATTTCGGAAAAAGCTAAAGCCTTACAGGAACTTGCTGAAGCCTTAAGGTCATGCCCGATTTGCGCAAAACTATTTCAACATAAGAAAAAGACTATCTTTGGTTTAGGAGAGCCGGATGCGGATATTGTTTTTGTTGGGGAGGCCATAGGCTTAGAAGAAGACGAATTGGGTGAGCCTTTTGTTGGTAAGGCAGGGCAGATGTTGACTAAAATGATTACGGCGATGGGTCTAAGTCGAGATCAAGTATATCTGACGACCTTAGTTAAGTTCAGGCCAGACATGCCTGCCGGCAGCAAGCAGGATCGCAAGCCGACGGTAGAGGAGATTAAGGCTTCCTTACCTTTCTTAGCTTCACAACTCAACATCTTAAAACCAAAAGTAATTGTTTGCCTAGGCACGACGGTTTTAGAGGCTTTACTAAACATAGACAAAGCCACTGTGGCGGGACTGCGGGGAAACTTCCTTGATTATGGAGGAGTGCCGCTCATGCCTACCTTTCACCCTGGGTATTTACTAACTCACTCTAGTAACGAAGACAAACGTGCCGCTTGGGAAGATTTGCTTAAAGTTATGAAAAAAGTCGGGCTACCTATTTCAGAAAAACAACAACAGTTTTTTCTTAAAAAGTAAGGGGAGTTAGCCGATGAAACATCAAGGGCCCATTCTAATCTTAAGCACGGTGCCTGATCTGGTGTTAGCTAGATCTATAGCAAATGATTTGCTAGATAAAAAGCTGGCTGCCTGCGTTTCATTTTTACCTGGGCTGGAATCTCATTACACTTGGGAAGGGAAAAAGGAGTCTGCCATAGAAACACAACTCTTCATTAAAACCACCGTGGACTGCTATAAGTTGGTGGAGGAAAGGTTACGTGAATTACACCCCTACGAGTGTCCAGAGGTGCTTGCGATTCCTATTGAGGCGGGTTACGAGGAATATCTGAAGTGGGTCGCCGTAAATTGCAGACCCTGAGTTTAGCCAGAGTATAAAGGTCGTAATAAAAACTAAGCTTAAAATAAGTCTGTTTTCCTATTGCTGATTTTGCATTTCTGTTTTGGAATAGCAGTTGACATGATACCTTCCGAACTCAGAGGCATTTTAACCTACACGTCTAAATTCCGTGACCAACTCTTTGTGCTCAGCGTGGATAGTGAGGTGATTGCTGATTCTAACTTTCGTAACCTTATCCTCGACATAAGTGTGCTCCGTTCGCTCAGCATCAACATCATCGTGGTGCATGGTGCTAGCCAGCAAATGAAAGAGCTTGGACAGAAAATGGGTATTAAACCAAGTAATACAAACGGTATGGGTGTGACCGATGAGACGACATTGAGTTTAGCCCTCTTAGCCGCTAATCGTATTTCCCACGAGTTTCTGGAAGCTTTTAGTGAAACAGATCTGCGCGCTGCCGTCACCAATGCCATCATTGCTCACCCCACGGGTATTCTCGGTGGGCAAGATCAACTCATGACGGGCCGGGTGGAAAAACTAGACATCGCTTACCTTAAGTCCTTGCTGGATCTCGGCGTCGTGCCCGTTCTTCCCCCACTCGGCTTCGACGGGGAAGGGCGCGCCTATCGGGTGAATTCGGACGGGGTGGCACTAGAAGTCGCTCAAGCGTTAAAAGCTTCCAAGCTCATGTTTGTCGGCACTTCGAATGGAGTCGTCAACGCAGGAAGTCTTGCTGCTCAATTTTCTATTAGTGAAGCGGAGGATTTTATTAAGAAAAAACGGGAGACAACCCCAGTAGATGTTATTTCAAAATTAGAGCATGGTCTGACGGCTTGCCGTAATGGTGTGCACCGTTCCCACATTATTGATGGACGTAGAGAAGAAGCATTATTAAGTGAGATTTTTTCTAATGAAGGAATCGGCACCATGATCTACGCCAATGAATACGAAGCTGTGCGTAAGGCTAAGAAAAAAGATGTCCGCGCTATAATGAGGCTTATTAAAAACTCCATCCAAGCGGAAGAGTTAGTCAATCGTTCTGAGGCTGAGATCACGCAGAAAATTCAGGATTTCTTTGTTTTTGAAATTGATAAGAATATTATTGGCTGTGTGGCCTTGCACGACATGCGTCCTGATTTACCGGCGGCGGAAATGGCTTGTCTTTATGTGTCCTCTGGTTATGAGAACCAAGGGGTGGGACGTAAGCTTATGCGTTTTGTGGAAGATCGGGCGCGGGAACTGGGCATGAAACAACTTTTTGCGCTATCGACTCGTGCCTTTAATTATTTTCAACAAAAGGGTGGATACCTAGAAGGAACCTCTGAGATGTTGACCCTTACTCGCCGTGAGAAATACGAGCAGAGCGGACGAAATTCTAAGGTTCTTTATAAGCCTCTTTAATGCGTAGCTATTGTCCAGTCCTGAAACAGTGTCTATGTTTACGTTATGTCTAAAGATTTTATTTTAGTTACGGGGGCAAGCAGCGGGATTGGAGAGGGCTTTGCTCGGGCTTTAGCAGGCCAAGGTCATAACTTACTTCTGACGGCGCGGCGCACGGAGCGTTTAGAAGAACTCTGTCTTGAATTGGAAAAGATAGTCCACTGCCATGTTATCGCCGCAGACTTAAATGATCCACAGGCACCAGAAAAACTTTTCCAACGAGCACAAACGGAGGGCTGGGTCATTAAGGGGTTGATCAACAACGCTGGACTCGGACGTCAATTAAACTTTGCCGACACGCCCTTAGATGTGGTGACGATGATGCTAGAGGTGAATATGTGTGCCCTAACTAAACTAACGCATTTATTTTTACCAAGTATGATAGCGCAGAAGCGAGGCTTCATTTTAAACATAGCTTCCACCGCCGCTTTTCAGCCCGTGCCATACTTCGCCGTGTATGCTGCAACCAAGTCTTACGTGCTTTCCTTCAGTGAGGCTCTGCATGAAGAAGCTAAGCTGCATGGGGTTCATGTCTCAGCTCTTTGCCCAGGTCCGGTGGCTACGGAATTTCAACAAGTAGCTAAAATGGAGCCACGGTTTTTTGCTCGGAGTCAGCAGGTAGATGAGGTAGTGGCAGCGGGAATGAAGTTGCTGGAGCAGCGTGGTGCTGTTGGTTGGTCATCCTCTTTTCAACGATTCTTTTCTGCGCTGTCAGGATTGGCTCCAAGAGGCTTGCGCCGAAAACTTGCGGCGACGATCATGCGGCGCGCTGGAGCGAAATAGGCGTCTAATGCTTTTTTAGGTAATGATTTAGACCAGATTTGAAGTGACATTGGCTTATAAAAGTTCTTACTTAAATTCTATGCAAATCCACATCAGTACTCAGCATCTCAAGCTCACAGGCGCTATTCATGCTTACGTTGCGCAGAAGGTTAGTCACCTAGAGCATCTCACAGATCAAATTATCGGAGCACACGTTGTTCTGGTGCATGATGAAACCCGTTCTCCGACGAAAGCCTATGGTGTTAAAGCGCACCTTGCTGTTCCCGGGCCGGACATTCACATTGAAGAGCATCATCGTGATCTTTATGCGGCGGTAGACGTAGCAGTGGAAAAATTAGCTCTTCAATTGCGTAAACGTAAGACGAAGATCGTCGATCAACGCCACCGCAAAGCTCAACGCGCTAAGGAGCTAGCGAAAAAAAGCGGTAAAGGCATTTAATATTTAAGTAAGATGTTTTTAACACGCCGCCGTCGTATTATTAAAGAGATACGTTGGCGGTGTTTTTTTGCCCATGTCTAAGGATAGCATTCCAGCTCCCCAATGTTGTGAAAGGTTGGAAGCCCTACTCACGAGATTCCAAGGACAGCGGCAGATATATCCGAGTGTGTTGAATGCGGAATATCGGTTGCCTACTGCGGCTAGTCCTGAGCTTGTTGATTTTTGGGCGCACCAATCGAAACAAGTTTTTGAGCCTGACTTTATCGCCACGCTACCCTCTGGCCGCATCTATGGTGAGGGTAATGTTATCTCACCTGACGGAGCCAGTATTGCGCGTGATGTAAGTAATGATTTCGGTAAATCTTTCCGTGAGCATTGGCTTATTAACTTCTCTAAAATAAAGGCTCCGCAGATTATTGCAGGAAGAACCGCCGTGATTTCCACCACATTAGGCAGTGGTTACGGCCATTGGTTACTGGAAGAATTACCTAGGCTTTTGATGTTAGACTGTTCAGGAATCGATACGATTTTAGCACATCAGATTACTCCGTTTTCCTTGGCAGCCCTGAAGCTATGTGGCTTTAAAGGTGATGCTATCCACACGAAGCGGCATGAGAATTGGGTTAGTGATGAGCTGATCATTCCTAGTTTGATTGGCCAGGTGGAGGCACCACGTGCGGAGGTTATAGAAAAGTTAAACCACTTCGTTAAGCCGTTGGAGAGGAAAGGACATTTGGGACAAGAAAAAATTTATATTTCTAGGGAAAGAGCTCGTAGGCGTAACGTTAGGAATGAGGCTGAGTTATGGCAGGTTCTAGAATCCCGGGGATTTACCAAGGTCTACTTAGAGGATTTATCGTGGTCTGAGCAAATACAGGTTTTCCGTTCAGCTAAAATGATTGTGGCAGCGCACGGGGCGGGTTTAGCCAATCTAGCGTTTAGCCGAGCTGGCACCCGCGTGATCGAGCTGTTTCATCGCAATTACGTAAACGGGTGTTACTGGAAACTGGCTTCATTGAAGGGGTTAGATTACAGACCACTCGTATCTGATGGTTTGCAACCCTTGGCGCAAGAGTTGCAAGCAAATCGTTTAGCCATACCTGTCGAGCTTACTCAAGTTATTCGAGAATTAGATCAATTGTAACAAATGCTGATGAGTTTAATTTAGCTTAAAGGTGATAGGCACGATGACCGTTGAGGAGATGGGAATGGCTCCTAGCCGAGCGGGCTGAAAACGCCAGGTTCTTACGGTGCGAAGGGCACTTTGATCGAGGCTGGGAACTCCGCTACTTTGGATCACTTCTAGGTTTTGGACACGGCCTTCTGTATTTACATAAACACTAAGGCGGACTCGACCTTCTAAGCTTTGACGGCGTGCATCTTCTGGGTAGGGCGGCGGCGGGTTTTTTAGGTAGTTAGGTTTAGCTAAAGTACGGGTGCCGCCTTCCGAGCGAAGGGTGGTCTTATCTTCCCCTGAAATCAGGGAGCTGCCGTCTCCTATTTTATTCGTTGTTTTAGGTTTAAGAATGACAGGAGCTTGGATGGGATTAGGTCGGGCTGGCGCTGGTGTTGCTTGAGGCACGAGAAAGTCTTCGGGGTCAGGCAGGACGATGGATTCTTCTGGAATATCGAGAGTTGGTTCCACTGGCTCAGGCAGGGGAT
The DNA here is from genome assembly GCA_034440395.1 of Blastochloris sp. Taxonomy (GTDB): domain Bacteria; phylum Verrucomicrobiota; class Verrucomicrobiia; order Methylacidiphilales; family JAAUTS01; genus JAAUTS01. The sequence goes on along the minus strand of JAWXBW010000044.1, from coordinate 2,089 downwards.
CTTCAGCGGTTTCAGCCGGCGCGGCTACCATCTCCACCTCAATACTGTTCTGGCCGGCCTGCATTCCGTATTCAGCCGAGTGGTTTAAGAAATAACCGCCGCCGACGAGTAAAAAGGTGTGTAGGCTGGCCGATGCGGCGAAGAAGCTGAAGGATTTAGCATTCACCTTAATTGGTTAATTTTCTTTTTTAGAGGTTTCAATAGCGATTTTAGTTAAGCCTAGCTTGCGGGCTTCATCGAGCACGACGACAATATGTTCAAAGTCGGCTTTGCCGTCGCCATTTAAAAAAATACGCGGATCTTTTTGGGATTGTTTTAGGATTTGAAGGTGACCGATGAGTTGTTCTAAGGTGACAGATTCTTTATTAAAAAAGTAAGCACCTTCGGAGGTGACGCTGATTTTACTGGGAGTTTCGGGACGATCTAGGGGCAAACCGGAACTGGCTTTGGGGAGGTTTACGGAAATACCAGCATTCTGGATCATGGATAGGGAGACCATCATGAACGTAGCCAAAAGGAAGAACATGATGTCAATGAACGGGATTATTTCGAGACGAGGCCGGCGTCCTTGGCGCGGTGAGGGGATAGCTGGCATAGAGATACTCTAGGTGCTGTGTTTTCCGAAGAGAAGTTCAAGGTGATTGGTGGCATCTTCGATTTTACGGCGGGTACTTTCCATGCGGCTACTGAGATAGTTTAGGGGGACGATGGCGACGATGGCGACTCCGAGGCCAAAGGTGACTGCGATGAGGGACTCGGCGATACCTCCCGTGATAGCTGTTTGTTGGGTCGCAAGGTCTGAGCCACCGATTATGCCGAAGGCGCGGATCATGCCGATGACGGTTCCCAGTAGGCCCAGTAAGGGGCCAAGGGTCACGGCAGTATCGAGCACGACAAGGCCGCGGTTGTGCCGATCAAGTTCACGGCCGGCGGCTTGGACTAGCCCGCTGGAAAGGGATACGCTGCGGTGGTTGAGTCCGTGGGCGAGGATGCGGGCGAGGGGATCCGTGCTTTCTTGACCAGCGAGGATGGCGGCCTCGATTTTTTTGTGCTCAACGAGCGAGAAAACTTCTTCAACGGCTTTAGGGTTCGTATTCTTTTTTTCTGTGATGATAAAAAAACAGCGTTCTAGGATGACTGCTAGGGTGAAGATGGAGAGGACGAGGATGGGCCACATGATGGGGCCTCCTTCTATGAAAAGTTGGATCATTGTATGAGTCTGAGTTTAAAGTTTTGAGTTGTAAAAGAAAAGACTAGAATAACTTTAGGTAGAATGGTCTAGTCGGTTTAGAAGGAGACGCGGACGCCTACGTAATAGTTGCGACGCGCGGCAGGTTCGATCCCATCCGTTCGGACGCGGGCGAAGTAGTCTTCATCGAAGATGTTGTTAATGCCGCCGAGAAGTTTTACATAATCTTTGTAGATGGCGACTTCAGCGGTTAGATCCCAGACTCCGTAGGCGGGGATTTCATCGACGCCGTTGGCTGGGGCATTGTTGTCGCGCCAGTCGTGGTTGCCGAACATAGTGCCGATGAATGAGACTTTTACTTTATCTGAGTAACGGTAGATGGTGCCTGTTTTAAAAACATACTCAGGAGCGTAGCCTGGTTCGCGGCCTTCGTTGATGCCGGAGACGAACTTGGCAGATAGTAGGCTGACGTTGGAGTAGGCGCTCAGGGTGCCGAAGCGTTTTGCTATGTCGGACTTGTTAGCGGCATCGTAAAGCCCGACGAAGTCGATTTCAGCGGCAGCTTCCCAACCCATGAATTTAGCTCGACCGGAGTTGGTGATAACGGGGTTGGCCACAGGGCCAGTGGTTTCAAAATAGTTGTCATAATCAGTGTAGAAGACGGAAGTGTCGTAATTAAACCACGGAGTGGGTTGACCACGGAAGCCGACTTCGTAAGTCCATGTCTTTGCTTCGTTGAGAGTGCTGCTGGGTTGAGCTGAGCTGCCTGGATTTAGAACGCCGTCATAGCTGGCGGGGCGGTAGCCTTGGGAGATATTGGCATAGGTGGTGTTTTGGTTACCCAGTTTATATTCTAATCCTAAGCCAAGGAGGGGCACGACGCGGAGGTAGTCTCCTTCT
>JAWXBW010000043.1:0-53150 GCA_034440395.1 Blastochloris sp. | reverse complement strand
CCTGCTGGAGTGGCTACAGAGCTTGCCGCCGGACGCTAGGCCCTCCTCAGCCGAGCTTGCGGTGAGGTTGAAGCTCTCGCGTGATTACACCAACGAGCTTTGTCGTGCTACCTTCGGAATCTCGGCAGAGCGCTGGCTCATCCAACAGCGCATTCACGCCGCAGCCCAGCGCCTTGCCGAGTCTGCGCTCAACGTCAGCGAGGTGGCGCAAGAATACGGATACAGCAGCCTCTTCTTTTTCAGCCGCCAATTCCGCAGCGTGCTTGGTCTAAGCCCGAGAGAGTGGCTGTCCCGAATCCATTCCCAACCAGAAAGCTGAGTGCCCTGCGTTGGCATTCAGGTGGGCCTCCGCAACCACCCACATTATTGGTTTACAAAGTTACTTCCTTTCATGCACCGATGGCGTCGATGGTCATCAGCATTGTCATCTGTCTTAGGATTGTTTATGACAGGGGCATGAGTGATGAACGTTTAGACCGCAGCTTAGTTTTGCGGGGGTTGGTGAGTAGTCGAGAGCGGGCGCAACGTTTGATTGAGGCGGGGCTGGTTTTAGTGGATGGTGTAGTGGAGAAGCGGAGTAAGAAGACGCTGCGGGAGGAGCAGCTCATTACGGTGCTGGAACAGGAGCGTTACGTCAGTCGTGGTGGGTATAAGTTAGAATCGGCATTGGAACATTTTAAGTTAACGGTGGAGGGCTTACGTTGTCTGGATGTAGGAGCTTCTACGGGGGGATTTACGGATTGTTTATTACAACATGGTGCGCATTCGGTGCTAGCGGTGGACGTGGGGCATGGCCAGTTAGCAGAAAAGTTAGGGCAGGATTCTCGGGTTGAGTCGCGTGAGGGAATCAATGTGCGGGAGTGGCACGATCCAGCTTTGACATCTGAATTTTCCTTGGTGTGTGTGGATGTGTCGTTCATTTCACTTAAATTAGTTCTGGGTTCCTTGATGCCGATGGTGGCGGAGAGTGGGCATTTGATTTTGTTGATAAAGCCGCAATTTGAAGTGGGGCGCATGAAGGTCGGTAAGGGTGGGATCGTCAAGGATGAGGTGGCGCGGCAGGAAGCGTTGGATGGAATTAAAACTTTGCTTTCTCAGGCAAGGGGGTGGAATGTTCTTGGTAACTTAGATTGTCCCGTCGAAGGAAAAACGGGAAATCGTGAGTTTTTATTATGCGCAAAAAAATACAGCATGTGACCGTGGTGCTGAACCGGAAGAAGGTACAAGCCCGTAGGCTTGTGCCTTTTATTAAGCGGATACTCGACTCGGCTGGCATTGCGGCCACGTGGGTGGATAAACATCCCAGCGAGCGGAAGCTAGCCTTGCACTATGGGGACATCCGCACGGAGGGTAGTCAGATGATTTTTTCTTTAGGCGGGGACGGCACCTTACTCCACGCCATGCGCCGGACTTATGGCTGCGGCCTACCTGTTTTAGGGATTAATGCAGGATCCCTCGGTTTTCTTACCTCTCTTCCCGCAGATACCTTGGCCGAGGAGTTACCTAAAATAATGGAAGGACATTTCCGCACGAGTGAGCGGACTGCCTTAGCCATTGAGCTGAAGCGCAAGGGGGAAACGGTGTGCTGCGGATGGGCTTTAAATGAGGCGGTGATTAATCGCGGTAATCACGCCCACATGGTGCGGGTGCAAGTCAGTATTTCGGAAGCACTTCTCGGACGTTATCTCTGTGATGGCCTCATTATAGCCACTCCAACAGGCTCCACCGCTTACTCACTCTCTGCGGGTGGGCCAGTGGTGAGCCCAGCTTCTGAAGTGTTCTTAATTACCCCGATCTGTGCTCACGCTCTAGGAAACCGGCCCATGGTTATTTCTTCTGATGACGTGATCTGCGTGGAAATACCTAAACGAAGTCTAGGTCTTTTTTTACAAACAGATGGACTGACTTGTGCGCGCTTGAGATCGGGAGATGTTATTGAAATTAAAAAATCACCCACCACTGCTTTGTTGGCATATCCACAAGAGGGAGATTTTTATTCCATACTACGACAAAAATTAGGCTGGAGTGGAACCAGTATTTAACTAAGATGCTAATCCTCATTGATTATGGCTAAAGCAATTTCAGAAACCTTACGGCCACATGTGGTCACAGTGAACTTAAAATCTAAGACCCAAGAAGAAGCTTTGAAAGAAGTGGCTTCGGTCTTGAAGGATCATTCTAATATGATTAACTTTGAAGGATTTTTTTTAGAGCTTCTAAATCGGGAGAAAGTAGAATCAACCTGCTTAGGCATGGAGACAGCCTTCCCTCATGCACGCACAGATTATGTTAAGAACCTTGTCATTGCTGCAGGTGTGAGCAAAGAAGGAATCTTTTTTGAAAATGGTCAGCAACTAGTTAAACTCATTTTCATTATTGGAACTCCCAAGCGCATGGTCACGGAATATCTCGGGACTGTGGGAGCGTTAGCGCGGTTATTGAAAGAGGAGAGTTTACGTAACAAGATGATTTCGGCCAAAACGGCAGAGGAATTTATTTTCCATCTAACTGAAGTTGAAGACAAGCTCTGAGGAACGGCGGCGGAGCTATCCCTTTTATTTTATTGATCATTCATGGCCACCCTTAAACACATTGCCCAGAGCCTGAACCTTTCGGTTATGGCTGTCTCTAAAGCCTTACGTGATGCGCCCGATATAGGAGCCGCCACGAAAGAGCGGGTGCGGAAAGAGGCTAAAAGATTAGGCTATGTTCCCAATCATTTAGCGCGCAGCTTACGCGGAGGCTCTTCTCAATTATTAGGCGTTCTCTTCCCTACTATAAATGATTCCTATGCTTCCAATATTCTGAGCGGAATTGAGCAAGAAGCCGCAGCTAGAGGTTATCATGTTTTAGTAAGCAGCTCCCATCATAATCCTGCCTTAGAAATGGACAGTGTTGTTAAAATGTTAGAACGCCAAGTAGAAGCTCTTTTCGTCCTTCCCCTTGTTAGGCTGCAACATCGCTCTCCTTTGCTTGACTTGGCTGCACAACATAAACTGCCTCTTATTTTCCTCCACCACTACCCAGCGGACGCTGCTCAGTATGAAAATGTCGGCTGGGTCATAGATGACGCCCTCAAAGGTTCAGAAATGGTAACGCGTCATCTTATAGAAGCCGGACATAAGGAGCTACTATATTTTAGTGGTCCGCCGACTGCGAGTGCCTCTTCCGATCACATGACGGGACATAATCGTGCCTTGAAAGCGGCGAGACTTCCTTTACGCACTGAGGCATTTTTTTTAGCGGGGGTAGATATTGACGGTGGTAAGCAGGCCATGGTGCGAGCCTTAGCGGAGAAGGTTCCGTTTACGGGCATTGTTTGCGTAAATGATGCGGTGGCGATGGGAGCCATTCATATTTTAAAACAACATGGATATAAGGTTCCGCAAGATGTTTCAGTGGTGGGTTATGGTGATGGAGTCATGGCAGCTCATGCGTTCGTACCACTGACGACGGTGCGACAACCGCAGGTGGATTTAGGGCGGGCGGCATTTAATCTTTGGTTCCAAAGTAAAAAGGGCGAGGAGAAATTGCGCACAAAAATACTACCCGTGGAACTTATCGTGAGGGAGAGCTCTGCCGCTGTGGAAAAAATAAACGCACCCAGTTAGATCAACCAGCTACTTTACTCGCAAAAACAAAACGATCACGCTCGAGAAAATCTTGCTGGACGGTGACTTGAGTAAATCCTGCTTCATGGAGAAGTTGACTGACCGCTTCGGCTTGGGCGATGCCGAGTTCCAAATAAATCCGCTCTACTGTGGTAGGTAAATTTTGAATGAGCTGGCGGATTAAGTCTAAGCCATCTCTGCCTCCGTCTAAGGCTGTAGAAGGTTCAAAACGCACTTCCGCTTGTAAGTTCTGCATTTCTTCTGTTGTGAGATAAGGCAGATTTGCCACCACAACGTGAATGGGTTCGTTAACGGAAGAAAGAAGATTGGACGTGATAGCGGTGACGTTACTGATATCCGAGTGTCTGATTCGGTTCCGCTCGAAAAGTTCTAAGGCTGGAGGGCTAATATCAATAGCTAGAACCCGCCACTCAGGAAAGTGTTTAGCCAGAGATAGTGCAATAGCTCCCGTGCCTGTGCCTACATCAGCTAAGGTGGCGGTGGGCTTTCCTTGCAAATCTTTTTTAATAAGGTCGATGAGTAATTCCGTCTCGGGCCTAGGTATGAGGGCAGCGGGGGAGCATTCGAGAGAAAGAGCGTCGAAGGATGTTAGTCCGGTGATGTATTGCAGGGGCTCGCGCTCAGCACGGCGCTTTACGAGGGGACGTAGGGCTTCGGTTTCAGAATCCAGAAGCACACGCTCGAATTGCAGATAGAGCTGCATACGGGAAATCTTGAGCACATGAGCTAGGAGAAGTTCAATCTGGAGCTTAGGTGATTCAAGTCCACGTTTTTGAAAATAGTCACTGGTTCGGTTAATGAGTTCGAGAAGTGTCACGTGGGGTGGGCGTTGAGATTATTCACCTAAATGACGATGCGGCACGAGGTAGTTCGCCACGTAATCTGTAACCGAGTCAGCTAAGTTAGGACTAGCTAGTTTCCAGCCTGTGTCACGCAAGCGTGAGATGTCAGCACAGGTGTGATATTGATATTTTCCACGTAGCACTTCGGGCATTTCAATAAAATCAATCTTGGGCGGTAGATCGAGAGCTTTAAACATGGGAGTGACTAGATCGATCCACGTGGAAGGCTTTCCTGATCCGATATTATAAAGGCCTGCCGCGCTCGAAGTTTCTGCTAGATGTAGGGTCATCGCCACGGCTTCTTTTACGTAGAGAAAATCCCGTTGTTGTTCACCATCACGAAAATCTGGATGATAACTTTTAAAGAGTTTAACTTTTTTTTCGTCTCGAATCTGGGAGTAGGCTTTATGAACCACGCTGCGCATATCCCCTTTATGATCCTCGTTAGGGCCGAAGATATTAAAGTATTTTAAGCCGACGAGCTGTGAGAGCCAACCTTCTTTCCGTGCATGTAAATCGAAGAGATGCTTCGAGTAGCCATAAGCGTTGAGGGGGCGAAAATTTTGGAGGAGATCATGTCCATCAACCATACCCGCTGACCCATCTCCATACGTTGCGGCAGAGGAGGCATAGACAAAGCGGCGTTCCTTTTCTAGTGACCATTCGGCTAGGCGACGGGTGTAGTCATAATTATTTTGCATCAAATAGCTTACGTTTTTTTCTGTCGTGGCAGAGCAAGCTCCGAGGTGAAAGATGCAGGTCACATCATTGAGGCGGGGGGAGCTGAGTTGGGTCAAGAGTTGATCAGCTTCGACGTAATCTCGGTAGCGAAGTGGGACGAGATTTTTCCACTTTTCGTCGGAGCCAAGAAAGTCAGAAATAAGGATGTTATCAATCCCGCGCTGGTTAAGAGCCCAGACCACGGCACTGCCGATCAGGCCTGCGCCACCTGTTACGAGAATTTTACCTTCTAGGGTTGATTTCATAAAATGGTTAATTGTGAAAAGTTAGGTAAGACCTAATTTAGTGAGGGTGTTCGTGGTTGAGTGGCCTGTGATGAATGGAAGAAATTGAATATTCACGCGGGCGGCTAGTAGGGCTTCCCGTTCGGAGGTTTCAAGGGTCTGGATCGTGTAGTCGCCCGCTTTTGTATAGATGTCAGGGCCTAGTTGTTTAATTTCTTCGGCTAGGCGTGGGCCTTTGAAAATAAAAACGGCGGTAACACAAGCTAGGCTAGCTACGAGGTAGGCGCGGTCTTGCTCAGAATTAAGCGGGCGAGTGGGGCCTTTGAGTTCTCGGACGGAGTCATCACTATTGATAGCAACAAAGAGGAGATCTCCCAAGGCGGCGGAGCGTTGGAGATATTCTACGTGACCGCGGTGAAGGAGGTCGAAGCAACCATTGGTAAGCACCACTTTGCGACGAGCCTTGGCTGCTTCTTCTCGAAGGAGCAGAAGGTCTGGAAGCACGTAAATGGCTGGTTGAGTGGCTGGGTTCACAGTTGTTGTTGGATACATTTGTAGCCATGGAGCGAGGCTAAGGCGATTTATAATTTTCCAAGTCAGGATAACTAAAAGAAGCGCCTACGAGTTCAATAGGAAGCAGTGCCTTCCATTTCTTTAAGGCGTTCCTTAACATCTTCCATTTGCAATTCGGTGAGGAGTTCTTGAATATCACCGTCCATAAAAACGCTTAGATTATAAAGGGTGAAATTAATACGGTGATCGGTGATGCGATTCTGCGGGTAGTTGTAGGTGCGGATTTTTTCATTCCGATCACCACTGCCTATCTGTTTCTTGCGATGGGCGGCGTATTTGTCTGCTTCTTCCTGCTGCTTGCGTTCGAGTAAGCGGGTGCGTAAGACGCTCATGGCTTTTTCACGATTTTTTATTTGGGAGCGGCCATCTTGACAGCGCACGATCAACCCGCTTGGAATGTGCAGGATTTGCACGGCACTGTCGGTGGTGTTGACACCTTGCCCACCTGGCCCACCGGCGCGGCAAACTTCTACCCGGAGCTCATCAGCTTTGATCACGATGTCCACTTCCTTAGCCTCGGGAAGGACGGCCACAGTAGCGGTGGAGGTGTGAATACGACCTTGGCTTTCAGTGGCAGGGACACGTTGGACACGGTGGACGCCACTCTCGAATTGCAGTTTTTTATAAACGTCTTCCCCTGTGGCGTTGAAGACGATTTCCTTGTAGCCACCCATTGTTGAAGGGTTCGTGTCCATAACATCGATTTTTAAACCATTGCGCTCTGCGTAGCGGGCATACATGCGGAATAGGTCAGCGGCAAATATTCCTGCCTCGTCGCCGCCAGTGCCTGCACGGATTTCTACGATGACGTTTCGTTGTTCGTTCTCGTCTGGAGGCAGGATTGAGCTGAGAATGTTGCGACGAGCCTGAGTGGCTTGTTCTTGCAGTTGCGGTAGTTCTTCCTTGGCCATGGCGGCTAGTTCTAGATCTGCGGAGGAGGCCAGTTCTTGGTTGTCCAGCAGGGACTGTTCGAGGCGCTCAAGTTGAGCGTGTTGGGCTAGGGCTGATTTTAGCTGTGAATGTTCCTTGAAGAGAGTCTGAGCCTTGGCGGGATTGGAATAGAGATCAGGGGAAGCAACGATGTCTTCCAGCTCGGCGAAGCGTTTACGGAAACGTTCTATGTGGGTGCTTAGATTCAAGAAAAAGAAAGTAGATGGGTGAGAGTAGCGAGTTGAGGGCAAAGAAAATGGCTGGAATGACGAGCACTCCAGCCATGGTCAAAATTTGAAGATGAAAAGCTATTTTTTCTTAGGCACGGGGCGTGTGGTTTCAGACATCTTAACGCTGCCGAAACGCTTCTTGAATTTATCAACACGACCTGCGGTATCGACGAAGGTTTTTTGGCCAGTGAAGAAAGGGTGAGAGGCAGCACTGATGCCGAGTGCGATCACATGATGGGGTTTGCCATCAATGTTTTCGCTTTCGTCAGAAGTCTTAGTGGAACGGGTAACGTAGCGGACTCCGCTAGCGGCATCCACGAATACGACGGGGTGCAGTGTAGGATGAATGTCTTTTTTCATAAGGGACGAGAATTAAACGAATTTCTGGGCCACGATGCAAGCATTATGTCCACCAAAACCAAAAGAATTATTCATGACGACGTTGATTTCCCCTTTTCGAGCGGTTTTAGGAACGTAGTCCAGATCGCAACGTGGGTCCGGATGGTCAAGATTGATGGTAGGCGGGACGATGCCTGTTTCGAGGGCTTTGGTGCAAAAGGCTAGTTCTACCGAGCCAGCGGCTCCGAGGAGGTGGCCGATCATGGACTTGGTGGAGCTGACCCAGACGTTCTTAGCTTGATCGCCGAAGACAGTTTTGATTGCTTCGGTTTCACAGATGTCACCTTGCTCGGTCGAGGTGCCGTGGGCGTTGATGTAGTCAACGTCGTCCGTATTGAGTGAAGCCACCTTCAGAGCTTGTTTCATGGCGCGGGCGGCTCCAATGCCGTTTTCCGAGGGAGAGGTCATGTGGTAGGCGTCGCAGGTGGCACCGTAACCGACGACTTCGGCATAAATCTTAGCACCACGTTTTTGAGCATGCTCTAAATCTTCTAAAATAATGATACCAGCACCTTCGCTAAGAACAAAGCCGTCACGGTCACGGTCAAAAGGTCTGGAGGCTTGCTCTGGAGCGTCATTACGTGTGCTCAGGGCGCGCATGGCGTTGAAGCCGCTAAGACCTAGGGGACAGAGGGCTGCTTCACTGCCGCCTGCGATGATCACGTCAGCTTCATCTTGGCGGATGAGTTTAAAAGCCTCTCCGATGGAGTGGGAAGCGGTGGCGCAGGCTGTCACGATGGCGAAGTTAGGGCCTTGGAAATTGTATTCGATGGCGATGAGACCTGATGCGATGTTGCTGATCATCATCGGAATCATGAAGGGGGACACGCGCTTGGGTCCGCGTTCCTTTAAAATGGTGTGTTGATCTTCCAGAGTTTTTAGGCCACCTATGCCTGCTCCAACCAATACGCCGCAGCGTTCTGGGTCAAGGACAGTGGAAGCAAGGGCAGAGTCTTGCCACGCTTGCTTAGCCGCCGCTACGGCATACTGAGTGTAGCGATCACAACGGCGGGCGTCTTTGGGATTTCTGAAATGAGGAGCTGCTTCGAAATTTTTGACTTCGCCGCCGATCTTCGTTTCAAATTCGGTCGTATCGAAATGGGTAACGGGAGCTATGCCGCTCTGGCCGGCAATTAAAGCTTCCCATGTGCTGGATAAGTCGTTGCCTAAAGGAGTAAGAACTCCCATGCCCGTGATGACTACTCTGCGATAACTCATGTGGTGAGGTTAGAAGAACTTCCAAGAAAAAACAAGGGCACACGTCATGAGGACGAACTGCCCTTGTTTGTAAAAGAGGCTGGACGATTATTTATCTTGCTTATCTTCGATGTACTTGATGACGTCACCGACGCTCATCAGCTTTTCAGCATCCTCGTCAGGAACTTCAACACCGAATTGTTCTTCAAAAGCCATCACGAGTTCTACGACGTCCAAGGAGTCGGCTCCAAGGTCTTCGATGAACTTAGCTTCTAAGGTGACTTGTTCAGCGTTCACGCTCAGTTGTTCTACAATGATGTCTTTAACTTTATCTTCGATTGATTTTTCAGCCATAAATATTCCTAGTAATTGTTATCTCTTATGTAAGCTTGTGGATTTATGATCGCTCTTTGGCCTTTGGCAACAAAAATTTTACAAAAAAACCTTAATACCCTTAAATAAATAGTCCGCCATCGACGGTTAAAGCCTGTCCCGTTATGTAAGAACCCGCACTGGAACTAAGAAAGACGGCTAATTGGGCGATGTCATCCCCCGTGCCGAACCGCTTCAGAGGAATGTTGGCTAATAACTTATTTTTTAATTCTTCAGGAAGGCCATCTGTCATATCTGTTTGGATAAAACCAGGACAGATTACGTTGCAGGTGATGTTGCGCGAGGCTAGCTCCTTCGCCACAGATTTGGTTAAACCGACGAGCCCGGCCTTAGCCGCAGCGTAGTTAGCTTGGCCTGCGTTACCGTGGAGGCCAATGACGGAGCCGATGTTAATCATGCGACCTTGGCGAGCCTTCATCATCACTTTACCTGTGGCGCGCGCCCAATTAAAGGCACCCGTTAGATTCGTTTGTAACACAGAATTCCAGTCTTCGTCACTCATACGGATGAGAAGCGTATCTTTCGTAATGCCTGCATTATTGATTAAAATATCAATTTTACCAAATTCTTGGGCAACTTGATCTACGCATGTATTCACGGCGTCGGACTTGGAAACATCGACTCCGTAGCCCGTGTAGTTGACGCCGAGTGCGCGAATCTCTTCAGCCACGGCATTAGCAGATTCAGAGCTGCGACCGATTCCCGCAATGTGGCAACCTTCCTTAGCTAGGGCGAGGGCGACAGCTTTGCCGATGCCGCGACTGGCACCTGTAACAATAGCAACTTGATTAGTTAATTTCATGAAGTAATCCTTTTAGTTCTTCTAGATTTCCAGCACTTAGGCAAGGAATATCTTTATTAATACGTTTACACATTCCCGCCAGAATTTTACCTGGCCCCAATTCGAGAAAGCGAGTCGTGCCTGCAGCGATCATGCGCTGAATGCAATGCTCCCAACGCACGCTGCCCGTGACTTGAGCGATAAGATTCTGGCGGATTTCGGAGGTGGAAGCATTCGGTTGACCTGTGACGTTACTATAAACGGGGACTTGTGGCATGGCTAGATCAGCCGCCATGATTAGGGGAGCTAGAGCATCCTGAGCGGGTTTCATGAGAGCGGAGTGGTAGGCTCCTGCTACGTTGAGGGGAATGGTGCGTTTAATTCCTAACTCTTTACCGATTTCAATAGCGGCAGGGATAAGAACTTTGGAGCCAGACAATACGATTTGACCGGGGCAATTAAAATTAGCTACCTGAAGGCCGGACTTTTCGGCTAGAGCGCAGGCCTGCTCCGTAGTAGCTCCGATTAGGGTCAACATCCCACCAGCGGAGCTAGAGCAAGCTTCCTGCATCAGTCGTCCACGTTCGGCCACGAGTTGTAGTCCTTGGGCAAAAGAAAAAGTGCCTGCCGCCGTGTGCGCGGTGAATTCACCTAAAGAAAGTCCCGCCGCAGAACTAAAACGGAAGTCAGGTTTTTCTTTCTGTAAGATTTTAAAAAGAGCAAGGCCATGAACAAAAAGAGCGGGCTGACAATAGCTGGTTTCGGTCAATTTTTCTTCAGGACCTGCAAAACAAACCTGGCTAAAATTATTTTGTAAGAGTTGGTCGGCTTCTTGATAAAGGTCATGGACGGAGGAATCAGCGTCAGCGAGATCCTTTCCCATCCCGACGTGTTGTGCTCCTTGACCTGAAAAAATGAGTGCCGTGTTCATGATAGGAATTGAGAAAAGCAAAAGAGGGCAGCCTAGTCAACAGAAGCATTCGGCGGGTTCCATTATAGCTGGGGCTTACTTGGAAGCTGCTTGCCTAGGAATGGGGAGTGAGTATAAACATTATCTAGACCTAGGTCCCATAGCTCAAAAGGATAGAGCTGCAGTTTCCTAAACTGCTGATCCACGTTCGATTCGTGGTGGGATCACATTTTTCATCTAAGCTAAAACCTATCAATAATTCACTTTTGGTTTTGCCAGCAGAGGTTTAGCTGACATAGTGCTGCTCCATGATACCAACAATTCCCACTCGTAGTGCCGGCCTTTTTGTTCCCGTTTTTGCGTTGCGCTCGACAGGTGATCTCGGGGTCGGCGATACGGGTTCTTTACGTGAGATGGTGGACTGGTGTGCGGAGACTGGATTTAAGGTTTTACAAATTTTACCTATCAATGAAACGAGCGATGATAATAGTCCGTATAATGCGATCTCTTCTTTAGCCTTAGATATTACCACTTTAGCCATCAGCCCCGATCTGATTCCAGGCTTAAGCAAAGAGGCTTTTCAGGCCAAGGTGAGTCCAGAATTTTTAAAATGTTTGCGCGACGGCTCTGTGCAATATCGCAGTGTAAAGAGTTTAAAATGGAGTTTATGTGAGGACGCTTTTGAAGCGTTCAGTGCGGGTCACGCTTCGCAGCGGGATCAAGCAGTGTTTGAACAATTTCTTTTAGAAGAAAAAAAGTGGATTGATGATTATGCACTGTTCCGTGCTTTGGTGGAGCTTAACGGACATCCCGCATGGGAGCGGTGGCCAGAAGGTCAGCGTTCACCTTCCCTCGCATGTGGTTGGTGGGCCTCATTAGCAGGCTCAGAATTTGAAGGTTGGAGCCGACGTGTGCGCTTCTATAGTTTTGTGCAGTGGCTGCTTTACCGTCAATGGGCAGAGCTGGCTCGTTATGCGGAATGGAAAGGGGTGAATCTCATGGGAGACATGCCTTTCGGAGTGAGCCGGCATAGTGCGGATGTGTGGGCGCAGCCCGAGCAGTTTGATTTGGGATGGAGTGGTGGTGCGCCGCCTGAGCCCATGTTTCAGCCCGATGCCTTCACGGCTAAGTGGGGTCAAAATTGGGGCGTGCCGATTTATCGTTGGGATCAGATGGAGAAAAATAATTACGCATGGTGGAGAACACGTGTGCGTGGGGTTGCACGGTTTTTTAAGCTTTTCCGGATAGATCATGTCTTAGGATTTTATCGTGTCTTTTCTTTTCCTTGGCAGCCACAGGAGAATGGTGCCTACACCGAGTTAAGTATGGAGGAGGCGTTCACACGGGCGGGCGATTTACCTCGATTCCTTCCTCATGATGATACCACGCCAGAAAATCAATTAGCCAATCAACGCCATGGCGAGACCATTTTAAAAATGATTAAAGAAGCGGCGGGTGATTCTCTCATCGTGGCAGAGGATCTCGGTGTCGTACCGGATTATGTTAGACCTTCTTTATTAGGTTTAGGAATGAGCGGGTTCAAGATACCTATGTTTGAACGCGAAGAGAATACACGTGAATATAAAAATCCGAAAACGTATGCGGAATTAACTGTGGCGACGTTATCCACGCACGATCATGAGACGATGGCGGGTATTTGGGATGGGTGGTGGGATTCGGTGGAAAAAGATTTAGGTAAGGGGAAGTTTCCAGTAGGGAATGAAGGCCTTTCCGAAGCAGGTAGGCAGGCCAGTTGGGAGCTCTATCGTACGCAACGCTTTTGCGGTTTGAGTGATGAGCAACTGATCCGCAGTTTCGAGCCGCAGGTGAGGGAGGCATTAATTAAGACCTTGCTGGACTCACCTTCGTGGCTGGCTATCGTAATGATCACGGACGTGTTTGGGTTAAAGATGAGATTTAACGTGCCTGGTCCGGTGGCGGAGAGTAACTGGTCCCAACGGTTGAATGTGGATAATGAGACGTTAAAGAGGGACTCGTTCCACACGGGAGCCATGGAATTTGTGAAAAAACAAATTCAGTCAGCGGGAAGATAAGTTTTTCTTAGACTTGAGCTTGAGGTTTTTCCCCAGCTTCAGCTAGACGCTTCGCACGTTCTACTAACTCAATGTGGAATTGCTCAGGGCAGGGTGCTTCGCCGTTCGTGCGGGTACGTGCCCAAAAATCACTAAAGGTTTCTTTAGGCTGACGTTCTTTGGCGAAGGTTTCGAGGTAAGGCCGAATTTTGGCTGGAATGTCGTGGAGAAGCACGACTTTTTCCTCTAAACCAACGAGGCGATCTCCCCGGTGAGAGCCGCCGATGAAGAAGGCGTATTTATTTGGGCCACGTCCGACAAAGGAAATGTCAGCGTTGTAAGGGCGGGAGCAGCCATTGGGGCAACCGCTCATGCGGAAGAGGATGGGCTCCTCAGCCATGTCAAGTTCACGCAGGATTTCGTCGATTCCATCCATGACTTGGGGGAAGACGCGTTCACTTTCCGCTAGGGAAAGTCCACACGTAGGTAGGGCTACGCACGCATGAGCCATGCGGCGGGCTTCTGTGAGGGCGACGGGATTAGGGACATTATATTCCAAGAGTATCTTGCTAATGCCCTCTTTGGATTCGGGAGCTATGTTGCAGAAAATAAGATTACAGTTTGCAGTCAATCGAACAGTGGGTTTATAGGTTTCGACAATCTTACGGAAGGCACTGCGGTATTGAACTGTATCTGTGTCTTTGATACGACCTTCGGAAACGAACAGTCCGCAAAAGAGCAGCCCGTCACCCTGTTCATGCCAGCCGAGTTGGTCGGCGACGGTGTCTAGCTTGATATCCTTGAGAGGTTCAATTTTTCCCTTCATGCGGGATTGCACTTCACTACGGAACCAGTCGATACCACGGCTCTGGACGAGGTATTTGAGGCGAGCAAGTTTACGTTCCGCCCGGTTGCCGTGATCGCGTTGAGCGGTGATGACGCCGAGAGCTGCTTCTACACAGTATTCACGGGCGACGTAGCCAAGAGGTTGGGCAAGAAAGGGGCGGGTGGAGAGCTGTCCATGGCTCATGCCAAAGCCGCCGCCGACGTGGATGTTATAGCCTTCAACTGGACCGTTTGGAGCATAGGAGACAAAGCCGATGTCGTTGGAAAAAATATCAACGTCATTACGAGGAGGGACGGCTATGGCGATTTTAAATTTACGAGGTAAATAGAGCTCACCATAAAGAGGATCGGTTTCATCTTCTTTATTAAGATCAAGTTTTTGTCCATCTAGCCAGATTTCACTGAAGGCCTTACTCTTGGGCAAGGTTGCGGCATTGATTTCTATGGCGAGCTTAAGGGCATCCTGATGGGCAGGAGTTTTTAAAGGGGTCGAGGCGGACATGGTGTTGCGCACGACATCGCCGCAGGCACCCCATGTGGTTAGGCCAGAGTCACAAATACGGGCGATACATTCTTTCAAGCTGCCTTTAAGGATGCCGTGAACTTGAAAGCCTTGGCGTGTGGTGATGCGGAGCGTGTGGTTCGCCAAGTCATCGGACATAACTTCGTGCATGAGATACTGTTCAGCGGTCATTTCTCCGCCCGGGATTTTTGAGCGAACCATGAAGGAATAAGCTTTATCGAGACCTTCTTGTTTGCGCTTCGCGCGAAGGTCACGGTCATCTTGCTGATAAGTTCCGTGGTATTTAAGTAGTTGATATTCAGCTTCTTCGAAGTGCGATACCTCGGATTGCAGGGTTTCAACGATTTGGCCACGCAAGTGATGGCTTTCCTTTTTAATTTCTTCGACGCTCTTAGTTGACATGATTTTTTAATTAAATGAAGGTTGAACTTACGATGATTTTAGCCGAGTAGCAAGAGAAGCTCGAATTTTTTTACGACCCCTGAAAGTGCTCCTATCGGAAAATCCTAGTAAATCTATCGACAATATAGGGTATAACCTAAACTAAAGCAAGGGAGATTGTTTGGATTATGGGCGGAATGCCTGCGGAATAACCAGCGGGTTTGTTAAAACGCAATGTTAACGTAATCTTTAGGCTTGTTTATTAAAGGATAGTTTAACTCCATGCGCGCGAGTAATAAAACGGAACCTAGGCAAAAATCCTAAATATAAGTTTCTTAATGTTTAATGAATGTTTCTTCTAAAAATCAAGACCCATCCATCTCATGACTTGGTTAATTGAATCACGGCGCGGCATGTATCTTCCGCAGATTGATCTTTGGCTAGATCCGCGTTTCCCTGTCGAGCGTGCTTTTGTTTCGCACGCTCACTTTGACCACATGGCCAATCATCGCTCGGTGGTTTGCTCCGCTACAACAGCGCGCCTGATGCAAGCGCGGATGCCGGCCGAGCGTCAGGAACAAATTCTTTCCTTTGGTGAAAAAGTGGCGTGGCAGAACGACGCAACGATGTGTCTTTATCCCGCTGGTCATATTTTTGGTTCGGCGCAGTTGTGGGTCGAGCGTCAAGGTGAATCCCTGCTCTACACTGGCGACTTCAAGCTGCGCTGCGGATCCTCTGCCGAGCCAGCCGTGATGCCCCGTGCCGACGTTCTTTTGATGGAAACGACATTCGGCCTGCCGCGTTACACCTTTCCGCCCGCCGACCAAGTTCTTTCGCAAATAACCCAATTTTGCCGGGAGACTTTAGAGGATGATGAAACTCCCGTGTTGCTGGGCTATTCACTCGGGAAAAGTCAAGAGATTATCAAGTCCCTCGCCGCTGCCCACCTGCCTATCATGCTGCATCCAGCAACCTATAAATTGACTGAAGTTTATGGTGAGCTCGGAGTTGCTTTCCCTCCCTATCGCGCATTCGATCTTAAGGAAATCGGCGGGCACGTACTCATTTGCCCTCCACAAAGCAACCAGTCTAGCTGGCTACGCAAAATCAAACGCCGCAAGGTTGCTGCCATCACTGGTTGGGCTCTTGATCCACAAGCCATTTACCGATATCAATGTGACGTCGCCTTTCCACTCTCTGATCACGCCGACTATCCCGACCTCCTCCGCGCCGTCGAGTTAGTGCAGCCGCGCTGCGTGTACACGGTGCATGGATTCGCTGCTGAATTTGCGCAAATTCTGCGTGAACGCGGAATTGAAGCGTGGGCCTTAGGCCAATCGAATCAAATGGAATTTTCACTTCCTACCCCTTCCAGCCTACCCGACTTGAGAAAAGAAATTCCATTGGAGCCAGAATCTCTCGCCGAGCCCAACACCTTTCTCTCGTTTGCCCAAGCGGCTGAGCTCATTAGAGCGACCATGAGCAAAAACGAAAAAATTAAGGTGCTTCATCATTACCTGAAACCGCTCGATTCCAGCACCATGGGTTGGGCTGCTGTTTATTTTACGGGCCAGCCTTTTCCTACCTCTTGGAATCGGGCATTACACTTAGGTTGGGCCTTAATTAAACGGGCTTTGCTCACTGTCAGCAAGGTGGATGAAGCAACTTGGCGCAGCACGTATGCACGCTATCGCGACAGCGGCGAAACGGCGGAAAGTCTTTTGCATAATCGCTGCGCCCCACAGCCCCTTCTCCTCACCGATCTCGCCTCATTCTTTGAAACTCTGTGCGTAGAATCCAAGCCCTTAATCAAAATGGATATGCTGGCAAATTTGTTTCGCCGTATTACTCCCCTTGAAGCGAAATATGTGGTCAAAATTATCACGGGCGATCTGCGTATTGGCTTAAAAGAAGGATTGGTGGAAGAAGCCTTAGCCGTAGCTTTACAATGCTCAAGTGAAGAATTACGCACGGCGAATATGCTGACTGGTGACCTCATCGCAGTTGTGGAGGCGGCCGTTCATGAGACGTTGGGGCAATTGGGGCTCACTTACTTTCGCCCTGTGCAATCGATGCTGGCTAGTCTGGAGCCCACTGCTGAATCAATCATCGCACGCCTCGGTTTGCCGGTGTGGGTCGAAGAAAAATATGACGGTATTCGTTGTCAAATTCACAAAGAGGGAGCCCGCGTCGAACTTTATTCCCGCGAATTGCGTTGTGTGACTTCGCAGTTTCCTGAATTAGCCCGAGATTTTTCCGCCCTGCCCTTTAACTTTATTATTGATGGTGAATTATTGGCATGGGAGAAAGGTCGGGCTCTGCCTTTTGCTCAACTACAAAAGAGGCTAGGCCGCAAAGGGGACGATTTATTTCTAGGGTCACAAATTCCCATTTCCTATACGATCTTTGATCTTCTTAAAATCGATAATGAGATATTACTGTTAACTCCTCTTGCGCAACGACGAACTCGGCTGGAAAGCTTGGATTGGCTGCCTGAACGTGGAGAACCTGGCCTGCGCATAGCCGCAACATCTGCCAGCGAAATCGAGGCGGCCTTCCTTCATTCTCGCCGCCGAGGCAACGAAGGTTTAATGATTAAAGATCCAGCTAGTCTTTACACCCCGGGAAGACGGGGTTTGAGTTGGATTAAATTAAAAAAAGCTTACGCCACCCTTGATGTCGTTGTGGTGGCTGTTGAATATGGACACGGTAAACGCCACGACGTTTTATCAGATTACACCTTTGCCGTGCGTGACCCCGAACGGGAGGAATGGTTAACTATTGGCAAGGCTTACACGGGTTTAACTGATGCAGAGATTGCGCAGCTGACCGAACATTTTTTAAGTCGAACCACCGAAGTTGTAGGTCGAGTTCACCGAGTTCTTCCCGACACGGTAATTGAAGTAGCTTTCGACCTTATTCAAAGTAGCAAGCGGCACAACTCTGGATTAGCGTTACGCTTCCCGCGCATCGTGCGGCTGCGTCCTGACAAGAGGCTTCATGAAGTTGATACCATAGAACACTGCCGTATCCTTGCGGCTGGATTAACTTCTCCAGCACAGTTGACTTGACCAACAATAATAAGAGAAGCCAGAAAGACCGTAATTGCTCGCCTTTTGAGCCTGCATGTTTTAGCGTAACTTACATATGGCGAAATGGAATTTATCGTCTGCAAATTCTGCTAACTACCTAAGCTCAGCTGGTGGAAGCTGCCCTCTTATGTTAGCGGAATCAACCCCAAAAGATAGGGATACTCGCACGACTCGCTCATGTGTAAGGTTCTATTAACTTATGAAAATAAATAATAACATAGCGGGCGGCACCTTACTTTCTTTGACGATTTTCACCTTAACCTTAGGCTACGCTCAAATTGAAAATGTAACATCAGCCCCTAGTACGGTTTCCGCAACTCCGCCTCCTCTGGTCGAGCCAGCCAAGCCGACGCAGACTTACAATGCCAAACCTATAGATGTTGGTGGTTGTTATGTGAGGAACCCAGCGGAAATTCTGGAACAGAAGTCTTACCATACCATACCTTTAGATGTTGGTGGTTGGTTTAGCGGGTTTGCGGTTCATTCCTCCGGGCGGCTTTACGGGTTCGGAGATGTTTTTGGGGTGTGGCGCAGTGATGATTCGGCTAAGACTTGGCAGTTTCTTTTGGGTGACAAAACAGAGGGCATGTATTTTGTTAATGCCTTAGCTAGCTCACCTATCGAAGTAGATTCCGTAGCTTATGGAGATGATAGCGGGGTCTATTTATCTAGCGACGGGGGTAAGTCTTGGAAATTGGTGACTGAAGGACTCAATGTGAAACGGATTCGAGGGGCTTCTGCGATTCTTTTTCATCCGACACGGGTAGATGAGATGTGGATAGCGGCAAATAAGGGGGATGAAGTTGCTAAGCTTTGGCGGAGCAAAGATAAAGGAAAAACATGGGAGATTGCTCCCGAAGTAAAATCCTCAGTGCGCACAATCAGTATCCACCCGAAGTTTCCTGACCAGATATGGGTCGGCACAGAAGCTGGGTTGATCGTCTCTGTCGATGGAGGGAAAGAATGGAAGCAGCTCTGGGGTAAAAAGGCTAAAAGTTTTGGTGTTACCGCCATCGCCCGTAGTGAGGATGGAGCAGGAGTTTTAGCGACAGATCAGGGAGCAGTCCAAGTGACAGCCAAGGATTGGGGGCAGACTTCCAGCTATCAGTTTGAGATAACCCAAGCTGGTGATCCTATCCAAGCCTCTGTTATGGGTGATGGGACTTTTCTTGTCAGTAAAGTGGATGGCCCGACCTGGGCTAGCAAAGATCAGGGGAAAACGTGGGAAGAACTTTCCATGAGGCTACTCCCGCCACCTGTGCCGATTTGGGCTGATGAACAAAAAATGATCGATAAAGCGCGCGTCGATTATGGACGTGATCAGATCGTGCAAGATCCTTTAAAACTTTCCCGTTGGTATATCACAGGCGGTGGGGCACCTGCGATTAGTGAGGATGGTGGCGCCACATGGAACTACTTCCCAAATGGTTGTGGCATTGCAGGGGTTATGACTTACAAAGCTAGCTTCAGTAAAACAAACCCCCATCTCGTTTACATACCAGGCGCAGATATGGGACTCTCGATCATTTCCCGCAAATCAGGAGTTGAGGTGGTTTCGGGAACTTCTCATAAAGTGAATAATGATTTACATTCCTTCCATCAAGTCATGGAAGCAGATGGGGGTCAAACTTTAGTGGCAGCTGGCGTTATGCAGGTACATAATGATCCTTTGATTATGCGCTCTAATGATGGAGGCCTCACTTGGGATACCCTCGACACCAAGGCCGCAGGATTACCGAATTCCAAAGAGGGCATTACGAAGTCTTCTATGTCGGCGAAAGATAGTAATGATTTTGTGGTTCTTATGTGTGGTATTACGGGTAAGTCAGGTGAAATGTCGGGTAACATGTACCGCACGATCGACGGAGGAAAAAAATTTCAAAAGTGTCGAGGTCTGGCTGATAATATGGATACGGGACACCGTTATCATCCTGAAAACACTACACTTGCTCGCGATGGAATACAAGATGACCGACTCTACGCCGCTTTCCGCGAAACAGGGTTTAATCGTTCTGATGACGGCGGAACGAGCTGGAATCCGATGCCTCAACAACCTTATACAAATGGTTATATTTGGTCGATGGCGGTTGATCGCACCAAGGAAGGGCATATCCTGGTCGGGCATCGTGATGAGGGTCCCATGAAAAGTAATGACGGCGGGAAAAGCTGGGTTGCTTTACCTGGCTGGGAGAGTTCTCGGCATGTGGACATCAACGGAGGACGGATTGCCATATTAGGACAACGCACGGGAGACACGCATAGAAAACTTTATTACAGTGCGGATGGCGGGCTAACGTGGCTGGAGATTTCTGGTCCAGGCTATCGTTTCCCGCAAGTCCAAGGCATTGCCGTAGATCCATGGACGCCAGGTAAGGTTTTTGTGAGCCAGCTATCAGTAACAGTTATCAACATAACTTCTGCCGAAAAAACTAAGGCGACTGCTGAGACAAGCCTGAAGGAGTAGCTTAAACATTCAGCGGGTCAATAGTTTAAGAAACTTCTAAAAGGTGCAGCATGGCTAGGAATCGATTTTTTCCTTCTTCCAGAGCTTGCAAATCAATCCACTCATCCTTGGTGTGGGCTTGAGTAATAGAACCGGGGCCAAAGGCAATGGAGGGAATGCCCACAGCAGCGAAAAAGGCAGCGTCACAAAACCAAGGAGCTTGTGCTAGTCCCTTGGTAACAGGAAGGATGGTTTGGATAAAAGGATGCGATCTGTCCGTGTTGAGAGGATCACAGCGACTGGAAAGCTCGAGCATGGCGTGAGGCGCTGCTTGTTTAAGCTCCTTTTTTATTATCTGGAATACACGATCTAGTTTCGCTTGAGGATCAGTGCGGATGTCAATTCGGAGTTCGCAAAGAGCAGGGGAAATATTGGTTTTTGTTCCGCCTTGGATAGTAGAGACACAAACGGAACGAATACCTAAATGCGTAACCTTACTAGCTTGCTTTTGGAGCTTTTCAAAATAGGTAATGGCGGGATTAATTCGTAGGATAGCATTGTCTGCGGCGTTGGCGATGGAGGCGTGTCGAGCTTTACCGAGAGTGCTGACCTTAAGCCAGAGCACGCCGTTGTGTGCATGGACGATTTTAAGATCGGTCGGTTCCCCGATGATGGCGAAGTCAAAGGTCTTTTTCTTTCTTTGGGTCTGAGCAAGAGTGATGGCACCCATATTACCTGCTTCTTCTCCCATCAGACCAGCAAAGGTTACGCGGATGGTGGGAAGCCTTCCTTGATGTGCTTCATGCCATTCCTTTAAGGCTACGAGCATGGCGGCCATAGGACCCTTCGTATCACTAGCCCCACGACCCCAAAGCTTGCCTTGAGAAATTTTTCCGCAAAAGGGCTGAATGCTCATCCCAGAGACGCTGACGGTATCGGTATGCGGGGCGATGAGGAGCCGTAGTTTGGGTCGGGAGATGGAAGGGAAAACGCCTAGCACATTGGGGCGTTGCGGCTTTACTTTTTGCAAAAAACTTTTAGCCCCAATGGTATGGAGATAGGAGCAGATAAATTCAGCACACGCTAGTTCACCAGGATCCGTTACGCCGGGATTGTCCGCAGGGTTAACGCTGGGGATTTGCACGAGCTTTTGAAGGAGACTTGCGGTAGGGGTGAGACGTAGCATCAGAAAAAGGTAGCGGAGTGTTGCGTGATAGGAAACTCGTTTTTACTGTTAAAATTCGTAACTTTAAAAGACCTAAATAAACTTGCGATGTATAAGTAGATTTTAAGGCGGCATTTTGTGACTAATTACTTGTGTTTTCGTGTAAATGACCTTGTGGCTCTTAAGGCATGATCTACGTTATACCAATGGCGGCATGTTGTAATCCAGTCAGCGCAGAGGCTATCGCAGGGGACGAGGCGGCGCAGGATCGTGTAGCGGCTAAGTCATGGCTGAGAATGGGTTTTGCTGCCTTGATCGCAGCGCAGAGCATGATTTTTGGTCTAGCCATCAATGAATCTCCTCCCATTGGGCAGGAGCGGCTCATGCTGCATGGATTCCTGGCGGGCTCTGCGGTGCTGGTCTTTCTTTTAGCTGGGTTACCGTTACTTAAGCAGGCGTGGGCTAGCTTACGCCAAGGTCGGATAGGAATTGAGCACATGTTTTTACTGGGTATCTTCGGTGCTTTTTTTTCGTCACTTTATTCCACCCTTACAGGTATCGGAGTTGTTTATTACGAAGTCGTGGCAGTGCTAGTGGCTATCTACACCTTAGGCAGTTTAGTCACGGTTAATCGGAAACAGGCGGCATTGAAAGCGGCGGATTCTTTACGCCAAGAGTTCAGTCGTTGCTTGCGTCTTAGTTGTGGTGGTAAACAAGAAGATGTGGCCGTAACGGCTATCGAGAAAGGGGATCGCATTATAGTTCTCGCCGGTCAGGGAATCCCCGTGGATGGCGTTATAGTCGAAGGCTCAGCCTTTGTCCAAGAGACGGCCTTAACCGGAGAGCCTTTCCCCATCGTTAAGCAGTTGGGCGATCGCGTGCTGGCGGGCAGCCACGTTTTAGATGAACGATTGATTATTACAGCTTCAAGCGCAGGCTTAAATCGGCAGTTAGATCAACTTCTGAATGTAGTCACTGCAGCGCGGGTTAAGAGCTCAGGCATTCAAAAACAAGCAGACCGTATCGTCCGCTGGTTTCTTCCTTCGGTCATGGTGTTGTCTGTGGTAACTTTTGCTTTTTGGGCGGGACGCGGACAGTGGGAAATAGGGCTTTTTAATAGTTTAGCAGTGCTGGTGGTGGCCTGTCCCTGCGCCATGGGTTTAGCTACGCCGATAGGCATTTGGAATGCGTTAAATGTTTTAGCCCGCCGAGGGCTGGCCGTGCATTCAGGAGACCTGATTGAAAAACTTGCTCAAGTGGACACCGTTATTTTCGATAAAACCGGAACCCTAAGTGAGGAAAGTTTACAATTAGTGGATTGGGTCGTGGCCGATGGGCAGAGCCGTGAAGCAGTGCAAGATTGGTTGGCAAATGTGCAATCTCACAGCACCCATCCCGTAGCTCGTGCCTTTCAACAAGCATTTCAACATGTGACCTATTCATCAGTACTGAGTGATTTAAAAATCATACCAGGTGCTGGAGTTGAGGCTGATGTAAAGGATGCGACGGGGACGCGGCATCTTCGTCTAGGTAATGTGTCTGTCTTCTCGATGGAGCAAGATTTTACCAAAGAGATAAAAAACTTACATAATAAATTACGTGCAAGTTCTGACTCAGCAATGGAATTGTGGGTTCTAGCGGACGGGCAGCCTGTGGCCTTAGCACTCCTGCGCGAGAAATTACGTGACAGTGGACAGGCAGCTTTGGTTGCTTTGAAGCGTATGGGGTTGCGGGTCGAAATCATGAGTGGGGATCGTCCAGAAAGATTGGTCGCGCTAGGCTTCCCTCTCGCCCAAGCTGGACTTTTACCTGAAGAAAAGGCCTTGCGGATTGAGCGTTATCAAAATGACGGGGCTCGTGTTTTATTCGTGGGCGACGGCGTGAATGATGCTCCAGCCATGTCGGTAGCCTTGGCCAGTATTGCCTTATCGAGTGGTGCTGAAATCACGCAACATACTGCTCAAGCCAAACTCTATGGCGGAGACCTCATGATGATTCCTTCTGCCCTAGCTCTTTCGCAAAAAGTTTCTTCGGGCATTAAAAGAAATTTACTTTTTGCCGCGTGCTATAACATGATTGGTATTACCTTGGCCATGACGGGAATATTGCACCCTGTAGCCGCAGTTTTGTTAATGTTGGCTTCAAGTCTTACCGTAACGTGGCGAGCTTTGCGCTTTGGCGGAAATTTAGAAAAAGTGCTGGCCGAGTCCATGAACTCAGCGGAGCAACGTAGGTTAACACGAGCCAAACCAAAGCCTTCCCTTAAAACCATCTTGAGCCAAACTCAACTCTTCGATTGGCTTATTGGTGTCGGCCTTTTTCTGCAAGCATTTTGGGTCATCAATGCCGCAGAACTTCGGGGCTTTATGGCTGGGTCTGTGATGGCCATTTTTTTAGTAGCAAGCTTCGGAGCCGTATCGTTGTCGATGCTTTGGAAAAATAAACCACAGTTAAAACTTATGGTTAGTATGTTAGCTTTAGGTAATCTAGGTATGTTGATAGGCTGGTCGGCTGATGTCGGATTCAAGCCTGTAATTGAGCACGGAGTCTGCGTTTGCGACTGTGCACTTTCCCACATGGGCATGGGAAAACTTTGGTCACCTTCTTGGATGCAGGCAGGGATGATCTTAACCTCGTTACCGCTGGCTTGGGGAACGAATATTTTCCAAAGCCAAAAATTTATCCATTGGAAAAATAGTGCCTGGATGCACAGTCTTGTTTGCCTAGTGGGTATGCTTGCAGGTATGTGGGTCAGTGAGGCATTACTGCTTTTAATTATGTGGACGAACCCTCTGCTTCATCTGGCAGCAACCTACGCAGCCATGTCCTTAGGCATGTTACTCGGGATGACCTTTTTTTGTCGAACTTACTTAACCTTAGTGCTGAGTGGAGAAAGAATATCATGACGGATGCAGAACGCGGAAAATTGATACGTGACCGGCAGCAGAGCTCCCTACTTTGGCAGTGGGTGCATCGCTTAGGCTCTCTTAAGCAAGCGGTCGTCTTAATTCTCGTCATTGCGGTGGCCTGTGCTATCGCCACGATTTATGAGTCAAAATTTAATTCTGCCGTCGCTCAATACTATATCTACGAAAACCCTCTGTTCATCCTTTGGCTTGTCCTCCTTTGCCTCAACTTAATTTGTTCTGCCGCAACGCGCTGGCCTTGGCAAAGAAAGCACCTCGGCTTTGTCATCACTCATGGTGGGATAATTTTATTACTAGTGGGAGCTGTGATTGGAAAGACCATCGGATGGGAAGCCTCGGTCACGCTGAATAAGGGGGAAGAACCAACAGGTTTACTTTTACGGAATGAAACGATTCTTCTTTTTGAAGGTGTCCAATCGGGAGAGATATACACCACACCATTAAGCGTCAAGGTAAGACCACCTTCAGAAAAAAAACCACGCGTCTATACGGTGCCTGAATCTAAATTAGAACTGGTAGCGGATAATTACAGTGAAGGTCTAGCCATCGTAAGTCGTTTAGTGGAAGATGAACAGGCTGGCACTGCAGAGGGCGTCCATCTAGTTCTACATAGCAACATGATGGGTCAAGATTTGAACGTCAACCTCATGGCAACCCCGGCAGAACTGGCCACCTACGACATGTTCGGTCTAGCTAAGATCAAGTTACTCGACAAGCTTCCACCCCTCGATAAAACGAAGAAGGTCGTAGCTGATACCTATCGAGAAACTCAGATGATTTTAGCTAATAATCCAGATCAACCTGTGGCTCACAACACGAGCGGCAAACTTACTGGTTACCAATTTCTCCTCGAACGCAACGCCACGGGAACAGACTTTACTTTAAAAGCTCTCGGGCCTTCTAAGCGCGAACGTAGCTTTCCTATCAAAGAAATTTTAGATAAAACTTTTCCTGGAGAAGAGGAGGGCACCACCATCCAAGTCGTGCGCTTTTGGAACGACCTGAAGATGGTAAATGGAGCCCCTGTGGAAGCCTCCAACGAACCTAATAATCCAGCGGCTTTGATTACCTTGAGTGGATTTTTGGAGCCGGAGAAAAAAGCGCCCATTATGCTGTTAGCACGTAAAGATTCTGAAACGGTCGCCTTCCGTGTCTTGCGCGGTGAAACTGTTTTAAAAGAAGGCGTGCTGGATAAAAATACAGCACAGCCCCTAGGCTGGGCAGACTGGGCGGCCAAGGTGGAAGGCTCCTATGCCAAAGCTAAAATGGTCAGTCAGACAGAAGAAGCGCCTAAGCTCAGTAGTCCCGACCAGCAAACAATACCCGGTCTGCGTGTTCATCTTCGCAGTGATGCGGGAGAGAAAGGGCCTACTGTTTGGTTAGCTTCAGGCACGACACGCCTTCTACAATTAGACCAACAGCTTGTGCGTGTAGGTTTTGGTTTAAAAACTCAGCGCATTCCTTTTACCGTAGGTTTAGAAAATTTTCAGGTGCCACGGGATCCAGGAACGGACATACCTGCTAACTACATCAGTTCGGTTCGTTTTCATGACCCTAAGACGGGTGAGAAAATCGCCGGCCATATCGAGATGAACCACCCCGCTAGTTATCCAGATGATTTATGGCGAGCCTTCACAGGCAGCACATTTAAGTTTTCTCAAGCTGGTTGGGATCCTAAAAATTTGAATCAAACCAGCTTACAAGTTTTACATGACCCAGGCTGGCTTTTAAAATGGATTGGTTCTTTACTAATTAGCTTGGGAATTTTTATGAGTTTCTATTGGAAAGATCCTGTCAAAAAAAGCACTGAGGTTTAAGTTATGAAAAATAAAAATACCGTCCTTTTAATCGTTAGTTGTCTAATCGCATTGCCTCTTCATGCCGCCTCCTTGAGCAATCTCACGGCCTTTGAAGATGTGGCCATTCAAGAAAATGGACGCAGCAAGCCGATGCTCGTATTCGCCTTAGAAACATTACGATCACTTTATGGAAAAGATCAGTGGAAAGATCCAGTTACAGGTGAAAAAATTCCCGCCTTGAATGTTGTGACAGAGCTAGCCTTCCACCCCGAAAAGTGGACGGACAAGGCTTTGCTGCGCTTAGACAATCTCAAGCTTAAAAAAGAACTAGGGTTACCCCTAGATGAAAAATACTTCAGCTACAACAAACTAACTGAAAGTGATAAGCTGGAAGATTTTCTTAAACAAGTCCAAGCCCATCGTGATAAACGTAGTAAAGAAAAACTGGAACCCATCCTTGAGGCAGCAAAAGGCGTGGGAATTAAACTAGAGATTTTTGAAAGCATGGCTGGCGGACATTCATGGACTCTTGTGCCACATCCCAGCGATCCTCACGCATCTTGGGCAACATTTTCAGACACCAGTAAGTTCTATACCCCGGAACAGCTTTCTCAAGCTACGCTACTTTTCCAGAAATTTATTGAAGGCTACATGGAAAATAATCAGGCCAAGTTTGACGCCGCTTGTTTGGAGTTAACCCCCGCTTTACGTCAGCTCTCGCCTACTGTCTATCCCGCAGATTCCATCTTAAAATTGGAACATCTTTACGCAGAAGTTCACCCCTTTCGTCTAGCTTGGATAGCGTATCTCTGCACCATCGTCATCCTCGCAGCGACCTCATTAAAGGGACGTGAAATTGGTTACAAAGCGGGATGGTTTTTTGCCCTGCTCGGCTTTGCTCTCCAAATTGCGGGGTTTGTCGTGCGCACTATCATCTCGGGACGTGCGCCTGTCACGAACATGTATGAAACGGTGATCTGGTTAGGTTTCGGGGTCATGCTCTTCGCTTTAATTTTTGAGGGGATTTACCGCTGCCGCTATTTTCTTCTAGGAGCGGCACCTATAGCCGTTGGTTCTCTTATTTTAGCAGATAGCTTGCCTGCTGTGTTGAACAGCGGAATACACCCATTGGTCCCCGTTTTGCGTCATAATTTTTGGCTAACCACCCATGTCCTCACCATCACAAGTAGCTACGCCGCTTTTGCCTTAGCTTTGGGAGTAGGCCATATTATTTTAGGAAAGTCCTTACTAAAAAAACCTGTTTCTGCTGCTCTCCATCAATATCTTTACCGAGCTATTCAGATCGGGGTTCTCTTATTGGGTGTAGGCACTTTACTAGGAGCTGTTTGGGCTAATTATTCTTGGGGCAGATTTTGGGATTGGGATCCGAAAGAAACCTGGGCCTTAATCGCTTTCCTTTCGTATGTGGCACTTTTACATGGACGACTCGCTGGTTGGTGGGGCGGGTTTGGCCTAGCCATAGGCTCAATTCTTGCTTTCCTCTGTATTTTGATGGCCTGGTATGGCGTGAACTTTATTCTCGGAACAGGCCTGCACAGTTACGGCTTTGGAGCGGGCGGGCTGGAATACGTCATCTTGTTTGCCCTTGCTGAAATTGCCTTCGTCGTTTTTGCCCTCATCATGAAAAAACGTGGTGAAATCAATACGAAAAACCAAGAGTCAGAAGTGTAAAAATAATGTCCTCCTAGGATTAAGGCCTCTCGTACCAAAAAGCACACTGCTCGCGACTCTTTAATGCACCGGGTCGCAGCAGTTTAATCATAGTACAAAAAAGGCTGAATGGCGTGTTCCATTCTATCTTTCGAGCTGATGTCAGCACGGAAGCGTCTTTAATGATTCTAAATTTTAAGCTGTTTGCACGGCACCATTTTTTAATAGCTTTAGAAAAAACCAATTCTTCGGCGGCATAAAAATCTTCATCAAAGCCTCCAACATCTACCCACGCTTGCCTCTGGCAGAATAAAAAAGAACCTGCTGCTAGGTTCAGTCGGAAGGAGATCGTGTTCCAAAAATTGACCACTAACCCAGCAAACCATGGCGTTTTATGGAGATCAAACTGCACCAAAGTCCCACCGCCGCCACTTTGGTTATTCTTGATCGCCTCTAAGAAAAGTTTTCCTAGGGTCGGCGGCATCACGGTATCCGCATCGATAAAGCACAGCCACGTTCCTCGTGCCGCTTGGGCTCCAGTGTTGCGCGCTTTAGCGATTTGATTATGGGGTTCAAAAACGACCCGTGCTCCATGGCTCTCTGCAACTGCGCTGGTATTATCGCTGGAATTATTGTCACACACCACAATCTCGTAGGTGTGTTCAGGAAAAGGCTCTAAGCAATCTCGAATGGAACAAATACAGGCGGGTAGTTGAAGACCTTCGTTGTAGGCTGGAATAACAAAGCTGATGTGCGGTGCTGTCATGATGGAGTGGTGGACAAAAAGGCTAGGCACTAAAAATGCAGAAAGATGGAGCTAGAAAATGTGAGCCGAGGCGACACCGCACAGGGTCTGTACCAAGTAGGAATTATGGGATGGACTAATGTTCTAGTTGGAAAATAATAAGTTGGTAGCACGATGGGTTGCCTAAACCATTCTTGTTTTTGCATGGTTGCACGCACTGCGTTGAGGCCGAGAAATTCAGGGGTGACGGAAACATTTTGAGAAACTTCGACTGGTAATTTGAGTTCGCTGCGGGTTGCGTCAGTTAAGGTGTTGTATGGTATAAGCCGATTTACTTTTGCTCCGACGAGGTGAAGTTGATGAGCGTCTGCATCCACGATTCTTCCGATGCAAGAACTACCATCTTTCAAATCCAGTCGCACCAACACATCGGAATCAAACTCGAAGGCCTGAGTTGGAAGAACGGCTGTGAAGATTAAAATGTTAAAAATAATGAATCTTAAAATCACTGACTTAACGATAGCAGTAGTCAGGCTAAAGACAAGTTGCTCTTGTTTTAAGCTGTGATTTTTTGGCTGAAGACGTTAGTATAGAAATCATGTTCACTAAACGTAGCCTTCTTGCTTTAGGTGGCTTTGTCTTCATTTGTTTTCTAGCTGCTGCCGTCGGTGGCTGGGCGACGAGTTCTTCCGTGGGGACGTGGTATCTTGCTTTAAATAAGCCAAGCTGGACGCCGCCGAGTTGGTTATTTGGCCCCATGTGGACGACGCTTTATTTGATGATGGCTGTATCGGCATGGCTCGTGTGGCAGCGAAGAACGGAGCAGCCTGTGCGCTTGGCTTTACAGGTCTTTCTGTTTCAATTAATTATTAATGCGTGCTGGTCACCCATATTCTTCGGGATGCGCCGTCCTGATTTAGGATTCTTTTGGATTGCACTTTTATGGGTCTGGATCGTTATAACTATTGTCCTTTTCAAGAAAGTATCACCACTAGCCGCACTCCTTTTAGTGCCTTACTTAATCTGGGTTTCCATTGCCCAGGCATTAAATTTTTCTATCTGGCGTTTGAATCCATAGGGATTCTACACCACAAAGGGCAGAGCCGATCAATATGACTTGGCAAAGATCACACGTTGCTTACTCGGCTTTCCCGAGAAGGGACAGGTGCCCTCTTCCGTTTCGTCAAAGGGAATGCAGCGGATAGTGACTTTAAGATCAGCCTTAATTTTTTCTTCAACCTCTGCCGAGCCACACCAGTGAGTCAGGGCAAAGCCGCCGTGGATTTCCGGTTTACTTGGGTTAGCTGGGGTAAAAAATTGGTAGAACTCTTCCTTCGTATCAATTTTGCAGGTGTGGGTGTTACGAAATTCTAGGGCGCGGTCGTAGAGGCCTTGTTGGATTTGAGCAAGTAGGCCAACGGCTTGTGCTACGAAGTCGGCCTGGGGATAAGACGTTTTGGCTTTAGCATCAAGGTCACGACGAGCCACGAAGACGCTGCCGGCGGCGAGATCGCGTGGACCTATTTCGACACGCAGGGGAACACCCTTTTTAATCCAATCCCAGCTCTTAGCTCCACCTGCCTTGTCACGGGTATCGATCTTGACACGCAGGGGTTCGTCGTCCCAACGGAGTTTACGCAGCTCTTGGGCTAAGGCTTCACAGGCAGCTAGGACTTCGGCTTTCGTGTCTTCTTTAGGTGTGACGGGCAGAATCACGATTTGGGCAGGCGCAACTTTAGGCGGCAGAACGATTCCGTTGTCATCACTGTGAGCCATGATTAGGGTGCCGATCAAGCGAGTGCTGACGCCCCAGCTTGTTGTGTAGGCGTGCTCGGGTTGGTTGTTGCGGTTAGCGAATTGAATACCGGAGGCTTTAGAAAAATTTTGACCTAAGTAATGGGAAGTGCCTGCCTGCACCGCTTTACGGTCCTGCACCATGGCCTCGATGCAAAGCGTGCGCACGGCACCAGGGAAACGTTCGCTCTCACTTTTCTCTCCTGTGAGGACGGGAACAGCGAGGTAGTCTTTAGCGAAGCGCTCGTAGACACGGAGCATTTGTTCGGTTTCTTGAATAGCTTCTGCGGCGGTTTCGTGGGCGGTGTGGCCTTCTTGCCAAAGAAATTCTGTAGTGCGTAGGAATAAGCGGGGGCGCATTTCCCAGCGAACAACATTAGCCCACTGATTAATTAAAATGGGGAGGTCGCGATACGATTGCACCCATCTGGCGTAGGCTGCTCCGATGATGGTTTCTGAGGTTGGACGAACGATGAGGGGTTCATTTAATTCGCCCGCAGGGATCAATTTACCTTCAGGCCCCACTTCGAGGCGATGGTGAGTGACGACGGCACATTCCTTCGCAAAGCCTTCCACATGAGCGGCTTCTTTTTCTAAGTAGCTTAAGGGAATGAAGAGGGGGAAGTATGCATTTTCATGGCCCGTTTCTTTGAACATGCGATCGAGGGGTTGCTGGATGCGTTCCCAGAGGCCGTAGCCCCAAGGTTTGATTACCATACAACCGCGCACTTCTGAGTTTTCCGCTAAGTCAGCGGCTGCAATTACTTGTTGATACCACTCAGGAAAATCTTGGGCGCGTTGTGGTTGGATAGCGGAAGTTTCGTTGGCCATGGGGTAAGAATGTAAAAGGGAACACTGGGATGAACAGAAGAAAAATAGGCAGGCTAGGAACTAGGTTTTTTAAAGTGGAGCTGGAGGTAAAGGCGGAGGTGTGCGTTTGGTTTGCGGCGTGCAAGCGGCCCATATCCAAGACACGGTGAATAAAGTGAGTCCCAAAAGAGAGACGGCTAAGAAGCTGAACATATCCGTTAAACTCATGAGCTCTTGGTCGTAGGCAGCTTGGAAAAGTTCAGAGTAGTTACGGCCTGAGCTGAATATGGTGGAGGCGTAAAGGCTGACTCCAATCAGAGTCAGGGCAAAGCCAAGGCCTGACAGGGCTAACTGAGCTAGGCCTGTTTTATGCCGGCCAGAGAGAAAGGTGCCGAGGCCAGGAAAACCGAGTAGATTAAGAATGATAAAGAGAAAGCGCATGGTTTTTAAAGGAGAGCAGTCTTAGTAAAAGAGAACCTTAGCAAGAGTTAGAAGCGTGCTTGTTAGGGCGAGCCAGAGGAGAAGAAGGCTGATGCGGAGGTAGTTACTCTGGCCGAAATCACGTTGGTAGCGTAGGAGGCGTTCAGGGATCCAACCTTTACGACAGTGGAAGGCATATTCTTTTTCAATCAACTTTTTCCAAGCTTGATGAAAAAAAAAGACATGGATCAGCCAACCCGTTAAGCCTAGAAAAAGAAAGGCGCAGCTAACAAAAAGTACATGAGGACTTAACATAAGTTCAGCCTGCACGTTATTTGCGCTTTTTCCAAGCAGCCAAAAATTTTTATTAATATAGATGAAAGAGGTAAAAGGGATAGCTGCCTGCTAGCTAGCGTACAGGTAATCCCATAAATTTATCCTATGAGGGAATTAAATATTCCTTACAACCGTGCTAGTAATTTATCAATCAATCCGTCGAAACCGCCGTTACTAAAGACGGCGACAACGTCTCCTTTTTCTAACTGAGGAAGAAGTTTTTCAATAATAGCGTCGGCATCTTTTTCGTGCCAAGCGAGACGGCCGCTTTTTTTAATGTCGGTGACAACTTGATCGACGTTGAGGCGGTCATTCGGGTCGAGCTGTTCGGCCCGGGCGATAGCGCTGATGAAGACGCCATCGGCAAGGGAGAGGGCGGCGGGCAGTTCGTGTTGGAAGATAGCGCGGCGGGTGGTGTTGGAGCGAGGCTCGAAGATGGCCCAGAGGCGACGTTGTGGGTAGCGTTGGCGGAAGGCGGCGATGGTTTCGGCTAAGGCAGTGGGGTGGTGACCGAAGTCATCGACAACGGTGATACCACGTTTTTCTCCACGTAATTCCATGCGGCGTTTGATGCCTTTGAAGCGTGGGAGTGAGGCTTGAATTTGAGCGAGTGGGATTTGGTAGTTGTGGGCAGCTACGATGGTCATGGCTGTGTTATGAACATTATGGCGGCCATAGAGTGGAACGGTAAAGCGTTGGCCTAGTAGGGTGAAGGAGCTGCCTTCGGAGCTGGTGCTGAGATCGGTGATGCGGATAGCAGCGTTTTCAGTAAAGCCGACTTCGAGCAGTTGGGAGTGGCTTGTACGGGTGACGTCGATGGAGTTTGGGTCATCTGCATTGAGCACAATCATGCCATTACGCGGGACGATTTGAACGAGGCGGCAGAAACTAACTTTAATTTCTTCCACATTGGCATAGATGTCGGCGTGGTCGAACTCGATGTTATTAATGATGACGAGTTCAGGAAGGTAGTGGATAAATTTACTGCGTTTATCAAAGAAGGCGGTGTCATATTCATCACCTTCGAGAATCCAATAGTTGCCAGCTTGTTTTTTACAACCTTGATCAAAGTTCAGGGGAATGCCGCCGATCATAAAGCTGGGCTGGAGTCGGGCATCTTCAAAAAGCCAGGATAGGAGGGATGTTGTGGTGGTTTTGCCGTGGGTGCCGGTAACGACAAGGTTATGAGTAGAGCGGAGGAAGAAATGCTTTAGGGTCTCGGGCAAAGACATGTAGGTGAGTCTTTGGTCAAGGGCGTGTTCCAGCTCAGGGTTGCCGCGGGAGATGGCGTTACCGACAACGATGAGGTCGGGTTTGTGGTCTAGGTTCGAGGGTTGATAGCCATTGAGGATGCGGATGCCTTTTTCTTGGAGAAAGGTGGACATCGGCGGATAAACCCGTTCGTCTGAACCGCTGACTTCGTAGCCTTGATCCTTGAGCATGCCAGCCACGGAGCCCATGGCGGTTCCGCAAATACCGATGAGGTGAATTTTCTTAAGTGAATTATTTTGTGAAAGCAGTGTGACCTGATCGTTCATGGAAGGCGGATAGATTCCAGAGAGAGTTTAGTAGGTAACTCAAGGATAAAGTTGAGCTGACATGCCGAGAGGACGGGTCTTACGAGGTTTAGCTGCTGGTTGAGCGACGTCGGGGACGATGGCAATGGCTGCGGTGGGGTGAAGTTTCTGAGAGGGTTGTTGGCGTTGGCGGGCTTGATTAAGTAAGCCCTTGGGTATGAGGGAAGTCTTCATGACGTTCTCGTAGTTTAAGTCTAAGCCCTGACTACGTTCTTTGGCGGTGAAGGTGCAGGTGGCATTTCCAAATTTAATCACGTGGCCTTCCTCGACTTGAGCAAAAATAATAGGGCTATCATTAACCAGCGTGCCATTGGAGGAATTTAAGTCGTGAATAAAAAGCATTCTGCCCTTGCGTGTGATGAAGGCATGTTGACGAGAGAGTGAGCTGTCATTTATTACAAGCTCACTTTTATCGTCGCGCCCCACTTGAATGAGATCGGAGTCTAGGTCTTTAGAAAAGCTGTCGCCATTTTCAGTCTCGACGTTAAAGGTGAAAGTGTAAAATCCATCTTCTTGGGATTCTTCTGAGAGGGGGCGGTCTCTGTAAGGAGTATTTCCGGCAGCGTTTTTATTTTCTTTAGCGTAGCGGGTTAGGAGAATATTGGTCGAAGATGCGTCTAGCCAGAGAGTCTGGAATTCAGGCATGCGGTTAACTTCCCATGCGATTATTTTCGGTTCTTCCCAGTCGTGTAAAACCTGTAAGAAAGGCTCCAGCCCAATGTCTAACCCTGCTTGCGTATGGATCACAAAACCATCAAGTAAGAATAGTTCAGCGGCATCATGGGATGTTTGAAGGTAGAAGCGACCAGAACGTTTAGCTACTTGAAACCACAATAAAAAATCTAAAAAAGGTGTATTCATTTGTAAAAAAACTTTAAATAAAGTTAGTCCATTTTATACTGTAAAAAGTTGAAATCAAGAGGATTAAGTCAATAAAACAAGATAGGTCTTGGCTTACGTTAAAGTTGTTGTTTGCATTAAAACAAGTTCGTATTACGCTGGAATGATGTTATTCAGTTCAAACAAAGATCTTGAACAGGCACAGGCCGCCCTTGAATATTTTATTCAAGAACATTTTTCCCAACAAAAAGAACGGTTCAAATATGGGGAGTGGTTTGAGCCTTTATATTTTGACTTTTGTGAATTCGTGGGACGTAAGGGTAAACGTATTCGTCCTATTATGTTGATGCTTTGTTACCGAGCCTTTCAAGGTAAACGTCCCTTGACGGATCCTTCTCTCTTGCGCTCAGCACTCGCTTTGGAGCTCTTGCACACCTTTGTCCTTATGCATGACGACGTGATTGATCGTTCTGAGAAACGTCGTGGTTTACCCACCTTCCATAAACTTTGTGCAAGCCGCCTCGTTGTTTCTGAGGACCGTGAGCGGATTGGAGAAAATATCGCTATGGTCATGGGAGATATTGTTTACGCCCTAGCCATCCAAACTCTGCATGAAGCGGACTTTGAGCCTGAATTACGGGCGCGTTTAATGAGTAAGTTTTTAGACTACACCGTGGATACGGGCAGTGGAGAAATTTTGGACATTCTTTTAGGTTGCCAAGATATAACCCGTGTTAACGCTCAGCAAATTGAGGAAATGTATCACCTAAAAACCACGCGCTACACCTTCGAGGCGCCTTGCATAATGGGTGCTTTACTCGCAGGAGCTTCGGAAGAAAAATTGCAAGCTATTCGGGAAATTACTCGCCCCCTCGGCCTAGCTTTCCAAATACAAAATGACCTCGTAGAATATAAAGCACTCAATCCCATGGAACCGCTTTGTTCGGCTGATTTATTGGAGGGTAAGAAAACCATGCTACTCCAGCAAGCCTTCCTTACCCTGAATGAGGTGGAGAAATCCTTCTTACAAATGTGTTTAAGTTCCATGTCTAAACGTGAGTCGGCTCTATTGAAGATAAAAGAATTAATTGATAAGTCTGGGGCGGTGACGTTTTTAAAAAACCGTTGCGAGGAACTCTTTGCCGAATCAGCTCAAGCTATTGAATCAAATGCTTTTACCTCCGAGGAGTCAGAAGCTTTACGAGCAGCCTTGGATGTCGTGCGCCAACAAGTTAAGCAAGTGGCCTAGTTCGAGGGATTTTGTTCGGTGAGGGTGAACGCTTTAAGAATGCGGTGAAGGATACTTAGAAATGCGGATTATGGTGAGTAATGCCGCGCTCTCTCTAGGTAATTATCCCTGATTTAAGTTTAAGCGTGCAAAGGTGGCGGTGCCGTGCCGGTCACGTTTCCGAAGTTTTTGGCGGCAAGCATTTCGGCGAGGAAGTTGGAATTTTCACCTTTGGGGATAAGGGTGAGATCGACGTCTCCTTCTAGCATTTTTTGGGTTTCCATGATTTCAAAAAGGGCGTTCAGAATCTCAGGATCCTCGGCTATTTGTTGGAGTGCTGTTCCGACAACGAAGGGGCGCATGGCTCCGGCCCGAGCGAACTCGGCAGCCGCTTCTTTTTCAGCGGCACTTTTAATAAGGGCGACTTGGTTGGCACCTGATTGGCTGATGGCGGAGGTGACTTGGCGGAGGCGGTTAATAACTTTTTGTTCGATTTGGTGGATCATGTTTTGATCACGAAAATGAACTTTACGAATATAAACAGAACCGAGCTTATAGCCCCAAGCGGCGGATTTAGGAGAGACTTCTTCCCGGACGGCGCGGCTCATTTCGTGACGATTTTCAAGAAGGCGTTCTAAGGGCATGTTACTCAAACAGCGGACGGCGGCATTGCTGAGATTAGCGCGAAGGGAGCCGCGGGGATCAGTGTTTTTAAAGAGGAAGGCAACCGGGTCAGAGATGGACATTTCATGCCAGACGCCTACGCCCATTGGGGTGCCTTCCTCAGAATTGACGGGTTGGCTACGCAGATATTGTTGATCTAAGCGCATGTCGAGGGAGTGAACTTGCCCGAAAAAGTGAACAATAAAAGATTGTAAGCCAAGCTTAGTCCAGAGGAAGTGGAGGCCCGGTTCATCCAAGATTAAAATGACTTTACCAAAGAGGACGTAAACTTTTGTTTCGCATTCTTCTATAGTGGTAAAGACGCCGAAGAGCCGTATTAAACCAAGGATTATGGGAACGAGAATCCAAGCGGCAAAAAAAGTGATCAGGATGGTGACGAGAGTAATCATTTTTTTAGATCCAGAATGATGTGGCGGGCACGGCTGTAAAGGTCAAGCCGAACATTTCGGAGGTAGCCTGGTATGGCGTCATGACCGCTGTTTTTAAGTTGTTTTAATTGTTCAGCCATCCAGCGCAAGGGTTGGACTTCTGCCTCAGCTTTCATGGTTTGGATTTCCACGGCGCGGCGGGATTCGACGATACGTTGGTCGGCGAAGGCTTGGGCTAGACTGATGTCAGAGGAGACTTCGTTATGCGCGGTGTTGATGGCGGCGAGGGCGGAGTCGATTTGGTGAGGAGGGTCGATACCAGTGATAAGAGAGGCATCAAGCACCATGCCGTAACGGGCAGCGGAGGAGAGGCATTCTTGATCCATTTGTTCGTTGAGTTCGTTCAGGTTTTTACGGAGATCGTTGATGGAGACTCCTTGGAGGCTAAGGCCTTCAGGGGCGAGGCCGATGGTGGAGGGATCCGCAATGGCTGTGGGGTCGTGCTGCGTAGAAAAATTAGCGATTCGCTCGCGTAGAATGGAGACGAAGTAGCCCATAACGTGGGCGAAGGGATTTTTAATACCAAAGAGGTAGGCGTAGAGATTACGTTCACAAATGTAGAAACGCATTTGGCCAGTGACGCCAATGTTAAGTTGGTCTTTGGTTACGGCTTCGAGGATGGTGCCGTTTCGGTTTAAGCTGTGGTTTTCTGGGTCGAAGGCGATGCTGACTGTTTCGATGGCTACGGAAATTTTATGAACTTTTTGCCAAGGCATCCGGAAATAGGGGCCACCAGGGCCAATGATGCGGAGTTGAGGGTAGGAGTAGCGTTGACGGTCAAAGTCTGGTAGGGGATCAGATATGGGATCGTCTAGGGTGGTGGTATTATCGAGGCGTTGCGCGCGCCCGAAGGACGTGATAACGGCTCGTTCATTTTGACCGACTGTGTAAAGACCCATGCCAATGACACGGGCGGCTAGATAGGCGAGAAGTCCGAGGCAAATACCGAGAGGGATTTCAATCAGAGGCATGGGTTAGGTATGGCTAAGTTCAGGGCGGAGATCAAGCTTTTGCTGCTTACTGCTTATTAATTACTCGTCTTTGGGGCGATACCTTTTTTTGGGACGGCGCTTTTAGGTTTGGTAGTTTTGGTGATGGGCTTCAGGATGATGCGGGGAGCCGGTTCAGGTGGGGGTGGATTAAGTTGGGCGAGGATGGTCTCTATTCGGCGTAATTCTTCTGCCGTGAACGGTTCGTCCTGCTGCACGGCGACACAGTCTTCGATTTGTTCGGGTTTGCTCGCACCAATTAAAAGGCTAGTGATACGGCGGTCGCGCAGGATCCAGTTGAGGGACATGCGTGCGAGGGTTTGACCACGTGTAAGGGCAAGGGTGTTAAGTTCTATAAGAACGGTTGAAAGTAAGGGAGTAATGCGGTCGGAGTTAAGGAAGATACTAGCGGAGGCGGCGCGGGAGTCTGTGGGAATGCCTTGCAGATAACGGTCGGTGAGGAGGCCTTGGGCAAGGGGGCAGAAGACGATCATACCTAGTCCAGCCTCTTGGGTTTCTTCCAAGACTTTGCCTTCAATCGAGCGGTCAAGTAGGTTGTAACTAGATTGGTTAATAATAAGAGGTACACATAAGTCCCGCATAATTTTAGCAGCCTTTTTTACGGCCTTAGCAGGATAGCTGCTGATGCCTGCGTAAAGAGCTTTACCCTCGCGGATCATTTGAGCTAAGGCACCCATGGTTTCTTCTAACGGTGTGTTAGGATCGTAACGGTGGGAGTAGAAAATATCGACATAATCGAGCTGTAATCTTTTGAGAGATTGATGGAGGCTGGCGAAGAGATGTTTCTTTGAGCCCCATTCGCCGTAAGGGCCGTCCCACATGCGATAACCTGCCTTAGTTGCGATGATGAGTTCGTCACGATGCATGGCCAGCTCTCCTTTTATAAGATACCCAAAATGGGTTTCGGCGATGCCTGGCGGCGGCCCGTAGTTGTTTGCAAAATCAATATGCGTGATGCCGAGATCCCAAGCCTTCAGAGTCAGGCTGCGGGCACTCTCGAAGGTATTGAAATTATGCCAAGCTCCGAGGGAAACCAAAGGTAGCATAAGGCCGCTTTCACCACAGCGTTGATATTTCATGAGGTCATAGCGATTATACATACCTTTAGGTTAGCGTATGAAAAGTTTATGAAAAGAGGTAACTTTGAACTTGTTAAAAAGGGTTGACCATAGCGATGAAGCCGCCATTCTGACTCCTCACGTTTAGGGACTTAGAGGTGTTTCTAGGTTCCTCAATGATACGGAGTTTTCTCCGAGCTGACTATTTTATGAGACATACGTTATCTGTTTTAGTGGAAAATAAGTTTGGGGTGCTCAATCGCATCACCAATCTCTTTAGCGGTCGTGGCTTTAATATTGATACACTCAACGTCGGGCCCACTCAGGATCCCGCTACCTCTCGCATGACCATTGTCGTGGTGGGTGATGATAAGGTGCTCGAACAAGTCACTAAGCAGTTGAATCGTCTAGTTGAAGTAATCCAAGTGCAGGATTATAAAGATGGTGAGTACATTGATCGAGAGTTAATGCTCGTCAAAATTAAGGTGGACGCCAAGACCCGGGCCGAGCTGATTCAGCTATGTGATATTTTCCGCGGTAAAATTGTCGATGTGCAACCTAAGTCCATGACGATCGAAATCACTGGTGATGAGAATAAGTTATCTAAATTTATTACGTTAATGGAAGGCTTCGGCATTCAAGAATTAACTCGCACGGGTAAAGTGGTCTTACCCCGTAGCTAAAATAACCCAGCCGCCATTTTTAACTCACACCAAGAAAGAAGAAATACTATGCCAGCTAAAATCTACACAGATAAAGACGCCGATTTAGGCGTGCTCAAAAAGAAAACAGTCGCCATCATTGGTTTCGGTTCCCAAGGCCATGCCCATGCCCTGAACCTGAAAGAAAGCGGAATCAAGGTCATCATCGGTCTTTATAAAGGAAGCAAATCCGTCGCCGTCGCTAAAGCGAAGGGCTTTGAAGTTCTTGAAACAGCAGAAGCTGTTAAGAAAGCTGACGTCATTATGATTGCGGCACCTGACACTAAGCAGGCCGCACTTTATAAGAAAGACATCGCTGCCCACCTTAAGCCTGGTAAGACGCTTGTCTTCTCTCATGGTTTTTCCATTCACTTTAAAACTGTGGTTCCGCCTAAGAATATTAACGTCATCATGGTTGCCCCGAAAGGCCCTGGCCATACCGTGCGTCGTCAATACCAAGAAGGTAAAGGCGTCCCGAGCTTAATCGCTATCTACCAAAACCCCGGAAAAGACGCTAAGAAGATAGCCTTAGCTTGGGCTAAAGGCATTGGCGGCACCCGCGCTGGCGTGCTCGAAACCACCTTTAAAGAAGAAACGGAAACGGATCTTTTTGGTGAACAAGCCGTTCTTTGCGGCGGTGCCAGTGCACTAGTTCTCGCTGGTTACGAAACTCTGGTCGAAGCCGGCTACTCTCCTGAGATGGCCTACTTTGAATGTTTACATGAACTGAAACTCATTTGTGATATGATGAATGAGTCGGGCATTTCCGGTATGCGTTTCTCCATCTCAGAAACGGCCAAGTGGGGCGATGTCACTGTAGGTCCTCAAGTGATTGACGCTGGCGTCAAGAAGCGCATGAAAACAGCTTTAAAGAATATTCAAAACGGTAAGTTCGCTAAGGATTGGGTTCGTGAATATGAAACAGGTTACAAGAAATACAACTCACTGCTCAAGAAGGGTGAACAACATCCTATTGAAAAAACTGGTGCCCGCCTTCGTTCCATGATGCCATGGATGAAGAAGCGCGACATAAAAGGTGCTCAAGCTGCTTATTGAAGCTAAGAGATCACTTCATGAAAAACGCAGACCCGCAAGGTTCTGCGTTTTTTTGTGGTTTATTGTGCTCTGCAGCATTATCAACACGCCGCTCTCCGGAATTTTAAAGAGTTCGATTTAGAGTGAGGACAACTTTAGGCAATTACATCGCCACTGGCTCAGAGCTGCATTCTCCTACTGAGTGCTACAGATCCGAAACGGGCATCATTATAATCCACATTAGCTAGAGACAGTGCAGCCGTTTACGGCAGTTTAAGTCCTAGATGGGTTTAGCCGCTGAGTTGGGTGATGATACTGATGAGGGGCAGGAAGAGAGCCACGACGATGGTTCCAACGACAACGGCGAGGAAGACGATCATGACAGGTTCCAAAAGAGATGTTAGGCCAGAGACGGTTACATCCACTTCTTCTTCGTAGAGGTCAGCTACTTTAGTAAGCATGATGGGTAGTTGCCCTGTTTCTTCTCCGACTTGGATCATGCTGATGACCATAGCGGGAAACAGGCCGCTGGCTTCAATGGGACCCACCATGGATTCGCCTTCTTTAACGCTGTCGTGGATTT
Organism: Blastochloris sp.; assembly: GCA_034440395.1. Classification (GTDB taxonomy): domain Bacteria; phylum Verrucomicrobiota; class Verrucomicrobiia; order Methylacidiphilales; family JAAUTS01; genus JAAUTS01. The sequence goes on along the minus strand of JAWXBW010000043.1, from coordinate 12,169 downwards.
TGCCTATGGCGTCGGAGATAATAAAATTACCAGAGGTTTCTTTGGTGATGTTAAGGGCTTGAAGAATGGGAACACCGCTGGATACGAGGGTGCCGAGGGTTCTGGAGAATCGGGCGATGGAGGTCTTACTAATCAGGTCGCCAAAGAGGGGGATTCTTAGTTTTAGGCGATCTAGCATAATGGTGCCTGAGGGGGTATTAGAAAATACTTTCCAAGCAACGACGAGGAGGACAATAAAAATGGGAAGATACGGAATGGGAATGCTGCTACCTGCGAATTGGGGAACGGAGGGAGGCCAGAAAAGGTATTGCACTCCCCGGCTGATGTTGATAACGACTTGGGTGAGGACGGGCAAGGGCTTATCGCCTAACATGTCTTTAAAGATGGCTTCAAATTTAGGGACGATGAAGAGGAGAAGGAAGGTAAGGATACCTACGGCAATGACGAGAACAACAACAGGGTACACCATGGCGGCGATCACTTTACCGCGAATTTTTTGGGATTTTTCTTGGAATTCAGCAAGTCGGGTGAGGACAACTTCGAGCACCCCGCCGAGTTCCCCAGCCTTGACCATGTTAACGTAGAGTTTATTAAAAACTTTGGGGTGTTGGGCGAGGGCTTCGGAGAAGGTGTTACCACTCTCGACAGCGTCCGAGATGTTGGCCATAGCACCTTTAAGGGCTACGTTTTTTTCCTGTTTGAGAAGAGTTTTTAAGCTGCGCAGAAGGGGTAAGCCCGCGTCAATAAGGGTTGCGAGCTGGCGGGTGAAGACCATGAGGGTCTTTCCCTTAACTTTAGGTGTTCCGAAGCTGAAGGACTTTTTTCCTAGGGAAGAAGCGGAGTTTCCTGAGTTGACGCTGGAGGCAGAGCCTTCGATAACGCTGGTGGGGAAGAAACCTTTTTGTTTGATCAGAGCGGTGGCGTCCACGGAGTTGGAGGCTTCGATACTGCCCACGGTTTGTTTTCCTGTAGAGTCAACAGCGGTGTAATTAAAAGTGGCCATAGTGGGTTATATTCGTTTGGTTAACTATTCAAAGGTTGAGATTAGGTGTATTTAATTACTTCTTCAATCGTTGTTTCTCCGTCGAAAATGCAGCGAAGTCCGTCTTGGCGTAGGGTGGTCATGCCTAGCTCGATCGCTTTTTGACGGATGACAACCGAAGGTGCTTTGGCGTTAATAAGTTGGCGGATGGGTTCTTTAACATCAAGGAGCTCATAGATTCCTTTACGGCCTTTGTAACCAGTTTGGTTGCAGCTGTCGCAGCCTTGGCCATAGTAGAATGATTTATCTCCGATGTCATGGGCTGTCAGGCCGATTTGGGCAAGGACGCTTTCTGTGGGTTCAAAGGGAGTTTTGCATTTAGGGCAAATTTTACGAATAAGACGTTGACCTAAGACGCCTTCGAGAGTGGCGGAGATGAGGAAGGGTTCCACTCCCATGTCGATGAGACGGGTGACGGCTCCTGTAGCGTCGTTGGTGTGAAGGCTGGTCAAGACTAAATGTCCGGTGAGAGCTGCCTGAATGGCGATCTGAGCTGTTTCTAGATCGCGCGTTTCTCCGACGAGGATACGGTCTGGATCTTGACGTAGGAAGGCACGAAGGGCGCGTCCAAAATTGAGCCCGATACCTTCATTAGCTTGAACTTGCATGATGCCTTCTAGTTCGTATTCAACAGGATCCTCGACGGTAAGGATTTTGATATCAATGGTGTTGATGGCGCGGATGCAGGAGTAAAGGGTGGTGGTCTTTCCTGATCCGGTAGGGCCGGTGACGATGAAAATCCCGTGGGGTTTTTGGATAGTGGCAGAGATGTAGGTTTTGATGGCGTCGGGGAGGCCGAGAGCATCTAGGTCGAGGTTAACGACGCTACGATCTAGGACACGCAGTACCACGCTTTCTCCGTATTGGGTGGGCAGGGTGGAGACGCGGAGATCAACTTGGCGACCCGCTAGGGTGGTTTGAATGCGACCATCTTGGGGGATGCGGCGTTCGGCGATGTTGAGCCCTGCCATGACTTTAATGCGGGAGATAACAGGGAGGGCTAGTCTTTTAGGAGGAGGAGACATTTCATACAAAGCTCCATCGACACGGTAACGGATTTTAAATTCGCGTTCAAAGGGTTCGAAGTGAATGTCACTGGCATGGGCTTGAATGGCTTTAGCTACGATGGTGTTGACATATTTAACAATGGGGGCGCTGCTGGCAGCGGAGAGAGTGTCATCGAGATTATTTGAGGCGGATTCCGTGACTTCACCAGCGAGTTGATTTAAGAGTTCATCAACTGAGCCTTGTTCTGTGCCGTAGTATTGGCTGATGAGGGTTTCTATTTGGGAAATGGGTGAGATAATAACCGAGATATTTTTGCTGGTAGCAAAGCGTAAGTCTTCGACGATTTGCTGGTTGAGGGGGTCGGTTAAGGCAACGGTTATGGTGCTGTCATCACTCGCCACGGGCAGGGCACCGTGAAGGCGAACGGTGGTGGGGGAGATGGCAGAAAGAAGTTCTGGGGTGAAGATGGCATTTGAGAGGTCGTAGAAGGGAAGGCCTAGTTCTTCGGCTAAACGATGCATCAAGCCTTCTTCGGTGAGGATACCGTAGTCTGCTATGACTTTTTCAATTTCCTTACCTGAGCGCGCAACTTCTTCTAGTAAATCGGCGGCTTGATCTTCACGAAGGATTTCGTGTTCACGCAGGAAGCTGACTAGTAAATGTGAATCCATAATTAGTCCTTGTCCCCCATGGTAGCGGAGATGACTTCATCAGGACTGGTCATGCCAGCCACTACTTTACGGATGCCGTCCTCGCGTAGGGTTCTCATGCCGAGGTCCCGTGCACGTTGACGAATGATGGAGACACTAGCTTGGTCGTTAATGAGATTACGTATTTCATCATCTACCATGAGAATTTCGAAAATACCGGCTCGGCCTTTGTATCCTGTGCCACGGCAAGTGTCGCAACCATGACCCATACGGAAATTGGCTTGAGCGACTTGGGAGGGATTAAGGTTCAAGGCGCGGAGTTCGTAATCACTAGGGGTGTAGGGTTGGGCGCAGTTTGCGCATATTTTACGGATGAGTCGTTGGGCCATGACGGCGCGGACGGAGGAGGAAACGAGGAAGGGTTTAATCCCGATATCAATAAGACGGGTGACAGCACTGGGAGCATCGTTGGTGTGGAGAGTGCTGAACACGAGGTGACCCGTGAGGGAGGCGTTAATGGCGATAGCCCCCGTTTCGGCATCGCGAATTTCTCCCACCATGATGATGTTTGGAGCTTGGCGTAGCATAGCGCGCAGGGCGTTGCTAAAGGTCATACCGACATCTGCGTTGACTTGAACTTGGTTGATGCCGGCCATCTCGTATTCAACAGGATCCTCTACCGTGATGAGTTTACGATCTGGTTTATTCAGCATGTTGAGACAAGCATAGAGAGTGGTGGATTTCCCTGAACCAGTTGGCCCTGTTACGAGGAAGATACCGTCTGGCATGGCGAGGATGCGTTCGACTAAAATCTGGTCATCACTGAGAAAGCCTAATTGCGGCAGGCCTAGGGTAAGTCCGCCTTTATCTAGAATACGCATGACGATGGATTCACCATGGACGGTAGGCACAGTGGAGACGCGGAGATCTATGCTGCCGCCGTCTTGCAAAGCTAGAGAGATGCGACCATCTTGTGGAAGGCGCCTTTCCGCAATACTGATATTGGCCATAATTTTAATACGGCTGATGATGGTGGATTGTAATCGTTTAGGCGGATCACGCATTTCTTGAAGGACGCCGTCCATGCGGTAACGCAGACGTAATCGTTTCTCCAAAGGTTCGAGATGGATGTCACTGGCCTTAAGTCGTTGAGCGTCCATGATCATGCCGTAAACCATTTTAATAATAGGAGCATCACCTTCAGCAGCGGCGTCATCACCTTCAGCGGCTGAGCGATCCTTAACCTCTAGTTCATCCCCGCCATAGCTCCCGATCAAGGCGTCCACGGACTCATCAGTGCCACCGTAGTAACGACTGATCGCTTGATCGATTTTATCTCCAGGGACCACGATGGGTTCAACGTCTGTTTTAAGGATGTAACGTAACGCATCTAAGCTCTCGAAGTCTAAGGGATCCGAGATGGCGACTTGGACTGCATGGGAAAGTCGGTGGATCGGGATAACACGGTACCGGCGGGCTTGAGATTTCTTTAATAGCTCTAGGGCGTCTTCCGAAACGGATTCGAGCTCAGGCATAAACTCCATGCCGCAATCATGGGAAATGGTTTGAAGAATGTCGTTACGACTCACGCAGCCACTCTTAACTAGTTCATCAGATGCTGAAAGTCCGCTGGTCGCCGTTTGCAGGCGAGCGGCATGAGAGTCCTCGTTACTAATCAAACCCGAATTAACGAGCAACTCTAAAACATAATCGTCGTTGGCAGCCATTGTGTGGTTTTGATTTTAGGTTGATAAATGCCAAGATGCCAAGGATTTACTGCATTGACAGTGAAAATAGCGAATAAGTCGAACGTATGTCAAAGTTAAATAAGCTTACGTTTTAGGATTTCATCAATCACTCCTGGATTGGCCTGACCTTTGGTTTTCTTCATGACGTAACCTTTGAGCGCATTGATTGCGCCCATTTTGCCAGACTTGTAATCAGCCACACTTCGCTCGTTGGCAGCGAGGGCTTCGTCACAAAATATCTCAAGCTCTGCTAGGTCAGTGACTTGCTCTAGACCTTTTTCTTGAACGATGCTAAGTGGTGATTGATGGGAGCTAAACATTTCAAGGAGAACTTCCTTCGCTTGCTTAGAGTTGATCTTAGCGGAGCCGACGAGTTCTGCGAGTTCACCGAAATGTGAGGCAGGGATAGGAAGATTTGTTAGGTCGGGGTTAGTAGCGAGAAAATCGTTGATGATGTAGTTGGCAATAAGAACGCCCTGTTTAGAAGTTTTTAGAGCCTCGTCGTAGTAATCAGCAAGTGGCCTTTCTTGGGCTAACACCTCAGCCTGATAGTCGCTTAATCCATAGGTCTGCATAAAGCGCGCTTTTTTCTGGCTCGGCAATTCGGGAATCATCGTCTCCGCTTCAGCCTTCAATCCACAATCGGTGCGCACGGGCAAAAGGTCAGGCTCGGGGAAGTAACGGTAGTCGTTGGCATTTTCTTTTATCCGCATGAGGAAGGTCTGACCCGCGGCGTCGTCCCAACGCCGTGTTTCCTGACGGATAATGCCTCCCTTGGATACAACTTCAATCTGACGCGGAATTTCGTATTGTAAGGCGCGGCGCACGCCTGAAATGGAGTTAAGATTTTTTAGCTCACATTTGGTGCCGAATTCTTTTTGGCCGACGGGGCGCACGCTCACATTCACGTCACAACGCATTTGCCCTTTTTCCATATCGGCATCACTGATGTCACCATAGACCATGATCTGGCGCAGGGTTGTTAAGTAAGCGAAGGCTTCTTCGGGCGTCGCCATATCTGCCTCGGAAACGATCTCCATTAACGGCGTGCCAGCGCGGTTGAAGTCGATACCGCTTTGATCCTCGAAGTGGAAAGACTTAGCCACATCTTCTTCGAGATGAATACGGGTGAGACGGACTTTTTTGCCTGCCAGAGCTTGTTCCTCTTTTTGCACATCTTTAGGGAAGGAAAACTTTTCCAGCAGCACACCACCATTTAGACAAAGAGGCAAATCAAACTGGGTGATCTGATAATTCTTCGGCATGTCAGGGTAGAAATAATGTTTCCGGTCAAACTTACAAATCGGCGCAATGTCGCAGCCTAACATGAGACCAGCGGCTATAGTTTTGACGATGGCCTGTTCGTTCGGTGTGGGCAGAGCCCCAGGCAGTCCTAGACACACAGGGCAGACGTGGGTGTTGACCTCGCCCCCGTATTCGTTCTTACAACCGCAGAACATTTTGGTGTTGGTCTTGACTTGGACGTGGACTTCAAGTCCGATCACAGCTTCGTATGGCATGGCGTAAAAAGGTTAAGGTTCGCTTAGGTGGTAAAAAATTAAAATTGCGGATGACGTTTAACCCATTCATGCGCTTGTTCGTAGGCGTGAGCGGCCCGAAATAGGGTGCCTTCTTGAAAGTGGGGGCCGATCAGTTGTAATCCGATGGGTAGTTGGTTAGAACTAAAACCGCAAGGGATGGAGATACCGCAGACTTCCGCTAAGTTCACGGCGATGGTGCAGATGTCGGCTAGGTACATTTTTAAGGGGTCATTCATTTTTTCGCCTGCTTTGAAGGCTGGGGTGGGGGAAGTTGGTGTGAGCAAAACATCGCATTCCTGAAATGCAGTAACGAAATCCCGTCGTAGGAGCTGCCGCACTTTTTGCGCACGGTTATAATAAGCATCGGCGTAGCCAGAGCTAAGAACATAGGTGCCGAGAATGATGCGGCGTTTCACTTCGGGACCGAATCCTTCAGCGCGAGACTTACGGTAGATGGTGAGGGGATCTCCCACGGTTGAGGTGCGGTGCCCATAGCGCACGCCATCAAAACGGGCTAAATTAGCAGACGCTTCGGCCGTTGCGATGATGTAATAGACGGCAATAGCGGCGTGGGTGTGGGGCAGGGAAATTTCTTTAATGATAGCACCCTGGGATTGATACCAGGCGATTGATTTTTGCAAAGCATCCGCTACGTCATGATCAATGCCTTCACCGAAATATTCCTTAGGGATGCCGATCCGCAGACCTTTAACGGGTTGTTGTAAGCTGGCCGTGTAGTCAGGAACTGCCACGGGGCGGCTGGTATTTTCGTAATGATCTTGGCCTGCGATGGCTTGGAGCATGAGCGCACTATCTTCCACTGTTTTGGTGAAGGGTCCGATTTGATCAAGCGAGGAGGCGAAGGCCACTAAGCCGTAGCGCGAGACCCGGCCATACGTAGGTTTGAGACCCACGCAACCACAGAGCGCAGCGGGTTGGCGAATGGAGCCGCCCGTGTCGGAGCCGAGGGAGGCGATTGCTTCGTCTGCTGCGACCACGGCAGCGGAACCGCCACTGCTACCGCCAGGAATATGGTCCAACTTCCAAGGGTTAGATGTTTTCTTAAAAGAAGAATGTTCCGTAGAGGAGCCCATGGCGAACTCGTCCATGTTAGTTCTGCCTAACAAGATGGCTCCCGCCTCTTTTAATTTACGAATGACTGTGGCATCATAAGGAGCTTCATAGCCGACGAGAATTTGAGAGGCGCAGGTACATTCCTCGCCCTTTTCGTTGATGTTATCTTTAATCGCGATGGGGATGCCGCCAAGAGGTTTGCTGAGGTCACAGTTTTTTGCTTGAGCAAGAGCTTTTTCGGAATCGACACGGAGGTAGCCGTTAACTTTGGGATCAACGCTCTCGATGCGTTGAAGAAGGCTTTGCACGAGTTCGGTGGGAGAAATTTCTTTGGCCGTGAGTTTTCGGCGTAGACTAGCGATAGTTTCTTGGTAAAGGCTCATGGGAGGTAAAAAGAATAATGTGGGGGGATTGAAAAGTTATTCAACAATCTTAGGCATAATGACTAGATTGTTAGCACTTTTAGGAGCATTTCGCACGACGTCCTGAGCAGTCAGGCTTGGGCGCAATTCATCGGGGCGCAAGACATTCGTCGGCAGATTCGGGTCGATCGGGTTATCGGCAACGGAGGATACATCTATCCGTTGGAGTGCTTCGACATAATCGAGAATGCTGGAGATTTGTTTTTGGAAAGTCTCTGTTTCCGCTTGGGTTAGTTCCAAGCGAGCGAGTCCTGCCACATAGGCCACATCAATACTATTCGAATTCACCCGTAGGTTTTAGCATAACCTAATCGGGGTGCGACAAGTATTTCTTTTAGTTTAATAGTACTAGGCACAAGGCTGTTCTACGCTCAATCTCCTTGCACCACGACGATATCGTCTGGGTGGACGTGGCAGAAGACTTTATCCTTAGCATGGAAGATGGTGTCTGAACTACTTTCATTGGCTTCGACGACGGTTAGTTTAAAACCGGATTCGGTGACGATGGTGAATTGGTTGGTGGCACCTTTAAAAATTTCATCGTCTACTTTCACTTCAAAACAATTTTGGTCGTAAATTTTTTCCTTGGATAAATTTAAACGTTCAGGGCGAATAGAAATAACGGCAGTGTTAGCGTTGCGAGGAAGGTCGGCGGCATTGACGGTGAGTTCGATCACGCCGTCTAAGCTGAGCTTTGCGTATTTGTCGTCACGGTCTATGACTTGGGTTTCTACAATGTTGGCTTGGCCGATAAAGTTAGCTACGAAGGTGGTGCGGGGATGGTGGTAAATGTCATCAACACTGCCGAGTTGCTCGATCTGGCCTTTGTTAATCACGACAATACGGTCCGACATGGTGAGAGCTTCTTCTTGGTCATGAGTAACGAAGATGAAGGTGATGCCGATCATGTTTTGGAGTCGTTTAAGTTCGACTTGCATGACATGGCGCAGGTTGGTGTCGAGAGCGGAAAGCGGTTCGTCTAGGAGGAGGACTTTTGGTTGGCAGACAATGGCGCGGGCTAGGGCCACGCGTTGTCGTTGGCCACCGGAGAGTTGGCTAGGACGGCGTTGTTCCATACCATTGAGTGAGACGAGTTCGATAGCTTGTTTGACGCGATCAGCCATTTCCGATTTGGAAATATTTTTCATCTTTAAACCGAACTCAATATTTTCTTGGATCGTGATGTGGGGAAAGAGAGCGTAGCTTTGGAAGACTTGGTTCACGTTGCGACGGTAAGGAGGAACGTGGGTGACATCGACCCCATCGAGAAAAAGATTGCCTGAGCTAGGCGTCTCGAATCCAGAGATCATGCGGAGCAGTGTCGTCTTTCCGCAGCCAGAGGGGCCAAGGAAGGTCATGAATTCGCCTGCTTCAATTTTTAAGTTGATGTCATTGAGTGCGGTGTAGTTTCCGAAGTTTTTACTGATACCGCGAAGTTCAACCATTGGGTTAGCCATAAATATTTAATCTCAGAGTTAACGGATTATTTAAAAAAACAAATAGAAATTAGCTAAAGCATTTTCGATACCAGCCCAGAGGTTGAGGGGCAAGGTTGATGTTGATTTGTTTTATTTCTAAGTAAGCATCTAAGCCATACGTGCCGAGTTCTCTTCCTATTCCAGATTGTTTATAGCCGCCCCAAGGTGCTTCATTAAACGTAGGGTGGTAGGTGTTGAGCCAAGTGATGCCGGCGCGGAGCTGCTTAAGAACGCGGAGGCCTTTTGTCGTATCGCTTGTAAAAACTCCGGCGGCCAAGCCATAGACGCTATCGTTAGCCAACGAGATAGCTTCTGCTTCATCATGGAAGAGTTGCACGACAAGAACTGGGCCAAAGATTTCTTCCTGCACAATTTTCATGCAGGGGTGGGTATGAACAAAAATAGTAGGCTCTAAGAAATTTCCCCGCTCACATTCTGGCGTGTTGATTCGTTGACCACCGCAGAGTAGCTGCGCGCCTTCGGCTAAACCAGATTGGATGTAGGCTTGGACTCTTTCTAGTTGTAGCGGGCTGATGAGGGGTCCCATTTCTGTGTCAGGGTTCATGCCATCACCCACGACAATACAGCGACTAGCTTCGGCCAAGCGTGGCAGAAATGTTTCAGCTAAAGTGTCTTGTAAGAGTAGTCGTGAACCTGCCGTGCAGACTTGGCCTTGACCAGCAAAGATGGCGAAGAGCGCATACTCAAGAGCTAGGTTCAAATCCGCATCAGCAAAAACAATGTTAGGACTCTTACCCCCGAGTTCGAGCGTAACTTTTTTAATGTTGCCTGTGGCGGCGCGCATGATGGAGCGGCCGGTTTTGGTGCTTCCGGTGAAGGCGATTTTATCAACGAGAGGACTTTCCGCTAACAAGTTACCCACAGTGGGGCCAGAGCCAAGTAGGAGCTGAACACTGCCAGGAGGGAAGTTGAGTTGGGCGATGAGATTAAAGAGTTCGATCGCACTAAGTGGGGTGGTCTCTGCAGGTTTTAGGATGCAGCAATTTCCCGCAGCGAGTCCTGGAGCTAGTTTCCATGCGGCCATGAGAAAGGGGTAGTTCCATGGGATGATTTGAGCGCAAACGCCGATGGGTTCGCGCACGGTCATGGCTAGGATGTTAGGATCTGGGACGGCGTAAGTTTCACCCGAGGGCTTCGTGATGAGGCCTGCGTAATAACGGAAGCAGGCACTGGCATCGGCCACATCATAGCGTGCTTCACGCAGTGGCTTACCGCTGTTGCGGGTTTCTACCATAGCGAGGGCTTCGGCTTGAGCCTCAATCAAATCGGCCAGTTTAAAAAGATACGTGGCGCGTTCAGTGGCAGTGAGACGGGGCCAAGGTCCAGAATCAAAAGCCGTGCGAGCGGCATGAATTGCTTTTTCGGTATCAGATAGGCTTGCATCCGAGACCAAGGTGATGACCTCGTTCGTGGCCGGGTTGAAGATCTCACGAGTGGCTCCGTCTACAGCTGATAACCATGTTCCGTTAATGAAGAGTTGGTCAGAGGAGTTCATGGGTTTTAGGGGGAATTAATGATGAGGGATTTAAGTTCAGTCATTTCTTCCATGGTATAACGCACGCCTTCACGTCCGAAGCCGCTATCTTTAATGCCGCCGTAAGGCATGTTTTCTACACGGAAAGTGGGGACGTTATTGATCAAGACGCCCCCGACATCGCAGGTTTGGAAGGCTTGGAGTGAACGTGAAAGATCTTGGGTAAAGATGCCGACTTGCAGGCCGAAGTCGGAATCGTTGACGAGATCAAGGGCTTGTTCAAAGGTGTCGTAAGGCTCCAGAGTCACGACAGGGGCGAAGGCTTCTTGGGCGTAAATATCTTGAGCATGGTCAACATTTTCTAAGATGGTGGCAGGTAGGCAGGATCCTTCCATTTTACCGCCATGTAAGAGTGTGGCGCCAGATTGGAGGGCGGCGTTGATCCAGCTCAGGATGCGTTCGCTAGCCGCTACGTTAATCATGGGTCCGATGACGGTAGCAGCATCACGCGGATTCCCCGTTTTGATTTTTGTGCGAACGTGAGCGATAAAATTTTCTTTAAAGCTGTTATAAATGGAGCGCTGGACAAAGATGCGTTGGACGCTGATACAGGATTGACCCGCATAGGCAAAGGCTCCCGTGGCTATGGCAGAAACGGCGCTAGAGATGTTGGCATCGTCATGGACGACGACAGCGGCATTCCCGCCAAGTTCGAGACAGACTTTTTTCTTTTCGCAAAGACCTTTAAGATTCCAGCCTACCTGGGGGCTACCTGTGAAGGAGACCATTTTAATGAAGGGGTCGGAGCTTAGAAGCGCGGCGTCCTCATTGCTGCAGGTGATGATGTTGACTTGGCCTGGGATCATGCCTGCTTCGAGTAAAACTTGGCCAAGGAGAAGCGAGCAGAGGGGCGTTTTAGCGGCGGGTTTAAGTAGCATGGTGTTCCCTGTGGCTAAACAGGGAGCTACTTTGTGGGCGACGAGGTTTAGGGGGAAATTAAAGGGCGTAATTCCAGCGATGACTCCGATGGGAAAACGGCGTGTGAGGCCGAGGTGGTTTTTTCCGAAGGCGTAAGCATCAAGGTCAAGAACTTCTCCTGCGCTGTGGCGAGCAGCTTCCGCAGCGACTTGGAAGGTGGTAGCCGCGCGGGTTACTTCGCCATGAGCCAAAGTTAAGGGTTTACCCGCTTCACGAATGAGGAGATCTACAAAGTCGGTTCGATATTTTTCAATACCTGCGGCGACATCGTGTAATAAAGCCGCGCGCTCGTAGGGAGCTTGGCGGCGCGTTAGAGCGAAGGTGGCGTGTGCTAGATCAATGGCTTTTTTGAGCAAGGCCTTATCTCCTACGGGCACTTGGGCGACGAGCTCGCCTGTGTAGGGATCAACAATGTCGTGGGTTGTATCCGTAGAAACCCACTCAGAGCCGAGTAGGAGTTTTGGGTTATTAATCATGTCAGCTTTGGTAAAGATTCGTGATTCAAGTGAGAGAGCTAACTTTAAGATCTAGCTCATGCGCTCTGTTTCGCTTTTCTCCACAAAAATTTGCAGGCCTTCCTTGGAAAAATTATCCATCAATAACTCAGGGTCAAGCGATTCAGGCATCATGACCCCACGTTCTTTGATTTCACCTGTGACGAGAAGTTTAGCCGTGAGGGCTGGGGGAATGCCTGTTTGCACAACCGTGAGGGAGTAACCGTAACGCTCGTAGG
>JAWXBW010000042.1:0-4020 GCA_034440395.1 Blastochloris sp. | reverse complement strand
CCAAGGCCCTCCTTCTTTCCAACATGTTTGTAGTTGGCCCATAGGCTGATAAAGCAATTTCAGAGCCAGTTTGCCTAGACCTGCTTGACGGACGAGGTGTTGTAACGTGAGATTTTTTTCCATCTAATGTCGTGAGCGGGCGGAGTCTAGCTGTGCTCCACTCTTCCCTCAAAATGCCCGCAAGCCCCACGCCAACGGATGCGGGCGGCGGGGCTCGTCCAAGCTTTACGGGTAAACCAAGCTTTAAGTTTTCTGGGAGCTACGCTCCACTTGGGTATAGGTGGCCAAGGATTGATCCCATGAAAGGAGAGGACTTGCATCCAGCTTTTTTGAATCCCGTGATTCAGTCGCTCTAGATAATTTGGCTCTAACCGAGAGGCTGGAATGAGGTGTGTCAAAACAAGCGTTGGATCATAGCCGACTTGCCAGCCAGCTTTAAGAGCGCACAGAACAATGTCGTTATCTCCGCCTGAACTTAATTCTGCACCTTTCCGATCTGTTATGGCAGAGGTGCCAGTTTTAAGCCAAGTCTCAGCCACTTCTCGGCGTAGCACCATGCCTGCGCCAACGGGACTGCTAAGGGGATATTCTTGATTCCACCCAGCACGTAAGGGTTGCTCTCCTAAATCGCGCAGGGCGAGCAGATTAAAAAATTCCGCCATCCAGGGATCAGGTGGCACCTCAAATTCGGGAATACTTTTTCCGCCCGTGCATCCTAAGTGTGGCTGGGTGGTCATAGCATAAAATGCTTTTTCTAAATAATCTGGGTGGAGGATAGTGTCATCATCAACCAAGACAAAAAAATCTCCTGTTGCTTCCATAAAACCACGGCGGCGAGCTTGAGACAGTCCTGGCTTGGCTTCTTTAATCTGGCGTAGGGGGAACTTGGAGTTGTTAAGCAAAGGAATTTTTAGCGGTGGAGTGGAGGCGTTATCAATGAGAAGGATTTCTAAATTAACTCCTGCACAGTTTTGATTTTGAATACCTTCAAGCGTTCTTTGTAGAGAGCTAGGGTCAGAATTATAAGCGCAAATGATGGTGGATAGCTTTGGATTCAAGATATTTTAAATTGTCTTTTAAAACAAGCGCAAGACCTCGAAAGGCAAGGCCCAAATAAGACTGGTATTTTTATAAGTTATAAGTATCAGAGGCGTGACCAGATCAAAAAGTGTACAATAAAACAAAAATAGGTTGAGGCGCAAGGGACAGACTTTTTTCAAAGCCAGAGTGCCGCATAGCAGCAAGGGATCAGGAGATTAGTGGAGCGTGTCAGGTCAGAAGCTAAAAAGGTAATAGCCCCCCAACTAGCCAAGAGGCAGGCAAGTCCAGCTATAAAGATTCTTCGATCATCCTGTTTCCAACCCGCGCGGAATCCCATCCACCAGCCTATGTGTGCTAAGGGAAGTCTTCGTAGAAACAGACTTGTGCGAAGAAGCTGGTTTTCTATAAAATTAAAGAGATTATTATTCTGCATAAATTTATTGATTAGGTAAAAATAGTAAATCGCCGTGGAGCTTCGCTTTGGAGGCGAGCCTCGTGCGCCCCTGAGAATCTAGCTGGTAGCCACTATAACCGTGATCGGCAAGGATCTGCACTGCCTTGTAACTTTCGGGGGAACTATCGACTTCCATACATAGAGCCCCTAGTCCTTTACGTTGGAGAATGTGGCGTGCTCCTGCTAAGGCATGTGCTTCAAATCCTTCAACATCTAATATCCAAAGATCCGCTTTTTCCCAAGCGCGCTCGTCTAGCATGTCATCGAGACGCACGATGGGGATGCGATCCGTTCCAGAAGGATCGACCCGGCTTTGTGCGCCGTGGCTAGTAGTCCATGAGGCGTGAATCCAAGAAACTTCAGCTACCTCTGCCCCTAAACCGTAAGGCAAAAGTTCTAGAGGAATTTCAGGATGCTTGGCCAGACACTCTTGCAGCCATTGCCGCGCCTCCTGATCGGGTTCAAAGCCGAGAATGTGAGAGAACTGAAGTTTAGGATGAAGGGAGGCGATCATCTGTCCGATGTTTGCCCCTGATAAAATGAGGGAAGGATTTTGTGGTAGATTTTTTTCTGCCCAGCGTCGTAAATGAGGTCCTTGATAATCGCCATAGACCAGCCAGCGATGGGTAGCATTTTCTAAATCCAGTTTCCATTCTAACCCATGAGCTGTTTCAATCCAGATTATGCCGCGTGAGGCTAAGCTCTTGCTATAAAGCCGCTCTAGGCAACCGAGCTTTCTTGGCCATTGAAGGCGTCTGAGCAGATTTAGACCTGATGGTAGCTGGAGCGAAGAAGACGTGAGAGGCATTTTACTTTCTGAATTTAGATTATGGAAGATTGGGTTTTTAACGACCTTTTAGGGTGTTGGATCGACTGCTTTTTTGCCAGCCTGAGGGTGTAGGCTTTGACCATAGTCTAAGAATGAAAACGACGAGTTTTAAGCCAAGGTGGCGAATTGTTGGAGCCATGTGAGTTTTTCCTTTTCAGTTTTTTCAAAAGGGTTGAGAAAGATTTCATCATTGAGAATAAGGAGGTCAATGTTGGTGTTCACAAAACAGTCCCAGCCTTCTTCCGCCGTTCGCACGATGGGTTGCCCGGCCACGTTAAAACTGGTGTTAATTAAAATAGGCACGCCGGTTAAACCATAAAAGGCGTCGATAAATTTGTAAAAATCTGGATGCACTTCTTTCCGCACCGTTTGCAGGCGAGCAGAGAAGTCGACGTGGATTACGCTGGGGATGGAGCAGCGGGGGTAGTCTAGTTTTTCTCGTAAGGTGCTCAAGGTCTGCGGCATGGCGTTTCTTAGCTCGGGTCTAAGATACGCAGTATAGTTCATGTAGTCAGACTCGGCCTCGGTGTCGAACCACTCCTTGCATTGCTCGGCTAGAACGGCGGGAGCAAAGGGGCGGAAAGATTCACGAAACTTCACGGCAAGATTAAGCTTAGATTGCATGCCTAGGACTCTCGGGTCGGCTAAGATGGAGCGCGCACCGAGGGCGCGGGCTCCTAGCTCCATGCCGCCACGCACGACAGCAACAATTTTTCCTTGAGCCAATTGTCGGGCCGCAAATTGATGTAAGGAGCCTTCAGGGTCTAGTCGGTAAGGATGGGCTTTTTCTGGAATTGGGCCAGGTTGACTGCCAAGGTAAAAACCTTTGGTGTTGATTGAAAACGGTTTGCCTTTTTGCCGTTGTCGTTCTAGCAAGAGGGCGGCACCTAGAGCCGAACCCATATCGCCACCGACGGGCGAATTGAAAACTGAGGAGAAGATTTTTTGCGATCGCAATTTACCAGCGGCTACGCAATTTTGGGCGCAGCCTCCGCAAAAGAGAAGATTTTCTTCACCACTTTCGGCACGGATAAAACGCGCCATTTTAAAAAGTTCTTGTTCAAAGATTTGTTGCAGGGAAGCGGCTAGGTCGAGGTGGATTTGATTTAAGGGTTCGTCCTTTTTTCGACTAGAAATGCCGAGCATACTAGCTACCCAAGGCAGGGCCGAGATCATGGATTCCCAAGTAAACTGGATCTTCTGCGTGAGTTGAAATCCGCCCTGTGCATTCGTGTGAAAAAGGCGAGATAAGAGATCAACGTAGTTTGGCGCTCCGTAAGGGGCGAGACCCATGACTTTGTACTCCGAGCCAAAGGAAAGAAATCCAAGATGATAAGTCATCAAGGTGTAGAACATGCCCAAACCATTTTCGTAAGGTTGTTCCCAAAGGATTTTGCATTCACCGTGGTCGATGATTCCAGCGGAAGCAGAATAGTCTTCGCCCTTACCATCGATACAGAGAAAGGCGGCCCGGCTAAAGGGAGAGCTGTGAAAAGCTCCGGCCACATGACTGAGGTGATGCCAGGCATAATGAAATCGTGCGTTGGGAAAAAGTTCTCGTGCTGGCTGGGTGTAGAGACCGCCCCATGATTCAGGTAGGACGTGGCCGAGAAGGCGGGTGAAGGCATGGCCCGGGAGACCAGAGGAATCGAAAAGGAGACTTTGAATATTTTTTTCTGCAAAGACGATATCGGTG
>JAWXBW010000041.1:0-69527 GCA_034440395.1 Blastochloris sp. | reverse complement strand
GCGGAGGGGAATTTTTACCACGGATAGCACGGATATCGCGGATAGGGGGCAGATGAGGAAACGATGAAAACCCTTTTTCTTTCTTTTCTTCCATCCGTGTTATCCGTGTTATCCGTGGTTAAAAACTCCGAGTCTTTCTCAGTGGTTAAGCAAGAAAGGCGGAGGGGAAGTTTTTCTCCATGATTTATGTTACCCCTCATGAGGCGAGCTAGGCCGTGAGCAAAGGAGAACACCATTGCGTGGCTCAGCACTTACCGTATCCAATGCGGATTCAGCTCAGCGAACTGTGCGATCTCTTCACAAATATCTTCCACGGGTGTCGTAGGTTTCCAGCCCCATTGCTCTCTAGCTAAGCTTGAATCTAACACCATCCACGGTAAATCATAAGCCCGCTCCACGCTCTCCACCTGAATAGTTGCGTGACCGAAACGCTGGCTGCACCAAGCACTTAACTGGGCTAAGGACCTACTGCTCTTCAAGCCACCGGAAAGATTCTGGATGCGCTTCACAGGCCGACTTGGTTCATTCATCTGCTGCACTAAAAGAGCAACCAAATCGCGCGGATGCAGACAGTCACGCACTTGCCCGCCCCTGCCCCCAAAACCGATGTAAGTCAACTGACGCCGCTCAAACCACGAATGTATCCAATAAGAAAATATCCCTTGATCCGCTTTCCCAAACTGACCTGCTCCCGCTAGAACCCCGCAACGATTAATCCATACGGGGAAATCAAAGGCTTCGCCATACTCCAAAGCCAATAGTTCCGAGCAACGTTTAGAATTACCATAAAGAGAAAGCGGCGGCGTTGTGGAAAAATCTTCGGTGATTCCCTCCGAAGTAAGTCCTAGAATCGTCTCCGCGCCGAACTGGAGAGTGTAAGCCGAATCTAATTCCACGACGGGAATGCGTGACAATTCTTTAATCGAATAAACTCGGCTCGTACTAAGTAGAAGAAATCCCGCATGGTGCCGCTTACAAAATTCCAGTAAATGAATGGTTCCACTTAAATTGTGATCCATAAGATCTTGGGAAGAACTCTTTCCATCGATTCCCGCTAGTACACTGGGATTAGCCGCACAATCAATCACCCAATCCACCGCTGGTAATTTAGCCACGTCTGAAGGGAACCGAATGTCGCCTATCTCAATCTTGCAGCCCAAATCTCGCAAAGGCTCAAGGTTACCCTCAGAGCCAGCCCGCATCAAATTATCAATCCCAAAAATCACTAAGCCTTCCTGCGTTTTTAGGAGTTCCCGCGCTAACGAGCTGCCAACAAACCCGCAGATGCCCGTTATTAAAAGTCGTTTCATGTTAGCTAAGTTGCTTCGTCCAACGTGCGCACTCGGACTTGACCTGTTTAAGCCCTGGAGCGCCCGTCATTTTACGCCGAGCCATGGCGGCCTTAACTTCAAACACGTTTAATACTTCAGCATCCACCTTCGGATGAATCAGCTTCCAATCCTTCAGAGGTAATTTTGATAAAAGACAACCAGCCTTTTCTGAAGCGGCGACGGCTTGGCCGACGATCTCGTGGGCGTGACGGAAGGGCACTCCTTTAAGCACGAGGGCGTCCGCCACATCAGTCGCAAGAAGTAAGGGATCCGCCACCGCTTTCGCACAAGCTTCTTTGTTGAAAGCCACATCCCCTAACATCGCTGTCATCACATCAAGGGTTTCTTGCACCGTATCCACACTGTCAAAAAGTCTTTCCTTATCTTCTTGTAGATCACGATTGTAGGTCATAGGCAATCCCTTGACCAAGGTCAGCAAAGCCATTAAATCCCCGATGACGCGCGCGCTTTTACCGCGGGTGAGTTCTGCTACGTCAGGGTTTTTCTTCTGCGGCATCAAACTCGAACCTGTGGTGAAGGCATCTCCGATGCGGATGAACCCGAACTCACTGGTGGACCAAATAATCAAATCCTCGGCCAAGCGGGAGAGATGCACGGCAGTGATGGCGTTAATGGAAGCATACTCTAGCATGAAATCACGATCACTGACGGCATCCAGTGAGTTCCTTGATACCTTGGCAAAGCCGAGACTCTTAGCGACTAATTCCCTATTAAGAGGAATCGTGCTCCCGGCCAATGCTCCTGAACCTAGGGGCAGAACATCCGTCCGTTTAAGACAATCCTCTAACCTTGTGCGGTCGCGATCAAACATTTCCACATAAGCCAAGAGATGGTGAGCTAAATAAACAGGCTGGGCTCGTTGCAAGTGCGTGTAGCCCGGGATTAAAAGTTCAAGATTGTTTTTACCTAGAAGCACTAAGGCTTTTTGCAGTGACCTGATAAGGTGTAAATCAATCTGGATTTGATTTTTCACCCATAATCTCATGTCCGTAGCGACTTGGTCATTACGACTGCGCCCTGTGTGCAACTTAGCTCCAGCCGGAGTGCGCTCGGTCAGGGCAGCTTCAATGTTCATGTGAACATCTTCGCGGGCTTCTTGCCAGATAAAGGTTCCCGCTTCAATTTCTGCCTGAATCTGCTTCAAGCCTTTTTCAATCGCTTTAAACTCGCCTGTGCTAAGAATACCAATCGTGGAAAGCATGTGGGCATGGGCGATGCTGCCCGCGATGTCTTCACGGAAAAGACGTTGGTCAAAGTGGACTGAGCGCGTGAAGCGTTGAACTTTACCATCAGGCCCGCTAGAAAAGCGTCCACCCCAAAGGGTTTTATTTTTTTGATTCATAGAATTTGTTTTTATGCTTAAACGAGTTTACCTGCTTTAAACTTTCTTAGCTAGAGAAGCAATTGCCAAGGCGAGCTCTTCATACTTTCTTAGTCCTTTAGCAATTCATTAATGACCTGGTCGGGATCGTCCGCATTAAGAACAGGGCGTCCGATAACGACGTGGGTGCTGCCATCCGCTATGGCTTGTTGCGGGGTGGCAATACGGGCTTGATCATTCGCCTCAGATCCCACAGGACGGACTCCAGGCGTGACGAGAACCATCTGTTCCGCAGTAAATTCCCTCCGCAGATAGGCTACCTCTAAGGGAGAACATACGAGCCCTTTCATGCCACAACTTTTAGCCAAGCGAGCCAGGTGTAGAACTTGCCCTGAGCTGCTGTGATCAACCCCGAGTTCACGCAAATCATCACTTGTAAGATTAGTAAGAACCGTCACGCCGAGGAGCGTCGTTTGTGGAAAACGCGCTGCGGCTTGCACGGCAGCCTCCATCATGTCACGGCCACCAGAAGTGTGAATGGTGAGGAAACGGATATCAAGTTGGCAGACCGCCTCAATAGATTTCACGACGGTATTGGGGATGTCGTGCAGTTTCAGATCCAAAAATACCTCAGCCTTTTTCTTGCGGATTTCTTTAACCAATTCAGGGCCATGACCCGTAAAAAGTTGTAGCCCTACTTTAAAGGTGCCAATGCGACCTTGGCAACGATCCACCCAGCGCAGTGCTTCTTGAGGGTCATGCATGTCAAGGGCTAGAATGAGTTGATCTGGTGTCATACTAGAAAGATTAGAGTTTCAAGTTTTAAGATTCGAGTCTTAATTATTAAATCTGACACTTTTATGATGAAATTGTTTTGTCCTGCTAAAATCAACCTGACTCTCCACATACTGGGGAAGCGTCCCGACGGTTTCCATGATTTGGAAACACTGATGTGCCCGGTGTCCCTTTTTGATGAACTAGAATTAGAAGAAAGCCCCGGTGGCATCGAGCTTACTGTGACTGGCGCAGATTTACCAGGGGATGCCACAAATCTAGCCTACAAAGCAGCTGCGAAGGTTTTAGAAAAGTGTGCATCAACCAAGGGCGTGCGGATGCGCTTAACCAAAAAAATTCCCATGGGCGGAGGACTGGCGGGCGGTAGTAGTAATGCGGCCTCCGTGATTCGAGGAGTCAATGACCTACTGAGTTGCGAACTGAGTGAAGAAGATTTGCATGGGATAGCAGCAAGTTTAGGGAGTGATATTAATTTTTTCCTCCAAAACGGTCCAGCGATTTGTCGGGGTCGCGGCGAGATGGTTAGTTCTGTGGGGTTGAAAGATCCCCTGCGGGCGGTTTTAATTAATCCGGGCTTCGGCGTGCCTACGCCGTGGGCATTCCAATCTTACGCTTCAGATCCTCAAAGCGGTGAAGTCTCCAGCCTTTCCTTAGCTTTGACAAAAGGCGGTGCAGTGGTTTTGCGAAATGATTTGGAGCCAGCGGTATTCAAAAAGTATTTCTGGCTGCAAGAAGCAAAGCACTGGCTCAGCGAGCAAGCTGAAGTGAGGGGTTCCTTGATGAGTGGAAGTGGTGCCACCGTGTTCGGTGTTTTAAGGAATGACCTCAACACCCTACAAACAAATCTATTAAAGGACAAAATAAGAACTTATTTTGGAAGTAGCGTTTGGACAGAAATCGTGGAAGTATTATCAGGTACAGAAAAATGTTATGGTTAATCTTATAGAAATAATCCGCACGGAATGTGTCCCGAATAGGCACTGTATGTTAACTGTCTTTGATGAAAATTCCGAGAGTGGTTTCCTCTACTTTAAGGACGCTCAATTGATCGAAGTAAATACGGGTAAACTCTGGGGAGTCCACGCCTTAGGAGAAATTTTTAAATGGCATTTAAGCTCCTATACTTTAGGCGAGCTACCCATGGGTATTAAAAGAAGCTTGTGGGATCCTTTAGATAAACTAGTGGAACAATTTGCGGGTGAAGGCGCTGGTGCAGGACTGATAGATTTAGCTAAAGACGTTCAAGACGAACAGTCCTCTTCTTTAGCGCCTAGCTTTCAATTAGATGAATCTAGTCCCCTCACCCCTTTGCTGGCAAGTCTCCAGCAATTAGCGGGGTTTCAAGCCTTATTCCAAGAAGAAAGTGGTAGCTTAATTAAACTTTTTGGTAAATCGCCCTTGACTACGCTCAGTCCCGACTGGTTCGATGATTTTTATAAGAAAGTGGATGCCATGAGTGAGGGTTTAGGAGCTGGACTTTTATTAGAATGGTATATGGAGCTAGAGCTTTGCCGCGTTTGGAAATTTAATTACGGACTCTACCAACTGATTCTCTTGGCTGACCTAGAATCTGACCCTGATGATTTTGAAGATTCTTGCCGCAGCTTAATCAAAGAGGTGGTGCAATGAAAAAGCTGCCCGCACTTACTCGTTTAGCGGATCTGGATGAAGTCTCCGCCTGCTTTGTTTTTGACCGCCAAGGTAAAATCTTAGCTAGTGCCATCCCCCCCCATTACACGGAAATGATGCTGCAACAGATCATATTAGTACTGATTAAAGTGATCGTCACGGTTGATCGAACTAAAAGCTCTCTGCGTGAACTACGCCTAACTTTTGAAAGCTATGGGATTTTAATCCGAATCTTTGGTGAACGAACGATCCTCGCCATTTTTTTACAACCAGGCGCAAGCCCGAGTATTTTAAGACAGCCGATTAATTTAGCCATCGTAAATTTAGAGAAAGCACTCCTCGGTGTCGACGATACGATCATGTCAGAGGCCACACGCTCCTTGGCTGATGCCGCCCACCAAGCTGAGCTAGCCTTGCTTAGTGTTGACGGACAGGACTCCGACGGTTCTTTTGCACGTATAACCACGCTAGCTGCTGCCTTCTTCGGACCTGCTGCGGGGGAAATCCTCGAGCATGGCCTGCGCTCCAAACAGCTTTCTTTACCGCTAAAAGATGGTGTCGAAATGCGTGCTTTAGTTTCCTACTGTGGTGACTTGATTGACAGTATTGAAGTGAAGAAAATCTTTCTCGAAGTGATGGATGACTTGGTCGAACGACAGGAATTAGGCCTAAAGAATAAGGCCACCCCTAAAAAATAAATACTACCCCAGCTATTTGTGGTAGGCTCAATCATCTTATCCATTTTTTCTTTTAACTAACCTATTATGAAATTTTTTACACTCAGCGCCTTGGCCTTAATTCATCTAGCCTGCTCCACCTCCTCCGTCATAGCTCAGGAGGATGCCCCCAAGCCCAAGTTTTCCACCGTAGTCCTAGCTGCCTTTGAGCAGGAAAATGCTAAAAATTATGCTAAAGCCTATGAGCTCTATACCCAAGCCCTCACCATACGCGACGACTCCCCCACCGTGTGGATACGCCGAGCCCACACCTCCGCTATGATTGGTAAAATTGAGGATGTCGGGGAAGATTTAAAGACTGGTATGAGTAAAAGCCCCATCTCCGTCACAGACTATTTGACCCTTTCTTGGTTCCGCGGCACCGCCCCGTTCAAATCCCTGCGGGATGGAGCTCTCTCCGTAGCCTATGCTCAGAAAGCTCTCAATGAAGTCGAATCTGTGGAAGCTTACGACTCTATGGCCGCTGGTTATGCCGAGATGGGTAACTTTGCCCAAGCTCGCAAAATGGCTATGCAAGGAATCAAACGTTTCCCCGCTTCCCCCCGCATCCAAGCCATGCAAGAACGTGTTAAGCTTTACAATAATCGAAAAAAATTTACCGAGGTATGGGGCACTGACGATTCCAAGCTTGAGCGGAAAATAGAAGAGTCGATCAAAAATTAACTCCTTCATTATTCGTCAGAAAAAAATACTAGGTTGAAATAAAAGTCACTTGGTCTGACCCCCAAAGTGTAACTGGCGGGCAAGTTGTTCTCAATAAGGCGAAAATTTCTTGGCAGATTTTTTCTTATCAATTAATCTTTTAAGAAAGAGGGCTTTTATGGAAACTATTATCCAAAGTGGAAAAGTGTTGGTGGAGCGTAAAGAGTTTTTCTTTGATCTTAAGGAAAACGAGCGTGGTCGCTTTTTAAAAATAACAGAGGAAGTCAATGGTCGTCGCGACACGATCATTATCCCATCCACTGGCCTAAACGATTTCGCTGACCTTCTCCAAGATATGATTGAGTTTGATGAGGAGAACGAGGCGGGTAATATTCCCGCTTAAGCTTCAGACCGCTTAGCGTGCGTTACTAATTTTATTGAGACTTACAAGGCAAGCTGTAACTAATCTGCGATCGGCTGTTTTGTCCTGTGTGATCTCTTTGAGCCTAGCAATAGATTCTTTATCCTTAAACTCTCCTAAGGCCAGCGCACTCAATATCCGCACATCGTTATCGCTATCATCCAACGTCATTCTCAGGCTAGGGATGGTGGAAGGATCATTCAGTTTTACTAAGGCTCGAATAATCTCCATCTGGTCTAAAGTTTTACTGCTAGGAAGTTGTTGGAGCAATACAGGTAGTCCAATGCTGTCACCAGCTTGAGCTAAAGCTACGGCGGCCATGAGAGAAATGGCAGGGTCTGTTCCTTTTAGAGCATCTAGGTAAGCTGATTTATTTTCTGGAGTGGCCAATTCCTGTAAAGCTTTACGAGCATTTTGGCGCACATAAGAGTCCTCATCTGAAAGAAGCTTAAAGAGGGCACTGGAGGCTTGTGAATCACCGACTTTGCCCAAAGCAAAGGCGGCTTCAGCTCGCACGAACCAATCAGGATCTCGCAGAGAATCTACTAGAACAGGGATAGCTTTTTTGTCCCTTAAATCTCCTAAAGCTAATATGGCAGCTTGACGAACAGACTTCTCTTCGTCTTTAGCTGCTTTCATTAAAGGGCTGACAGAGCCTACTGATTTAAGTAAGCCTAAAGCCTTCGCTGTGGTTACCCGCACGACAGGATCCTTGTCCTTGAGCGCATCCGCTAAGACGCTGTCGTCGGGGTTTACATCGGTGAGCTTACGATATGCGGCCGTAGCGTAATTGACTTGCTCACTTTTAAGGAAGAGAATTACCTGTTGGCGTAAGAGTCTTTTGTTCTTCGGATCACTACGAAGAGCTTTCTGTAAGACCAAGAGAGCCTGATCATATTTACGTTCTTGGGAAAGAGCTTCAGCGACTTTAATTGCCTCCCGATCTTTCCCCCCGCAGGCCGAGAGCGTCACAAGGGCAGCTAGAGTCATAAGACAGAGTCCAAAACGAATCATTTGCATGATTGTCTTATGGGCGAGGTAGTTAAGCGGCGCAAGCACTTTTAGCAACTAAGTTCATTAGATCGATCTCACTTTTGAATATAATTCTACTACTAATTTAGAATTTAAAAATGTCAGCACGCACGGTTTGACTTAAATCCAAGCAGACTTATTGTAAGAATTGTGACTAGATTATCGAAAAATTCTTCCCCCACATTAATGACGAGTGTTCCTAAAAACACCGTCCGCAAGCTTTCCTTAAAAAAACATTTTGACGAGATTGCGCCTGACCTACTTCGCGTGGATTCTAGGATACGTCAACAGGCCGATTTCTTTGATCCAAACATTACAGGTTACGTTCAATATGCCACTGAAACAGGTGGAAAACGTATCCGACCTGCCTTGGTCTTTCTCTCCGCCCGGGCTTCAGGTGATGCAAAAGAGGGACATCTCGACTTGGCCGTAATCGTTGAGCTCATTCACCTAGCCTCCTTGATTCATGATGATGTTTTAGATAATGCCCAGTTACGCCGAGCTGTCCCCACGATGAATGCCAAATGGGGCACCGAGATTTCTGTATTACTAGGAGATTGCCTCTTCGCTCACGCTTTAAAACTCTGCACTCATTTCGACGATAAATCGATTTGCCGTGACATTGCAGATGCCGCTAACGAAGTCTGCACAGGGGAAATTCTCCAAACCCAACGCCGCTTTGACCTAAAACTTTCCGTGCCTGATTACATGCGTATCATCGCCATGAAAACCGCGGCCTTATTCCGCGTCTCTGCGGAACTCTCCGCTCGTCTCAATGGCGTCTCTGAAGCAGATCGCCAAGTCTATCGAATTTATGGAGAAACCCTCGGTGTGGCCTACCAGATTTATGATGATTGCTTGGATCTCTTCGGAACGGAGAGCAGTTCAGGTAAGACCCTTGGCACAGATCTGAAAAAAGGGAAGCTTACCCTTCCTATGTTGCACATGCTGCAACAACTGGAGCCTCAGAAGCTCGAAGAAGTATCCGAAGCAATTCTGCGTGGATCTGATTCAGATTGTTTGATCTTAAAAAACTACGTCATCGAGATGGGGGGACTGAGTTATTCCATTAGAAAAGCGCAAGAACTTCTAGAAAAATCTCACCGCATGTTAGAAAATCTGCCTGACAACCAGCATTTAAGGATTCTAAAAGCCATCGCACAGACCTTTATCGACGAACTTGAAAGCATGAAATAAGTTTTGCTCTTTCCATTCAGGCCTCCCGTGCCTTATCTTCCCCCTCATGCTTTCAGGGGAATCCACTCCGCCCAGTTCAGACCGTTCCGACGAGGAATTGGTGGATTCCGTCTTGTCTGGGGATATTTCCTCCTTTGACCATCTAGTCATTCGCTACAAAGAAAGGCTCTACAGCGTTCTTTATAACATGACCTCGAATCACGAAGATTCCAACGATATGCTCATGGAGACCTTCGACAAGGCCTTCCGTAGCTTGAGCCAATATCGAAAAAACGCCTCTTTTTATACGTGGATCTATCGGATTGCCATGAACCGCACGATTAATCACTTAAATAAGCATAAAAAACGGCGTTACGACCTTAGCTTAAATGACTTAGACTCAGATGAATCCATGGAACGACAACTCAAGGACACAGGTATTATAACCAGTTCCAAACAGAGTGAATTAAGTGAGCTGCAAAATAAATTGAACGAATCTCTACAAAAACTGTCTGAAGAGCATAGAGCAGTTGTAGTTTTATACGATATTGATGGCATGTCTCATGCTGATATAGGTAAGATTATGAATTGTTCGGAGGGTACAGTGCGCTCTAGGTTACACTATGCGCACAAGCTTCTCCAAAAAATGTTAGCGACGTATTTAGATAACACATGAAAAACGAAATGATTAAAGACAACGAAGTTAACCTCCAAAAACTTTTGCAAGTTAAACGTTTAGAAACACCAGGTGACGCCTACTTCAATGGCTTCCTGAAAGAGTTTCACCGTTATCAACGCGCAGATATTTTAAAGCAGCCTTCTCTACTTGAACGTCTCCATACTAAACTTCAGGATCTCTTCTTCTTTCAGCCCGCCAAAACATGGGCTATGGCCTCTGGCATGGCCGCTGTCTTAGTTGTCCTTTCTCTCAGCGTTGCCCATTTCAACAATACCACTGCGGCCTCTTCAGGTCTTGTTAAGTTAGACGCTTCGTCTTTGTCATCTGAAAAATTTCAACTCGTATCTGACTCTACCTTCGAGCGCGATTTTAGCAGTCCTCGCTACGTAACCGGTCAGACGCCGCTCTCCTATGACTCGGCTCTCGCATTCTAAAGTTAATCTCCGCAGCTTAGTTTTTGTTCTGCAAAGCTTTTTGCTGGCTTCCTTCACCGTCCCTACTCTGAAGGCACAAACCAGCGTATTCGATGCCATCACCTCAGAGGTTCAAAGTGTTTTTGAAAAAACATCCCCAGCCGTCGTCCGTGTAGCCGCCATCACAGGGGTTTCACCCCTTGCTGGAACAGCCTTTTTTATCGATGATAAAGGCACACTTCTAACTGCCTACGACGTGATCCGCGACGCCCCCAAGGCTTGGGTCGAGTATCGTGGCGAAAAACTAGAAGCTACCATCTTGGGTCGCGACGCTCGAAGTGGTGTAGCTTTACTTAAAATTGATCGTAAAAACACACCCTTTCTTAAACTAGGTAATTCCGACCAAGTCAAAGTTGCAGCGGGTCTCATCAGCATCGCTTATCCCTACAACCTTCCCCTCACCCCCAGTTTCGGTTTCGTCACGGGCCTCGACGTGCGCTACCTAAACCGTTTCTTCGCCACCACTCACATCCGCGCTAGCGTTCCAGTCAGCCCTGGCCAGATCGGTGGCCCGCTTTTAAATAGCAAGGCTGAAGTCGTCGGCCTACTCGTCTTAGGCATTCAAGACGGAAAAGAAATTTATTGTCTCCCGATCAAGTCCGCCCTCCGTATCACTGATGATATCCAACGTCTAGGTGAAGTCCGCCACGGCTGGGTTGGGGTTGGAGTCGTAGAAGGATCTCCCGAAATGAAAAGCGGAGGTGTACGGCCTGTCCTAGTCTCCCACTTTTACGAGGAAACTCCTGCCATGAAAAGCGGCATTCTTAAGGGTGACCGTGTCGTCATGATCGATAACCGCGCAGTATCCAGCCCTGCCGATATTTTAGATGCATCCTTCTTTGCTCGAGTGGGAACCAGTATACCAGTTAAAGTACTGCGGAACGGTAAGGAAATGGCCTACACCATTAAGGTTAATCCACGCCCTGAAAGCTCACCTCTAATCGATCGTAAAATCGTCATCGACGGCCCTGACACCCTAAACATCCCCTTTGCCTCACCCCCTCCTTCCCCTGCTAAGAGCGAACCCATCCGCGTTAATTCTAAGTAAGCCTTTAGCCTCGGTTTCTGACTCGTGTAAAAGAAAAAACAGCTTAAACGTTTTTTCCACTTCACAACTGGCCATTTCTTTTTAATGTCCTCTCATGCCTGTAGCCACACCTAAACAATTCTCTGCCATGTTGGACGCCGCCCAAAAGGGTGATTACGCTTACCCAGCTATCAACGTCACTTCACTTGGCACCATCAGTGCCGCCTTAAAAGCCTTTGCTGACAATAAGTCAGACGGTATCATCCAAGTTTCCACTGGTGGCGGAGAGTTCGCTTCTGGAATTGATGTAAAGGACATGGCCTTTGGTGCCATCGTTCTCGCTGAAGCTACTCACCGTCTCGCAGAAAAATATAACATACTCGTCGGCCTCCACACCGATCATTGCCAACCTAAAAAAGTGGAAGCTTTCTTAAAGCCTCTCATTGCAGAAACCGCCCGACGCCGTGCTGCTGGCTTAACCAACCTCTTTAATTCCCACATGCTCGATGCCTCAGAGCTGCCCCTGAAAGAAAACATCGCCCTCTCTAAAGAACTGCTAAAACTTTGCGCCGCAAATGAAATCATCTTAGAAGTAGAAGCTGGCGTCGTCGGCGGAGAAGAAGATGGGGTCGATCACTCAGATCACCCTGCGGATAAACTTTATACCACACCTGAGGACATGTTGGCGGTTTACGAAAATCTTAAAGGCGTTGGCCGCTACATGTTCGCCGCCACCTTCGGCAACGTCCACGGCTGCTACAAACCTGGTGCCGTCAAATTACGTCCTGATATTTTAAAACAAGGCCAAGACGCCGTCATCGCCAAGTATGGTAAAGAAGCCGAGTTCGATTTAGTCTTCCACGGCGGCTCTGGCACCCCTCTTGAAGAAATTCAAGAAACTCTCGGTTATGGTGTTATTAAAATGAATATAGACACCGATACCCAATATGCCTTCACCCGACCCATTGTTGATCACATGATGAAACATTACGATGCCGTATTGAAAGTGGACGGAGAAACTGGCGATAAAAAAGCCTACGATCCTCGTAACTACCTTAAGAAAGCCGAGAAGAGCGTAGCTGAACGTCTTGGCCTAGCCTGTCGTCACCTACGGGCTGATGGGAAAACGCTCTTCGGAAAAGTTTGATTTTAAAACACTCGTCTATGGTTCAAGGCGAGTGTGACTTAAGCGGCATTCAGGTAATCATACCTGCCTTAAACGAAGAAGAATCCATTGTACACGTCATCGCTGAGCTGCGAAACCTTGGCCTTACACGCATACGCGTAGTAGACAATGGCAGCAGCGATGCTACAGCCTCGGCCTCCACCCAAGCGGGTGCAGAAGTCATAACTGAACTTAGGCGAGGTTATGGTCAGGCATGCTGGACAGGCTATCAACATTTACCGTCAGAGGTCGAATGGATCTTATTTTGTGATGCCGATGGCTCTGACTCACTTAGTCAGCTTCCCTCATTATTGAGAGAGACAAATTCCTATGATTTTATTTTAGGAGACCGTCGAGCTACCCCAGAAGGTAGGCAAGTCATGAGCCCCGTGCAAAATTTCGGAAATGCTCTAGCTACGACATTAATCCGTTGGGGTTGGAACAAGTCTTACCATGACTTGGGTCCCATGAGGTTGATCAAGCGTCAAGCACTGGAACAAATTCAAATGATAGATCGCGGTTTCGGTTGGACGGTAGAAATGCAGGTGCGAGCAATCGAAGAAAAACTGCGGATAAGAGAAGTTCCTGTCAGCTACCATCCACGTAAGGCAGGGCTTTCTAAAATATCAGGTACAATTAAAGGCAGTATTCAAGCGGGCACTATTATTCTCTCCACTCTTTTTACCCTCTTTGTGAAAAGTAAGCGGGAATTGTTAGTTAAAAGTGCCGCTCTCTTTTTATTAATAGCGGGGTGTTTTATCATGTTGCCCCATGGAGATTTCCGCATCCAAGGTTCAGTTCCACCCTTTCTACTCGGTGCGGGAATCATGAGCCTAGGTTTCATCATGTCATGGCGAATGAAGTCTCTCTCACTTACACTTTTTTGGGTAGTGGCTGTAGGAACCCGGTGCGTGTTACTACCCATGTATCCAGGGGATGATATCTGGCGCTACCTATGGGAAGGTTTCATCCAAACAAAAGGACTAAGTCCCTACCTCCTAGCACCAGATAGTCTGACCCTAGAAACTCTTCGCACAAGCTGGTGGAATCGCATAAATCACGCCGATGTCGCTGCCATTTATCCACCTTTAACCCAGCTAGGTTTCCGCCTATTAGCAGGAATAAGCCTTTCGGTTTTATCCTTTAAGTTAGCTTTTGTCGCAGCAGATTTAATCGTCTGTTATTTGCTAGTTAAGAAATTGGATCCATTACGTGCCAGCCTCTATGCGTGGAACCCTCTCATCATTTATTGCTTTACTGGGGGAGGCCACTATGACGCATGGCTCGTCCTTTGTCTAACGTCCGCATGGCTACTATGGGATCGTTCAGAAAAACTATCAGGTAAAGATCAAAACTATTACCAAATATTTGCCACTATGCTGCTTGGTTGTGGATTCGCCTTAAAATATATCACCATCCCACTACTAGCTTGGATCTTGTGGCGTATCTTAACTCGTAAAGGCTGGTGTTTGATGGCACTACATCTTGCTTTGGCCACTCTCCCCTTTCTTACCTCTTTCTATTTCTCCGTAGGTTCAATCAGCCTAAATGATTTAGTTCAAATGGACTTTTCACTCGTTGCTAGAAGCGCTGATTTTATTCCATATTATCTTGGATTAGTTTGGATGGAGTCATTGAAGTTAAACTGGATTTTTTCTCTACCTTTAGCTGCCCTACTATTCTGGCGCATGTTAGTCGCTAAATATTACGAACGTTTTGCTGAAGAATTTTTCCTCATTTTACTTCTACTATCGCCCGTTGTGCATATCTGGTATTTTGCTTGGGTCATACCGTTTGTGTGCAAGACAAAGAATCTGGGTTGGAAACTAATCTCCGTAAGTGGTTTTACTTATTTTATGCTGCAACATCGTTACATGAACGGTGGCGGCTCTTGGGAATTAAAAGAAGCTGAACGTCTCATCCTCTGGCTACCCTTACTTTTAGGTTTCCTCTGGACACGTCGGCAAGAAGCTCACCATGCTAAATCCTAAAATTATTTTAATGCTTAAAGCCCCCATCTTAGGTCATGTGAAAACACGCTTGGCCGCCATCTTAGGGCAACAAGAGGCCTGCCGCATCTACCGTTGCCTTGTCGCTACTCAGTTAGAGCAAATCCCAGAAACCTGGCCTACGGAAATTTGTTTCGATCCACCCGAGGAGCTAGGCATGATGCAAGATTGGCTAGGCACCAATTACTCTTACTTACCCCAAAGCTCAGGAAATCTTGGTCAACGATTGCAGGCGGCTGCTCAGCTTCATTTTAACTTTACTACGCAACCACTTATTTTCATAGGAGGAGATTGCCCTTACCTCAACACAGATTTATTGGTAAAAGCGCAAGATCTTCTGTTAACTAATCCCGTCGTTATAGGACCCTCTGTCGATGGTGGCTATTATCTATTAGCTCTTCGTCACGCGGCACCCGAATTATTCCAAGATATAAAATGGAGCACCGCACAGGTACTTGCTCAAACCTTGGAACACTGCAAAAAACTCAATCTAACCTACGCTCTATTACCAGAGCTTGAAGATATCGACGAACCTCAGCACTGGAAAACCTACCTAGACTCCGTGCCCCCTGTCTAAACTAAGAATTAAGAACCAAGCACCTCTTTTAGTCGCTCCCCCGCTGCTTGTAACTGCCCGGTTGTTGACCCCACTGGAACTGGCACAGGCTCACAAAAAATTATCTCACAGCATGCAAAAGGTTTTGGTATTTGGAAACGATCCCAACTTTTCAATTCCCACTTGCGATCATAATGACACGTGATAGGGGTGATCGAAACACCCCCCGCTTCCGCTAACTGAAGAATACCCGTATGCATTGAATAGATCGGGCCACGAGGCCCATCTGGTGTAATTGCCACGTCACTACCCTGCACTCGCAGTTTTCTAGCTAGTGCCACGAAGGCTTTCATACCCTCTCGTGATGAGGAACCCCTTGCTGCTTCAATCCCAAAGCTCTTAGCCATCTTCGACGTGATATTCCCATCACGACTCATGCTCATCATCACCGTTAAACGCCGTTGTGGAAAAAATTTTTGGTAGAAGTAAGGCATCATAAGCAAGCGATTATGCCAAAAAGCAAAAACGTAAGGGTCCGGATTCTCCACTTCAAAAAGCCCATGAGGATCGATTATTTTTACCCGCAACGTCCAGCCGAGGAGCCTGACCGCAATAGCTGCCATAGGAGGTCCTAAAAAAGGGGCTAATTTTTCGCGTATAAATTTCTTTATCATGGTAAGATTTTCCTCCCTAGGATGCGACTTAATGCTTTAGCAGGAGTTTGTACAAAGAGCTCATGGAAAAATTCGTTTGTATTCATAGCTTTCGGCTCTGGAATCCTCTGCAAGGCGTAAAAAGAGAGGATGATGAACAATCCAATCACAGAATAAAGTAAACTATAGACATTCCAGTCCCAGCGACCCCAAGAGAAATGGAAACGTAAGAGCGCATCAAAAAGTATTCCCCAAAAAATGGGAAATAGTCCTGCGGTTAAACTATTACTAACACTAAAGAGTGCAAAAAAATGACTCCGGCCTAAAGCCGGAACCAATGCCATCACCATACGCATATTCGCAACTTGGAAAAGGGCGAAGCCTAAACCCCAAGTAGCTTGTTGGAATCCGACCGTCCACCAGTTAAAGGGGAGTATGCCGCTAGCTAAAGCTGCCCAACCAACTACGTGTAAAACTTGCAGCAATAGAGCCAAAAATAGCACGGGCTTACTCCCTACACGGTCTAAACTCTTGCGGGACAAGAATGCTCCTATTATAAAAAATACGCCCCAGCCTGCGTTGAGTAACATGAATGTGGAGTCTGACACTCCAAAATGATCTCGAATCATAGGAACGCTGATTACACCGCCGGCAGATAACCCAGCAATAAGAATAAAATTAAATAATAAAAATTTCTTAAACGGTCCATAATTGATAAGACTTTTCCACGGTATGGCTTCACTACTCTTTGACTCTTCCAGAACTGGCACGTCCGGTATCCTCTTCAAGAAATAGAGACTCACAAAAGCTCCAGCCAAGCTTATGATAAAGGTAATAGAAAATCCCATTGAGTTATTAAAAAACTTCATAATCAACGCCGCAGCTAATGACGTAATTACAATGGAAATTAGACTACACATTTGATCGTTAGAAATAAAACGACCTCGTACTGACTCTGGAACCAGTTGGGTCATCCATGGTAAAAATCCACACGATGAAAATCCGCGGCTAGCGTTATAACAGATAAGAAGAAGGAGCATTAAAACTATTTTTGAATTGTTATCAATAGAGGCTGGTAGGACAGGTACAATCAACATGCCTATAATAAAAACGCTCCGTATCGACCATCCCCGAAGGACGAATGTTCTATAGCCCACCTTCTCAACAAATCTGGCCGCTGGTATTTGTAAAATAGTTAATAATGGTGATAAGGAAGTGAGGACGCCCAGAATAGTCCCGCTAGCTCCTAGACTTTTAAAATAAAGCATCATCGGCAGTCCCAGTACGATGGAATAGGACATGCTATTGTACATCTGAAACCAGTACGCATTACCCATGCCTTGCGGCATGTGATCCGTTTTCGTTTCAAGTTGTCGCGCTTGGCTCATAGAACCATCTCCCTTACTCCCTCGGCTTCATCAAGGGAAACAGGATTACGTCGCGTATGGATTCTGCCCCCGTGAGCATCATCACCAAACGGTCAATGCCTATGCCGATCCCGCCCGCTGGAGGCATCCCATGCTCTAAGGCTGTTAAGAAATCTTCATCTAATTTGTGAGTTTCTTCTCCCGCCTGATTTTCCAGACGTTCACGCTGCACGATGGGATCATTTAGCTCGGAATAGCCTGGTGAAATTTCTTGGCCATTGATAATAAGTTCATAGACGTCAACCAAATCAGGATTCTCTTTATTTTGCCGAGCTAAAGGCACTAGCTCTTTCGGTAAGTGCGTGACAAATAAGGGGTTGATCGACTTAGCCTCTACTAATTTTTCAAAAATTTGACCCGTCACTTCAAAGTCTTCCATCCCCGCACCAAGATCCACACCCAAGGTCAGGGCACGTTCACGACGTCCCTCCGCACTTAGTTCAAACCAATCAAGTCCAGCCACATCACGGATGCAATCATGATAACGCCGACGTTTCCATGGCCGTGTTAAATCAATAATCTTTTCTGAAGTCACCTCACCCGCATCATTTGCGTGCGTATGTTTCAACACCTCACTGCCTTTAAATTTAAGAGCTAGATGTACAATCATCTCCTCCACCAGATCTGCCATCGACTCAAAATCCGCATAAGCCCAATAGGCTTCCAACATAGTGAATTCTGGATTGTGTTTACGTGAAATGCCTTCGTTACGAAAATTTCTATTTAGTTCAAAAATTTTCTCAAATCCGCCCACTAATAAACGTTTCAAATAAAGCTCTGGAGCAATACGAAGAAAAAGTGGAATTCCCAATGCTTTATGATGAGTAGCAAACGGTTGTGCCGCCGCTCCTCCCGGTATGGCCTGCATCATGGGTGTCTCGACCTCCATGAAACCTTTATCTTCCATGAATTTCCGAATCTCCCTAGTGATTAAGCTCCGCAACATTAACTGCTGTTTCACCTCAGGGTTAGAAACCATGTCCAAATATCGTTGACGATAACGTTGCTCTGTATCACTCAAGCCGTGCCATTTCCCAGGTAGTGGCTTAAGGGCTTTGCTCAGAAAGGTTAAAGTTGTAACCTTGATTGATTTCTCTCCTGTCTTGGTTGTGAAAAGAGTCCCATCTACACCAATGAAGTCACCCAAATCAACAAGCTTAAAAACTTCCTGATCGAGTTCGTTTAACGTTTTCGACTGAACGTAAATTTGCAATTTCCCAGCCTCGTCTTCTAAATGTAGAAAATGACTTTTCCCCATATCGCGGTGCGACGTAACCCGTCCTGCATAGCGCACAACTTTTTCCTCAGCGTAAGAATCTAAAATAGATTGTGAAGATTTCGTGTTAGGGAAAATTCCACCGAAAGGATCCACTCCAAGCTCACGTAATTTATCTACCTTTGACCGACGAAATGCCAACAACTCACTTAATTCTTCCATAAGTTTAAAAGGCTACTCCAGCTAGACTAAGCCTTCAAAGCAAAACTTCGGAAGAATATACGCCGCGGTCTAACTCCTTAATCTCAGTAGCTAGATTGACGATGCTTACTTTACCTTGGCAAACAACCCCTTGGGCGAAACGTACTGGCCCTTGCACTAGGAGTTGCTCACAATTTTTTAGAGAGGGCACCCCTTGAGCAAATAAAGTTTCAAAATCAGCTGTCCTGCCGTAATAAGCCTGATCCAAACTAACTCGAGGTAGCACTAAACAGTCCTCCGATCGACACATCGTGAAATCTTTACCTAAAGTATAGGCATCTGATCTCAAAGTAAGAAGGTCTGACGTGGTCTTAACTGGAGCAAAACGATCTCTCGACACCACCAGAGCTCCCGCCCCCGAAAAAACTTCTATGGCCGAACCCATAGCTGTTTCTAATTGATAAACTTTTGGCGAATCTGACTTTTGTGGATCCACCGTTTTGCTATTCCGAATCAATGGTAGGGGTAAAAATCCGCCTTCCGTATCTAGTCGGTCTTTTAACGCCTCTAAATGTATCCACAAATTATTCGTATTAAAGAAGCGGTGCCGTTGCGTATCTTGAAACGATTCCAGATCAACCTCTGCACATTGAGCAGACTCACGTAGAAGAAATCGACCGTTAGATTTACGCAAGGCCAAATGTCCTCCTTTGCGATCTGCGGAGGTTCTCTCTGCTACTTCCATCATGAAAGGAAATTCCGACTCGGCAAAATAACGTAAAATTTCTGGATCTAGACGCGCCCCTAAATTATCTGCATTGGAAACGAAAAGGTAGGAAATGCCTTGTTCTAAAAAAGTATTCAGTAAGCCAGAATCCAGTAAAGATGGATATAAATCACCATGTCCAGGAGGGCACCATTCCAAACCCTCATTCTCAGGCCAACTTATTTGATTAAAAGTCTCTACCTCAATCTTGGGAACTTTTGATTGTAAAAAAGCCAGTGGCAATCCATCAGCCAAATCGGGGTAACGCGACAGAAATGCCAACGTATCACTTTGCGTGCTAAAGCTGTTCATTAAACAAAACGGTATTTTACAGCGATAAATCTTACGTTGATGTAAAATCTGACGCGCTATCAAATCCAGAAACGTCAACCCGTCCTTAACTGGCAATAATGACTTTGCTCGGTCTAAACCCATACTCGTACCTAGTCCGCCATTTAGTTTGAGCACGGCAGTCTGCGCTAGTAAAACCTGATCCACCTCAACGTCACTGCGAATCTGATCGAAACGTGGTAACTCTAACACTGGCTCAATCTCAGACTCTGAAACCAAACCCGTTTGGCCTTCAAGTAGAGCTAAAAAGTTTTGACGAAAAGCGTAGATAGCATGATTGCTCATACCTTCCTTACGCATCTTTAACTCCATTGTTTTCAGATTTTTCATAAGGGAAGCAACTCCGATTAATAAATAACTAACCGGCTAAAGCATTGCAATTCAGATCACTTCACCAGTGCCGCTATGTCTTTAAACAAAGGATGCTTAGAATCACCGATCAGTTCAAAGAGTAGTGCTTCGACCGTAGTTAAAAAAACTTTATCCGTTGCGAACTCAGCCAAAGCCACTGTCTTATTTTCTTGGAAACGACTAGCCACGGCATCGGCTACCACCACAACGGTTTTACTTTGACGGATTAAGTCATAGACCGTTTGACGCACACAAATATGGGCCTCGAGTCCGACAACGATAATTTTTTTACGCTCAAGATTTACCCCGAATTCTCCTGCAGAAAATCTAGTCTTTTCGTACACCGCCGCGCCTAGAGCGAGACTCTTCAACGAGTCCACAGTTTTACCTAACCCGGTTGGATTTTGCTCCGTAAAGGAAACGGGTATACCCAGTATCACTGCCGCTGAGATCAGTTGACTTAGGTGTCTCTCTACTAAATCAGCTTGGAACATCGCAGGTAATAATTTCTGCTGCACATCCACCACTAATATCTCTACTTCACTCTCTTTAATTCTCCAGCTCATAGATACATAGTGTCTTACGTGGTTCGCTCGAAAACAATCTTATTCCTCATCAACTTTACTCAAAGCCGCAACCACGTTGAAATCTTCTAAAGTCGTGACGTCACCTTTAATCACTCCAGTCGTGGCGATCTGCTTCAATAAACGCCGCATAATCTTACCACTACGTGTTTTTGGTAAACCTTCCGCAAAACGAATTTGGTCGGGTCTAGCAATTGCTCCTATTTCCTTTACCACGTGCGCTTTCAGTTCTTTTTCCAGTTCAGGCGATGCCGCTTCGCCCTGCTTTAAGGTTACAAAAACAACCACCGCCTGACCCTTTAAATCATCTGGTTTACCTACCGCTGCTGCCTCGGCTACCTTATGATGGCTGACCAAAGCGCTCTCCACTTCCGCTGTGCCGAGCCGATGACCTGAGACGTTTAAGACATCATCAATCCGTCCCGTCACCCAGAAATAACCCTGCTTATCCTTTCGAGCTCCGTCCCCTGTGAAATAACAGCCTTTAATGTCGCTCCAATACTGAATCCTGTAGCGAGCTGCATCTCCATAAATCGTGCGAAGCATCGAAGGCCAAGGCTTACGTATTACCAGCTTACCACCTTGCCCATGAGATATCTCAACACCATCATCATCCACCACCGCTATGTCCACTCCGAAGAATGGCACACCCGCCGACCCTGGCTTAGCGGGGTTTGCACCAGGAAAAGTCGTCAACATGTGTGCGCCTGTTTCCGTCTGCCACCATGTATCCACAATAGGACACTTCTCCTTACCGATCATCTTGTGGTACCACATCCACGCTTCAGGATTGATCGGTTCACCCACGCTCCCCAGTAAGCGCAGCGAACTCAAATCATGCTTCTTGACCCAATCATCCCCCCACTTCATGAAAGCCCGGATCGCCGTCGGTGCCGTATAAAAAATATTTACCTTATGCCGGGCTATGATTTGCCAAAAACGATCCGGTTGCGGTTGATTCGGCGCACCCTCATACAATAAAGATGTCCCTCCGTTAGAAAGAATTCCATAGACCACATAAGAATGTCCCGTGATCCAACCAATATCAGCCGTGCACCAAAAAATATCGCTCTCCTTAATATCAAAAATATATTTTGTGCTTAAATAACACCCTAATAAATAACCTGCCGTCGTGTGTAAAATCCCCTTCGGCTTGCCCGTGCTACCACTCGTATAGAGAACAAAAAGCGGATGCTCACTGTCCAAAACTTCAGCCTTATGATTCGGTGAAGCTGGCTCCATGAGTTCATGCCACCACCTATCCACCTCACCCATCGTCACGGACTGACCTGTGCGCTTCACCACGATCACACAACCCACTCCTGGCGAAGTCTTGATCGCCTCATCCATACTAGCTTTCAAGGGCACAACACTACCACGCCGTAACCCACCGTCCGCCGTCACCACCAGCTTAGCACCACAATCATTAATCCGCTCCGTTAAAGCCTGCGCACTAAACCCTCCAAAAACCACCGTATGAACTGCGCCGATTCGCGCGCAAGCCAACATCGCTACTACAGCCTCTGGAATCATAGGCAGATAAATCGCTACACGATCCCCCTTCTTAATCCCCTCTGCTTTCAGCACGTTAGAAAATTTTGAAACCTGCGTCAGCAACTGTTGATAGGTTAACGTCACAACCTCACCCGTCTCCGCTTCCCAGATAATAGCCGCCTTATTCCGTCGCCCTGATTCGACATGACGATCCAGACAATTATAGCTGGCATTTAACTTTCCACCCACAAACCACTCCGCAAAAGGTGGCTTCCAACTACAAACTTTCTTCCATGGCTTAAACCAATGAAGCTCATCCGCCATCTTCGCCCAAAACTTTTCTGGCTTGTCCAGAGATTGACGATACATCTTCCGATACTGGTGTTCGGACGAAATTAAAGCCTGCTTTTGGAAATCCGCTTTGGGTTTAAAAACACGTTTTTCCTTAAGGATACTATCAATATTTACAGTGCTCATAAGACGACTTTTAGTTGGGTTGAAAATGATTTCTAAATGACTAAAAAAAGTATCAAAGCCAAGCAACACTGCCAACACCAGATTTTATGAATTGCGCTTTACTTGAGATAAACCCAATAACTCCTCCACCCGTGCCGCTATCAGCTCAACGGGCCACAACCTTCCCACTCCCTCATACCCGCACGCCAATAAGCCAGATTCAGGCCCGATCACTTCAACCCCGCGTGACATTAAAATCTCTACATTGGCTTTAGTTGCCGCATGTTCCCACATCTTTCCATTCATAGCAGGAGCCACCAATACGGGAGCCTTAGTCGCTAACAGGATGGCCGTTAACGCGTCATCCGCCAGACCATGCGCCATTTTTGCTAACATATTGGCCGTAGCTGGTGCTATGACCACTAAATCTGCAGCATCTGCTAATTCAATATGCGTCGGCCTACTCGGCTGCTCTTCGTCCCAAAGATTCGTCACCACCTCCCGATGCGTTAACGCCGTAAAGGTCAACGCACCAATGAAACGCTGGGCGCCTTCCGTTAAAACAACATCAATTAAAATACCCTTTTGGGAAAGAATACTAGCTAGTTCCGCTGCCTTATAAGCCGCAATCGACCCCGTAACCCCTAAAACAAGTTGCTTTATCATAATGACGTTTTCCCAGCTTGCCGCAGACGGATGCTCCGGTAACGCTCTGCTCGCATCACCGCACGGAACTTAGTTAAATCTTCCTCCATCGTCTCACTTAAAATCGTGTAACGATATTCCTGCCAATACGGCATCTCCGCTGCTGCATTATCGATCCGAACCCGTATTTGCTCTTCCGTTTCCGTTGCCCGCTTACGTAAACGCTTTTCTAATTCTTGCACAGTGGGTGGCATAATAAAGACATCCACCAGAGCCTGCCGTATCAACTCATCCTCACAAGCCCTAATCTGTCTCGCACCAGCCACATCAATATCAAGTAAAACATCCGTCCCCACTAAAATATGTTCCACCACTTGCTCCTTTAGCGTGCCATAAAAATTCCCGTGTACCTCAGCATATTCTAAAAACTCCACCGCTCGGATTTTGGCCTGAAACTCGTCATGGCTTATGAAATAGTAATCCTTCCCGTGCTCCTCACCGGCGCGCATCTTTCGTGTGGTGCAAGAAACGGAGTAAACAAAATCACTCGTTTGTCTCAGATTATTACACAACGTCGTCTTGCCTGCTCCCGAAGGAGCCGAAACCACAAAGATGATGCCTGTGCGTGTAAATGAATTTCCGGGAGGATTGCTCATGGGTGATTACTCTAAGTTCTGCACCTGTTCCCGAATTTTTTCCAGCTCCGTCTTCATCTCAACTACAAGTTTAGATAAGCCCACATCATTGGCCTTACTACCCGTGGTGTTGATTTCACGCCCTATTTCTTGAATGAGGAAATCTAAATTGCGTCCGATCGATTTTTTGCTTTTCAATAAACGCCTTGCCTCTACCAGATGCGCCTTCAATCGCGTTTGCTCCTCCGAAATATCACTACGATCAGAAAACAGCACGATCTCCTTCAATAAACGCTCATCGTCATAAGTCACCTCCACCCCAGCATCACGCACCCGTTGAAAAAGTTGATCCCTATATTTCTTTAACACACTAGGTTGTAGGGCTGCGACCTGCGTTTGCATTGTTTCAATCAAGATGAATCGCTCCCCCAGATCTTGGCATAAATGCTGTCCTTCCCGATCTCGCGATTTCTGAAAGTCCGTTAAAGCTTTCTTAACCAGCTTCAGTAAACCTTCCTGATAAACAACCGTATCCACCTCACTCGCCTCTTCCTTCATCACGCCAGGCAGTTTTAATAGAAACTCTAAACTAAGTGATTGTTCAACCTCCACTTCCTTCGCTAAATTTTTCAACTCACGCTGATATTTCTTTAGTTGTTCTTTATCTACCGAAATAGATTGTACCCTAGTTGTCGAGCGCCCCTTACTGTTTGACGTCTGCAACGTAAGCATAATGCGGCCACGGCTCACTTCTTTTTCCACCACAAGACGTAGCTCTTTTTCTAACGTAGAGAAGTCACGCGGTAAATTGATTAATAAATCAATACCTTTCTTACTATTAACAGAGGACAACTCCGCTTTAAAGCGCAACCCATTGATCACCGCCTCCGCAACTCCAAATCCAGTCATGCTTTTCATAACGTATTAATCAGCGAATAGGTTTACCTAAGACGCGCGCCACTTCCTCCACGTCTTTATCACCACGGCCAGAAAGATTAATAAGGATAATCTGATCTTGCCTCATTGATCCCGCAACCTTCATCGCGTGAGCCACAGCATGGGAAGATTCCAGAGCAGGAATAATTCCCTCCAACAGAGACAATTTCTGGAAAGCGTCCAAAGCTTCGTCGTCCGTAGCGTAGCTATATTCCACTCGCCCGATGTCGCGTAAATACGCATGCTCTGGGCCCACGGCAGCATAGTCTAAGCCAGCGGAAACACTATGCGTGGCCTCGATCTGCCCATCCTCATTTTGTAACACAAAGGACTTAGTGCCTTGCAACACGCCGAGCTTGCCACCCTGAAAACGAGCCGCATGGCGACCTGGCAGGATTCCCGCGCCTCCACCTTCTACGCCCACCATACGCACCTCTTTATCTCCTAGAAACGCATAAAAAATACCGATAGCGTTGCTTCCCCCACCCACACAAGCCACGATCAAATCAGGTAAAGATTCTTCCCGTTCCAGCAGTTGCTTTCGCGCTTCTTCTCCGATTATTTTTTGGAAATTACGAACCATTGTAGGATAAGGATGCGGACCGTAAGCCGTCCCTAGGACATAGGCCGTCGTGCGCACATTTGTCACCCAGTCCCGCATCGCCTCATTCACCGCTTCCTTCAACGTCTTCTGTCCTGCCGTAACCGCTATGACTTCTGAACCCAAAAATTTCATACGTGCTACATTGAGAGCTTGGCGCCGCATATCCTCCTCGCCCATATATATAACGCACTCCAATCCAAAACGAGCAGCCACCGTGGCCGTGGCCACTCCATGTTGCCCCGCTCCGGTTTCTGCAATGATCCGCTTCTTTCCCATGCGCTTTGCTAATAAAACTTGGCCTAGGGCATTGTTAATTTTATGAGCACCCGTATGCAGTAGATCTTCTCGCTTTAAATAAATCTTAGCTCCGCCACATACTTCTGTCAGTCGTTCCGCAAAATATAAAGGCGTAGCTCGCCCACAGAAATCACGCTGATAATTGCGTAACACATCAACAAACTCCTGATCCTGCGAAGCCTCTTCGTAGGCGCGGGTCAGCTCATTCAAGGGATGCATCAGCGTCTCTGGAGCATACTGCCCACCGAAGGCTCCGAAATGCCCTGAACTATCCGCTTGTGAAATCACGTCAGATTGCGACATAAATTAATAAATTCCTTTAGTTTCCCCACATCTTTCTTACCCGCAGAAGCTTCCACTCCGCTGCAAACATCGACTCCATAAGGTTGAACCTTTCGCAAGGCTTCCACAACATTATTGGGCCTAAGGCCTCCTGATAAAATTATAGACCTATTTAACACCTTTTTCAAATCAAGAGCTAAATTCCAATCAAAGATTTCGCCCGTCCCGCCATAGGCTGCGCTAGCTTTATCTAAAAGAAACATGTCCACCGCATAGCTCGCAGGCTCATACACCGCCGACCAAGGTAAGCCCAAAGCCTTGACACAACGACGCGGTGCCATAGCCGCTACCAGCTCAGGACTCTCCTGCCCGTGCAACTGCCAAACGTCTGGACACCAAACCTTTTCAATCTCAGCCACCTCTTCCAAACACGCTCCCACCGTAACACAAAATTTTAAAACATGCTCTGGCAGACATTTAGCTATTTTCGCCGCCTCTGCCGCTTGAATGTAACGCGGGCTTTTTGAATATAAGATAAACCCCACCGCGTCAGCTCCCAACTCAGTCGCTAGGAGAGCGTCCTCGACGTTCGTCATTCCACATATTTTAATAAATAAGCTCACACGCTCAGAAATTCCTGTAACGCCTTAGCTGGTTGGCCTGAACGCATTAAGCTTTCCCCGATTAAGAAGCAGTCGATTCCTTGTAAACGACAGAAGGCAATGTCCTCCACCGTTTTGATACCGCTTTCAGTAATAGCTAAACAATCCGGTGGAATCTCTGGAGCCAATTCCACGGTCGTGCCTAGACTTACTTCAAAAGTTTTTAGATTACGGTTATTAATCCCGATAATGTCAGCACCTAGATCCAGCGCACGATCCATCTCGTGCATGTTATGGACTTCTACCAGAACATCTAACTGCATTAACTTAGACAAATCATATAGCCAGCGCAGCTGCTCATCCTCTAACGCCGCTACGATTAATAAAATCGCATCCGCCTTGCAGATGACCGTCTCATAAACTTGTAGTTCAGAAATTATAAAATCTTTCCGCAAAATGGGTAGTGACACTTGTTCCCGCACGTCAGCCACGTATTCTAATTTACCTTGGAAAAATTTTTCATCCGTTAAAACAGAGAGTGCCATCGCACCTCCTCGCTCATACTCACGGGCTTGATCGACTGGATTGAAGGCTTCAGCAATAACTCCTGCCGAAGGTGAAGCTTTTTTTATCTCTGCTATGATCGTGGTGAAGCCAGGCTGATAGAGATTAACCCGGAAAGGCCGGAAATCATTACGCTTTAACGCCGTCTTACGTAGAAGCTCAGCGTGGGGAGCCAGCCTTTGTAGCTCAATTTCTTTCTGCGCCAAAATCTCAGCTAGTCTATCAGAGTAATCTTTATTCATCATCCGTATCCGTGTCCGTTCTTTTCTTACCTCGTAAAAACGCTCCAATGAAATGGTCAATATCCCCATCCAGAACGCTCTGCGTATCATTATCCGCCTCGCCTGTCCGGAGATCCTTCACCATTTGATAAGGTTGTAAGACGTAGGAACGAATCTGTCGTCCCCACCCAATGTCACCCTTATCACTATAATGCTTTTCTTGCTCAGCGCGCTTTTTATCCATCTCTAGTTCGTAGAGCCTCGATTTTAAAACTTTCATTGCTGTGGCACG
Organism: Blastochloris sp.; assembly: GCA_034440395.1. GTDB lineage: Bacteria > Verrucomicrobiota > Verrucomicrobiia > Methylacidiphilales > JAAUTS01 > JAAUTS01. Next base: position 41,936 of record JAWXBW010000041.1, on the reverse strand, counting down.
GTTCTTAATCTGTGAACGTTCATTTTGACAACTCACTACTAACCCACTTGGAGCATGGGTAATCCGTACAGCCGAATCCGTCGTATTGACGCCTTGGCCACCGCTGCCGCCTGAACGGAAAACATCCACCCGTATGTCTTTTTCGTTCACCTCAATCTCAATCGTTTCATCCAATTCAGCTAATACGTCACAAGAAGAAAAGGATGTCTGCCGCTTACCTGCTGCATTAAAGGGTGACATCCGCACTAAACGATGCACCCCGCGCTCCGCCTTGAGATTACCGTAGGCGTTTTCACCTTGAATAAGTAGGGTCACACTTTTAATTCCCGCTTCTTCTCCTGATAAGATATCCGTAATGGAGACCGACATCTTATGCCGCTCCGCCCAGCGCTGATACATGCGCAGCAGCATATTTGTCCAATCGCAAGCCTCCGTTCCACCTACCCCCGCATTGAGCGTTAGAATAGCATTACAATGATCTGTCTCACCCGAAAGAAGATTTTGTAATTCAAAAGCGTCGAACTCCGCTAAGGTCGCTAAGCACTCACGCTCAAAATCTTTTTCCGCTTGTGTCGTCCCTTCCTCCTTGGCTAATTCTCCTAAGAGTTCTAAATCCTCTACCCGCATTCCAATTGCGGCAAAGCTCTGGATTTTTTGCCGCAAGCGCGTGGCTTCCGACATGACCTTTTGAGCCTTCTCAGGCTTATCCCAAAACTCTTGCAGCGACATCTGGGATTCGCACTCTGCTAATTTACTTTTTAGGCTAGCGACGTCAAAGAAACCTCCCGAGCTGCTTAACGCGTGCTCTGAGCTCTTCGATGTTGATCGAGTTCTGTTGTGACATAAGGCAAAAAAGTAACTCATCTATCCTTGAGTGCCAAGTCAGGAATTTAGAAAAAACTTAATTCTTAAGTTTGTGCCTACTCTTTCTCGTCCTTAAATAAAAATATCCTAGAGCCAAAGCTGAAACTCCCACTACCCAATCTCCATAATGTGCGTAAACTGTGTTCACCCTAGCTGGAATGGGGATAAATCCTTTCATCACACCAGCCTCAAATATTGAGCCCGTGATAGGATCTTGTAACAGCTCCCAAACGACTCCCTTTTCATTAATAACCGCCGTCACCCCGTTGTTAGAAACACGGATCATAGGCCTCCTGAATTCCACGCACCGGAATAGGGCATTATTGATGTGTTGGCGTGATTGCGGTGAACGCCTAAACCAACCGTCGTTCGTCATGTTCACGAAAAGGTCAACCTTTTGATTTTTCATGAAACGCCTCACCACGGAAACTACGGTGTCTTCAAAACAAATCAACGGAGCCAAATACACCAGAGGCTGCCTTAAAGTGAGGATGTTTGACGTCTTGCCAGATGAGTAATCAATGCCGAGGGGAACGAGTTTTCTCAACCAAGGTATCGCATCACCTAAAGGCACGTATTCCCCCATAATCACGAGATGCTGTTTACGGTAAACTTCCGGTTCTTCGCCACCAGGCTGATATAGCATGACGCTATTATAAACTTCTTCACCCTCAATACGATTCGTGCCAAAAAGAAAAGCCTGACCAGACTCTTCTGTAATAAATTCTAAAAAGTTTCTAAAAATAGGATCCGTTAAAATTTGCTGCCCCACCGGCGTCTCCGGCCAGATAATTATTCCTGGATCCTGCTTACTCAAGCTCGATAGGCCGGTCAACGTCAGTTGCGCCATACGGTTAACCGCTTCTTGCAAGGAGACTCCTTCACCCCAAGGGTCTTGCGGTAGATCGGGCTGCACCGCCAAATAGCTCAAGTTCTGCACGGGCTTAGGTCGGTCAAATACAGCACGAGCCCCGTAACCAAAGGCCAAAGCCAGCAGCACAAGACAAAGACTGAAATCATAATGCGAGCGAGCTTTTTGCTTTTGCGTCACTTCGCGGTGTACCCGCAGAAAGGTCAAAGCCAAAATTAAATTCAATAATATCACCAACCAAGAAACCATGAGGACACCACCTAAATCCGCTACTTGAATGATTGCAACCATCTTAGCCTGCGTTACCCCGAGATGATTCCAAGGAAACCCCGTTAAAACCCATCCGCGCAACCACTCCGTAATGACCCACGCACAGGAGCCCAACAAGGCCCGGGATAGATTATAGGTGGACGTAAGTTCCTGCGGCAGCGGCTTAGTGATCCACAACCAAGCAAGAGACCAGAGGGCGGGATAAAGAGCTAAAATTGCCACCACGGCCACCCACCCAGCGCCCGTAACTTCCGTCAGCCAAAAAAAAGTAAACCCAAAAAATGCTAATCCAAAAACGAAGCCCACGGCTAAAGCTTCCTTCCAAGAAATCTTGAAGAGAAAAGGTACCATTGCTAACGGCACCAAGGCGATCCAACCTGCCCAAGCCTGATCGTAAGGAGCAAAGCCTAAACTCAATAGTAAACCACTAACTAAAGCTAAGACGTAAGGGGAAAATCGTAAAAACACCGCTAATCTTTAAAGGAAACATATCCCAAGAGCAAGTGCGTAGACTCATGCTCAGCGGCGCTAGCTTGGGGATGGGGAATAACGGTAAACTGGCTTAGCCGTTCGCTGGTGTCGTGCAGCTAGATTCCACAGTTTTGAGTAGCCACAAAGTACATCCGTAAAAACTGAGGTCGATTAGACAGAATGCAAGCAGCGGGTTTTTTAGATTGGAGGTTGGCTCTGTATTCAAGGAATGCGTAACCGAGTGGTAGATGTGATTGATCTGCTAGCCGCTGGTGTTGCGGAAAAAGAAATTCTGCAAGATTATAGTGACGTTGAATCCGAGGATATTCGAGCTTTCCTGCAATATGTCTCTGCTCAAGCTAATCATAGCGTATTGAGACCAAGTTGAAATTCCTAGTTGATAGCAGTTACCCCCCTTTTGGCTCAAGCATTATGCGAGACTGCATTCGATGCAAAAGCTGTCAGAGAACTCAGCCTAAGACAAGCTGACGACTCTGTCCTATGGAATTACGCATTAAGCAACCAAATGATAATAGTCACAAAAGATTAGGACTTTGCGGAAAGCCAACTTGCTAGCCCTATCGCACCAATAGTCGTATAGTTAAGAATTCGTCTAATCAAGCTCTGTTGTCGTGGCTACTACTACTTTGGCCAGTAATTATTTAACGGCTAGAGCCGGGCGATTATTTGGTTGAAGTGAGAGAAAACAGAAATAACAAAATAGCATGATTTTTGAACTAGTTAAACCTAATTTTAAAAAGCGACTTTCGTTGACATTGCTGCTCTGGTGGCTTCTCGCTACAATCCCATCCTCAAAGCTCTCTAATAACGCCTAATAGCTAAGGGTAAGGTTAAGAAAATTGCTCCCATCGTCCTCATGCTTAAGCTCATCATGCTAGCTAATATATTATAGAAAAATCCTAACTTTTCCCTTGCGACTTAAGACACGCCCGCCCCGACCTTTTGTCGGGGTTGCTGACCCCAACAACAGCCGAAAATTTTTCTAAAAATATTCCTTTAAAATAAGGTTATTCACACTTTTGAATCCGAGCAGCGCAAATGGACTCAAAAAAATCTCTTTCCAAGTTGCATGACCCACAAATCAAGGCTACAGTTCCACATGCTCCAACATCCTACTGGATACCCATGCCTTGCGCTCCTCCTTTCACTGTTCGCCTGCGGCCACGTAAAGGCGGCGGTCTCCGACGGGAATTTTACCGAGTCCACTTACTATTCGGCTCCCAGTTTTCTCAGCGCAACAGGGATGGACTGGGCACCAGATGGATCGGGGCGGCTCTTCGTAATTTTGAAAGACGGGGCCATCCGGGTCTTTGCGAATGGATCTTTGCTCCCTACTCCATTTGCGACCGAGACTGTGTTCACCAATAGCGAATGTGGATTGATCGGAATGGCCTTCGATCCGGGGTTCGCGACAAATGGCTACGTTTACTTTTTTGCGACCGCCTCCAGTAGTGAACAACGCATTATCCGCTACACCGCCTCCGGGAATATCGGCACAAACCGCACCGTCATCATGGCCGGCTTACCCACGGTGGGAAACAATCACGATGGCGGCGCGGTAGGCATCGGGCGCGACGGCAAGCTTTATTGGGCGATTGGCGATCTCGGAAATTTCACGGGTGTGGGCCTTGATACATCGAACCTTGCCTCCAAAGTCGGACGCGCCAACCGCGACGGAACTGTCCCCTCGGACAACCCGTTCGCCGACGGCCCGGGAGGGCGCAATGATTACATCTACGCCGGTGGCTTGAGGAATCCCTTCACGTTCACTTTTCAGCCGGGAACCGGTGCTCTTTGGGTGAATGTAGCCGGCGATAACTACGAGCAGGTGTTCACAGTCGGGCGCGGAGATAATAGCGGCTACACCACAGCGCGAAACGAGAACGCAATCCCCTCCGGCAGCCCCTCGCCCTACGCCCAATACATCACGCCAATCATTAAATACAGGACCAACGGCTCGGACACTCGTAACATCGCCGCCTTCGGTGCCGTCAGGTCGGGAAATGTCGTCACCCTCACAACGACCGGCGCACACGGCTTCCGCCGGGGAGAACGCTTCGCTCTTACCGGAGTCGCAAACTCCTCCTTTAACGGGACTTTCTTCATCACCGGCACTTCGAGTGTGTCAACCTTCACTTATGACCAAACCGGTGCCAATGAAACTAGTGGTAGCGGCTCAGCCCAAACGCTCAACATCGGCGGGTCCATCACCGGCGCCACCTTCCTCGACACCACTGCCGTCCCCGCTGCCTATCGCGGCAATTTCTTCTTCTGTGATTACAACTCAGGCCGGGTGATTCGCTCTACCCTCGATGCCTCCAATAACGTGACGAGCGTCCACTACTTCGCCACCGACCTCGGCGGTGCAGTTGATATGTCGGTCGGTCCGGATGGTGCGCTTTACGGCCTTCGCATTAACGGAACGATCCTCCGCTACGCTTTCAACCGAATCACACAGGGGCTCATCGTCACCCCCACTCAACGCCAAACTGACGAAGGCGCCCGGATCGCGTTCAACGTCCGCCTCGCCATCGCTCCCGCCTCCAATACTACGGTCAACATCGCGCGCACCTCGGGAGATGCCGATCTCACCATCACCAGCGGCGCGTCGCTCACCTTTACCCCGGCGAACTGGGCCACCCCGCAAACCGTCCTTCTCAACGCCGCCGAGGACGCCGACGCGACGGACGACACCGCCGTCTTCACGGTCTCCTCCGCCTCGCTCACCAGCGAAACTGTGACCCTGTTTGCACTCGACAACGACACCCCCGAAATTGCTCCCTCCACCTCCTCGCTCACCGTCAACGAAGGCTCTTCAAACACCTTCTCCATCAGCCTCACCGGTCCGCCCTTAAGTTCCTCCACCCTCACCGTCGCACGCACCAGCGGGGACACAGACATCTCCGTCACCGGAGGCAACAGCCTTATTTTTAATACCAATAACTTCTCCACCCCGCAGAACGTAACCATCAGCGCGGCTGAGGACGCCGACGCCCTTTCCGACACCGCCGTCATTACGATTTCGGGAACCGGGTTCGCAAACCGAACAGTCACTGTCACTACGTCCGACAACGATTCCGTCGCTCCCGTGATCATAACATCGGCCCCGGTTTCTGCCGTGATCAATGCCACCTACACTTATGATGTGAATGCCAACGGCAACCCGGCCTCCACATTCAGCCTGACCGACTTTCCCACCGGCATGAGCATTTCCTCAACCACCGGCGTGATCACATGGACGCCGTCCGCGCTGGGTTTCTTTAATGCCACCGTGCGGGCCGCCAATGGCACGCTGCCAAACGCCAATCAAAGCTTCACGATCAACGTCGTCCCCGACCAGCCCCCCACCGCGTCGCTCACCCAGCCCTTCGAAGGTGAGTTCGTTTCCGGTGCCAATGCCGAGTTCTTCGGTGACGGCTTCGACGACGTGCGCACTGTCCGAGGCGAGTTCTACGTTAATAACGTTCTTGCTTACACGGACAACACCCCGGGCGGACATTATCACATCGGCGGCGCGCACAATCTTTTTGATACTACCGTGCTTTCTAACGGCGCGCATGTCGTGCGCATGACCGTGGTGGATACCGCCGGTCAAACCGCGAGCGTCGAACGCAACATCATCGTAGCAAACGGGGTATCTCGCTGGGACGCTTGGCGGCTTGCGAAGTTCACTACCTCGGATCTCGCCGATCCCGCGATCAGCGGAGAATTCGTCAGCTCCGATGGAGACCCCTACAACACTCTCTTGGAATACGCACTAAACGGTAATCCGAAGGTGAACGATAATCTCGACCCAGTACTCGGCTTTGATGCCGGCCGGCTCACCATCACCTTCACCCGCGTCCTCGGCGCGATGGACCTAATCTATACTCCCGAAGCCGTGAGCGACCTCACCCAACCATGGAGTGCCGCCGGGTTCACTCTCATCAATAGTGCACCCAACGGTGCCACAACGCGACTCACCTATCGCGACGACGCCGTCATTCTACCTCCCGCCCCCACCGATAGACGCTTTCTCCGCCTCAGGATAACCCGCGCGCCCTAATCTCGCAGACTTCTGGCTCCCAGTCGTTGCGTTTAATCGTTAAGGGGGAAATCCCACAAAATGGGCAAATGGGGTCAGTCCTTGGATCTAAGTGTTAAAAATAAATTAAAATAATATGACAGAATAAACTCATATAATTAAATATTTTTGAGGCTGGATTGATAGTAGTTACAATATCTTCACGGAGACAATTTTAATATATTGCTCACTTCTTAATTCCTCCTCCCTTGCCTGCACCCACCCCAAGTTTAATTGTATTTTACAAAGAAGTTACGGATTCCGCCTTCCAAGCCGATGACATTCCTCGTAACTTGCCCACGGCAATCGCTATTTCGTCAACCGCCCTAGATACATCCTCCTCGCTCAACTTATCGCTTAACCCAATCAAGACGGTGCCCAAAGCCCATTCCAGCTCCACCCCTAATACATTTAAGACGCGTGAAGTCCTCAGCTCCCTCGTGCGGCAACCCGTGTTTGCTCCCACCTTTATCCCACGCAAGTCTAAGCGCAAGGCCAGCGCTTCTGCCTCCACATGCAGGAAACTAATACTTAAATGATGCGGGTCACGTTCGGAGCCAGAGAATGCTCCGTTCAACTTCCACTGTGTAACTGCAGAACCTAACTTTTCTAAAAAAAGGCTTTGTAATTCTCGACACTTTATTGATCGCTCAGGCAATGCTTCCCACGCCATTTTAGCTGCTAGACCCGCTCCAATAACTCCTCGACTGTTTTCCATCCCTGCCCGTTGCTGAAATTCCTGTCTTCCGCCATGAATCAAAGGTGTCAGCTTCAACCCACGGCGCACATAGAGCACGCCCACACCCTGCGGCCCATAAAAGCGGTGAGGAGCTAGACTTAATAAATCACAGCCCAACTCCTGCACATTGATCGGCAACCATCCACCCGTAGTAGAAGCATCACAAAAAAAGGGAATTTTTTTCTCCTGACATATTGCTGATATTTCTCGTACAGGTTGCAGCGTCCCCACATCGTAATTTCCTAAGTGGGTAGCTACTAAAAAGGTGTCCGGCTGCAAAGCTTTTTGTAAGTGCTCCAAAGTAATCCGCCCAAATCCATCCACGCCAAGACGTGCCACGCTACACCCCGTAGATTCTAAATATCGGGCGGATTCTTCTACTGCTGGATGCTCAACACAGGACAGAACCAGATGCTTTTTCCCGTTTAACGCCGCTGGCCACGCCAGTCCTTTCAAAGCCCAGTTTGCCGATTCTGTGGCACTGGATGTAAAAAATATTTCATCAGCATAAGCCGCACCTATCAGCTTACGAAACGCTTCCCGTGCCTCGTCTAGGCTATCACGATCCGTCGGCTCATTTTTAGGTAAAGGTGCAGTGCTTAGTAAGTCCAGATTAATAACAGGTCTCGGCATAAAACAGCAGCAGAGACTATAACTCTTGCCAACCTATAACCCGACCATTATTAAAATAAACGACAAAAGTCTCCACTGTGCGAAACTCCGTAATGGGATCATAAACATGTCGTGAAAAAAGTTCCCCATGCGGACCACGTATGTATTCCCTACGGTAACGAGGAATGTTATAGCTCTCTAAACGCCCATAGATCCACGACTCCGTACTTTTACCTTCAAACCGTCCACGGCTTTTGCGAGAGGGATTCCCCATGGCGATATAGACGGCATCTTGAATCATACCCTCTTTAATACGCCCCTCCAACACCGTGCGTTGCTCCACTTTAGTTAAACGAGAAAAACTCTCCGCTCTTTCCTTGGAACGAGTCTGGGGGGTAGAACATGATACAAAAACTACGGTAGCTAAGCAAAGAAGCGACAATCCGAAAAGGCGAGAGATCATTCCTAAAGTTACATTCATTCCGCCTTTAAGCCAGAACCAAAATAGGTTTCTTAGCCTAGGGCGTTCTTCAAGTAATCGCTTATCTTAATGACGGCCTGCTTGTTAGCTCCAGGTTGGCCTAACTCTTGAACCACATCACGCAAGTTACGGCGCATGGACTCCGCCGCTTCATTAGACTCCAAAAACATTTTCGAGGCTTGATATAAATGTTCAGAATTTGCCTTGCCCTGCAAGAACTCTGGCACAATTTTCTTCCCCGCAATTAAATTAACCATGCTCAAAAACTCCAGCTTAACCAAAAGTCGGCCAATAAAATAGGTGATCGGACTAGTTTTATAGACCACGAACATAGGCACTCCAGCAAGGGCGCATTCCAGCGTGGCCGTGCCTGATGCGACTAAAGCCAACTTCGCTTTGCTAAGGTGGGTTAACTGGTAACCAGAACTGATTTCTATATTTAAATTAGTCGCTTCGTTTGCGACGATAATTTTGCGTATGAGTTTCTCTGCCTCGGGATCAGCCGCTAAGATAGTGTAAACAAAATCGTTAAAATAATCAGACAGATCTTCAACGGTCTTTAAAAAAATCGGTAGATGGTTAGATATCTCTTTACGTCGACTCCCCGGTAAAAGCATAACTCGTTTAGGTAAATCTTCCCACGGGGTCTGTGCTCTATGCACATCCCAACGATCTAAAATAGGATGCCCAATCCACTGCACGTTAAACTTTGGATATCTTTCCGAAAACCACGTTTTTTCAAAAGGAAAAATAACAAGTAGCAAGTCGATCTGCTCTGCCATTTTTTTAGCCCGACCCGCCTTCCAAGCCCAAACCTGTGGGCTGATGTAGTAAACTACTTTCGTATTAGGTAAGGCCACTTTAACTTTATTAAGCAGTCTTAGATTAAAGCCAGGAAAATCAATAAGGATTAAAACTTCAGGCTTTTTTTCTTGTAAATCCTGCAAAACTTTATTAAACATTTTCTTAAACTTAAAAAAGTTTAGGAGCACATCAGTCAATCCAACGACGGCATGTTCCGCTAGATCAAAAAGCTGATCCTGCCCTGCCGCCTTAAGATGTCTCCCACCTACGCCAGCAAAGTTAGCTTCGGGGTAAGTTACCTTTAGTTCCCGCAGTAATTCCGCTCCGTGCTTATCCCCACTGGCTTCTCCAGCTACTAGGTAAAACATGAAGCCAGAAGGTAATTGTTTACTCATTTTTCAGCCAGTCTGGTTTAGGAGACGTGCGGGCGATTTCATCAGCAATCTGTGCTGCTAGTTGCAAGGCGCGGGTGCCATGATCTCCGGAAACTAAGGGTAAAGCTTTATTCTGAATGCAATCAACAAAGGACTGTAATTGCTTCTTTAATGGCTCGTCTTTATTAACTAGAATTTTTTCTCGTGTAATCTCTGCGCCTTTTTTACGATACATCTCACCTTCCTGCTTTTGGTAGTCTAAGGAGAGGTAGGCGTCATCTTGAAAAACCCGGATTTTCCGCAGTTTCTCTGGGCTGATGCGACTGGTCGTAATATTAGCCACGCAACCATTTTCAAAACGAATACGCACATTTGCTATATCCTCACTTTTGCTCAATACGGGAATGCCCACGGCGTCGATCGACTGAACTGGTGACGATACGAGGTGCAGAATAATCTCCAAATCATGGATCATCAAATCCATAACCACACTAATATCCGTGCTGCGACCAGGATAGGGAGATAGGCGATGTGCTTCAATAAAACGAGGACGGGTCAGACGCTCCTCCAAAGCTTGTAAAACAGGATTAAAGCGTTCGATATGGCCGACTTGAAGGACTAAGTTCCGCTCTTTCGCGAGAGCAACCAGTATTTTCGCCTCATCCGTGGTATTGGTGATGGGTTTTTCCACTAGGAGATGTTTACCTGCAAGGAGAACTTTTTTACCTAAATCAAAATGCGAGCTGGTAGGCGTGGCAAGAGAGACGCCATCGACTGAATCTAAAAAAACTTCAAAAGAATCCGTGCTAAAAGGTAGGCTACGGTGCTGTTTGGCTATTTTACGTGCGGTATCCATGTCTGCATCGAAGACGCCGCCTAACACGGCATTCGGTAAGGCGGCATAAACCCGGGCATGTTCTTTACCCATGTGACCCACGCCGATAACTCCCACTCTAATTTTCGATGTCATTTAATTATCCTTACCCCAAAGGGTCAAATTGAATTGTTGTGCAAGCTGTCTAATTTCATCCGGCAATAAGAGCAATGTTTTTTTTGACTCGACCACAAGAGCACTCACTCCTGACTCCGCGCAAATCTTTAAAGTATCAGGGCCAATTACAGGCACGTCAAAGCGCATATCCTGCCTAGGCTTAGAGACTTTTATCAAGACGGCAGCGCCCTTCCCCAGTTCACCGCCCCGACGTATCGTAGCGTTTGTACCATCATAACCTTCAACCGCTAAGATGGTGCCTTTTTTCAAAACGATGCTTTGGCCTATATCCAACGCACTGATAGCCTTAGCCACAGGCCAACCTATTTCTAAATCTGAGAAAAAAGACCGACTTGGCTTAGGTCCTGCTAACAGACCCACCCCAGCTAGCGAGTCTTCTAAATGCGTCGTGGCAGGTAATAACACGATCCCATTTTTTTGCAATTCATCGGCCACTGCCCCGAAGAGGGTTTCAGCATTTCGTTTTTTCAAAGTCGCCAAAATCATTAAGGTTCTAAAATCGGGCCTCAAATCAAAAAGCCTACTTGGGGTGATTTGGCCAGCCATCATCGCTTGGGTGACGTTTTGCTTTTTGAAGTAATCGATCAAAACGCCTAATTGCCCGAGCCGCATCCACTGATGGTAATCCGCTGACTCGGCTAGTTCCACAGAGGTTTCTCCTTCAAAGGCGGCCATGACGATGGTTAGCCCCTTACGCCGAGCTGCGTCTAAGACTAAGCGCGGATAAATACCCTTTCCTGCTATTAAACCTAAAGTGCTCATGAATTAAAACTAACTTATAAAAGTAACCTGCTGTCGGTAAATTTAAAAGCCTGATTAACGAAAATTAATCTTAATGTCTCAATATTTTTAGGGAACTTAAATGAACCCTTGACCGAGAATTCAGATTCCCCTACGTTTAAAAACGGTCTATTAGCAGGATTTGGTTTAAGTGGGAACCCAGTGGTTTCCACTTTTTTTTTCTGTGAATCGATCGAAAATTTAAATAAGAAAACGAGTAAAAACATGAGTCAGGAATTTTTAGCCGTTCTGGAATACATGGAAAAAGAAAAGGGTATCGACCGTAAGCAAATGATTGCTGCGGTAGAGCAGGCCCTTCTTTCTGCTGCGCGTAAAAGCTTTGGCCCAGCCAAAGATTTGCGTATCCAGATGGATGCCAAGACAGGTCAGATCCGAGCTTATGCTGCGGTTAAAGTTGTAGCGCACGTTACCGATCCTCATGAGGAAATCAATCTAGCCACCGCCCATAAACGCCGCCTTTTAAACGCCAAGGTCGGTGACACGGTAGAGATCGAAGTTAATACCTCAGACTTAGGCCGCATCGCTGCTCAAGTCTTTAAGCAAACGATTAACCAAAATATTCGCGGCATCGAAAAGAATATGATTTTTGATGAGTTTAAAGATCGTGTAGGCGACATCGTTAGTGGTGTGGTTCGCCGTTTTGAGCGCTCTGACATCATGGTCGATCTGGGTAAATTCGAGGCTATTATGCCTGCTCGTGAACGTGTGCCCACAGAAGAATACAACCAAGGCGACCGTATTCGTGGCGTTATCCTCTCCGTTGAAATCACCCCACGTGGTCCTCAGATTATCATGAGCCGTAGCCACCCCGACTTTGTGCGCCGTTTGTTTGAGCTTGAAGTTAATGAATTACATGACGGCACTGTGATCGTCAAAGGTCTTGCCCGAGAAGCAGGTTATCGCACGAAAATTGCCGTGGCCTCGAAAGATGATAAAATTGATCCCGTGGGTGCCTGTGTGGGCTTGCGCGGCTCCCGTGTTAAGAACATCGTCCGTGAATTAAATAATGAAAAAATTGATTTGTTCCGCTGGTCAGACAATGTGCGCGATTTAGTGATCGAATCCATGAAGCCAGCAAAGCTTAAAAGCATCCATGTGGATGAAGCTACGCATCGCATTAAAGTTATCGTGGATGACGAAAATTTATCACTCGCCATCGGTCGCCGCGGACAGAATGCACGCCTTACCGCTAAACTGACAGGCTGGGACATTGACGTGGAGAAAGAAGAAATTCAAGTCAAAGGCTTTGAGCAGAAGCTAGAAGAAGTTGTTACCAGCCTTAGCAAAAGTCTTGAGGTAGATCATGACACCGCACAGAAAATAGTGATCGCAGGCTTCGGCAGTATGGAAGGTTTACGCGAGGCGGATTTGTCTGACTTGAAGGAAGCTCTCCCCGATTTAGACGAAGAACTAATCCAGAAAATTAAGGAAAAAGCGAACTCCACGATCGCTACCGATCCAGCTCAGGTTTAAGGCTTTAAACTGAACTAAATCATTTGCTCCTACATCAGACAGAAAATACACTATGGCTTTAACGGGAAAACGGACAAAAAAAGAAACAGATGCAACTGAGTCATCCAAAGCTGCTACGGCTGTAGCTGGAGATGTGGTCAAGAAGGCGGTTACGAAAAAAGCCGCTATTAAAAAAGCGGATGAATCAGTCAGTGCGGCTCCAAAAGTTCCACGGAAAAAAAAGCTGGTAATAGAAACGTCAGAGTCCGAACTTACGCCTGAACCGACCATACCCCAAGAACCTACGGCTCCTTCAGTGGTGGAAGATGCACCTGAGAGCTCATCTGATGCAGCCGAGGTTTCTGATTCTAAAATCATTACGATGAAGTCCCCCATCATCGTAAAGGATCTTGCTGTTAAGATTAATCTCAAGCCCTTCCAAGTCGTTCACCTCCTCATGGAAATGAACATATTCGCCACACTCAATCAAACTATTGATGAGGACACGGCTAAGAAAATTTGTGAGAGTAAAGGCTTCACTTTTGAACAAGAACGACGCAAAGAAGGCGGCGGCATTCATAAAGTAGAAGAAGTTATCGTAGTTCCCCCACCACCTGTCGTGACAGAGGAAACACTCCTTACATTGCGGCCCCCGATCATTACCTTCATGGGTCATGTGGATCACGGTAAAACCTCGTTGCTCGACGCTATCCGGACGACTAAAGTTGCCGCGGGTGAAGCTGGAGGGATAACCCAGCATATTGGAGCTTACAGTATTTTAAAGAACGGGCATACGATCACTTTCCTTGACACTCCAGGCCACGAAGCCTTTACAGCCATGCGCGCTCGCGGAGCTAACTTAACCGATATTGCCGTAATTGTTGTAGCTGCAGACGACGGGTTAATGCCGCAGACTCTGGAGGCCATCCAGCACGCTAAGGCCGCTAATGTCTCTATTGTCGTAGCTATTAATAAAATAGATCTTCCTGGTGCCAATCTTGATCGCATTAAGTCTCAACTCCAAGAAAAGGGGCTAACGCCTGAAGATTGGGGCGGGGACACGATTGCGTGCGAAGTTTCCGCTACGAAGAAAATCGGAATCGATAAACTCCTAGAAATGCTTTTACTTCAGGCCGAAATTCTTGAGTTGAAAGCCGACCCCACCCAGTCCGCACGCGGCTCCGTGGTTGAAAGCCAAGTCGACGTCGGACGCGGACCCAACGCCACTATTATTGTACAACATGGCACTTTAAAGGTTGGTGACGCCTTCATTTGCGGGCAGCAATGGGGTAAGGCTAAGGCATTAATCAACGACTCTGGCGAATCCATCAAAAGCGCAGGGCCTTCCACACCTGTTAAAGTCATGGGCTTCAGTGGCTCAGTTGTCCCTGGGGACGAATTACTCGTCATGCGTAATGAGCGTGAGGCTCGCACTTTAGCCGAAGAGCGCCAACAGAGTAATCGTTTAGATAAGCTTAGCTCAACACGTGCCGTCACTTTAGAAGGCATCTTCAGTAGCATGGCTGAAGGCCAGAAGAAAATACTTAATCTCATCCTCAAAACGGACGTGCAAGGATCGCTCGAAGCAATTCTCGAATCACTTAAAAAACTTCCTACAGACAAAGTTCAAGTTAATTTTGTCATGAACTCTATCGGCCCTATCACCGTCAACGACGTTCTTCTCGCTAAGGCTTCTCAAGCGGTTGTGATCGGTTTTAATACGAAAACAGATAACTCCGCTGCCATCTCGGCTAAGCGCGAAGAAGTACAAATCAAACTATATAGCGTAATCTATGAACTCATCGATCAGGTTCGTGAAGCCATGACTGGACTCCTCGATCCTGAATTACGCGAGAGCACCGTCGGTAGAGCTAGCGTTAAGAAGGTTTTTGCCCTTACTAAATATCCAGTTGCAGGTTGTATGGTGGACTCTGGTCGTATCGTCCGCACAGGTCACGCTCGTGTTTTACGTAAAGGTCAACCCATTTACGACGGCACTGTGCAGACGCTTAAACGTTTCCAAGACGATGCTAGTGAAGTTCGCACAGGTATGGAGTGCGGTATCCGATTGGGCAATTTTGACGAGTATCTAGAAGGTGACACCATTGAGTGTTACATCCTAGAAAAAGTAGCACAACAACTCTAAGGCCACTGACCTCGTCTGTCTCGTTTAGCTCGGGCGAGAAGATTTTGCGGGTGACCAAGAGTTAGGCTTAAAAATTAAGAAATTATGTCATCACGTCGCACTGTTAGAGTTTCAGGAGTGATTCAAGCAGAGATCAGCCGTCTTATCTCGCGCGAACGCTTGCTTGAGGGAACTGTCATCACTGTAACTGCGGTGGATGTAACGCCAGACTTACGCCAAGCATTCATTTACGTCAGCTTCTTAGAGCACGTGCGCTCTACGGAAAAGATACTTGAAATTCTTACGAAACAAAGTTTTGAATATCAAAGAGACTTAGCGAAACGTACCCGCCTAAAAAATACGCCTAAACTCATTTTCCGTTATGATAAGAATTTAGAGCGAGGAGATCATGTCTTAGACTTGTTGAACCGTGTGGAAGAAGATGATTCTAAACGATGAAGTCGTCCTTGGTATCTAATTGCTTAGAAGAAGATTTTATTTTTGCAGCTTACTTCAACTAATAAGTTATACTAACTGTTGACGCAAGAGTGTGTTTAGGGAACGATTCCAATATTGTTATGATGGACTATTCAAGAGAAGGCGCGCTTGCCACGTATCTCCAAGAGATTAGTAAACTTCCTCTTATTAACGTGGCTGAAGAAAAAGTTCTAGCCCGCAAGATTAAAAAAGGTGACCGCCAAGCCCACGAGAAGATGATCCAATCTAATCTACGGCTCGTTGTTAAAATTGCTCAGGATTATTCTAACTACGGACTTCCTCTACTCGACCTCATCTCTGAGGGTAACATCGGCCTCATGAAGGCCGTGGATCGTTTCGATCCTAATCGCGCTAATAAATTTAGCACTTATGCTGCATGGTGGATTAAGCAATGCATCAAACGCGCTCTTGCCAATCAAAGTAAAACCATTCGCCTGCCCGTCCACTTAGTGGATAAACTAGCGCGCATGCGACGCATCAGTATGCAATTAGCGGAAGAATTTGGCCGCGAGCCCACAGACGAAGAACTTTCTGATGAATTGCATCTTCCTCTTAAAAAAATCAGTCAATTGCGCCGCGTTTCCTTACGACCCACCTCACTCAGCACTCTCATTGGCGATGACGAATCAACCGAGTTGGCCGACTTAGTTGCTGATGAAAATACGGTTAGTCCCGCAGACTACCTAGCTAATCAAGCCTTGCATGACAACCTTTCTAAAATTCTCCATGTCTTAGATGAGCGCGAACGCACCATTCTCAGTCTTCGTTTCCCATTAGGAGACGAGGTAAAACAATTGACCCTAGAAGAAGTCGGTAAAAAATTAAAGGTCACGCGCGAGCGCATCAGACAAATCCAAAACAGCGCACTCAAGAAACTAAAAGTTGAACTTGATCGCCAAGACCAACCTCGCAAAAGGAGTACTAAATGATACCTACCATGAAAGGAGCTACTCAACGGCTCAAGCTAGCTGTTCGGGATATTCCCGATTTCCCTAAACCTGGCATCATCTTTAAAGACATCACTCCGATCCTCCAAGACGGTCAACTGTTTCGCTTAGCTGTCACTCTGTTCTCTGATCGTTACCAGCGTAAAAAGATCGACCAAATCGTAGCGATCGACGCCCGCGGCTTTTTGTTTGCCAGTGCCTTGGCCTATGTTTTAGGGACTGGTATCTCTCTAGTTCGTAAAAAAGGAAAACTTCCTCACAAAACAATTGAAGCATCCTATGACTTAGAATACGGAAGTAATACCGTTGAGATGCATATTGATGCGCTAAAAAAAGGCCAACGTGTTATCATCGTTGACGACGTGCTCGCTACGGGCGGCACGATGAAAGCCGCCATTGATTTGGTGCAAGAATTAGAGGCTGAAATTATCGAAGTCGCTTTTTTTGCTGAACTCAGTTTCCTCGAAGGTCGTAAAAAACTTGGGAAGATTCCCGTTTTCTCGGCCATGCAATTTTAAGGGTGAAATTTTGCAGCTATGTCAATTGCAACCAAAACAGGAGACCAAGGTCAAACTAGCCTCATGTATGGCCGAAGAATTCCTAAAGACCACCCCCGCGTCGAGGCCTACGGAACCATCGACGAACTTAATGCCTACCTCGGCGTAGCTCGCTCCTGCTCGAACAACCCATGGGTTACCGAGCAACTTTTGACAACTCAAAAAGAACTCGTTGCTTTGATGGGTGAATTAGCCGTTGCCGATGAAGATACTACTAAATACCAAGCCGCTCAATACCCTAAGCTGACCGCAACTATGCTTGAGCGCCTTGATCAGGTGGTGCAAGAAATCGAGGGACAATCTATCCGTTTCGAGGGCTGGGCTACGCCAGGGGAAACGCCATTCTCTGCCGCCCTAGATGTAGCCAGAACTATCTGCCGTCGGGCAGAAAGACGCGTCAGCACACTTCAACAACAAACCCCTAGCGTCCGACCACTCACCCTTCAGTATTTAAATCGCCTTTCAGATGCCCTCTGGCTCATGGCCAGATTTGTAGAAACTAGGTCCCTCAAATAGATTTTTTTTATTTTGAAATATTCTATCAAACTGCTATGGTTTTTGTAGCAATAGTCGCATTAGAAACTTATTGCGTAATTTATTATGAAAACTCAACTCATTTCTGCAGGTCTATCAAAGAATCTTTTCCCACTTACTGAAATGCTACAGCATTACGGGCATACAGGGCGGACTGGTTCGTTTACTATAAATCATGGACAGGAACAGGCTAAAATCTATCTCATGACTGGTATTCTGGCTCATGCCGAGGCACCCTCTTTCTCAGGCGAGGATGCCCTAGTAGAAATCCTTACATGGAATAACCCCAACTACGAGTGGGTAGATTTTGATGCTCCTCAACGCACAACCATGAGTTCTGGAGTACAAGATTTTCTTCTTCATTTTATTCAACTTCAAGCATCGGGAGAACTAGAAACCCGGCGAAAACAAACCCCAAATGCTTCTAAACCAGAGATGGCTAACAGCGAAATGTTCAGCTACGAAATGAGTCTCGAAATCTCAAGTACTGAGATGCGAGCCTTCACCTACCTCATAACAACACCGCAGCTTCGCCTTGGTCGGCACGTTGACAATGACCTCGTCTTACCTGACTCCTCCATATCGCGCAGACACGCCATCCTTATTGTCAGTAACGACTCTATCCTCGTCCGCGATCTCGGCTCCATGAATGGCATCAACATCAACGGCTTGCCTCAAACCCAAGGCCTACTCCACCATGGAGACTTACTCCGCATCGGAGAAGTTAACCTCAATGTCAACATTTCTTCTGTCCCCAAATCAGGAGTAGCCATAGCCGCTTAGTCACCTGAGCCTTCCATCGTAATCGATAAAACGAATCATCATGTTTGCTTTAACGGTTAGTCATTCACAAGCTTTCTCAAATGCTTCCTAACCTTTCCCGCCGCTTCTATTCAGAAGCCCACCCTGAACAGATGGATCTTCCTGACCTTGATCCACTCGACCTTGCTCAAGACCTACAAAACCTTGAAATTATCAATCGCCATTTCGGAGGGAAAAAGGCCACTCGCTTCATACTTCATCAAGTTTCAAAACAGGCTACTGATCTTCACTCCGTTCTCGACTGTGCTTGCGGTGCTGGAGATTTAACTACCCAACTCGCCTTAGCACTT
The DNA here is from genome assembly GCA_034440395.1 of Blastochloris sp. Taxonomy (GTDB): domain Bacteria; phylum Verrucomicrobiota; class Verrucomicrobiia; order Methylacidiphilales; family JAAUTS01; genus JAAUTS01. The sequence goes on along the minus strand of JAWXBW010000041.1, from coordinate 23,328 downwards.
CCCCAAGCTAAAATTACTGGTATCGACCTTCACCCCCAAACCCTTGCTTACGCTCAGGCGAACCATAGTGCCTGTAACTTAGAGTGGCAACAAGCCGACATGAAACAACTGCCCTTCCCCGACAATTCTTATGACCTCGTGACTTGTCAACTGGCTCTGCACCATTTTTCTCAAACAGACGCGGTGGCTATCTTAAAGGAACTCCAACGTGTTAGTAAAAAATGGGTCATCGTCACCGACATCACACGTTCTTATTTAAGCTATCTAGGCATCTGGCTTTTAGTGACCTGCTGGCTACGCCACCCCATGACCCAACACGACGCCCTCCTCTCCATTCGCCGAGCCTTCAACGAAGCGGAATTTTCCAACTTAGCCCAGGAAGCTAGTTGGGCTCACTTTCACCACTGCCGGCTCAGCTGGTTCCGCCAAGCTCTCGTGCTAAACAAACTCGGATAATTCTTCCCCACACTTTTTTATGGAAGTCGGCATTCAGTATGCTTATCTATCATTACTATGTCACATCCTTTCCCTTCGACTAAACAGTCTCTTATCTTTAATAGTAAAACGTACTCTTACTTTTCGCTCCCCGAATTAGCCGCCGTGACAGGTAAAAATCTTTCAAAACTGCCTGTTAGTATTCGTATCGTGCTGGAATCCGTCTTACGAAATTGTGATGGTATCCGTGTCTCCAACGAGGCCGTGCACGAGCTCAGCTCATGGCAGCCGAACAGCTTGCGCACAGAAGAAATCCCCTTTGTCGTAGCACGCATCGTTCTCCAAGATTTTACTGGTGTTCCCCTTCTCGTTGATTTAGCGGCGATGCGTTCTGCTGTGGCTAAGATTGGGAAAAATCCTAAAATGATTGAACCCCTCGTCCCCGTGGATCTTGTGGTGGATCACTCCGTGCAAGTCGATTTCTCAGGCACGGCGGAAGCCCTTAGCCAAAATCTTGAGTTAGAATTTTCTCGTAATCGTGAACGCTATCAATTCTTAAAATGGGGAATGCAAGCTTTTGAGACCTTTAAAGTCGTCCCCCCTGGGATCGGCATTGTTCACCAAGTAAATTTGGAATATCTCGCTAAAGGCATCTTAAGTCAGCCAGATGGAGAAAACCTCAAAACGGAAATGCTTTACCCCGACACTCTTGTCGGCACGGACTCGCATACTACGATGATTAATGGCCTCGGTATCGTAGGCTGGGGAGTCGGCGGGATCGAGGCGGAGGCTGGCATGCTCGGCCAACCCGTCTATTTCCTCACTCCAGACGTGGTGGGCGTTTACCTCACAGGTGCCTTGCGTGAAGGCGTCACGGCTACTGATATGGCTCTCACCTTGACTCAACTTTTACGTAAGTCGAAAGTTGTCGGTAAATTTGTCGAGTTCTATGGCCCTGGTGCCGCTGCTCTGCCCGTAGTGGACCGCGCTACCATTGCTAACATGGCACCAGAATATGGCGCCACGATGGGCTTCTTCCCAATTGATGAAGAATGCTCGAACTACCTTCTCGCCACAGGTCGCCCGCACCAGCATGTCGCGCTTTTTGAAGCCTATTACAAAGCCCAAAATCTCTGGGGTATTCCGCAAAAAGGCGAAATCGACTACTCTTCCTCCTTAGAACTAGACCTAAGCCTCGTCGTCCCTAGTGTCGCTGGACCCAAACGACCCCAAGATCGTATCGAGCTACAGAACCTTAAAAAAGATTTCATCGAGACCTACACACGTTCCGTAGCAGAAAACGGATTCGGAAAAAAAGCAGAAGACTTTAGTTCCGTTCACGCAGATGTATCCCTCAACGGCCACGGCACAGCCCATGTCGGCAACGGCAGCGTACTCATCGCTGCCATCACCTCATGCACGAATACCTCAAACCCCAGCGTCATGCTAGCCGCAGGCCTCCTCGCCAAAAAAGCCGTGGAACGTGGACTCCGTGTGAATCCCATGATTAAATCTTCCCTAGCACCCGGCTCACGCGTAGTCACAGATTACCTCAACAAAACTGAGCTGCAACCCTACCTCGATCAACTCGGCTTCCAAACCGTAGGCTATGGCTGCACCACCTGTATCGGGAACTCCGGTCCCCTCGCCCCCACGATCGAAGAAGCCGTCGTTAAAAATGACATCGTGGCCGCTTCCGTTCTCTCTGGTAATCGAAACTTTGAAGCGCGCGTACACCAAAATATCAAAGCCAATTTCCTCATGTCACCCCCCCTTGTGGTGGCCTTTGCCATTGCAGGGCGAGTCGATATCGATCTCTCGACAGAACCCCTTGGCCAAGATCCTCAAGGTCAACCCGTCTATTTAAAGGATATCTGGCCTAGCCTGAAAGAAGTGCGCGACCAGATGCAAGCCGCCCTTAAGCCCGAAGTCTTTCAGAAACTTTACCAAGATTTCGCCTCCCAAAACCCCAAATGGAACGAAATTCCCTCCTCCACAGGTAATGTCTATGAATGGGATCGTGATTCCACCTATATCCAAGAACCCCCCTTCTTTGAAAATTTCTCCCTCACCCCCGGTACTATTACGGAAATTAAAAATGCTAAACCCATGGGAATTTTCGGTGATTCCGTCACCACCGACCACATTTCTCCAGCTGGTGCCATTAAGAAAACCTCACCCGCTGGAGCCTACCTCTTAGAAAACGGCGTCCATTTTGAAGACTTTAACAGCTACGGCTCACGCCGCGGAAATGACCGCATCATGACCCGCGGCACCTTTGCTAACGTGCGCATTAAGAACCTCATGGTTCCAGGCGTTGAAGGTGGCGTGACCAAGTTCCAAGACGAGGTCATGCCCATCTATGACGCCGCCATGAAACACAAAGCCGCCGGCACTCCACTCATCGTCATCGGCGGGAAAGAATACGGCACTGGCTCTTCTCGTGATTGGGCCGCTAAAGGAACAAAATTGCTGGGCGTAAAAATCGTCATTAGCGAAACCTTTGAACGCATCCACCGTAGTAACCTCGTCGGCATGGGTGTTTTACCTTGCTGTTTTGAAGAAGGCACCACGGCCAAAACCTTAAACCTTAATGGCACTGAAACCTTTTCCATTCTGGGCCTGGACGAAAATATTAAGCCTCAGCAAAAACTGACCTTAGAAATCGTCCGTGCCAACGGAGTAAAAGAATCCATCCAAGTCATCTGCCGTATCGACACCCCGATTGAGGTGGAATATTATCGCCACGGCGGTATTCTCCCCTACGTCCTGCGCCAATTGATTGCCCAAAATTAAGTAAGAGCTACTATCCCAGAGCAAGCAAAGACGTATTTAACTTATTGTTTTGTTCGAATAAAAAGTATGGTGAACTGGCCAACGCACCTTTTCATCCGCTCCGCCTTACTTAGTCAAGTTTTAGGGTAATAGTTTTTTTAACTCTTGCCGGACAGGACTTTGAGTCTCGGAATTTTCAATTAAGTAAAACTGCATCATAGCTCGTGGTTTTTTAAGAAGCCTGAAAATAGTCCCAGCCCCGCAATAATGTGCCAGATGTTCACTCAAGAAGGTGACACCCATTCCCGCCGCCACTTGATTTACAGCCATTATTCTAGTCCCAGCTTCCGCCGCTAAATTCGGAACAAAACCTGATTCCCGGCACCACCCCAAAATATCAGAATAAAGTTTCGGGTTACCCGCATAGCTAAAAAGTATGAAATTCTCCATAGCTAAATCTTTCAGCATGATTTCTTTTTTTAGAGCAAGAACATGCGTTTCTGGCAAAACAATTCCTACGCGTTCCTGCGCTACAAGGGTGCTGCGTAGATTCATGGATTGAGAGGGTAAAGATGTAAAGGCGAGGTCTAACCTGCCCCGATCTACTTCCCTCGCGAGGTAATCAGAATGGCCTTGTCTCAAATGAAGACTCACTCCCTGCATTTTGGTTCTGGCCTCCTTGAGTAACCGAGGCAAAAAACTAGCCATAGCCCCCTCCGTGTAACCTATAGAAATCGATCCACGTTGACCTTCTCCGACTTCACGTGTTTCTTTAAGTAAAGTTTGCATCGTATTTAAGATACCCTGGCTATGGCTTTGTAAATAATAGCCCGCCGGCGTGAGCTGAACTCTTTTCTTAACACGGGAAAAAAGTTTGCGCCCTAATGCCTCCTCCACCAAACCAATTTGACGAGATAACGCAGGCTGAGAAATGTTTAATTCCTCCGCCGCTTGATGAAAATTTAAATGCTCCGCCACTAAAAGAAATGAACGTAGATGTTTGAGTTCAATAAGTTCAAGATTTACCATAAATTGCCATAGGCTAGTTAATACCTAAATGTTATCGTTTAATACTAAAGTAGTATTTCCTATTTATCAAGTGAAGGTGTAGCTTTTACCTATGGCTAAGACATTATTTCAGAAAGTTTGGGATGCTCACAACGTCCGTCAATTACCTAACGGACAGACTCAGCTTCTCATCGGCACTCACCTTATTCATGAAGTGACCAGCCCTCAGGCTTTTGCCATGTTGCGAGAATTAGGTTTAAAGGTTCGCTTTCCTCACCGCACCTTCGCCACTGTCGATCACATTGTCCCGACGGACGAGGCTCGTGAGCCTTATGCAGATACCCTAGCCGACGCCATGATCAAAGCATTGCGGCAAAATTGTTTAGATTATAACGTAACTTTTTTTGATCGTAGTACTGGTAAACAAGGCATCGTGCACGTTGTAGGCCCTGAACAAGGCATCACTCAGCCTGGCACCACCATCGCTTGCGGAGACTCTCACACTTCTACCCACGGTGCTTTCGGCGCCATCGCCTTCGGCATTGGCACCACGCAGGTGAGGGATGTCTTAGCCACTCAAACCATGGCGATAGGTTCGATGAAAGTCCGCCGCATCAATGTGAACGGTAAATTAGGCCCAGGTGTTTATGCTAAGGACGTCATCCTACACATCATTCGTAAGCTAGGCGTCAACGGCGGCACGGGCTACGCTTATGAATATGGTGGCAACATATTCGACGAGTTTTCCATGGAAGAGCGCATGACTGTTTGTAATATGTCGATTGAAGGCGGAGCCCGCGTTGGTTACGTGAACCCTGACCAGAAAACGTGCGACTTCCTTAAAGGCCGTCCCTATGCCCCGAGCGAAACAAACTGGGATGCCGCCGTCACGCGCTGGCTCTCCTTCGCCTCAGATGCGAATTCCACCTATGATGATGTCGTAAGCTTTGACGCCAGCAGTATCGAGCCCACCGTGACTTGGGGGATTAACCCCGGACAAGCGATCTTCATCAACGAGAACATCCCCTCACCAGATGAAGCTAATGAAACGGAAAAAGCTCTCATCCTAGAAGCTCTTGAACACATGAAGTTCGAAGGCAACACGCCGATCAAAGGTAAAAAAATTGATGTCGCTTTTGTCGGTAGTTGCACGAACGGACGATTGAGTGATTTTCAAGAAACTGCCCGCTTCCTCAAGGGACGTAAAGTGGCCTCTGGCGTCAAGGCGATTGCCGTGCCCGGTTCGCAAGTTGTAGCTGTTCTTTGTGAAGAATTAGGTATTGCTCAGGTTTTTCGAGATGCTGGCTTTGAATGGCGTGATGCTGGCTGCTCAATGTGCTTAGCCATGAACCCAGACAAGCTCATCGGAGACCAATTATGCGCCAGCTCAAGCAACCGTAATTTTAAAGGCCGCCAAGGCAGTATCACTGGCCGCACTCTACTCATGAGTCCCGTCATGGTGGCCGCTGCTGCCGTGACAGGAAAAGTCAGTGATGCAAGAGAATTTTTTTCTTCTAATCTTTAAAATTAAACAATAAACTTTATTTACTCTATGGCACTCGAACAAATCAAGCAAGTCAAAGGAACAGGCGTCCCCGTTACGGGAGACGACATCGACACCGACCGCATTATTCCCGCCCGCTTCATGAAATGCGTCACCTTTGATGGGTTAGGCGAATTTATGTTTTACGACGTTCGATTCAATGAAGATAAGTCGCCTAAGAAGCATACGCTTAATGACGTCAACTATAAGGGAGCTAAGATTCTAATTACTGGCAATAATTTTGGATGTGGTTCTTCTCGGGAACATGCGCCTCAAGCCATTTACCGTTTTGGCATTCGTGCCGTTATTGCGGAAGGTTTTGCGGAAATCTTTTTCGGTAATTCAACCACGTTGAGCATGCCTTGCCTCACCGTAAGCAAGGCCGATCGTCAATCCTTGCAGGAAATTGTTCAAACTAAGCCTGAGACGGAAATCACTATTGATCTGGAAACAAAAAAAATTCAGGCCGGTGGAAAAACCTTCCCCTGCGAAATCCGTGAGAGTGCGCGTCAGGTTTTAGTTAGCGGTCATTGGGATCCCATTGCGGAATTACTGGAAGGTAACAACAAAGTCGATCAGGTCGCTGCAAGCTTACCTTACGTAGCGGCTTAAGAATTTGATTGGCTCTGGAACTTCACGGCCTATGTTACCATCATGAATCGAGTAGGAATAGGCTATGACGTGCATCAATTAGTAGAGGGCAGGAAATGTATTTTAGGTGGGGTGGAAATCCCCCACCCCGTTGGCCTTGATGGACATTCAGACGCCGACGCTCTCATCCACGCCATTGCGGATGCTTTATTGGGTGCCGTTGGTCAGCCCGACATTGGTTACCATTTTCCTAACACCGATCCTCGCTGGAAAGATGTTCCAAGTAAGATTTTTCTGGAACAAATCCGTGAGCTGCTTCGCGGGATGAAAGTGACCATAAATAATATTGATGCTACCCTCGTCTGCGAAGCCCCTAAGATTAATCCCCATATTAAAGCCATGAAGGCGGTAATTGCAGAGGCTCTCATGATACGCCTAGATCAAGTCGGCATTAAGGCCACGACAAATGAGACAATGGGTTTTGTTGGCCGTAAAGAAGGCATCGCTGCCATGGCTGTGGCGAGCGTGGAGACTCCTTAATTTTTTAGAATTTCTCCGAGTGAAACCACGCTTCCTATCTTTTGAAGGTTCCGAGGGCTGCGGTAAAAGTACCCAAATCCAGTTTCTCAACCAATGGCTGACTGAGCGCGGGCATCACGTGATCTGTCTGCGGGAGCCAGGCGGAACCCCCTTAGGGGAATGTGTGCGAGATCTGGTGAAGCATAATCCCGCTGGTCAAGGCATGGAGCCTGAGTCCGAGCTGCTTCTTTTCGCAGCAAGTAGGGCGGAGCTGGTGCGGAAGAAAATCCTGCCCGCGCTGGCGGCTGGGTCATGGGTGATTTGCGACCGTTTTATGGATTCCACTACAGTTTACCAAGGTTTAGCTCGCCAACTAGACGCCAACCAGGTCGCCGCCATCAACCATTTCGTCGTGGGCTCATGCCTCCCGAGCCTGACTTTCGTGCTGGATCTGGAACCAGAGTTAGCCAGAGCGCGAATGCTGGAGCGGGCGCGCACCGAAGAAAAAATGGATCGCATGGAAAGTGAGCCCCTCGCTTTTTACCAAGCCGTGGCCGAGGGCTACCAGCGTTTGGTCCTGAAAACTCCTGATCGCATGAAGTTGATTCCTGCCACAGGTTCACGCGAAAGTGTCTTCCTTTCTATCCTTAAGGAGCTTACCTATGCCTTTCCCAGCCTCGTGGATTAAAGAACGCCTCCGTCAATCCTCCCAAGAAAAACGACTGGCTCATGCCTATCTTTTAACAGGAGATTCCTTACCCCAATTAGAGACCCTCTTTCACGAAATCTGCTCGCACCTACTCGGCACATCTGATGTGGAACATGCGGATAAGCACGTCATTCGACCCGAATCTAAATCACGCCGTTTAACCATCGACCAAATACGTAAGCTGGAACATGAGCTACAGCTTAAAGCTCGTCATGGTGGGGTGAAGATTGCTTGCATCGTAGCCGCTGATCGCATGTGCCTAGGCCAAGCAGAGGCTGCTAACGCTTTCCTAAAAACACTTGAAGAGCCTCCCGCTAACTCCATCATTTTTTTGTTGAGTATTAGTCCAGAGCAACTCTTGCCTACCATACGTTCCCGCTGCCTTTGCCTAGCTTTAGAATCCAGTGCGGATTCAACACCGGATCTTGACCAGCCCTGGATTAATGACTGGCTTGCCGTTCAAGGTAAACCTGCCGATATGGCCTACCGCCGCGCCGTTCTTTTGGCCGAAATCTGGCGGGTATGTCGGGAAGACGTCGAGCAACGTTTTAAGGCTCGAATAAAAGAGGAATTAGAAGGTGTTGATGCCATGCTCGAAGCGGAATACTTGGTGACGCGGGATCAAACGATTGAGATGCTGATTCGTGCTGTTTGGAGGCGTGCCGACACCGTAGCAAATAAGGCCTCAGCCATTACTTGTTGCGAAGGTCTTGAAGAATTACGCCATGGCCTAGGCCGGAATCTCGAGCAAAATCTAGCCTTAGAACGCTGTTCCTTGCGCATGAGCGGCTTACTTACTAATTAATCTGGTAATTAACGATAAAGCTTTAATCCATTGACGAATCCCTTGTTTTCTTAGAATATATTCTTTCAATCTAATCATTTTATGGACTTAAAAGAAATTAAAACGGTCATCGACTTGATGACAAAGAACGGGTTAACAGAGTTTGAATTGGAGAAAGGCCAGTTTAAGATTCGTATTTGTAAAGATGGGCAAGGCACTCCTCAATACACCATGCAGGCTCCCGTACCAACCATAGCCCATGCTCCGACCTACCTTCAGCCTAGTCCAGCCGCTCATGTGGCTGATTCCGCCCCGAAGATCAGCCTACCCTCCATCAATTCCCCGATGGTCGGCACTTTCTACGGCTCCCCTTCCCCCGACTCCTCCCCCTACGCCGTTGTGGGCACTCAGGTCAACGAAGAGAGCGTCATTTGCATCATCGAAGCCATGAAAGTCATGAACGAAATTAAAGCTGAAATGAGCGGAATTATTACGGAAGTCTTAGGAGAAAGCGGTAAACCAGTGGAATTTGGCCAACCGCTCTTCCGCATTAAGCCTCTCTAAGTCTTATTCCCCGCCCACTCACCTTCTCTCTACACCCCTCGCCCGCTATGTTTGAAAAAGTCCTAATCGCCAACCGTGGGGAAATCGCCCTCCGCATCATCCGAGCCTGCAAAGAATTGGGCGTTCACTCAGTTGCTGTCTATTCTGAGGCCGATCAAGATTCCCTCCACGTCCAGCTAGCAGATGAAGCCATCTGCATCGGTAAAGCCCCCAGCAATGAGAGCTATCTTAAGATCGACCGTATCATTAGTGCCGCAGAAATTGCGGATGTTGATGCTATTCACCCTGGCTATGGATTCCTGTCTGAAAAAGCGCACTTTGCCGAGGTTTGCGAGAGTTGCCATATTAAATTTATTGGCCCCTCCGCCGATTCCATCCGCCGCATGGGAGATAAAGCTATCGCACGTGACACCGCACGTAAGGCAGGCGTCCCCATCACCCCTGGCAGTGACGGCCCCGTAGAAACTGAGCAAGAAGCCATCCGGGTTGCCAAGAAAATTGGCTACCCTGTCATGATTAAAGCCGTAGCCGGTGGCGGTGGTAAAGGCATGCGTCCTGCCCATAATGACGTTAGTCTCGTCCAAGGCTTCCACGCTGCCCGCATGGAAGCAGAAAAAGCTTTCGGCAACCCCTCCGTTTACATGGAGAAACTCATCATCAACCCGCATCACATTGAGTTCCAAATCATGGCCGACACCAAAGGCAAAATCGTACACGTCGGCGAACGTGATTGCTCTATCCAACGCCGCAACCAAAAACTTCTCGAAGAATCCCCCTCTCCCCTCCTCACCGCAGACCTTCGCAAGAAAATGGGGCGCGCAGCTATTAAGCTCGCCGAATCCGTTAACTACGTCAACGCCGGCACCCTAGAATTTCTTATGGATGACGCTGGTAACTACTATTTCATGGAAATGAATACTCGCATCCAAGTCGAACACCCCGTGACGGAAGAAGTCTATGGAGTCGATCTGGTTAAAGAACAAATCCGCATTGCGGCAGGCGAACCTCTAGGTAAAGATTTTGATAACCTCAAACCCCTGCGCCACGCCATCGAATTCCGGGTGAACGCTGAAGATCCCTTTAATAACTTCCAGCCCTCACCAGGTAAGATCGACCTCTACTACGCTCCTGGTGGGCATGGCATACGAGTGGATTCCCACGTTTACGGCGGCTACAGCATCCCGCCTTATTATGACTCCATGATCGGGAAAATCATTGCCATTGGCCGTGATCGGAAAACGGCTCTCGACCGCATGACCCGCGCCCTCGACGAAACCATCATTCGCGGCATCCGCACCACCATCCCTCTGGGACAACTGATTCTAAAAGATGTCGAGTTTCGTCGCGGTAAATACTCCACCTCCTTCGTCCAAAATCTCATGGATCAACGGGCACAATTGATGCCTCAATACGACTTAAAGTAAGTAATCCCTCCTCATGGAATTACCATGACCCATTCAGAAATAACCGCTAAACTCCGCGCCGCCCGCCTCTACGCTATACTCGACACAGGCTATTCCGATCCAGAGTACTGGCCTATTCTGGCCAGCCAACTAATTAAAGGAGGCGTCAGCATCATCCAACTCCGCGCTAAAAACTCTAATCAAACAGAGATAGAATCGTGGGCTAAAAAACTCCAACCTCTCCTTGCCGAAACCCAAACTCCCTTTGTCATCAACGACTACCCTGAAATTGCCCTAGCCGTCGGAGCCGACATCTGTCACATCGGCCAAGACGATCTCAGCGTCGCCGAAGCCCGCAAACGTTCTGGCGGAAAAATTATTGGAAAATCCACCCACTCCCTTGCCCAAGCCCAAGATGCCCAAGAGGAAGGCGCAGACTACATCGGCTTTGGCCCTCTCTTCGCCACGCCGACCAAGCCTGCTTACAAACCCATCGGCATCGCTGATATCGCATCCATGACCCAGCTCATCCACATCCCCCATTTCTGCATAGGTGGAATCAAACTAGAAAATGTCGCTCAACTAAAAGAAGCCGGAGCCCAGCGCGTGGTCATCGTTTCTGGCCTCCTCAAAGCATCCGACCCTACCCACTACGCCGAACAAGTCTGCACCGCACTGGAACCACCGGGGATCAGTTATTAAATATAACACTATTACATAGACCAATGTAACGGGGATTTCTACTACGCTATGCTCGTCCCGCTTTAGCGAGGAGAAATGCGACGAATAAGGCCAAGAGGACTTATGGGCGGAACGGAAAGGCAGTTTCTCTAGTGTAATTTACAACAATAAGAAATCCGACAGAATATCAATGTGAACTGCTCCGCTGCCGTGCTATTTTCTTGTAATCCATGGAATTGTTTCAACCTCAGCCTGATTTTAATTTATTGCCTTGTGACGGGCTGGTCAATTATCACGGACCGATCCTTTCAGAACAGAATTCTACTAAATTTTATCACACACTTTTCCAATCAATACCTTGGGCTCATGATGAAGTAGTGCTCTTCGGGAAGCGGATCGTGATGGCTCGGAAAGTGGCTTGGTACGGTGATGCGGATTATTCCTACACCTATTCTGGCTCAACAAAACACGCTCAGATTTGGACCCCTGAGTTAGCGCAGATCAAGGCTTTAGCAGAAAAGCAAACCGGCAGCTTTTATAATTCGTGCTTACTAAATCTCTACCACGACGGCAGCGAGGGAATGGGCTGGCATAGTGATGATGAAAAATGCTTAGGTAAAGAAAATGTTATCGCCTCCATCAGTTTCGGAGCTGAGCGAAAATTTTATTTTAAGCATAAGAATACAAATAAACTTATATCTATCACCTTAGAAAATGGCAGCCTTCTGGTTATGAAGGGTGCCACTCAGGCTAACTGGTTACATAGTATTCCTAAATCCAAGAAAATAAAAACACCACGGATCAATTTAACTTTCCGCACGATTGTCTTGCCTTAGTCTTTGCTTGCACTAGTGCTTATTTCATTCATTTATGATTCTTCACGATCCAGAATTCATTGACCTCTCGACACCTACTGGACCCATGCGAACGCATGTTTTCCGACCTTTAGAATCGGGAAACTACCCAGGGATCGTGCTTTACTCGGAAATATTCCAAGTCACGGCACCCATCAGAAGAACTGCCACCTTTTTAGCAGGTCATGGCTTCCTCGTAGCGGTTCCCGAAGTTTACCATGAATACGAAGTAGCTGGCACTGTTTTAGCTTATGACAGCGCAGGAGCGGATCGAGGCAATGATTTAAAAATAACCAAACCAGTTTCCGCCTACGACTCAGATGCACGTGTCGTGCTCGACTTTTTAACAAAACACCCTCATTGCACCGGTAAGTTAGGTGCGATGGGCATTTGCTTAGGAGGCCACTTGGCCTTCCGTGCGGCGATGAATAAGGACGTGCTAGCAGGAGCTTGTTTTTACGCGACAGATATTCATAAACGCAGTTTAGGTTTTGGCTTAGACGATAACACCCTCGATCGAATCCCTGAAATACAAGGTGAGATGCTAATGATCTGGGGACGACAAGATCCCCACATTTCTCTAGAAGGTCGTAGATTGATTCAGGCAGAAATGGATGCGGCCGGAACACATTTCCAATGGCACGAGTTTAATGGTGCCCACGCCTTTATGAGGGATGAAGGCGCTCGCTATAATCCCGTGCTAGCTCGGCAATGTTACGATCTGACGCTAGAATTATTTCATCGCTGTCTGAAATAAAGCGTAAGAGTGAATGGATGTTTAATTAAAAAAACTTTTCCCAATCTCCTTTCCTTCGCTATCTTTTGGAAACTATGGTTTTGGAAATTGTGCAGTATGGTGACCCCGCTCTTCGTAAAGTTGGTAAAAAAGTTTCCGCAATAACTACGGAAATTAAAAAGCTTGTCGATGCTATGCTGGATGCGATGCACGCGGCCAATGGTGTCGGCTTAGCCGCCCAACAAGTAGGTCAAGCTTTGCAACTGGCCGTTATAGAAATCCCCGCAGAAATCGAACGACCTTCTAAAATGTGGATCGACAGTAAAGAGGTGGATCTGCAAGCGTATATGCCTTTGATTTTAATCAACCCTGAAGTCGTACTAACCAAAAAGAAAGACTCCGATTCCGAAGGCTGTCTTAGTTTTCCTGGCCTTAGTGTAGAGATCAATCGCGCCTACCGCGTTAGCGTGACGACGACGAACCTTCAAGGTGAGCGGTGGTCTTTCGACGCCGCAGGTCTGCTCGGCCGTGCCGTGCAGCACGAAGTCGATCATCTCAATGGAGTCCTCTTTATCGACCGCTTAAATAAGAAAGATCGTGAGCTGCTTAAAGAAGAGTTAGAAGAAATGCGAGCCAAGTCCTAACTTCCTGATTCAATACCATTCCCATCGTCAAGTTATTGACGATAAGAATCACTCGAAGATTGCATCTAAGCTTTTGGTGCTAAGCTAACGCAGGCATGTTAATACGAGCTTCTAAGATTTTAACTATGAGCGGCAGCACGCTAAGTGATGCCGCTGTGCGTATTGTAGATAATACAATCCAAGAAATAGATCATGATCTACAACCATTGCCTAACGAGGAAGTGATAGATCTCGGCGGTCACGTTCTCCTACCAGGCTTGATTAATGCCCATTGTCACCTCGATTACACAGGCTTTAAAGGCTCTATTTTTAGGGGAAAAGGATTCACGGAATGGATTAAGAAAATCAACTCCATTAAATTGAGTTACACACCTGAGGATTATCTAGCTTCCATTCAAACAGGTTTTTCTATGCTTATGGATAGCGGTTGTACGACTGTTTTAAACATAGAATCTTTTCCTGATCTCTTACTTAAAATGAATCCGCCGCCTATTCGCACTTGGTGGTTTTTAGAGCTTATGGACTTACGGAGCCGCTTAGGACAGGAAGATAGTCTTATGGGTGCCCTCACCTTCTTCCAAGGCCAACCCGGCTGGCTTGGTGGATTTGGTCTCAGTCCCCACGCACCTTACACCTCCAGTATCGAGCTCTATCGGCTGGCCAAACATTGTAGTGAAATGTTGGATCTTCCGATCACTACCCACATCGCCGAATCCATTGAGGAACAAGAAATGTTTCTTTACGGAGAAGGACCCATGTTTGAATTCTTGAAGGGAATCGGTCGTGACATGCAAGACTGTGGACAAGGTTCCGCCCTGTCCCACTTATTGGACTTCGGCCTTCTCAATGGTAAGTGCCTAACCGTTCACATGAACTATCTACAAAATTATGACTTCCAAGCTTTGGAGAAAAATCCTCTCAATGTCGTTCATTGTCCAGGTTGTCATGCTTATTTCGCTCACGCCCGATTTCCGATGGAACGTTTATTAGAAATGAAGTGTAACATCTCGCTAGGCACAGATAGCCTTGCTAGTAATGATACACTGGATTTACGTAAAGAGATTCGTCGTGCCCGCTTCGAGTATCCCCAATATACAGCAGAAGAGTGGCTACGAATGGTGACGACCGCCCCAGCTAAGGCTCTCGGACGTGAAGGGCTGCTAGGCGTGATTAAGCCCCAAGCCTTAGCAGATCTCGTGGCTTTCCCGCTACCTGATGGGATGGAGCCCCATGAGGCTGTGATTCAATCCACCGTTGAGCCGTCCTTTTTTATGGTTAACGGTGTTCGCTTAAATTCTTAAGCTTTTTCGGATCGAGCCTTCCAAAGGGAAAATCCTATGGAACCACCAATGAGTAACGTAATGATTCCAAGAGACCACCCTATGGGGAATTTCCCTCCGAACGCCTCATTGAGCCAGACCATTTTTAAGCCAACAAACACGAGCACTAAGCCTAAGCCGTATTTAAGATAGCGGAATTTATGCACCACACCCGCCAACATAAAATACATGGCTCTTAATCCTAGGATGGCAAAGACATTCGACATGAAAACAATAAGCGGCTCTTTGGTTATAGCAAAAATAGCAGGCACAGAATCAACTGCAAAAACGATGTCAGAAATTTCAATAAAAACCAAAGCGATAAGAGCGGTGTTACAAACCATTTAGTTCCAATTTTAACGAAAAAAACACTGCCCGTGAAAGTCTGGAGTGACGGGTAAATATTTTTTCAATAAACGAATAACTATATTCTTTTCTGGATCCAGCGGCTTTTCTGGGGCGAATAAAATCTTAATACCGGTAGCGATTAGGAACACCCCATACACGATAACCAGCCAATCGTATTGCATAAGGATACTACCTGCTGCGATGAAAATACTGCGAAAGAAGAGAACCCCTAAAATTCCATAGAAAAGAACCCAGTGTTGATACTTAGGCGGAATGGCAAAGAAAGAGAAGATAATGACGAAGACAAAAATATTATCAACGGCTAAGGCCTTTTCCACCACGTAACCAGTGAGGAATTCTAAGCCGACTTGTTTAGAAACTTCTGCGGCATCAAAACCTGAAATGGCGAGAGGTCGAGGGTCTTGAGTAAACTTCCAATCGGCATAGAAATAAAATCCTAAGTTAAAGAGTAGAGCTAAGGTTACCCAAATGGCGCTCCAAATTGCCTATTTTTTTGAAGGTAACGACATGTGCCTCGCGATGAAATACTCCTAGGTCTAAGGCTAACATAGCCAAAATAAATCCAACAAAACCTAGATAAAACCACCAATAGTCAGCCCAAGGGAAAAAATTACGTCTGTCATGTCCGACGCGATCTAGTTTACAAATAACGACACGCAAGAACATTTAAGGGATCAACCCCAAAAAAAGCGCACATTAAATATGGAGGGGTAAAATTCTTTAGCTAATAAATTGTGGCAAAACTTGCCAAGAGCCTGCGAATTGCCACAATTCTTTTAATGTCTCCACTATTACCGAAGCTTTACGTTAAAACAAACTGTCCTTGGTGCGAAGAAGCCATTGATTGTCTTGATAAACATTCTATCTCCTTTGAGAAAATTATCGTTTCAAATGACGCGCAAGCGATGAAAGAGATGGAAGCTATCTCTGGCCAGAGTAAGGCTCCCACGCTGGACTGGGATGGAGAAATTCTCGCTGATTTTGGCGAAACCGAATTAATTACTTTTCTGAAAAAACTTGGGGTTTATTGAATAACCTGGCTGCCCTTTTTTCAGAGTATGGAGCTCCTAGTTCCGTGCTCAAAGTAGTCAGCCTAGCCGTTCCCGATTTAACCCCACAAGACGTCCTCCTCAGGATGCTTTTTGCCCCGATCAATCCTTCCGACATTAATCTGATAGAGGGAACTTATGGCACCAAGCCCTCTCTTCCCGCCATTGCTGGGAATGAAGGCGTGGCGCGCATTGAACATCTTGGAGAGAAAGTCACAGATCTACAGCTAGGCCAACTCGTCCTGCCCCCAAGCGGAACGGGCTCGTGGCAGCAATGGGTTGTTTGCTCTGGTGCTGACTGCTTGAAGCTGCCTGCCACCCTTAAACCTGAACAGGCCGCCATGCTCTACGTTAATCCCAGTACGGCCTGGCGCTTATTACATGATTTTTTTCAACTGGAGCCAGGCGAATGGGTCATCCAAAATTCCGCTAATTCCGCTGTGGGCCGATCCGTCATTCAAATAGCCCATGCTCTGGGACTAAGAACAGTCAATCTTGTGCGGCGCACTGATCTTTTTCCTGAATTAAAAGAATTAGGAGCTGATGCCGTTTTTCTCGACACTCCAGATTCTGTGGCCTTAATCCGTGATCTCGTAGGTGCTTATCCGCCACGACTCGCTCTTAACGCTGTAGGGGGCGATAGTGTCAACCTCCTTTGTAAAGTTGCCGCCCCTTCTGCGAAGATCGTTACCTATGGAGCTATGTCCAAGCAGCCCTTACGCCTAGGAAATGGTCTGCTAATTTTTAAAGATATCTCTTTTCATGGCTACTGGATTAGCCGTTGGTACAAGAACGCTAAACGTGAAGAAGTTTACCGTATGTTCGATTCGTTAGCGGCATTAGAGCAGCAAGGTAGATTGAAAATACCTATCGCCGCAACCTACCCACTCAGTGAGGTGCTTCAGGCCATCACGGCTGTGCAAGGCGAAAAGCGACGCGGTAAAATCTTGCTGCAACTTTAAACTTCGACAATGCGGAAGGCTGGCTTATTACACGAAGTGAAATTGAGTTGATGCTCAAAAGATTCACGATCAAAAGCTGAACGAAGCGCTGAGACGGAACGATAATTCAGGCGTAGTAATTTTCGCAGACTCATTTTCTTAGACTGATCTATTTCACCCGAAACTTCAAACGTTAGGCGGTTGGTCAAAAGACTACGCAAACGATAGAGCGGCAAATAATGGTGGAGTTCAAGATTTTGGCGACAGACTAAAAATAAGTCCAAGGTTTGTTCCCAATTTACCGTGCCCAGTAGCGCGTGGCGTAAATCTAGCAAGCAGTCATAATGGCAGGGAGCCGCTTGTGACAGTAACTCTTCCACAATCCTAGCCGCATCAGAACACCAGGATGGGACAACAGTAAATTCGAAGACAGGAATTGATTTAAGGTTCTGCATCCTTTTACCGTAGCAGAGTGAGACCTACTCGCAAGTGCAAGACGAAAACTAAACAATTTTTTAAGGCGTGCTCATGTTTATTATAAATTTTTCAGAAAACTTTTCAGCATCCAGAGCGTTTTGGTATGGACTTGGGCTCTTTTGATGGCGAGATCTTGGGTGGCTAGATCACCGGCAACCCCCGCTGCTTCACGTAGCTCGATAATATTGGCTAAAACGATTTCATGAGAACCAGCGAGGTGGGCAACAAAGTCCTTTGCAGGTGCTGCTTCAATCGCCATTTCTTCAATGCTAGAAGCTTTGGCTAAAGTGGCTAAACCACCCGGAGCGAGAACATCCAAGGCACGTAAGCGTTCGGCCAGCTCATCAATAGCGAGGAATAATTCTTCATACTGACTTTGAAAAGCTGTATGAAGCGAAAAGAAGTGAGAGCCTTCAACATTCCAGTGGGCTAAGTGGGTTTGTCCCATCAAAGCGTAGGAATCAGCTAGGACTAGTTTTAAACCTACGTGGACAGCGGTTTCCTTGGCAGAATTTTTAGTTAAGATCGACATGGTCATCATTGTAGCACTTAAGATGGCTTGCGCTATTATTATCTCGTGGTTGATTAGTTCTATGGGGAAAACGCTGTGTGATTGGTCTAAGGTGGATATTGAAAAGCATGCTGTGGAGTTATTTGAATTAGTGCAGAAGCCCACCTTTTACTGTCGGAAATGTGCGCGGGTAGCTAATAGCTCAAAGGTTCTTTGTAAAGCAGCCAAGTGGCCGACTGGCCTAAAAAAAAGTTGAACTAATGTTTACCTAGCAGTTGTACTTAGGCTTTATTGAGCTGAAAGTAAGCCACGATGAAGGCCACGATGACGACGTTAGCCAAGGCCACGGGGATGAAAAATTTCCAGCCTAGATCCATCAATTGATCGTAACGGAAACGAGGGAATGTCCAACGCACCCAAATGAAGAAAAAGATAAAGAAGGCCATCTTCGAAAGGAAGACTCCGATGTGAACGAGCCAGAACCAGGTAGGCGCAGCTTGACCGGCTAGTCCTCCGAGGAAGTGCCAATCGGCGGGAATAGCTAAACCGTTAAACCATGGGAGTGGTAAAGCCCAGCCGCCGAAAAATAAGGTGACCATGATGCAGGACGTGACGAGCATGGCAGCATATTCTCCGAGGAAAAAGAGGGCAAATTTAAAAGCTCCGTATTCTGTGTGGTAGCCACCGATGAGTTCTGTTTCGCACTCTGGCAAATCAAAGGGTAAACGATTGGTCTCCGCAAATGCGGCGACAAGGAAGATGACAAAGGAAAGGGCGAGAAAAGGCCAGAGCATGAAACTTTCTAAGGTCCAGTTACTAGGTTGAGCGATGAAGGCTAGAGCTAACCATCCATGCTGGGATTGGTAGGCGATAATTTCCTGAAGGTTTAAATTTCCAATGACTAGGAAAACGGGAACCACGGACAATCCCATTGCGATTTCGTAGGAAATCATCTGAGCCGAGGAGCGGATGCTGCCGAGGAAAGGATATTTAGAATTGGAGGACCATCCAGCGATGACAATCCCATAGACGCTGATAGAGACAATGGCGAAAACGAAAAGCACACCGATATTAAGATCGGCGATGACGGCTGGACTATTAAACGCTGCGAGCGTGGCAGCATCTAAAGAGAGGGAAAAAGCGTTGCTTACCCAACGAGCGATGGGCTCGAGGTTGATAACGGAGCCGAAGGGAACTACGGCAGCGGTCAGGAGAGCTGGAACCATGGCTAAGACGGGAGCCATGTAGAAATATGGTTTAGTCACGTGTCCAGGGGTGATTTCCTCTTTGAGTAAGAATTTTAAACCATCGGCTACGGGTTGAAATAAACCGAAGAGGCGCAGGAGGGGAACTCTGAATCCGCCGATAGTCATACCGCCAAGCGGTAAGCCTACCCGGTTCGGGCCGATCCGATCTTGGAACCACGCACTGTAACGACGTTCCGCCACGACGCTGTAAGCAACTAAGCCGAGCATGACGCCGACCACGGCTCCACACTTGAGCAGGCTCATGAAAATAAATACTACCGTCGGTCCATCAATGATCATAACTTAAGCTGTTACACTGACAGGTTTAATTTCACGTGGCGAGAGTATAGAAACGGTGCCATTGAGTTGCAGCCCTAAATCACCAATCTTACTTAAGCTCAAGCCGGCTAAGGAAGGAACGGTTTGGGACATGGCACGGAAGACATCTTCGATCGTGTGCAACCCATTACCACCGCCGACGGCAGACTTTAAATCACGTAAAATTTCCCAATCTTCCTGAGCGTGACCTGGACAGGCGATAGCTTTATTTAGTCGTTGGAGGCGTCCTTTGACATTAATCATGGATCCACGCGTTTCACCGAATCCAGCGGAAGCCAGAATGAAGGCGGCGTTTTGGTTAGCTTTATTCGGTTGGGTTCCAATGTGAACGTGAAAAGATAGTTTTTTTAAGGCTGCTTCATTGATACCGCAGTCCACGGCATCTTCTGTGATGGAGATGAGGGCTTTAATTTTTCCTGAATCTATTCCTTCAGCGATCTCTGGGAGTTTTTTACCCTTTTGGGAAACACCGAGAAGTTCAGCACCTTGACTGTTAGGGTTACCGTCCTGTGAGATGAGAAAGCGATCCCCTTCCTGCACGCGTGGTTTAATATCCATTAGGGTCACACCGAGTGTATGTGCGAGAGAGCGGAGGAGGAAGAGTTCTTCATTAGTCTGCTTAGCGGAGGCGAGGATGGCGATCTCAGAACCCTTGTATTTTGTTAGCTCTTGAGCGACGCGAGGAAGGATGTCTGTCCACGATGAAGGGAAGAAGTCATCCTTCACTTTAGCGAGGGGTTGCTGGAAACGTTTTTCATCTTGGCAAGCATGAAACTCGAAGCGGGCTTCGTCTGGCATCCAGCAGGAGTTTACTTCTTCATTTTCACGGGGAGTAATACGGTAGATTTTATTTTCACGCGAACCGATGATAATGTTGCTGCCTGTGCCATCCCATGTGGAGATACTCTTAGTTTCTTTTAAGAACCACACCCGCATCTTAAAGCGGAAGTCTTTGCTGGTTAGAGCACCTACAGGACAAATGTCCACGGTGTTAAGGGAATAAGGGTTATCGAAGCGTTTACCTGGGTGGGCGGTAAGTGTGTTAAGGCTGCCACGTTGGACGAAGCCGAGCACGTCGTCTTGGACGACTTCCTTGGCAAAGCGGACGCAGCGAGAGCAGAGAATGCAACGCTCATCATCGAGCACGATGTTTTTACCCAGATCCACGTTCTTAGGTTTCTTCACTTTATTTTCAACAAAACGACTGTAGCCGTTCCCGTATTCTGTAGAGAATTCTTGCAGCTTACATTCTCCCGCTTGATCACAGATCGGGCAATCGAGAGGGTGATTGATTAAGAGAAATTCCATGACGCCTTTACGACATTCCACGGCCATAGGAGATTCGGTGCGAATCCCCATCCCTTCTGTTACGGTGGTGGCACAACCGATTTGGGGACGCGGAATCCATGCAATCTCAGGATTACCATCGGCACCGACGACGGGTTTACGTTCGGCATCCATCCTAGGAGTTCCCATTTCAAAAAGGCACATGCGGCAATTCCCTGAAATAGAAAGCTTAGGATGGTAGCAGTAGTGGGGAAGAAAACTATCTTGCTGGCGAGTGACTTCAACGACGTTAGTACCTTTGGGAATCTGAATCCACGAGCCGTTAAAATTAACGTTTACCATGGGCGTCTCAGGCGCAGGGATGTCGTGGTTAAAGGGATTGATGGGATGCGGGGTCATAGCTTATTTTCCTAGAACGAGTTCTTCGTCTTTATTGGCCTTAGCTTGAAATTCCTCAGGGAATTTAGCCAAAAAACTTTGCACTGGCCAAGAGCAAGCTTCACCGAAAGCGCAAATGGTGCGACCCGCAATGTTGTCTGCTACATTCTTTAGCAACGCACTGTCTTCTTTACGCGCTTGACCGTGAGCCATGCGGTGGGTGATTTTTTTCATCCAGAGTGAGCCTTCACGGCAGGGAGTGCATTGGCCACAGGACTCGTGAGCATAGAACTCAGAAATATTTGCTAAGCACTCGACCATATCACGTGAGTCGTCCATCACGATCACGCCGCCCGAGCCAGCCATGGTGCCGACCGCTGCGAAGCTGTCGAAGTCCACAGGAATATCTTCTAAGGTAATTTCTTTATCTACCATGGCACCGTCGGCACCTTTTTGTTTCAATTTAAATTTTTCGCCCGCACGCAGCACCTTAGCAGAGGAACCTCCCGGGATCACGGCCTTGAGTTTACGTCCATTGCGGATGCCGCCGCAGACGTCATTAATTAATTCCCCCATAGTCAGAGAACCACACTCAAACTCATAATAACCAGGTTTATTAACGTCGCCACTGACACAGAGAACGCGCGTGCCTGTATTGTTCGGTGTGCCGATTTTAGCGAAGGCTTCACCGCCCATATTAATGACGTGCTTGACGTTGCAAAGTGTTTCCACGTTATTGACGATAGTGGGACACATGTAGAGACCTAGCACGGCTGGGAAATAAGGTGGCTTGATACGAGGATAGGCGCGCTTACCTTCAAGTGACTCGATCAAACCCGTTTCCTCACCGCAGATATAGGCTCCTGCTCCGCGGTGTATATATATTTCCAACTCGTAACCTGTACCGAGAATATTTTTGCCGATGAAATTTTTCGCCCGTGCTTCTTCAATGGCACGCTCGAGAATCTTAGCACCTTCGGGGAATTCTCCACGGATATAGAGGTAGGCTAACTTCACGCTATTCGCAAAACAGGAAATGATCATGCCTTCGATCAACTGGTGCGGATCTTTATGGATAATTTGCCGATCTTTAAATGTGCCTGGCTCGGACTCATCTGCGTTACAGATAAGGTAAATAGGCTTAGTTACTTTCTTTGCGTCGATGAAGCTCCATTTCATGCCGCAGCTAAATCCTGCACCACCACGCCCACGTAGTTGTGATTTCTTAACTTCATCCTTGATCGCAGTAGGCTCCATCGTGATGGATTTTTTTAAGTCGTCATAACCGCCATGCTTGATGTAGCAGTCGATGTCGTTGGTATAACCTGGAGCATCAATATGTTTAAAAATCAGTCTGCGTTGTGGTGCGGCCATAGTAGTTTACTGGTATTTTTGTAAAAGTTCTTGGATCTTGCTTTCGTTTACGTCTTCGTAGAAATCGTCATTCATCATCACGACAGGAGCTGTGCCGCAAGAAGCTAGACACTCGACAAATTCAATAGTGTATTTCCCATCGGGGCTGCTGACAGGTCCATGGTCGTCTCCCTCTGCTCCAGTCGCTTTTTTAAAGCAAGCATGCGTTTCATACGATCCGCCCAGAGCACAGGATAAAGTGCGGCAAATGCGGATGTGGTGCTTCCCAAAAGGTTGCCGCCGGAACATGGGATAGAACGTGACGAGCTCAAGGATATTAATGGGTTGAAGATCTAATTTAGCGGCGATCCAGTCGATTGCTTCATCTGAAATATGACCAAACTCCTCTTGCCACAAGTGCAAGAGCGGCAGCGAGGCACTCCGCTTCGACACAGGATAATGCGTGATAGCGGTTTCTATTTTATTTTCAAACTCAGGAAGAAGTGTAATGGCCATATCCTTAAATCGATTTTACTGGAAGTTACCACTCTTACTAATGACGGAGTCGTTGATGAAGGTGATACTTACTTCCGTTTTCCCAGAAGTGTATTGATAGGAAACGTTACGAAGTCCTAGAATTTCCGAGCTATCCACTTTATCTGGCTTGCCGAGGATGGCTTTAACTTCTACTTCACTCATACCATTTTTTACTTTGGTCAAATTTTCGTTCGTTAGCTTACTTCCACAAGCAACTAAGGCAAACGAGACCAAGACTAATGAGGTAAGTGCTACGATTTTCTTTAAATTTAATT
>JAWXBW010000040.1:0-11529 GCA_034440395.1 Blastochloris sp. | reverse complement strand
GCCGCCACCTGGGCGCTCTTCCTTAGGACGAGCTTCATTGACCGTGAGATCACGACCGCTAAAGTTTGTTCGGTGGAGTTTGTCAATGGCTGCTTGACCCGCTTCTGCGTTGTCAAAAGTGACGAACGCAAAGCCGCGGGAACGGCCTGTCATTTTGTCTTGGATCAGATGCACATCCGTGACTGTTCCGTGCTGAGAGAATAAATCCTCCAAGTCGTTTTCCGTGGTATCGAAGGACAGATTGCCTACATACAGTTTCATGCTCATGTTGATGATTATTTCCTACTGATCCGCCGCCGCTACTTAAGATGTTCCCGACTACCGGGTTTCAAATCATCACTGAACGCTCAGCTGACAATCCACCAACCTACTCGCTGCTAACGATATCTAAGGTCTCTTTCTCGCAGATTCTGTTCCTTTGGCAAGCCCAATTTATACATTTTGAAACCATGTCTCAATTCGTGACGCCATTGCCACATCCATTCTCACTTGCCATACGGGTTAATCCAAGTGACATTATCCATCTTATATGCGTTTTCTTAATGCTCTTTGGATGTCTTTCTACTCTCGCCATCTCTATCGTGAGGTTTTCGAACAGTGGCGTGGAATCGGTCTCGTCTTCATTTTTATCCTCTCCCTCATCCAAGCCATTGTGGCAACTTCCCAGATCGACGCCCAGATCGACATTTTCGTGCGCGATTATGCCCCCGCCCTCGTAAACCAGCTACCCCAACTAACCATCCATGATGGTCTAGCCAGCACGCCAGAGCCTAAGCCCTACGACATTTTAGAACCTCAAACCAGTAAACGCTTAGCTCTCATTAATACGTCTCTAGAACAAACCCCCAAGGATTTGGGTGATACCCCCCTATTTATCGGGAAAACAAGCTTCGTCCTCACCAACCCTGGTAAAGAAGCGCAAACCTTTGAGTTTAGCAAAGCCCGTAATATTGTGATCGAACAGATCGGAGTTTTTCGCGTTCTCAAGTTTATTTCCGATTGGGGTGCCATACTCTTTTTTCCCATTCTCCTTACCTTCCAAACACTGGTTTTCATGTTAGAGGTGCTCTTCTTTTCCCTCTTTGCCCTGATCAGCTTCCGCACCTCACCCGTTAAAGCAACTTATGCCTCAATGCTGCGCCTCACGGCGGTAGCTCTAACCCCAGCTACTCTTTTCTCACTTATCCTCACGGTGTTCCTACCTCCAGACGCAATCTCCAGTTTTACCTACGTGCTGTTAGCTGTAGGTTACATTACCTACGCCGTCTATGTGGCGAAAAACCCTGAAAAAGATTTAACAAGAGGCGATTAAACATCTTTTCGTCGTAAAAACTATTTAGACAAACCTTTTTTGGGAGCCCTAGCCTTCCTACGTTTAGACTCTGGCTTGAGATACATGCGGAATTTTTCTATGATCCGCTTAGGAATCAAAACGGATAAGGCAACATGCTGATCCTGATACTCACAACTCATTACGCTAGCCTCACGGTAAAGTTGCGCCACGATCTCTTGTCGATCCAGCGGAATCAACAAGTCCACCCGCTCCGCCCGATCCGAGATCAACTCATCAATGCGATGCAATAAATTGTCCAACCCTTCACCCGTTTTAGCTGAGATAAAAAGAGCGTCGGGATAAAGATTTTTGAGCGATTGAATATCCGCCTTGTCCACAATACGGTCTATTTTATTAAACACCGTGATCATCTGCTTATTTTCAGCCCCTAAGTCCGATAATACCTTAATCGTCGTGTCATAAAATTTCAGCACCTCGGGATCACTGCCATCGAGTAAATGGATTAAGAAATCTGACATCACAGATTCCTCCAGCGTTGCATTAAAAGATTCCACCAAACGGTGCGGCAACTTACGCACAAATCCTACTGTATCCGTGAGTAACACCGATTGCTTGCTGGGAAGTAGGAGCTTACGCGTCGTGGTGTCCAAAGTGGCAAACAACTTATCCTCCACTAAAACCTTCGCATCCGTTAGTTTACAAAGAAGGGAAGACTTGCCCGCATTCGTATAACCGACAATAGCCAGACAAGGCAAAGGCACACGCTGCCTCTCCTTACGTTGCGTCGCACGCTGCTGCTTCACCTCTACGAGTTCCGCCTTTAGCTTATCAATATCACGACGGGTCAAACGACGATCCACTTCCAATTGCGTTTCCCCCTCGCCCTTACCGCCGATACCGCCCCCCATTTTGCCAAGGTGCCCCCATGCCCGCGTTAGGCGCGGCATAGAATATTCTAGACGCGCCAGCTCCACCTGCAGACGAGCCTCCCGCGTCTGAGCTCTTTTGGCAAAAATATCTAGAATCACTTCCTGCCGATCGATTACAGCTAACCCGCAAAGTTCCTCCCAGTTGCGCTGTTGCGCAGGAGAAAGTTCGTTATCAAACACAATCACATCGCAACCAAGCTCCTTAGCTCGGTCGATAATTTCCTGCGCCTTACCCGTCCCGATTAGTAACCTTGATTGATATGCGCGCACATGCACCAATAAGCTCTCGCCGTGTGGAACCCCGAGAGTATCCACCAACTCTTCTAATTCCGCTAAGAGACAGCGCGCCTCCGTTTCCTCTTCCTTGTGTAGATAAACACTAACTAGAAACGCTTTATCTACCATCTTGGGTTTTTCACTAATCGCAAACATCATGAAAACATACTAACTCAGAACCAGTCGCCCACCTAATATAATTTATAACTAGAAAGATACTCAAAACCACTGGCCCCACTTCGATTAAAACCAATATTCAAAGCCAAACCTTAAGCCTAAAGCTTCCCTTTTGTGCTAGGCAACCCCTTTACTCGAGGGTCTTTTTGGCAGGCCGCATCGAGAGACTTAGCTAGTCCTTTAAAAAGTGATTCCGCTATATGGTGGGCGTCCCGACCGTAAAGCAGCTCAATATGTAAATTGATCAAAGAGTTGACGGCAAGCGAACGCATAAATTCTTCAATCAATTGTAACGGGAAATCCCCCGCTTTACGCCGCAAACCTTTGACCCGATACTCCAGATAGGCGCGTCCACTAAGATCTACCACCACTCGGCTTAAAGTCTCATCCATCGGTAAATAAGCGAAACCATAACGACGTATGCCGCGCTTATCTCCGAGAGCTTCCTTCAAGGCCTGGCCAAGAACGATGCCCACATCCTCCACGGTGTGGTGGTAATCCATGTCAATATCTCCCTTGGCCACAATCTCTAAATCCATCAGGGAGTGTTTACTAAAAAGCGTGAGCATGTGGTCGAAAAAAGGGATGCCTGTGGCAATCTTAGACTGGCCACTGCCGTCGATATTAAGTTTAAGAAATATCTTCGTTTCCGCTGTATTGCGCTGAATCGTGCTAGTTCTCATTTTTTCTTTAATCGTATTTCAACGGAACTTTTATGAGCGGTCATTCCCTCAATCTCAGCTAGGGTCATGATGGTTTTAGCACCACGCTTAAGGGTGCTTTTATCATAACGCACGATGCTGGTGCGGCGCATGAATTGATCAATGGTCAGACCGCTGGTGTAATGTCCTGCGCCATTGGTAGGTAGTTCATGACTAGGCCCAGCAGCATAGTCGCCAGCCGCCACGGGTGAGTAATCCCCGATGAAGATGGCACCGCAGTTCCGAATACTAGGCGCAAGTTTAGCCGCACCCACACAACAGAGTGAAAGATGTTCGGGCGCCATTTTTTCCACCAATTCAATGCCTTGCTTAATTGATTTAACGTGGATGAGATAGCAGCCCAAGTTCAAGGTCTCGCGTAAATGTTGTTGGCGGCTGAGGGACTGCATTTGTAGCTCTATTTCTGCCGCTACTTTATCCATGAAACCTTTGTCAGTGCTCAAAAGAAAAATACGACTTCCGTGACCGTGCTCGGCCTGCGCCAATAGGTCTGCCGCAACAAAGGATGGAACGGCCGTGTGATCGGCTAGAATGGCGATTTCACTGGGTCCAGGTAATAGATCAATTCCCACCTTACCGAAAACTTGCCGTTTAGCCTCGACCACATAACTATTACCAGGCCCGTAAATCTTGTTCACAGCACGAATTGAACTCGTTCCATACGCCAGCGCCGCAATGGCTTGAGCACCACCGCATTGATAAATTTCCGTAGCACCAGCAAACTTAATAGCGTAGTGCAAAACTGGGTGAATAGTCGGCGGTGTCACGACAACGATTTCTTTAACCCCAGCCACTTTAGCAAGGGTAATGGTCATCAAAGCACTTGAGACTAAGGGAGCCGTCCCTCCTGGAACATAAATCCCTACACGATCTAGCGGTGCGTAGTTTTCCCCAAATTCGGCCCCTTCCGTATTTTTAGATTTCCATGACTTTGGGATTTGTTTTTTATAAAATTTAATAATGTTCCGCTGGGAGGCGAGCAAGGCACTTTTAATGTCGGCGGAAGGAGTCTTCACCTTTTCTGTGACGGTGAGCGTTTTCCGGTCAATAGGCAGAGGAGCGTAACGATTCGTTATTTCAATTAGAGCTTGGTCTCCACGCTGGCGAATGTCGGCCACGATTTGTCGCACCGTTTGCACAACTTCTGGAGTCGGATTAATGTAGGCGTAGATGGCCTCCAAACGTTTTTCAAAGTCATTTTCTTTATAAGAAATCCATTTCACGCTAGTTCTTTCTAAGTTTCCCAAGGTCTAACTTGCAAAACTTTAATCCCCACAATAGCGACTTTCTTCACGGATGAAAGTAAGAATAATGAGCAGGCGGCAGATTTCTAGGCAGAGATATGCCAATAAGCACCTAATCTGAGTGGTTGGAACAGCCTTTAAATCAGAAATGTAACGCTGCGCCGCTTCGTTCTTGGCTCCTTTTCATTTTACCTCTTTACTAAAACCCATGTCACCCCATGAACTTACTCCCGCTCAAATACGTGAAGCTGCCTGCCGCGCTCTAGGTGAAGACATTGGCCCAGCCGACATCACCACCACTGCCCTCGTGGCCGAAAGCTCCCAGTCTCAAGCTCGCCTCTTCGTTAAAGAATCTGGTATTCTCGCTGGCATTCCCCTCGCCATCCGCGTTTTTAATGAACTCTCTCCCTCCCTTAAGTCCACAACTCTCCATCAAGATAGTGATCTCCTACAATCAGGCGCAACTGTGCTTGAACTCTCTGGCTCCACCCGCGCCATTCTTAGTGGAGAACGCAGCGCCCTCAATTTCCTGCAGCACCTCTCTGGCATCGCTACCGAAACTCGACGTTATGTGGATGCGGTAGCTCATACGAAGTGCCTCATCCTTGATACCCGTAAAACCATACCAGGCCTACGTCATCTCCAAAAATACGCCGTGCGCTGCGGCGGCGGGACAAACCACCGTTTCGGCCTCTATGATGCCTTCATGGCTAAAGATAATCATGTAGCCATACAAAACAGCCCCCTTGGCCTGCGTGATGCTGTGCTTAAAATGCGCGCTTTCGATCCCGACGCACCACTCATCTTTGAAGCCGACACCCTAGAACAAGTCGCTCTTTTAGCGGGTCTCAACGTAAACCAAATCCTCCTTGATAACATGACCTGCGAGACCATGAGGCAAGCTGTTCAGGTCGCACAAGGTCGTTGCTTACTAGAAGCTTCTGGCAACATGAATCTCAATCGAGTCCGAGAAGTGGCTGAAACAGGGGTAGACTTCATCTCCGTCGGTGCCCTCACCCACAGCGTGCGTGCGCTAGACTTTAGTTTAGAAATAACTACCACAAAAGAAGTGGCCTAAAAGAAATGTGAGGGAGATGGTGCAGCCTACAGGGTTCGAACCTGTGGCCCCTACCGTGTCAAGGTAATGCTCTACCACTGAGCTAAGGCTGCTTAAATGAAAGTTAAAAGTAACTTATTCTTTTTCCTAACGCAACATCAGACTATCCGTGTTTAAGAATAAATTCGCCAAAATAGATTTAGTTACTATACTGATTATATTATGGAGGCCATCAACTCGTCTGCGGCACTCGACCCGGAAATTTTGGAATTAGCTGATCTAACCATGTATCTTCAGCGCTTCTTCCTTGTATCACTCACAGAAAAAGTCGCTAAGAAAAAAATTTCCATCCCTCAATACACCCTACTCGGCTTTCTCTCCGTTCACGAACACTTAAATATGGGCCAGATGGCCGCCTTGATGGGCCATACCACTCCAGCCACCACCGGTCTCGTAGATCGGTTAACTGAAACGGGTTTAGTTCTACGCTTTAACACGCAAGTAGATCGCCGCCTCGTCTTGGTCCGCATTACTCCTAAAGGACGTCTCTTAGTTGATGAAATGAAAACTGAGCTGATGCAATGCCTCGACACCGTGATGGCTAGTCTCGATAACGAAGATGCTAAAGCTTGGCTGCGTATTTATAAAGCCATGAAAGTCTCCTGCGTCTCTCGCCTGTCCTCCAGTCTCAATCGCCCGAAATAAAAATTCTCCCGCAAACACTTTTTTGCTAGCCTCACTAAATGAGTGCAGCGCCTTACCTTACTTTTCCTGAATTAAATCTGCCGGGAGTTCAGCACATCTTTACTCTCCGTTCCAGCCTCTCGGCAGAACCTCTAACCTGTCGAGATGCCCTTTTTGCCGCGGACTTCCCCTGTGATTATTTAGTCCAAGCCGAGCAGCCCCACGGCTCAGGGATCGCCCACGTAACTATGGAACATGCCGGTTGCACCATTCCTCATGTCGATGGTTTAATTACCAATGAACTTGGGCTGACCTTAGCCATACGCACGGCCGACTGTGGGCCTCTCTTGTTAGTTGATCCAGTGCAATGCGCTATCGGCCTCGTTCATTCTGGGAAAAAAGGCACCCAAGCTGGCATTCTCAGTGCGGCCATAACCTCCATGACAACAGCCTTCCAATCCGATCCCGCCACCTTAATTATCGTCCTTGCCCCCTGCATCCGACCGCCGCACTACGACCTCGACTTTGCTGGGGAGATTCGTGAACAAGCCCACACCTCGGGCGTGCAACACTATTATGACAGCGCTTTGAACACAGGAGCAGACTTAGCCCGCTTCTACTCCTACCGAGTGGAACAAGGAAAAACAGGCCGCCACTATACCGCCCTGCGGCTATCTTAAAAAGCTTCGGGGCAGCCTTGGGGTCAGTCCTTGGATTTAAGTGTTGACAGTGATTGGGACGGCTGATGAGATGTTGCTATGGCGCGTAAACCGAGGGTGGAATATGAGGGAGCCTTTTACCATGTGATGGCACGAGGAGATCGTGATCAGGATATTTATGGGGATGATGAAGACCGGAGGTTGTTTGTGGAGTTGATGGGTCAAGTGTGCGGGCGCACGGGTTGGCGGATACATAGCTGGGTGCTGATGGGTAATCACTTCCATTGGTTATTGGAAACTCCAGAAGCCAATCTGGTAACAGGCATGAAATGGTTTATGGGGGCTTACACCCAGAAGTTCAATCGTCGCCACCAGTTTTATGGTCATTTGTTTCAAGGTCGGTATAAAGCGATTCCTATACAAGAGGGGGATTATCTATTGCGGGTGAGTGATTACATTCACCTCAATCCGGTGCGGGCAGGAGCGATACAGCCCGGGAGCCTGAGGTTAGAAGACTACTCATGGAGCAGTTACGGTGTGTGGATCAAGCGTGGAAAGATCCCTCACTGGTCGCCCATGAACAGTGTCTTGAATTGGTGCGGACTGAGGAAAACACAAGTTAAAGAGTATCGCCAACGACTAAAGCGACTAGTCAAGGAGAGCCTGAAGGGTGAGATGGACTGGGGAGATTTAAAGAAGGGGTGGATGTTGGGAGACGAAGGCTTTGCCCAAGAGATGGTGGAACAAGTGGGGAAATGGATGGGCAAAGGAGGTAAGCGCGAGTCTTATGTTGGCAAGAAAGTATGTCGGCATGATGAAGTCCAAGCCCGAGAATGGCTGAAAGTAGGGTTGGAACGTTTGGGAATAGAGCCGGAGGATCTATCTAAGATGGCCAAGACCGACGTGCGCAAGAGAGCACTGGCGGCTTGGCTTAAGAGTAAAAGTATCGTCAGTAATGGCTGGCTAGCCGAGGCTCTAAATATGGGGTACAGCGGCAATGCTGGCAAAGATTTAAAGCACAAAAATGTGGCCGATATCCTGAAGACACTTAAATCCAAGGACTGACCCCAACAATGAGATTTCGCATCGTTCATCATACCGAATATCAATACAGGCATCCCGCTTCGGAATCCTACGCCGAGCTGCGCATTTGCCCGCAAAGCTCACTATCTCAACGCGTGATCAAGCGTCGTCTAGAGCTCACACCCGCCACCGCTGTAGATGAATATGAAGATTTTTTAGGAAATAAAGTAGAATACTTTTCCATTCCTTACCGACATAAACGCCTCGTCGTGCGCGCATCAGCCGAAGTAGAAACGCAAGCCTATGAGCCACCCCAAGAAGTTTTAAGTATATCAATTGCCGAGGCTCAACAGATTTACCGTTCTCAAATGCTGACTCTACACCCCTTTCTTCAAGCGACCCCTTACGTTCCCTTACACAAAGTCCTAAGGCCGTTAAGAAAAAATTTCCTTAAATCTTCCGAACCCATTGGCCAAGCCGTCCTGCATTTGAACCAATGGATTTTTCAAACCTTTAAGTATAAACCCGGCACCACCGACATCAGCACACCCCTGTCAGAAGTCATCAAACGTAAACGCGGCGTCTGCCAAGACTTCGCCCACCTCATGCTATGTATCCTGCGCACCTACGGATTACCGGCACGTTATGTCAGTGGTTACATCGAAGCATATGACCCTACCGTCTCCGATCCCGCCCTAGTCGGAGCCACTGCCAGTCACGCTTGGGTAGAAGTCTGCTTACCTGGAGGCACGTGGTGGGGTTTAGATCCCACCAATAATCAGACCGCTGGAGAGCGCCATGTCGTGGTGGCTTACGGCCGAGACTACCGCGATGCCGCACCCCTCAAAGGCACTTATAAAGGCGCACAGGATCAGCAGCTGGAAGTCATGGTCTCGGTTAAAAGAAAAAAGAGCAACTAATTATCTACCCCACATCCCTCATGCTTAAAAATCCGCCTCGGCTAATTCAAAGGCAATCTCTCTTTCTTACGCATTGCGGAAATAAAAAATCTCTGCCACAACTTCTCCGTGAGAAAAACTAAAATCATCGCCACGCTCGGACCCGCTACGGAAACTCCAGAAACTCTCTCTCAACTAATACGTGCTGGCGTTAATATTTTTCGCCTCAACATGTCGCATGCCACCCACGATTGGGTGCGCACCATCGTCCCCCGTATTCGTCAACTTGCCACCGAACAACAACGTAGCGTGGGTATTTTTATCGACACCCAAGGCCCTGCCATTCGCACGGGAGACCTTCCTAATAAAATACCTTTAAAAGTTGGCGAAACCTTTACCTTTACCGTTCGCGGCCATAAATCTGAAGAGGTTCAATCCGTTGACACTAATTACGACGACTTAGTTAAAGATATCAACGTCGGTGACGTCGTCATGGTGGATAATGGCGTCATCCAGATGGTTGTGCGTGAAAAGAATGAATACCAACTACGCTGCGAAGTTCTCACCGCTGGCCAACTCGGCAGCCGCCGCCACATCAACCTTCCTGGCATTAAAGTAAACCTGCCCTCCATGACGGAAAAAGATCTCGCTGATATTAAAGTCGGTATCGAGGCCAAGGTTGATTTCATCGCTCTTTCCTTCGTTCGCGAGGCTAATGACATCTGCATGTTACGCCAACTTCTCGAAACAGAAAATTGCGCCCACATTAAAATCATCGCTAAAATTGAAGACCAATCCGCTGTCCACAAAGTCAACGAAATCATCGCCGAAGCTGATGGTATCATGGTTGCTCGCGGGGACTTAGGCATCGAATGGCCTTTTGAAGAGCTTCCCATTATCCAGCGCCGCATCGTTAAAAAATGTATCCAAGCGCGCAAGCCTGTTATCGTGGCTACCCACATGTTAGAAAGCATGATCGAGAGCCCCATGCCGACCCGCGCAGAAATCACTGACGTAGCCAACGCTGTCTACGAAGGAACCGATGCTATCATGCTCTCTGGGGAAACTACCGTGGGTCGTTACCCCATCCGCTGCGTCGAGGTTTTAGATAAAGTAGCCAAACGGATCGAACTCACCGGCTCCATTGGCTTTAATCATGGCATATCCCTCATCGAGGATCGGGATAAAATAGCCTCCTCCGCCGTTCACATGGCTAACCAAATTAAAGCCGACGGACTCTGCGTCTTTACGCGCACGGGTCGCAGTGCCCAGATGTGTGCCGCCCTGCGTCCCGTGTATTCTCAAGTGTTTGCCTTCACGCCAGACGAGAGTCTGAGTCGTCAACTCACCCTTTACCATGCCGTCAACTCCCTCGTGTTGCCCTTCCAATTCAACCCCCAAGACACCATCATGGCCGCCGAAGAACTACTTCTGAAACGTAAGTGGGTTAACGTAGGTTCGCGCCTCATCATCTTAAGTGATCTTATGGTAAATGATAAAACTGTCTTTGCCGTCCAAATGCGTATTGTCGGGAGCTAGGATTTTTAATTTCTAAATAACGCTGCCGTTTTAACCGCCTCCCTATAAATTCCTCTCTCCACTCAATGGCGAGGACTAACTCACACTTAGATTCGTGCCATTGCGTTTGACAGGCTTTAGGGTCTACCGCTAGAAACAGGGATGCGTTTACTCAGTCTACCTTTATTAATTTGCGTCACCGGTTGGTTATTAACTAACTCTGGATTCACCCAAGAGGCATCCGAGCCCGTAGTGACTCAAGGAATTAGTGCCAAGAAAACGGAATCTGATGTTATTCCCGATGCCCCGACTGCCCCTGAAACGGAGGCGCCTGCGCCAGAGATTCAGACGCAGACAGTCCGCCCCTTGCAGCCTTGGGACTTACCGACGGAGTTAGATGCTAAGGTAAGACTAAAGAAAATTTACGATTTTTTAAACGATCGCAATAAAACTCCTAGCGGCGGAGATCAGGCTTTAGAGTTTGAATTTAAATATTACGACCATGGCGCCGTAACCCAAGCTCAACTTCGCGGCAGGAAAGGTCATTACTACGAGGTCAACTGGGCAACTGACGGCCCCGTTGAACCGTTATCCTTAAGATTTGATTACCGTCAAAAAAATACGCAAGATCTAGTTAAGACCCAAGAGATCCCTTTTCCCCAAGCTAGGGGCAGTATGAAGGGTAGATTTTCCGTCACGGGTGATTCCTATTTTGAAGATGGTGATGTCACCTCATGGAGAATTTCTGTGGTGCGTAATGGTAAAATTATTGCGGAAAAGAAGTCCTTCGTTTGGTAATAGTAGCCAGTCGCCTAACTTTAATACCTTAAGTTTTTTTCATGTCATCTAGTCCTTTTGAAATCATGCAGTTAGGCGGCCCTATCATGTGGGTGCTACTCCTAGGCAGCGTGATCGCTGTAGCGGTATTTGTGGAACGGGTCATTTTATTTCACCGTAGCTCAATCAATGTAGATCGTTTCCTGAAAGGTATTTCTAATCTTTTAAGATTAGGCCGCTACGAGGAAGCTCTGGAGCGTTGTGATGAAT
>JAWXBW010000039.1:0-61134 GCA_034440395.1 Blastochloris sp. | reverse complement strand
GGGTCACTCCCGGCTGCACCTGATTGTTTCCCACCGCCGTGGTTTGAGGTGAATTCGTGGTATTGGTGGTGATATTGAACTGTGCCCATGCTTCACCCAGCCCAAAAAGTAATACAAACACGACCCCTATAGATGAAACAAATTTTTTAGTCACCCGTCCTTGCTAAGTATCCATTGTGATGTTTATGTGACAAAAGAGTTATAAATTGATGACAAACCCTAAAACCACGCCCTGCCTTATCCTAGGGCTACAAGCGAGAATTTAGAAGTTTTCAATAATTGAACAGCTAGGGTTATAGGTTTACGCCTCTCCCGTGGCTGTAGGCTTTAAGAGCCACACCAGAAAGTATGAGTGAAGGTTCCCTCTCACCCTGCTCGATGAATTGACGCCCAGCTATTTCACACTTTTCTTTTGAAAAAATAAGAAGAGCCAGCCACTTAATAAAGCCAGCCCACCCACTGGAGTCACGGCACCAAGCCAACGGATCCCCGTCACACTCATTAAATAAAGCGATCCTGAAAAGATGAAAATCCCCACCACAAAACTCCAAAAAGCTCGTTGATTGATACCCGCCCACGCCAACCAAAGTAAAAGTACGCTGTGAGCTAAATGATAAAGAGAAGCTGTTTTCCATGTCTCCGTCATTCCGTTCTGCGACAAAATATCCTTCAACCCATGCGAACCGAAAGCCCCGAGGGCTACCGCAAAAAATCCAAATGCCGCCGCTACTTTAAACGCAACCCCACTCTTAGTCATGCACGTTCTCCTTAAGCTTAAGCAACTCGCTTATCATTTCTTCCGCCTCAATTTGAAAGGTCTCTTTGCTAGGAACTCGTCCTGCTAAGCCATACCAATATGCGGCATTTGTCTCATCCCCTTCCTTACGGTGTAAATAGGCGTGAACCCAATCGCCCTCAGGGCTCTTCGCTGCCTGACAAAGTTCATGAGCTTTTTCCCAATCGCCCTTAGCCTCCCACCATAAAGCTTGTAAGGGTAAACTCATTTCCGTAAGCGGCTCTTTAAGATGCAGGAATTTTACAAGCGGATTCATACCCATTTTTTTAAATTGGACTCTACTCCAATAAACCCTGTAACTCTTCCCAGCTTAAGTTTTGAATAAAAGCTTCTTCACTCACGAGAGTATTAGCGACTAAATCAATTTTCTTTTTTTGTAGATTAACGATTTTTTCTTCCACCGTTCCGCGTGCGATCAACTTGTAAGAATTCACCATGCGTGTCTGCCCGATACGGTGTGCTCGTGCCGTGGCTTGATCCTCCACCGCGGGGTTCCACCACGGATCAAAGTGAATGACCATATCCGCACCCGTTAAATTGATTCCCGTTCCACCCGCCTTCAAACTAATAAGGAAAAGCGGGATTTTATCATCCGCTTGAAAACGCTTAATCACGCCTTTACGATCCACCGTGCTGCCATCTAAATAACAATAGGTAATCTGCTTCTTTTTCAACTCTGCTTCGACTAGTTTCAGCATAGAAACAAATTGACTGAAAACCAAAATCCGGTGACCGCCATCTACCGCTTGTTCCATGAGTTGCAAGAAATAGTCCATTTTAGCGGAAGGCTCTTTCCATTCCACAGGCTGCTCCGTGGGTAAGAGATTTAAGTGACAGCAAACCTGCCGTAAGCGCATCAATGCCGTTAAGACCGCTAAGCGTCCTTTCTCCTTATCATTACCTTTTCCAGCAGCGCAGTCGAAAACGTTACGCCTCCCCTGCTCTAGGATGCGTTGATACATGCCTTTCTGTTCGTCTGTCAGCTCACAAAAAGCCACCTGCTCTAACTTAGCGGGAAGTTCCTTAGCTACTTCACTCTTAGTTCTCCTTAAAATGAAGGGCCGCACTCGTTGTCTTAATCGTTTTTGCGTAGCCTCGTCATTTTGTTTAGAAATAGGTAACTCATAACGCCGCTTAAAATCAGCCGCACTACCTAGATAACTTGGCATAAGGAAATCATAAATCGACCAGAGATCGAGCAAGGAGTTTTCAATCGGCGTCCCCGTTAAAACGATCCGGTAGTCCGCCTTGAGCATCTTGGTGCAAGCGGCATTCTGGCTAGACTTATTTTTAATTTGTTGAGCTTCGTCCAAGACCACAACATCAAAGTGAATGCCTTTATGCAGATCAATGTCTCGGCGTAACAAGGCGTAAGACGTGACAACTAAATCCACTTCTTTAATCTTCTCAAAATGCGTTTGACGCTTAGCCCCATGTAAAACTAAAACCTTTAAATCTGGGGTAAACTTCTTCGCCTCATCTTCCCAGTTGAGAACTAGGCTGGTCGGACATACGATCAAGAACGGGCCTTTACCTGGATTAGCTGTCCTCCGGTATTGCAGATAAGCTAATGTTTGCAAAGTCTTACCCAACCCCATTTCATCCGCCAAAATTCCACACATGGAGTTACGGGAAAGATGGTGTAACCAATTAACCCCACTTTTTTGATAAGGTCGAAGCATCACTTCTAGCTCTTTCTTCAAGGCTACGTGCTCCCAGTCCGTCAGATTAGAAGGAGGCGTCCACGTCGATTTAGAAGTCAAAGCCCAACCGTAACTGTTCAAAGCAGAACCAAGGTAGGAAGCAAAGCGGCGATCTATTTTATACATCCCGTCTTCTTGCTGCACCTGACAATCACTGATGACTTGATCAAACTCATTCACAGCGTGCGTTGGTAGAAGTGCGATACGCCCTGAATTCATCCGTTGATGACTCACGCCCGTTTTTAGCAAGTTCTGTACTTCACCATTACTGAGAGCCACTTTTCCCGAAGTTTCCTTATAACATATATCCATGGAGAGCCAGTTTTCGCCAAAACTATTTACGGTCACCTCAGGCATGATGCGGTCACACTTACTTAGCAAATCTTCCAAGCGCGGCGTGAATTCAATAGTCCAACGCTTCGACCATTTAGGTAAAAGATTTGCTAAGAAAAAACCCACGCGGGATTCATTAGAAAGCGTATAAAGTTCTTTCTGTCGTTGACCGGGAACAAAACCAGAAGCTAATATTTCCGCCCTTATTTTTTGTTCGCTCTCTTGATCGCGAATAAAATAACGCATCGGGTTTTTATCATCTGGCTTCCACGTTTCCCGATCATGGCTGACCTGACTGATCGCGCCTTGAATCAAGTAACGTCGATCCCCATAAATCGCCTCCACCTTACAGCTCAAGCCAGAGAGCATACCATCTAGGGTAATAGACACTTCTGGTTTTTGTTTCGCAAATTGCAGCTCACCACAACCCAGACCTAAAATAATATCTACCTGACGCTCCAAGTAGGAAAGTTCGTAATGGAAGAAATGCGCTAAATGTTCTCGTGCAATGATGATGTCTTTTTTACGCAAACTGACATAACTCATCGGTAACCCATTGAGAAGCTCTAGACTACCATCATGAAATTTCCACTGTCCCGTGCTGGCCTGTAAGACAACACCGCTGGTCATGGCATCATCCTTTAAATTTAAATGAAGCTGCCCGTCTTGGTGCAAGCTCATCTGTAGGCGACTGCGGGCGATCGCTCGCTTGACTAGGAGCTTGCTCGTCTTACCTAACATGACTCTGGGATGCTCGACTAAGCTGGAAAAGAAGTCGCCGAAGTTCTTCGCATTTAAAACCCACATACCAGGAGTGCCATTGTTATTTAAGCGACGGATTACATCTAAAATTTGGGAGTCAGCTTCAGAAACAGCATGAGAACCTTTTTCCTCTCCCACAAAATTTTCTAAAGGCACCGCATGAGCACCATTTACTGAGCCCTCACAGATAATACGCATCTCACCACTGTTCCAAGCTTCTTGAAATTTAACTGGAAGCAAAATGCTTAATTGTAAAAGTTGCGCCGAATCTGGAGCGTCTGAGAAGGAAAGATAGCGCACCCTACGCAAACTCGGAGCGGGAAGCTGTGCCGTCGGATTATGCCCGAGGGACGGGATAGGTATCACGACCCCTTGTCCCTGACTTTCCCTGTGGGGATTCATATATTCAAGCCCGAGTGCGATGACGTGAGCGCAGACCGTGCCGTATTCGCGCGCTTGGCGACAGGAGCAGAGATTTTCCACATCCGAGAGACGGTAACCTAGATTGAGGCGGGCATTAACCGTGGTCGTTCCAGTTTGAACAATACCATAGAGCAGCGGAGGCTCGTAAGCCACCGATACAACCTTTCCACTTTCCCAGAGCGCCAAGCCCTCCTTCATCGCACGCCACCCGCCGATCTCGAGAAGAAGTTCCTTGGTGATCTTCAAAGGAGCACCAGAACCAGATGTAGGCATCGTTATAATAGTCCTGTTATTTTCCAGAAGATCAAGAAAGGTTTCTAAAAACTTTGAAAATTAAAATTCAGCCTAAGTGAGCGTCAGGCTACTCCCGCCCAATCTCTTTCAAGCTGCCGCCCGTCTTTCGCACGATGTTTCGCATTTCTTTTTTATCCTCTGGCTTCATTTCAAATCCAATGAAATTGATTTTTGTTGCGAGCCCTGCGCTCTCATGCTTCTTAACCACCGTCTCCACTTCTTTCCATGGCACTTGCGTCGAATTAACCTCAGACTGGAAACTAGCATCCGAAATAATAAAAATTACGTCTGGCTGCATAGCTAAAACTCCTTCCAAAACAAAAGTTATCCCGTTATCCATACCCTCCTTAGGTGACTGCGCTCCTCGAGCTGAACGAGGCAAAGCACCATCCGTGCGAAATTCTTTTTCCAGCCATGACTTCGCTGCCAGTTTATTTGTATCTGTGGGGGACTGCATTTGTTCCGCTAGCGGCTGATAGATACGACTAAATTGAATCAAATTAAATTTAGTGTTAATGGAAAGGCCTTCGATTAGTTTCAAAGTTTCGTCCCTAATTTTCGTAATCGGCACCCCAGCCTTCTCTGCTTTGGTTAGCACGCTTTTAGAAATATCAAAGACGATGATAACGCTTTTCGCTTGGGTCTGAATGCCAAAAAAATTCAATCCAGTGCCATCCCCCCCTCCGCCCGCGCCACCACCGCCGCCGTTGCCTTGACCTGTGCCTAAGCCTATGGCGGTGTCACTAATAACGGCAGAAGGATCAAAGTCCATCACTTGATCTACGGCCATTTGAGGTAAATCTGGCAGCGCAAAATCCGTCGCTCTCAGGCTGGCTATTTTTTGATCCAGCACAGGCTTTGGCGCCGCCGCCTCTAACTCGGCACTAGCCATTCTTGGATCAATAATCTGTGGCGGGATCACCACCATTTTCTTCGCTACAAATGTCGCTTCTGTTGGAGCCAACCATTTCACCACAACGTAAGCCGCTGCCACCAACCCTCCCACTACATGCACCACAATGCTAAAGACCAGAACCATAACCAGTGTGGACATTCCCTTTTTCTTTACGGGCTGAGCCTTTGGCGGCACTTCCATAACCTCACTCACAACATGTCCTCCTCATCTTCCGTGGCAAAGGTGATTCCCTTAATCCCTGCTAAAGCACAGGTATTCATCACATCCACAATTCGTTGATGAACCACATCGTCCGCCATCTCAATCGTAATCATAGCTTCCGCCTGATTAGCCTCCGCCGTTTCCTTAAAGCGTTTCAAGGTTTTTAACAAGTTAGGCATCTCACGACTTGTCGCCGCATCCATCGGCATATCATTCAACATAACCTGCCCACCAGATTGTATCACCACCCGTTGTTCATCCGGCAGTTCCAACGCTTCTTCCTGCGCCACGGTGCCTGGTAGGCTCAACCCGACATCCGCCTCGGGCTTGATCGGTTTAGCGGTAACAAGAAAAAAAACTAAGAGCAAGAATACCATATCAATCATGGGACTCATGGAAATTTCTGCCTCTTCTGGTTCACGTTTACGAATAATCATAAATCTTTATTTCGTGTAAGCCGAAAAGACAACCTCGATAGCACCGGCCTCAGCTGCCGCCCGCATGACTTCCTTAATTCTTTTAGCTGGAGTCTTCGAGTCAGCGCGCACGGAAATCTTTAAAGGTGGCACATCAATCAAGCGTTGTTTTAAATACCTTTTTAATTCGCCTAATTCTACAGGCTTGTCCCCCGTGTACAGCTGCCCAACCCCATCAATATTAATAATGTCGCGCCCACTGTAGTTATCTGGCTGCTTCGCTGTCTTAGCGGTAGGAAGCTTAATCTCTAATTTTTTCTGTTCCGTTGTAATTTTACTCGTGACCATAAAAAAGACCAAAAGCAGAAACGTCATGTCGATCATGGGCGTCATCTGAATCTTAGCGTATTCTGGGGATCTTCGTTTTATGATCATGAGCTAGCTCCACCTTACCTTAATGATTTGCGGGCTCGTTAGATGTCTGATTAAAATGGGCTTCATAGCCCGTCAGCGGACGCGAACCATCCGCATTAAGTTCTCCCGTAAATAAATCCAGCATCCGCGAAGCTGATTTTTGTAAATCCGTCATCAAACTGATTAACTGGCCACGGAAGAAAAAATATAAAGCCATAGCTGGAATGGCTACCATTAAACCCCCTGCCGTTGTAATCATGGCCACACCGATACCACTGGCTAAATCGGAAGGTTCCGCTTTACCCGCAGCTAACTGGCTAAAAGCTTCGATCATACCGAC
Source organism: Blastochloris sp. (assembly GCA_034440395.1). Classification (GTDB taxonomy): domain Bacteria; phylum Verrucomicrobiota; class Verrucomicrobiia; order Methylacidiphilales; family JAAUTS01; genus JAAUTS01. Next base: position 54,536 of record JAWXBW010000039.1, on the reverse strand, counting down.
TACCGTTCCGAAAAGGCCTAACATAGGCGCAATTTGAGCACAGACGTTTAAATAGTTAACCCAAATACCAAGCTTTGTTTCCTCTGCGTATAAGGCTTCCGCCGCCGCTGCCTCCATCGCAGATTTATTATACATTGGCATTTCAAAGTTAGCTTTAACTAAGGCTGAGCCCATGACGGAAGCCAAAGGATTATTTTGACTCAAACATAATTGATAAGCCTGCGTAACTTGTTTCTGAGCCAGTAATTGATTTAATTCAGCTAACAAAGGTCCTGGTATAATGCGCGCACGCCGCACTAAGACAAAGCTTAAGCCTATCATAGCCACAGCCACCAATGAAGTGAGGAGAATGGGATGCATCCAAACCCCTCCATCGTTATAAATATCTAAAAGAGATTTATCTTTCTGTTGTTTGGATATTTTATCGTTAATGGCTTCCTGAGTTGTCGGGACAGGCGTTTGCGCAGACAAACTTAAGGAAGTAAGCACTAACATGCTTGCCATCATTAGATAAATGCGAAGTGTTGTTTTCATAGTTTTTTCTCTTTTGCTTGTGAAGCTTTCGCTTTGGTTTCTTTTTCCAATTCTCGTTTCAGGTTTTCAGCCTTTGTCTTAAATTCTGCCTTGGGGAACCATAAAATAATTTCGTCTGCCATGACTAAAGCATCTTCTTGGCGTCCAACGGAACGTGATAGTTCCGCTGCACGCCAAAGGCCTTCTGCAGTTAAGTTTGTTAGTTCAGGGTGAAAAACAGCCGCAAATAAGAATCCATCTAATGCCGTGTTAAGTAACTCGGTGTGTTCCTTCCTCTTCTCTGGCATCTGCACCCACTTAGGCCATTCCTTCTCAAGTTCCAACAATTTAACCGAAGCTAATGAGGCTCTAGTTAAGCGAGCTTCCGTTTTCATGGTGGCAAAGCCTTCTTCATCCGCCCCACTTATTTCTTGGATTTTCTCAGACTCAGCCATTGCTTGCTCTACTTTACCCGAAGCGGCTAATGCCGTGAGCCGTAATCTCGTAGCCTCCGTTTTCCGTAAAGGCGACCAATCTCCGCTGACAACACGTGCAGCCACCTCAACGGCTTCCGCTGCCGCTTTCTTCGTGCCTTTGCCTAAAAGTAGCTTTACATACCGCAGTCCGACTTCTCCTGCATTACTTTCAGGCATACCTAGAAACGGCTCTCTCTTAACCCAAAGCTCAGCCATCCGTGGTAATTGCTCTAAGTTCTGTGAATCAAGTAGGGTTTGTTGCTCTGGCGTATTGTTGAATTTAATCTTCTGGATATTTGCCACAGGGTAGGGTGCCTCTGCCGTTCCACCACCCACACTCATTTGTAGCGTGATCGTCTTCCCATCTGTTTTCAGAATAGTTCCTTCTAGGATTTGATCATTCTTTAAAAAAATCTCATCTGCGCACAGTATAGCTGCACTCCAATACAACCCTAACACAAGAACTGCCGTTAAAATATTCATGCTCCCCCCACTAATTTTATGCGCTCTTCGGCTAAGCGATATTCTGGTGTTTCCTTTAAGTGTGGCTGCTCAATAAATTCTTTGTACGTATTAAATGCTTCCTTTTTCATCTCTAATTGCTCGAAGGCCTGGCCACTTTGCCAATACGATTTTGCCACCATATCTGTCCATCGGGCATACATGACGTAGATGCGCTGAAAATAAGGTATGGCACGTTTCGGATCTTTTTGTTGCAAGCGTATTTCTCCTATTCGATACAACGCCTCCACCCACAGTCTGCCTTTCGCCGACTTCACTTCCAAAATACGCTCCAACTCTTTGACCGCTTCCTCCTTCTTACCTTTCTCTTGGTAAATGGAAGCTCTGGCCTGTAACACATCCGCCAAAAGTGGGGACTGAATACTTTCTTTTTCAAACCGCACAAAAAAATCTAAAGCCTCTTTCGCTTCACCTTTTTGCCATGCTAGAAGACCTAAGCCAGCGTAAGCCCTGTCCTTTAACATTGAGAGTGGATACCAACTTAGAATCGTCTTATAATAAAGCTCAGCTTCCTGATTTTTTTTAGCTTTGCGTAATTCATCACCCACATCCGCCAAGATACGTGGGCTCAGTTCTCTGGGCTGAGCCACATCACTAATTGTCAACAACAGCTGTGAAGCCTCACTTGGATTAATCTTAGCCAAAAGAGCAGCCCGCATCCAGTAGGCGCGCGCTGCTAACGTAGGCTTTTTCTTAGAGACCGCTTCCTCACCTATTTCATTTAATTTTGTCGTAAACTGAGCTTGTTCATCTGGTTGCCGATACATTTTAGCCAATGTATGGAGCATGTCTTCCACCGCTGCGGCTTCTTCATCATTCCCATGATCCTTAATTGCCTCCCAATAAATTTCCTTAGCTTTTTCAGGCTGCTCTAGTCGTCGGTAAACCCAAGCGATTTGACCTAAGGCTTCGCTCAAACGTGGGCTGTTAGACCGCTCCTTGGCGAACTTTTTAAAATGCCCTAACATTACATCGAACTGTTCCAAAGCCTTATAAGCTAGACCCATTCTAAAAATGCCGTAGTCATACAATTTCGAATCTTTCCCAGAAACTTTTTTATAAGCCGCTAACCCACGATCCGTTTCTCCTAAGGCCAGATAGGTATCGCCTAGCAAATTACAAGCCTCGTCGTAAGCGGCACTTCCAGCATATTTTTTTAAGAAGTCTTCCAACTCTTTATACGCTTCGGTGAAAAGTTTTTGATTGAATAAAGCTTGGGCACGGCGGAACACGACATCCGCTTCATGCGCGCCTTTTGGATATTTCTTTAAATACTCTGCGAACGCTTCCCGGCTCCTTGCATAATCCTTTGAAAAATGCAGAGCCATACTTTGCCAATAAAGGGATTGCTCAGAAAAAGGACTCTTAGGAAAATCTTTTAAACTTTTTTCAAAATGTTGGTAGGCATCCGCGTTTTGCTCTTTCATGAGCAAGGCATAACCCGCCAGAAACAACGACCTGTGGGCCTGGGCATGATCAGGAAAACGATTGGCCAAGGCCATAAAATTTTCATAAGCCTCTTGATACTTATAAAGCCGTTGGTAGGACTCAGCGCGGAGATAGATAACGTTCGGAAGTTCTTTGTTTTTAGCAAAGCGTTTTTCATAATCGAACGAAGCTTGGATCGCCTCATCCCAACGCTCCATTCTGGTCAAACAGATGAGCATGGTATAGTTTGCGTTGGCCAGTAAATCTGTGTCAGGGAGCCGTTCCAACATTCCCTTCATACTGAGGTAAGTTTCGCGTGGGCGACCTAATTCAAAGAAACATTGCCCGATTCGGAACTGAAGGGCGGTGTCATAATCCTTCATTTTTTCCAAAGCCTGAACCTCTTTCTCAACTTCCAGTGTCAGTTCTTTTAAGCGTAAAAGTTGAAAGGAACTTTCTGGGGAACTCACCGCACTAAGACGGGCTGTCTCCACTTTAAGGTTATCTAACTTACCCTGTTGTCGTGTTAAAAGCCGCGTTTTAGAGAAAACACGTTGAAGGACACTTAGTGCCTGGCGATGACTGTCCTTATCGAGTAATTTACTGCCTAGGTCTAAAGCTAAAAGATGATACGCCACAACTTTAGTTGCAGCTTCTGATTGCGGATCAATTTCGCCTAAAGCCGTAAACGCCTCATCCAGCTTATCGAGTTGAAGAAGACAGTAGAGTCGGAGGATGTTAGCTTGGTAAATCTGATCTGGATTTAGCTGAGACATGATTGGTGGATAGTATTCGACAACTTCTTTAAATTTATCCTCCTGAAAAAGGCATAATCCCATGCTAAATCGAGCATCCACAGCTCGCACTGAGCGCGGAAATAGCTTTAAGTAACGTGTAAAACTATCATACGCGTTTTTGGGGTCGGCCGTTTTCATCTGCGCCACGGCGATCCAAAAAGTGAACTCCTCTGCTTTCTCGCCTTGAGGATAAGCCTTAAGATAACGCTCGAGAGTTGGTAGGGCGGCTGGAAACTTTTCTAATTTAAGTTGAGACACTCCGAGGAGCCGGAGGGCTGCTTCGAGTGACTGCGCTGCCTCGGGAGAGCTTCCGTAGTCGATAATGAAACGGTTTAGGCTGTCCTCTGCCTTTGCGTAATCTTGGGATGAGAAGGCAAAGGAGCCTGCATCTAAGAGTTCACGGGCAGTTTGAGCATGAGCAAGGTTTTGTGATAAAGTCAGGCCTACACCTAGGAGTAAGAAAAGCGTGCGCTGTGACTTAAAGGAAAACCTCATCAAGAAAAACTAAAGCTAGAATCATGCCGAACAGGTGACGGTTCGGTTACAAAGTTAGGTTGCTGCACTCAGTGCAACACTTTAGTTTAAATATACGGCATGAAGGCGGTCAAAACCTGCTGAGGAATATCGATCGGTCGATAATTTTGGGCGGAGACAAAGAACAGGTTTTGCTTACCCTTTCCTAACATTTGTCCGGAGGAGTTGAAAACTTGATGCTCCATCGTAACGAATTTTCGGTTATATTCTGAAACACGGATTTTAACCGTCAACAACTCGAACTCGCGGGATTCTTGCATGAATTTATGTTCAAAAGAACGAGTCAAAATATAGAAGTCTGTGGTTTTTAAATCGAAGCCGGGCATGGCGACATTAAAGAACATTTCACGCGCTTTACCGACGAACATGGCATACATGGCGAAGTAAACATTCCCCACTGAATTCGTATCCGAGTAACTGGTCATGAAGGTATGGACAAACCATTTATCTTCAAAATGACTACCTGTGCTGACCTCAGTAGTTTTACCACCAATACTGAGCAACTCGGAACGCGCCAGAGCGCGCAGTGCAGGAATTTCTGCTGCTGCATCCATGACTTCTTCCGCTTTCTCGGTAACGACGCGTAAAAGATCGGTATTAACGACTAACCATAGAACGTAAAGTGGCGGGAGAACGGCGGCCAGAATCATCAGCACTGGCTGAGCTAAGAAATAACCGTAGGCAAAGACCACGACGGCCAGACTTCCCATAGCGAACATGCGTATCTGCGGCAGCGGGTTCTGAGAGTTGGGGATGAAACAACGAGCAATTCCTAAAACTTCATAACCAACAAAGAAGGAAGCAAAAAAGACCATGAAATATTCCAGTTCAAAGCGCGCCAAGCAGGCGAACACGGTGAAGAGTCCCGCAAAGATGTAGGTGGGAATGGGGGAGGTAATAAGATCCTTCGGGATGAACGATAGTAAGGGACTCTTGCTGGCATTGGCGTGATCTGTCAGAAACCATTTCAAGGCCACGTAACCACTGTCAAGCGTGCTCAAGATGCAAACACCAATGAAAACGATATAGGCTAAACAGACAACGGAATTTACACCGTACTCTGTTCCTGACAAAAACTGAACAATAAGATGATGGGCATACGTTAAACCATCTACGCTGGTGGATTCAAAGGTTTGAGGGAAAATGCGAATGACGTAGAGAGCCATAAACCCATGAAATAGGAGCATAAGAAAAAACTGGAGGCTACCCCAAAAATAACTGCTTGTGATGCTGGTTTTTTCACGGTGAATTTGGATGGCACGCTGCCATTGTTGTAAATCAAGCCAAGGCCCAACTAGAAAACCCACGAGGACGGGTATCCAATAGCCCCAAAAGCGGAGTTCTCCAAACGTCTCAACTTTTAATAGTGGTTCTGGTCCAAAATCGAAGGGTCGGACGATATAAAGAATAATGCCGATGGAGGATACTAAAATGGCACCTTGGATCAGATGCCCAAACTTAATGGACTTAATAGAAAACTCTTCTCCAAAAAGGCAAGCTGCGGATAAAACAATCAACACGGTTAGACAAATAAATAAAATATACGCAATAAATCCTGCTTCACGTTTAGGCAGGACGAGGGGTTCAAATAAGTAATGGACGATGGCAAAGACCGTAAGGGTAATAGCTAAAATCTGGTAGAGATAAAAACTCAGTCGGAAAGGACGAGACCATTTACTGAAGAAGCGGGCTAAGGATTCCTCACCCGTATCACGACGTGCGATTGTTTGAGTTAGAGCTCCGAAAAGGAAAAGGCCTAAGGCATTGGGAATGGCGAAGGCCAATAAGCCTGTTAACCCGAACATGAAGGTCATCTGCACGGAGAAGAAGAGACCTAAGCCCCACATCCAAGATAAGGCGATTGAATTTCCCCAACAGATCGAATTAAGCCAGCGTAGTTTCATGTGATGTAGAGCCTTGAGCTAATCAGGTTTGCCCCTAATGACGCAAGCACTGAATCTGATAGCTATAGTTTCTTAATATGTTGGCATGTTAGGATCGACTTCTTCCGCCCAACCTTCGATGCCATCTTCCAAAGCCTTTAACTTACGGAAGCCTGCTTGTTGAAGGAGGCGAAACGCTTGACCAGTGCGGATTTCACCTTTGCAATAAATAATGATTTCCTTTGCACTGTCCAGCTCGTGGATACGTTTAGTCAAATCTCCCACTGGAATGAGGATGGAACCAGGAATGGCGCATATTTGATATTCATGGGCTTCCCGAACGTCGAGCAAAACAAAATCATCGTGGGCATCTAATTTGATTTTCAGATCCAGAGGTGTGATTTCAGGTAACGAGAGAAGCTTACGCGAGGGGGCATCAACGCGAGCCGTGCCGCAAAATTGATCGTAGTCGATCAAAGACGTGATGGTGGCATTAGGTCCGCAGAGAGGGCAGGTGGGATCTTTACGAATTTTCATCTCACGGAATTTCATCTTTAAGGCGTCGAAGAGGAGAAGTCGGCCAACGAGAAGATCGCCTGCACCGATGATGATTTTCACCGTTTCAATTGCCTGTAGTGTGCCGATGATACCAGGCAAAACACCTAACACACCACCTTCTGCACAGCTAGGCACCATGCCAGGCTCAGGAGGTTGAGGGTAAAGGCAGCGATAGCAGGGACCTTTTTCCGCCCAAAATACCGTCACTTGACCGTCGAAGCGGTAAATGCTGCCGTAAACATTTGGCTTACCAGTTAAGGCGCAGGCATCATTAACGAGATAGCGGGTGGCGAAGTTATCCGTGCCGTCCACGACGATGTCATATTGTTTGATGAGATCAATGGCGTTATCCGCTAACAAAGGGAAATCGTAACGTGCGATGTCGATGTAAGGGTTGATGTCCTTCATGAACTCGGCGGCGGACTCGGTCTTAAACTTGCCGAGACTGGAAGTGCGATGGATGATCTGTCGTTGTAAATTCGAGTGATCAACACGGTCAAAATCCATCACGCCTATGTGGCCGACTCCGGCGGCTGCTAGGTAAGCGAGTAAGGGTGAGCCTAACCCACCCGTTCCCACGCAGAGGACGCGAGCGGCCTTGAGCCGTTTTTGACCTTCGATCGTGACTTCGGGCATGATCAGGTGACGGCTGTAACGTTTAATTTCGTCGTTAGAAAAGTCCACTCTGGCGGCGCGAGCGGCAATGTCAGGGATATAGCTCATGGTGTTAATGATTAAAGATTAGCTCTCTAAATTAGCGAGATTGGTGCCTTGGTCAATGATGGGTTTAGACACCTTTTTCTTAAATAAAGTTCTTAACCTTTTTCCTGTCTTTCAGGTGACTGATGGTTTAAATAGGAGAATGCCTAAAACGCTCGAACTCTCGACTCTCATCATTTCTTACCTTACACGTCCCGATTACCGCTCCGCCAACGCCATAGAATTAGGTAAATTATTAAAGCTAAAAAAAACTGAGATAGACCGCTTACCAGCCGAGCTCCGTGAGCTGGAACTAGCAGGGAAAATCGTGCGTGTTCGCAAAGACCAGTGGGTTCTACCTCAAGAAGCCGAGCTGATCACGGGCGTGCTCCAATTTAACATTAAGGGCTTTGCTTTCCTCCTGCCTGAGGATGGCGGTGAAGATTATTTCGTAGCGGCCGAAGATACGGGAACCGCCATGCACCAAGATTTAGTCGTGGTGCGGAAAAAGCGTAGCCAAGGCAACGCCCGCTTTAATAATCCTCAAGCCGAAGTCATCCGCATCTTAAAACGGCGTCGTAATTGTATGGTTGGGACTTTAGAAAAAAGCGGACTGCATTTTTACGTGTTACCCAGCGATCCTCGCTTCCTTCACAGTATCTATGTCGCTGACCCGAAACTTTCTCAACTCAAACCCGTTCCCCAACTAGGTGACATGGTCGTCGTGCAGATGACTGAATGGGTCAACCGCAGCCAAAATCCTGAAGGCGTCATCACCGAGCGTCTCGGTCGTCCGGGAGATCCTGGTGTCGATATATTATCCATCATTCGCAAGAACGAGCTTCCCACAGAATTCCCGGGAGAAGTTCTGGCTGAAGTAGCCGCTTTTGCCCGCCCTGATGGGGACGCTCCTTTCAACGATCAACGTCTTGACCTGCGAAAAGAATTCGTCATGACGATTGATCCTGAAACGGCAAAAGATTTTGACGATGCCATCCATGTCAAGCCCCTCGGAAAAGGTCTTTGGGAAGTTGGCGTCCACATCGCCGATGTCTCTTCCTACGTCCGTCCTGATTCTGAGCTGGATAAAGAAGCCCGCAAACGGGGCAACAGCGTTTACCTCGTGAATCAAGTCATCCCCATGCTGCCAGAAGAATTATCAAACGGCCTCTGTTCTTTAAACCCGAATGTTGATCGGCTGACTTACTCCTGTATCGCTACGGTAAGCGAAGATGGGAAAATTCTCAAGCACTACACCACCCGCAGCGTCATCCATTCCAGAAATCGGCTCAGCTACGAACAGGCTTTTGCCCGACTCCAGCGTAAACCCCAAGATTCGCTCGACCAAGCACTGCACCACGCATGGAAGATCGCCTCAAAGTTCCGCAGTGATCGCTTTGCGGCTGGCTCGCTTGATCTCGATATGCCTGAAGTCAAAGTCCACTGCGACGAACACGGCAAGCCTTACAAATTAACCAAAGTCGAACACGACAGTTCTCATCAACTGATCGAAGAATTTATGCTCATGGCAAATGAACTCGTGGCGAAAGATTTACGACGCAAACAACTACCCGCCGTTTACCGCGTGCACGAATCACCTGATGCAGAAAAATTATCCGAGTATCGTGAACTCCTCAAAATTCACGGCATTAAAGTAGGCGATTTAACCTTAAAAAAGGAAGTGCAAAAAGCCTTGAAACTTATCCAAGGCCGGCCTGAAACTCATGCTCTCAAAGTAGGTCTCCTGCGCTCTTTAAAACGCGCCGTCTATTCCGCTAAGGGAGATGGCCACTACGGCCTAGGTAAAGAAGATTACACCCACTTCACCTCACCTATCCGCCGCTACTCGGATCTAGTAGTTCACCGCGCCTTGGCAGGAATCCGCATGGGCGGCACGGCAGAGATGGAACGAATAGCCACCCACATTTCGCAAACAGAACGCACCGCCTCAGAAGCCGAGAATGAATCCGTAAAATTAAAGAAATTCGAGTTCTTCCAGAATCAACTAACGGAGGGCTCACCGCAACGCTTTAAAGCTGTGGTCATGGATGTGCAAAATTTCGGCATGTTCGTAGAATTACCTGAGTTCCTCATCAGCGGCTTAGTTCATGTCTCCTCCATGGAAGGAGACTTTTATCATTTTAACGACCGACAAAAATCGCTCGAAGGTAAACGCACGAGGAAAAGCTACAGTATTGGCAGCACAGTAGAAGTGCAGGTAATGAAGGTGGATATGGCCAAGCAACAGATTGACTTTAAAATCGTTAGTGAAGGCAAAGCTTCCAGCTCCTCCACCCCAGCAAATCGGAGCCACGGAAATCGCCCTTTATCTGGTCGAACTCAAATCAAAGAATCCCGTTCGCAACGACCCACCGCTAGCCGCGAGTCAAAAGCCGAAGACCCACGTAAAGCCAAGCGACCCCGCCGACGTAAGCGTTAACTATGAAGTTAACTGCCTACACTTGAGCTTCAAATGCTTAACTTATGCGCTTACCACTCTCCCACACAATGCGGTGATGTTTTGTTTCTTTCATCAGCTCTAGATCAGGTAGTGCCTTAAAATAATCTAGCGATGACTGAAAGTCGGGCACATAATCCCATTTCGGCGGTTTAACATGATCCGTAGCGCAGGCACAAGCCCAGATGACTCGGGTGGATTTTTCTACTGCTTGGCAACGTCTCTTCAAACTAAGAATCGCCACGGTCTCATGGAGATTAGACTCGTTACCTGTCGAGCTATCCACAGGATCTATGATTTCTTTAACTGCTTGATAGGCTTGCTGCGTGATTGAGCATTCAAGGTGAGCTAAGGAGTGTCTTTCAAACTTAGCAAGAGCTGGAATTTCTGTAAATTTCATAGGTAGAACCTTTCCTAAGAGATGTAATTTCCCCTATTGTGTGCCTTGCTTAAATTATCTTATAACTTAGCCTTTCACACTGCAACCTTTTTTTAAAGCCATGCCAGAATTAGCCGAAGTAGAGTTTTACCGGAAACAATGGAACCTAGGACTAAATCAGTCTATCCAAAGTATTCATATCAATTCCGAACGCCGTATTTTTCGTGAAGGAAATCCCCAACTAGCCGCCCAACGCCTGCCTTCCTCTATTTTAAAGGAATCCCAGTGCTCAGGGAAATGGATGCTCTTTAAATTCCAACCTACCTCTTGGCTAGGCATTCATCTTGGCATGACAGGAACCCTCTCCACAGCCGCTGCTGATTACTCGCCGCTCAAACACGATCACCTCGTTCTTTACCAAAAAAAACAGAGCCTCATTTTTTCTGATCCACGACTTTTTGGACGTATCCGTTTTGAACAAACTCATGACGCTCCTCTGTGGTGGCTTCAGTTAGCACCTTCCCTAATCTCTCCCGAAGTTAAACTCAAAGACATCTCTGCTTTTTTAAAAAATCACGCACGTAGCCCAATCAAAGCAGCCCTTCTTATGCAGAAACGCTTCCCTGGAATCGGCAACTGGATGGCCGACGAAATTCTCTGGCGCGCCTCTATCCATCCGCGCCGGCTTGCTGGAAGCTTGTCTCCCCTAGAAGAAAAAATTTTGTGGAAAGAAACTCTCACCGTCGTCCGCAATGCTCTCAAGGTTATCGGAAACGATTGGTCTGACCCCCCTAACTCATGGCTCTTTAATCATCGCTGGAAAGATGGTGGCTTATGCCCAGCCACTGTATCCGCTCTTTTGAGAGAAACCATTGGGGGCCGGACGACATGCTGGTCACCTGGTCGCCAGAAAATTTAACAACTCAGCACCGCCAAGGCCTGCCCTTGGTTAAGGCTTTGCTTAGCTAAAACTATAGGAATCGTGGCACGCTTACGGTTTAAAAAATAACTCAGTTCCGTGTAACCAATTTCCTCAAGTATCTCATAAGCTAAGACAAAATGATCGCCCACTCGATGAGGGGAGTGAGCGTCAGCTCCCACCACGACAGGAATGCCTCTCTCAAACATGGCGGATAAAATCTCACGTCCAGGATTCATTTCTGAAACCACTTTGTTCAGACCAGACGTATTTAATTCCATGGCCATGCCTGTATTGGCAATCCTGTCTAATGCCTTCAAAATAAAAGACCACAGCTCTTTCAAGTCCCATTCATCAGAACCCATATTTTTAACAATATCCGGATGCGCCAAGGTATCGAACAAGCCCGTCTCCGCCGCATCTCCAAGACTCTTAAAATAGGCCTGGTGAAATTCTGCCCAAGAACCCCGATGATTGATGTGTTGGTAATCCTTAATGTGCGGATGAACCGAACCTAAAATATAATGGAACTCTGCTCTATTATGTAATTTTTCTATATACTTTTCCGTCCCGGCAAAATAGTCACTCTCCAGACCCATCCGCACATCTACCCTGCCTGACCATAACTCTTTGGCACGTTGGATATATTCTACGTAGTCAGGAAACTGATTTTCCGACATACGCACGGAAGCAGAAAGGCCATCAGGTAAAGGACAATGACAAGTCACAATGATGCCCTTAAGCCCCCTGTCCCAAGCCACTTGGGCATAGTCCTCAGGCTCACCTTCCGCATGCTTACACAATGGTGTGTGCATGTGTGTTTCGTAAATATGTCGTTGCACGCCTAAGAAAATAGCATCGAAATCATGAAAGCAAAGCCTTACTAAAAATCTAAACGCTCCTTTTCGATCTTGCGAAAATTCACTTACCGACTAATTTAAACTTTCAGCCTCAACTAAATTCTTAACTCTACCCAGAAACTAATTATGCCCTATACCTTACCCGAACTACCCTACGCAAAAAACGCCCTCGAGCCTCACATTGACTCTCTCACCATGGAAATTCACCATGACAAACATCACGCCGCTTACGTCACCAACTTAAACAAAGCGCTCGAGTCCGCTCCCGAACTCGCTTCCCACTCCATCGAAGCCCTTATTGGCAATCTCAGCGCTGTTCCCGAAGCCTTGCGGGCTGCCGTCCGCAACAACGGTGGTGGGCACGCTAACCACACGCTATTCTGGGAAACCCTAAGTCCTGGCGGTTCCGCAGCACCCACAGGAGCCTTAGCCGACGAGATCAAAGCTAAGTTCGGAAGCTACGATGCTTTAAAAGAAGCCATGGAAAAAGCTGGCCTAACCCGCTTCGGTAGCGGCTGGTCCTGGTTAATCATCGACGGTGGCGGTAAGCTAGCCGTCACTTCCAGCCCTAACCAAGACAGCCCTCTCATGGACGGCCATAAGCCCCTCTTTGGCATTGATGTTTGGGAACATGCCTACTACCTCAAATACCAAAACCGTCGCGCAGACTACCTCAAAGCCATTTGGAACCTAGTGAACTGGGACGTGGTCGCTAGCAAATACGCCGCTGCTAAGTAAGCTAGTCTAACGATACTTATAGAAAAGGCACGGATCCGTCCGTGCCTTTTTTGTGCCCGAAATTACTCAATCCGCAATTCATGCAACGCCTTTTGCACTAGAAGCTCCAAGGGCTGGGCACTATCTAAAATAACGGCAACCTCAGGTTCTTCCAACGCCGCAAATTGGCTGTCCAGTAATTCAGGCTTAAAAAAATGTTCACTCCGCATTTCCATACGTGAGCGAATCAACTCCTTCGACCCTTTTAAGTAAACAAACTCCAACGAATCTATTCCTTCACGCAAAACCTCCCGATATTTTTCTTTCAACGCCGAACATGCCAAGAAAACGGAAGTTCCTAAGGCGGATCTTTGCTTTAATTCCTGATTGAGCGCCCTGAGCCAACCAGCCCGATCCTCATCATTTAAAGCAATACCCGCAGCCATCTTTGCCACATTTTCCGCTGGATGAAAGTCATCGGCATCGAGAAATTCCGCTCCTGTCGTCAAGGCTAACCGGTGCGCCACCGTGCTTTTACCACAGCCCGACACACCCATTACAATCACCCAATGCGGCTCAGTTCGAAGGGTCATATCACTCACCCAGATAAGCCTCTAAAGCCGTTTCAACTTCTGTTAAGAAACTATCTGGCACCATTACCACCTCATCATGTAAACGTTTTTTACTGATCTGACGAATACCAGCCAGCACTAAAAATCCTGGCTTCATTCCACGAATTACAGGCATAGCTAGACGCAAAGGCCAAATCACCCCAGCACGAGTAGAGATTGGTACCGCCACCACCGTGCCCAGCGTAAGATTAGCGTCTGTATTAGATAAAACTAAGGCCAGACGCGTCTTCCCAAACTCTGGCGGTGTGCAGTCCTCTAAGCTAACCCAGTAGATAGAACCACGGGTCACTTTTTAAAACCTGATTTTTTAGAAGCGGAGACAGAAGCAGGAGCAGCCGTGAGATTAGCTTGTTCCCAGTCTTCCATTTCCTCCTGTTCCTCAGGATTGTCCCCGAGGAACTTACGGTAGTCCGTGGCCGCTTGTTTAAGCTTGCGACGCTTTACATCCCGATACACCACGTCACGAACGTAAGACGTAAGGGTTTGCGAAGGCTCTAGGATGGAGGAAACTTCACGAACAACGTTGGAATCTAATTTAACAGTTGTGTCAGTATAATTTACCATACCTTTAGAGTATCTAGATCCATACTCTCGTCAAATCTTTTAAAGCTCGTGCTGTTTTTTATCACCCACCCAATCGAGGTGGAAGAACTTGCCCCTAGGCTGATCCACACGCTCGTAGGTATGAGATCCGAAATAATCACGCTGAGCTTGTAACAAGTTAGCGGGCAAGCGCGCACAGCGATAACTGTCATAGTAAGCTAAGGAGGCGGAAAAGGCGGGAATCGGTATGCCAGCTAAAGCCGCCTGTGATACGATTAAACGCCAGTTCCCTTGAGTTTTAGTGATCAGATCCTTAAAGTAGGGATCCAGCAAGAGATTCGGTAGTGCTGGATTTTTCTCAAAAGCATCCTTAATCCTTTGCAGGAAACGTGCACGAATGATGCAACCTCCGCGCCAGATCATAGCGATTTCACCGAACTTTAGATTCCACTTCGCCTCGTCCGAAGCCGAACGCATTAAGGCGTAACCTTGAGCATAGGAACAAATCTTAGACGCGTAGAGAGAATCACGCACCGCATCAATCAACTGCTTTTTTTCGCCCGTGAATTGATAACCTTGTGGCCCGGTCAATATCTTCGACGCCTCCACCCGCTCTTCTTTAATCGCCGAGATGCAACGCGCAAAAACCGCTTCCGACATAGTTGAAGCTGGGATACCCATATCAAGGGCAGACACGATCGTCCATTTGCCCGTTCCTTTTTGTCCGGCACGATCCATGATGACATCCACCATCGGTTTACCAGTGGCGTCATCCTTGAAAGCCAATATCTTACTGGTAATTTCAATCAAGAAAGAATCCAGCTCTCCGATGTTCCATTCTTCAAAGGTCTTTTGAATTTCTTCCACTGTTAGACCCACGCCGTGACGCAAAATGTTATAAGCCTCACATATCAACTGCATGTCACCATACTCGATTCCGTTGTGAACCATTTTAACATAATGGCCTGCCCCATTAGGTCCAATATACGCCGTGCAAGGAACGCCGCCTTCAATCGGCTTACCAGGAGTCGCACCATCCAGAGGCTTCCCGGTTGTCGCATCTACCTTAGCTGCAATCGCCTTCCAAATCGGTTCTAGTTCCTTCCAAGAAGATTCATCGCCCCCTGGCATGAGCGAAGGACCGAAACGAGCCCCCTCCTCCCCACCGGAAACCCCAGAGCCAATGAATCTTAAACCTTTTGCGCTAAGATCTTTTTCACGACGAATCGTGTCCGTCCAAAGAGCATTACCACCGTCAATAATGATATCTTGTTTTTCTAGAAGTGGAATTAGTCCATCAATAACCGCATCCGTCGGCTTGCCTGCTTGAACCAAAATCACAATCTTTCTAGGACTAGAAAGAGATGCAACAAATTCTGCTAAAGTGGCCGTTCCCCTAACTCCTCCTGGCGTATTTGGATTCTCCGCCACGAATACGTCTGTCTTAGCAGTGGTTCTATTATAAACTGAGATTTGAAAGCCGTGGTCAGCTATATTGAGAGCTAAATTCTGACCCATAACGGCCAGACCGATTAAACCAATGTCTGATTTTTCCTTCATATTAAGAGAAAAAAGCTAACCCTTACCACTACCTCTGTCTATCCCCTTTTGTAAGGTTAGCAACTAACCAGAGGCTGCTCTCTTTTAACTGTTATCTAAGCAGCCAGAACTTCTGTAACTACTTTTGTGAAATCAGCTGAGCCGAAGGGTTTATTCAGAACCGCGTCTGCTCCCAGTCCGGAGGCTATTTCCAGCATTCCAGCTCCCGACATGCCAAGACCTCCAGCGGACACGGCGATGATTCGAGTATCTGGGTATTTTATAACTAACTGCTCAATCGTTTCAATTCCATCCATCTCTGGCATAAATATGTCCGTAATGATCAAGTCAAAATCATTTTCGGTCTTTAGTAAATCGAGTGCCTCGCGCCCGTTTCCAGCTGTAACGCACACGTGATCTAACTCGGTGGCAAGAATATGCATTTGTTCTCTAAAAAATTCTGAATCATCAATTACCAATATTTTACTCATAATGTATCTGTTCTAAAAAAAATCATTAAGCTGCCAAGGCGCGGCTTTTTTCGTCCATCTCAGAACTAATCGAGAGCAGGATAGCAGTAGTATCTTCAAATAAACTCTGCTCTTCAATGACCCTACCGTAGTAAAAGAAGAAAGTGCCTGTGTCATGAACCATGATTTCTGAGAGAGCCGCACGCCCTAGCTCATTTGAACTCAATGCGTGTTTCATACTACCCTTATCAAAATATATTCTTCCTTGGATTTCTTTTTCGGCATTAACGACTTGGAGTTCCCCCGTTTTTGAAGCTTGCGAAAGAAGTTGCATTAAATCTAATAAACTTAAATCCGCAAGTTGGCCTTGAAAGGGCGTACTTGCGGCAAAGACGTTGGTTGATTGGCTAATCTCAGCGTTTTTCTTTTCTAGCTCTTCAGAATATTTTATAATGGTCACCAACTTAGCTAACAATCCACTCACACTGCTTTCACGGTGAACAAGATCTGTCATCAAACTTTCAGCCGCACCACCTCTGCCTGCTAACTTGATGCGAATCAATTCCATGTAAGCGGATCGCTCCTCGCGCTGCTGACCCGTTTTTAGGATAGCTTCATCGACCGCGCGGAGTAATGTTTTTTTTCTTAATGGCTTATCTAAAAAATCAAAAACTCCAGCTCGTAATCCTTCTTTAACAAGTTCTTTATCATCCTTTGCCGTCAGGAGTAAAACCTGTAAAGAATGTTCCCGTTGTTTAATCCATCGCACCAAATCGACGCCTAAGCCGCCAGGAGTTTGGTAATCCGTAATAACCGCATCAAAGAATCCTAACCCGTGTTTCTCCAACGCAGCAAACGCTGTTTTAATGTCATCGGCCTTTTCAAAAAAGATGCCTTTAGTCTCTAAAAGATCGCCAATCATTTCTCTGATGATCATGTCGTCATCTACGATCAACACACGCTTGGCTACAGAGCTCTCAGTATTTTTAGTTACTACTAGTGGCGGCTTACTGACAAAAGGTAATATCTCAAGTTGCACTTCAACCAACTGTTTAAGCGGTTTCCAATCAGCCATACCCTCCTGCCAGTAGAACGTGTCGCCACTTAACTTTCCTAATTTCCAACTCTCCATCACCTCACGATACGGTAGCGGCCCAACTTGCACTCCTTTATCATGAGTGAAAGTCAGAACACTGTCTTGCATGGTTATAGTTTTCATCTTAGGTGTGAGCTGCTAGCAGTTGTTTTTTAGAGGACTCAAAAGCCAACTCGAGACTGGGAAGTTTGAACTCAACTTTATTTAAATCTTGGTTGCGAACATCTTCCTCCATCTCACGGCAAATTGTTAAAAGGGTCTTAGCCCGGAAATTCCCTGCTGTCCCTTTTATCGTGTGGATCGTACGTGCTACTGAAGGGAAATCTGCCTTCTGCATAGACTCCCTTAACTCAGCTAAACGCATTTCCGTTTCCGAAATGTATAAGTGAACTAATCGAGCTGGGAAATAAGGCTCCACCTCTTCGCTTTCTTTTATCTCTTCTGGAGCCGCCGTGACAACAGGAACTAATGGCTCTGGCTCCTTTAAACTTAAACAGAAATGATTAAATTTATTATCTAATTCTGTAATGTCCTGCTCCAAATAGATTAGGCCTTCCGATTCAAGTCTACCCTCTAACTGAAGAGCCCCAGCATATAGGCTATGGGCTTTAAAATTCCCAGCTGTTCCTTTTATCGTGTGCAGAGACCGAGCCGCAGCTTCTTTATTATTATCCACAACGGCTTTTTTTAAGTCATCAATACGCGCTCTGGTTTCCGAAATAAATAAATTAACTAAACGTGCTGGAAAATAAGGCCTTCCTTCTTCCGACACGTCTATCTCGACACTAATACCATCATCAACTGACTTCGATTTTAATTGGTTAAGGTTGAATTGGGACTCTTTTGCGTAAGCCGAATTTCTATCTGCACCGCGTTTGAGTGCCGCAATGAGATCTTTTTCCTCAAAAGGCTTTCCAATGTAATCATTCATGCCAACACCTAAGCACTTTTCACGATCTCCAGGCATGGCATTAGCCGTCATGGCTACGATATAAATGTCATGATCCAAGACCAGCGTTGTTAGCTCACGAATAGCGCGAGTCGCCTCATACCCGTCCATCTCAGGCATCTGACAATCCATGAGCACACAATCGTAACGTTTTTCTGCTAACATTTTTAAAGCTATGAGCCCGTTTTGAGCCGTTTCCACTTGGTGATTCCAACTCTCTAATAACAGAATGGCCACTTCTCTGTTTACTGGGCTATCTTCCACCAACAGAATCGATAAAGGCGGGACTTTCACTTCCTCCTCGACTTGCGCCCGATTCACTTGCTCCATCTTCTGCGGTAATGAAGCCATGCCTTCGACTACCTCACTACGAGCCCTTAAAATAGCCTGCCGCAATTCCGTTGGCTTAATCGGCTTACTGAGCAAACCTAGAATGCCTAAATCCCTTGCCTTATCCTGAGGCACCTCATCTTGGAAAGAAGTTAACAAAACCATCCCAGGTCGCGGCCCATATTCCGCTTTCCCTAACTCCTGAGCTAATTGCAGCCCCTCCATATCAGGTAACCGGGCATCGATAACGACAAACTCAAAGTGCGATCCCCTAGCCGCCTGCTTACGCGTGAAATCCAAAGCTTCGGCTCCCGTCTTTACTGTTCTGAAAACTGTGTTCCAACGCTTAAAGTGGTGACCCAGATACGTACAAAAAGATTCGCTGTCATTAACTAGAAGAATGCGCAAGCCCCAGAAATCAGCCTCTGGCTCATCCTGTAAAACTTTTGGCACGATAAGTTCTTGCTTAGGTATATCCACTTCAAACCAAAAAGTGGAGCCCACTCCCAACTTACTTTGCACTGCTACTTTACCACCCATTAAGGCGATGATTTTCTGGGAAATAGCTAAACCTAAACCCGTGCCGCCATAGCGTCTGCTAGTGGATTGATCCGCTTGTACAAAGGCCCCAAAAAGACGGCTCTGAGCTTCATCAGAGATGCCGATACCAGTGTCCGTTACGGCTACTTTCAAGCGTATCATAGTCTCTGTTTCAAAGGTCGAGCTAACGCGGATGACCACTTCACCTTTTTCCGTAAACTTAATAGAATTAGTTACTAAATTTAAAATTACCTGCCTCATCCTCGTCGGGTCAGACTTAATTTTCGTGCAAACATCAGGATCAATCCAAGCAAACAATTCCAACTTTTTCTCGCGAGCTCGTTCGACTAAAAGCTGTACCACCTCTTCAATCACGTCAGACAAATCGTAATCAACAGTCTCAAAAGTCATCTTGCCAGCTTCAATTTT
The DNA here is from genome assembly GCA_034440395.1 of Blastochloris sp. Classification (GTDB taxonomy): domain Bacteria; phylum Verrucomicrobiota; class Verrucomicrobiia; order Methylacidiphilales; family JAAUTS01; genus JAAUTS01. The sequence goes on along the minus strand of JAWXBW010000039.1, from coordinate 35,265 downwards.
AGAGAAGTCTAAGATGTCATTTAGAATTGTCAGTAGCGCATTGGCAGAATTGAGAATGGTAGTGGCAAAACGATGTTGACTTTGATTAAGTGCGGTTCGCATCAAAATCTTAATCATTCCTAGAATTCCATTTAAGGGAGTTCTGATTTCATGGCTCATATTCGCCAAGAATGCTGATTTCGATTCCGCAGCCTGCAGTGCTACGTCGCGGGCTTTTTCCAACTCTAGGTTGTTAGAGTTAAGTTCGGAAGTTAGTGAGGTTAACTGTTCCAACTGTAGATGACTGATACGATGCTGCAACAACATCAAGCTCCGTGCACTGATTAGACCTAGAAATTTATCATCCTCATCCGTTAACACCACGTCATCAAAGAAACGATTTTCTCGTCCCATGACCATATTCAGAACATCTTGTACTTGATCACTAGTTTTGACAACTAGGTGGTTCTGATCCGCATGACGCATGACTGGATTTCTTGCATAAACAGCGAAGCCCAATCCGCCCCGCATACTTAAAATGCGGCTAATTCTTCTCTCCGAACAAAGGCCTACTACGCGTTCCCCTTCTAAAATAACTGCAAATTTTAATTCTTGGTTTTTACGAAATACGCCTTGAACTTGTTCCAGATTATAATCAGCAGGAATCTTTGTCTTACTATCAATCAAATCTACCCAATTAATTTTATTCCCTTGGGCATATCTCGGGGCAAAAGCTGAGTTCGATGTCGCATACACATCAACCTGATTTATTTCACCGAACATCTCTTCGTGAACAGATTTGCGAGCTTGGGGAAATTCTGGCTCAACTAAGTTGGTCACTGTATTCATGAGATGGTGAATTCTTTAAACGAATTCGACATTCCCATTTCTTTGTGACTAACTGGCGTGTACAAAGCAATACTTCTGTTACCTTTCCATTACATTTCCATGACGAAAAATTTTATGGCGTAATTATCATGCTAACTACCTTATGGCCCACAGATGACTAAACTAAACTTTTAAACGCTTACGGTTTAAGTACACCTTGCAGGCACTCTTCATACGGGTCAGGACATAATAAGTCGTCTGACTTCTTTGGCGCACCAACTCAGCTCCCACTATTTTGGGAATAAAATCACTTTCTAAATCTAACACAGCCTGAGGCGTCGATCCTTGTAGCCCACGGCAAAGAATGGCGCTCATGGCGCGAGTCAAGGTTTGCACCTCAGGCCCGAGAGTCATACGAAATAGAACTTCATCTTGTTCATTAACCTTCAAATACACACCAACCGTGTCCGTGCATTCCTCATCCTTACGTATATCCTCTAAGTCAAAAGTCTCACCCGACTTAGGCTCCAAGCTTTTCGTGGCCTCACTATATAAAACCAGATTTTCCCTTTTAGCGACATCGGGTAAGGACTGAAATAAATCAACAATAGCTTGAAGTTTTACGGGATAACTCATGAACATCTTAAAGCGCCTTAAATCTGCTCAACTAAATCTTAAGAAGATCTTTCTATCGGAGAACGCACCATATTTCCCCACTCAGTCCATGAACCATCGTAATTCTTAACATTTTTATGGCCTAAGAGATAGGTTAAGACAAACCACGTATGGCTGGAACGTTCACCGATCCTACAATAAACGATCGTATCTTGATCCGCCTTTAACCCGCAACCCTGCTCGTAGATAGCCTTAAGCTCTTCCACTGATTTAAAGGTTCCATCCTCATTCACGGCCGTTTTCCAAGGAACACTATTTGCTCCAGGAACATGCCCGCCACGTAAAACCCCTTCTTGCGGATACTCTGGCATGTGGGTTACATCGCCCTTAAACTCACCAGGTGAACGCACATCTATCAAAGGCTTGGCCGCTTTACTGTGCGCTAAGGTATCCAGATAAAAAGCGCGGATGTCGTTGTCATAACGCTTACTTGGAATGGGATAGTTGGTCGCAGGGAAATGCGGCTTGTCCTTCGTGAAAGTTTTACCTGAGGCCTTCCAACGATCCCTGCCTCCGTTGACAAGCTTCACTTTCGTGTGACCAAACAACCGAAATGCCCACAGCGCATAAGCGGCCCACCAATTTGATTTATCCCCATAGAAAACGCAGGTAGTTTCGGGGGTGATGCCGTTACGAGAGCAGAGGGCAGCAAACTTCTCAGGGCTAATATAATCACGGATGAGATCATCCTGTAGATCCGAGCGCCAGTCGATGTGGACGGCGTTACGGATATGGCCTGTGTCGTAAAGTAACACATCCTCGTTACTTTCAATCACACGGATGCTAGGGTCATCGAGATGTTTTTCTAACCACTCAATATCCACTAAAATTTCAGGTTGTGCGTACGTCGTCATAATTATAATAATGAAACAGCTTCAGTCAGCTTGCTAGAAAAATTAATCACACTTTACTGTTTTTCACGCTTCACGGCATAACGCTTAAACAGAGTGTAATCCTCTTCGATTAATCCTGGAGGAAGTAAAAGCTTACCACTCCTAATAGCAGAATCAACTTCAGGTGCATAAATAAGCCGCCCATTGCAAAGCACCACCATTATAGCACCCATTCGGTTCGTTGTCTCAGTTTCTAAGATTTTGGAACCAGTCTCTGTCATCGTCACGAGGGTGCCGCCATCAGGTAACCGTAATAAGCTAGCCACATGTTTTTCCCCTAACACAGCGAATTTATTCACGGAGATCGTTTGATCGGGATCTCTTAAAGCCATTGGTACGGTTTGATTTGGAGTCGTCCCTAAGCCAGCTTGCATATAAATTTTGAACGTAAAGCCTGATTTAGAACCACCCGCTAAGGCAGGACTTAGCAATAGAACGAGGAGAAGGAATTTGATAAAAAAGAAGCGCATACTCACTTTATAGACTACTCAAACAATAAAAGCAAAAAGATTGAATGAATCTGCTAAAGCACTAGTCTAAAGCTTGATGAAAATTTTAATGGCTTTTCCCCTATTTTGTTTAGTTGTCACCGCAGCAAGTGCCTCCGACATTAATCCAAGCAAACAGACGCTTCCTGACAAATTTGTCAATCCGCCCGGTAAGCGCTACAGTATCTTTGCGGGCGATCCCGAGCGAGTACAGCGTGCTAACGAAGTCAATATTAAGGATTTTTCTGCCGAGCTCTCCGTCGAGCCTAAATCCCTCTCCATCTCAGGCCAAGTTGCTGAAGGTGCCGCTCCGAATCAGATTAAAATCTCCTTTAAAATCAAAAATACTTCTAAGAAAAAAGTCACACTCTCATTCCCTGATGCACAGCGTTACGACATAGCTGTGAACTCTTCCGATGGTCGCCTCGTTTATCTTTGGTCTGCGGACAAAATGTATGTGCAAACAGAAGGCCTTAGTTTCGTGAACGGAGGTGAGAGCATTACCTTTATCGATTTTTTACCTTTAGAATTAATTAAAGATAAAATGCCTCCAGGATCCTACACAGTGCAAATGATCCTAGCGAATTACCCTGAAGTCACCGCTACAACTAATTTTCAACTGATTCCTTAGCTGGCTTTAACTATTCTTTGTTCAAAATATCTTTAATCTCTCCGATAGAGATTTTGTGATCTTTGAGGTCTTTCTTATTCTTCAACGTGTCGTTGATAATTTTCATCTCTTCACTGATTTTTTTTGCCTCAGGCCCTTGGTAACGCATGTCCTGTAAAATCGATTGTTCTTTTTCTAGCAAAGATTTGATCCCATCCTCCCGTGCCGTTTTGTCGTTACCGAAGCGCTGTTGATTGAAGTTGGAGTTTTTAATAAAGGCGTTTTGGTCATTTTTAACCAAGGAACTTTGTTGGGAAAATTGCGTTGCAGTCTTCGTACTGAAAGCCTTTGATTGCCATGTGCTATTTACCAAACCTGAATTAAAGTCCTTCGTAGCAAAAGGCTTCTTTTCTATTCCTGCTCCTTGAAATCCGCTAAACGTTTTCAAATCAAATTTCTTAGTTTGAAAGTCTTTCGTGCCGAGAGAACTGGTTTTACCGTCAGGATTAGCTAAGGAAGATTGCGCTTTCTTAACATCATTAGTCCATTTCTCTTCTAGATCTCCAGCTTGCGCCACAGACCCAGCCAGACAAAGGATGAAACATAGAAAAAGAAACTGCATATCTGTAACTTACTCCTAAAATTAATGTTATCCAGCCAATACCGTTAGCTTTAATTCTCTCTTAAAAATCATAAAATCTAGACGAACTCTGAGAAACAACGTACCTTTGTTCAACGGGGCCTGTAGCTCAACGGTTAGAGCAGGGGACTCATAATCCCTTGGTTCTGGGTTCAAATCCCAGCGGGCCCATATTCCATCTCTGATTTATTTCTGCCTTTCCCCAGCGCTTGACTTGAAATGTGCTTGAAGTCACCCATCAACATGTAAAATAAACTCAATCAACGCTGCTAAAAAGTTAACCTCTAGTAGGGCTTGTTGTTTATGAGATTTTTCTACGGATTGGTCAAAATCCTGCATGTCCTGCTCCGTCAAGCCCTTCAAGCACGCCGTCCACAGTCGATAGTCATTAAGAATTTTTAAAAGGTTCTCGACCTGTTCAGGCTCAATTCTCCATTGAATATTTTTTAGACTACGTAATTCGTCTAGACTCTTAGCCCAAGTGAAGCTGAGCTTGGCTCGCTCCGATGAAAGTTCGGCTCGGTGCTCTTCCCAATACTCCCGTTCTTCCTCGTACCCACCAGCTGTGATTAAGTCTGCTGGCATCCAAAGCTTCTGGAGAGAATCTTCCCACTCAGCCCCTGATAGTTTGTATTGCTGTTCGAGCCGACAGAAAATGATGGATAATAGCTCCCTCTCACTCTCATGTAAATGGATCAGCAGGGATCGCCCAGATTTGGTTATGTTCACTAGTCCCCCTTCTCCAGCGTCGTGCGCAAGCCGTAGGCTTGGAGCTGTTCCCAATAGAGTTCCGCCTTTTCCCGGTTCTCTTTAGCGACGCAGCTTTTCCCTTGGACATGAACTTCCATCATGTGCGATTTAGCCTTGGACTTATTAAACCCTAATACTTTTCGGAAAACGTGCGCCACATAGGTCATGGTATTAATGTGATCATTCCAGACGATAACGCACCAGCCTTTGTCTAGTCCGAATTTTTCCTTCTGCTTAACTTTCACATCCTGATCAGGAAAAGTCGTAGCATTTCGTGTCATAGGATCAAGCACTTAGACGGGTCAGACATGCAGAAACATGCACAGTCTTAGCTGATAATATTTTGATCACCAGAATACTCGGCGTCAAGTAGGAGGGGCTCTGCATTCGCTGCACTTTCACTGGCTGAAAGCAGGCACTGATTAAGCGTGCCAGCAGTTTGTTGAGCATAGAAACGGACAAGTCCGATATTCGTGTTACCTGTGAAAACCGTGATCAAGAGACAATCAAAATGAAGCGAAGTCATCAAAATGCTCATGTTGCTACCCTCATGGTAAAGAGCCGTAAACTCTCCCTCACCTAGACGTTTAGCTAATTCCTTAGTTGCTGCAAAAGAACCTGCCGCTAGAGCACACATGATCATTAAATCCACTTGGCCTATATCCCCATTTTCAGCAAAGAGGTTTCCTCCACGATCGACCAAAGCACCCCATTGGGACTCTGATTTAACTAGAAAATCCTTGATATGGCTTTCTATCGCCATTTGATCTTCAACCGAAAGCATTCCTATACCTGTCATAATGATCCTATCAATTTCTTATTGTTTAGTAGCTTTGTTGCCTGCGGATTTGGAGTACTTCGCTAAAAGTAGTCTAGCAACCCCATTTAAAGTGTCCAGAACGCCTTCGCCCGTGTAAGCGGACGCTTCAAAGGTAAGGGATTGAGTTGCGCGATTATTAAAGGTGAATTCAAGATATTCTAATGGGGCAGGATTTTCGATATCTCTTTTGTTATACTGAATAACATAAGGGATTTGCGCCATGCTCAGATGGTTCTCGATTAAGTTTTCTTGCAGGTTAGCAAAGGATTCTACGTTTTCTTCCATCTTGTCCCAGTGGGAGTCCACGACAAAAACGATCCCGTCCACGCCTTTCAGGACAAGCTGGCGTGTTGTATTGTAAACGGGCTGGCCAGGAACAGTGTAAAGCTGGAAGCGCGTATCGAAACCAGGTAAGGTCTGGGTACTTAAGCTTAAGAAGTCAAAGAAAAGCGTGCGGTCAGCGTCCGTAGCCAGCGAGACTAACTCACCTTTTTGGGTACTGTTAATACCCGAATGCAGCTTAATTAAGTTAGTCGTCTTACCGCAAAGCGCACAGCCGTAGTAAACTATTTTTAGCTGTATTTCTCTTTTAGAATAATTGATAAAGGCCATAATGAGTTACTGGATTAAATCTTTATTTGTGGCGTGTTGCTATTTCCTCTAGCACTGCCTTGATCACCTTCCTATACCACTGTGGCAAAGAGGCCTCTTTGTAAAGAAGAATGAAATAAACATCAGCCTCACGGAACAGAAAGGTGCTTACATCATCCATAGGAACATGGATTTCTTGAACCTCAGGCATACCTAAATCAACAAAAAGCTCACTTACTCTTGCTACGATTTTAGGGGCAAAAGCAGATAGGGACTTTGAAAATAGAACATCATCCACCACGGCACTTATCGGGAGACCGTCCTTACCTGTGATGACACAGCCTGAGACGCCAGGCCAGCGACGCACATGGTTCATAACGTCTGCAAATGAAATTTCTGCATTTTCGTCTAAACTTAAATACCTATTAATCGTGGGAGAAAGGCGTATCCGGGGTGACAAGAGAGGGGCACTCGACGCTGGGGCTGAAAAATTGATGGATCCAACTGGCTCCATTTGTGTACTATCTTCAGGTTCAGGCTCAAGCTCAGGAGTGGCTTGATCAAACTCTTCGGGTAGAGCAGAGGGATCCGTGTAGCTCGGTACGGGGGTCACAATTTCTTGAGATTTTTCAACTATGTTAAATGAGCCGAAGCCTTTAATTTCAGGAGGCTGTGGTTGATTCTTGGGTTTACGGATGGGTCGCGTTGGAGCGTTGAGGGCATCAAACATGCCGATTTTATTAACTTCAAATGCCCCTGGGGCTGGCGTTGGCGGAGGGACTACATCATCAGGATCTACAGCCTCTTCTTGTGCTAGGCTAGAGTTTAAATCATTCCCGAGATTGGTTTCCTCTTCTCCGTAAGGGGGAAGTTCTGGTTCTGAAAGCTGCGGCTCTCCCGACTGAGCTGCGCTTTCTTCCTGAGCCATCTTACGCGCCCACTCCACTAGAGCAGGATCCATCTCTGGCTCTGAGTCAGCTGCAGCCTCTTCCGCTTGGCCGGAAACAGGGAAAGCCCATGCGTTAGCCTCTGCACTAGGCTCACTGATGGGAGTTTCCTGATGGGCTTCTTCCTGCTGGTAAGTCGCAGAGTATGCGGGTGGCGGAGGTAAAATAGGGTCGTACACGTCAGGTAATTCCACCCCAGCTTTTCTAGCTTCGACGGCGGCTAAGGCTGCTTCAGCCTCTGCTAACATGACAGGGTCGAAATCAGGCTCAACTGGAGCTTCAAAACTAGGAGCCCTATACTCTGGGATGGGTGCATACTCTGGCACGGACTCTTCCATGACCAACTCAGGAATCGGTTCAGGATTCAATTCAGGAGCTGGCTCAGCCTCCACCGCAAATTGGGTATCAGCTTCGACCGCTTTCTCTTTCGCTACTGCTTGAGCTTTTTCAAGAGCTTCTTTTGAAAAAGGATCGACCATGTTTTTAACTGCGGCGTCCACAGGGCGTTGGTCAGATCGTAGGGCAAGGAGATGAGGAGGTATTCTCCGAAAAACTTCAGCTAATGGCAGGGAGATAGGAGTTTGAGCATAATCTGGAATATTTTCTAAAGGTTGAACAAAGCCCGCTGGAATTGCTCCGACTAAATCAGATAAAGAAAATTCTAATTTGCCCGAAGGTAGCATACTTAACACATGGGAGAGAGGAAGGCCTATTTGCACCATAACCTCAGGATGGACTAGTAAGGTGGCATGATCAGCGACTAAAAGCTGTTCAGGAATACTATTTAAAATAATGGAAAAAGGAATATCAACGGTTCCATCTACTTCAACTGGCTCAGGGACTGCTCTAGCTGGCGCTACCGCACTAGGGAGCTGAATTTTCGTCGGGTCTGGCGCAATTTTACCCGACTCCTGCAAACCTTTGAGAGAAAGACGTTGGGTTACCCTTTTACGACCTTGCGGTAAGCCTATAAGGCCTGAAGGCGGTGACTTGGGCTTCGCCTCCTCAACGGGTGCTGACAGAGTTGGAGAAGCTTGCGGTGCAAGTACTTCTTCCTTTTTTTTACCAAAAAGACCTAAAAAGTTAGATGCCATAAATAGAGGACTGCATTCCTACTTTTTAAAATGCCCGATATAAGTATAGTTGCAACTAAAAGTTGCTCAGTTTATTTACAAAATGATTAGTTTTCTTTCTTTCCTACCCTATTTCAATCCAGAGATTTTGCTTCTTTTTTACTTACTCCTTCATTATTTAATTTATTCTACCTGATAACTACTCTAGTATGTAGTATTGCTATCCAGTCTTTTAAACCGAATCCATGAATCTCGCTGAAATTTTACATCTTTGCCTCATCTCCAGAAAAACGGGCTGCGTTTTATTTAACCGTGAAGGCGACGTAGGTAAATTATGGCTGCAAGAGGGGCAGGTACATCATGCTGAATTCGTCACTCGCTCTGGAGAGGAGGCTGTTTATAAAATGTTAGAACTTGAGTCAGGTGAGGCTTCTCTCACTGATTTGCTCTTAGCCACTAAGCGCACTATTCACTGTAGTTGCGAACATCTCTTGATGGAGTCTGCGCGTAGAGCGGATGAAAAATTTAAGACACGCATGATCCCTCTGCCCACGATTCACAAAACCTCGAGTGCCTTAAGCCAAAGCGCACCCAAACTTATTCAGTTTAATTTACAAGGTGAACCCCTATCACATTCTTTAAAACTTTCTAAAACTACTACCGGCAGAGCGCCCCATAATGAACTCTGCTTTACCGTAGATTCCGTATCCTCTAACCACTGCGTATTTGAAGTGCGTGGACAAAAGGTATTCCTGACCGATCTCCAATCACTCAACGGCACCTTCATCAACGGGCAACGCATCAGCGAACCACAAGAACTTCATGAAGGCGATACCGTCCACCTCGGAGGTCTCGCTTTACGTTTTTATTGGATGACTAAGCCTGACATTGCTCTGGATTAAGGGGCTCGATTTGAATTTGGGATTTTTAGTTGTGATTTAATCCGCTGAGCCTTTCGACCACTTTATAAAAGATTGCTGACAGTTTTCCCAGAACAGCCTACCTTCGCTCTTTTCATGCAAGTCTTACCCCCATCCCTTCAATCTCTCGGGACACAAATCAGTGCCGCCTCATCGGTAGCTGTTTTCAGTCACATGAGACCAGATGGTGACGCCTACGGCAGTGCCCTAGGGCTCGGCCTCACGCTGCGACACCTCGGCGTAAAGGTAACCATCTACAACCAAGATGGGCTCCTTGACATGTATCGATTCCTACCTGGCTCGGCACTTATTGAAAAAACTCCCCGCCTAGCACCTCTACACGACCTCATTGTGAGTCTGGATACCTCAACTGAGGAAAGGCTGGGCTCCAACTTCCTTGCTTGGGAAAAAAAAGTAGATATCAACCTTGACCATCACATCAGCAATACCCTTTACGGTAAAATCAACCATATCAATCCCGACGTCCCTGCTACTGCCTCCCTTGTAATCGACTTAATCCAGACCTGCCAATGGCCGCTCCACGCTGACGCGGCATCCTGCCTTTTTGTCGGCCTGAGCACAGACACTGGCTCCTTCCGCTACCGTGGCACGACAGCCGCCACCTTCCGACAAGCGGCAGACTTAAGCACAGCTGGCGCTGACACTGCCGAGCTCTCCAGACTCTGCTACCAATCCATGTCACCCCAACGCTTTGCTCTCCTTCGCTTGGCTTACGAATCCCTGAAAACTGAGTGCAACCACACTTTAGCCTACTATACCCTCACCCCAGAAATGTTTACCCAAACAGGAGCCAAACCAGAAGACACTGAAGGAATCGTTGAAACCTCTCTCAGTGTCAACAGCATCGAAGCTGGTGCCCTATTTGAAATCAAATCCGACGGCTCTCTCAAAGTCAGTCTGCGCTCCAAGGGTAAAATCAATATGAGCCAAATAGCTTCCTCCTTTGGTGGCGGCGGTCATCCAGGAGCTGCTGGCATTAACTTCCCCTCTGGTGCCGCCGGGCATAAAGAAAGTGTCCTAGCAGAAATTCGAGCTGCCTTAAAAAAGCTACCCTCTTAAAACTGAAAATTTAAACCATCCTTTTTTTCTAACTTTTATGGAAACTTCTATTGACGGCGTTCTCTTAGTCAACAAACCCCAAGGCTGCACTTCCCACGATGTGGTGGACTTCGTGCGGCGCCGTTTTAAATTTAAAAAAGTAGGACATTGCGGCACCCTAGACCCCATGGCTACGGGCCTCCTCATGCTCGTTATCGGTAAAGCCACCAAAGTGCAAGACCTCCTTATGGCTGAAGACAAGCAGTACCAAGGCACCCTTACCCTTGGATCTACCACTGACAGCCAAGATGCCCAAGGTGCCGTTCTCACTACCCACGAAGTCCCTCCCCTTACCGAGCAAGAATTAAGAGCCACCTTCGACTCTTTTCAGGGTGATTTCTACCAAATCCCGCCCATGGTCTCTGCCCTTAAAAAAGACGGCGTGCCCCTCTACAAACTCGCCCGGGAAGGTAAAACCGTCGAACGTGAGCCCCGCTTTGTCCACGTCTTCTACTACAAGCTGCTCGACATTGCCCTACCCAATATCCGTTTTGAAATCAAGTGCAGTAAAGGCTTCTACGTTCGCACCTACTGCCATGACATCGGAGCCAAACTGGGCTGCGGAGGACACCTCAGTCAACTAGCCAGAACGCGCTCCGGTAATTTTTTATTAGAAAAAGCCTTAAGTTGGGAGCAACTCGGCCGCTACGAACATGCTGGCGAGCTTATTCCCCACATTCTTAGCATGGCAGAAGTGTCCCAAATACGGCGCCAATAAATGGTGTGTGCCGTTCAGTAACACTAGCAACAAACCTCCTTCATGTTCGCCTACCAAAGCCTGAGCGAAGCCTCTCAAAAAGCGGAAATTAGAGAGTTGGCTTTAGGCTTTTTCGATGGCCTACATCTTGGCCACCGTGAAGTTATTCTAGGCCAAAGAACTCCGCAGGACTTAACCCATTCAGCTGTTCTTAGTTTTCAGCAACACCCCCAATCTATCCTATTTAAAGACGCTCCAATTAAACTTATCACAGGATTACCTCATAAACAAAAAATCCTGCATCAGTGGGGCATGCGTCATTTGATCCTTCTACCCTTTAATTTAGAGCTCGCCAAGACCTCCGCTGAAACCTTTCTGCAAGAAATAGGTGATGCGCTTCCCGGACTTACTAAAATTCGCATCGGCCAAAATTTTCGTTTCGGAAACCAACGCCAAGGTAATCCTGAATTAATTCAAAAATGGGCTCAGTCCTTAAACATTGAAGTACTCATTGTCACTTCGCTCCAGCAAGATAACCAACCCATCAGCAGCAGTCGCATTCGCAGACTTCTATCAGAAAGAAGTTTCGACTTAGCTCAGAATCTCTTAGGCCGCCCTTACAGTATTTTAGGACAAGTTGTCGAAGGAGAAAAATTAGGACGTCAACTAGGATTCCCTACCCTTAACCTCAGCACCGAAGATGGCCTACTCGTGCCCCACGGTGTGTATGCGGGTAAGGCACACTGTGCAGATGGTAAATCCTACATTGCTGCCATCAACATCGGACAACGGCCAACCGTGGCCGATCAAGCTCGCACAACAATTGAGGCTCACCTTCTTAACTTCTCAGGGGATCTTTATGGACAAGAAGTGGAGTTAGAATTTATTCGCTTTATCCGCAATGAAAAAAAATTCTCGAATGTTTTGGAATTACAAAAGCAATTAGTCCAAGATATTCAATCGCTATCTTCCTAGCACTCACATCTAGCGCGTAGGAATAGTGTATATCACCCTAAACGTTTCCACGTCCTACAAGGGAACCCATAGGACGCAGAGAGCCTAGAAGAGTATGGTTGATAGCACGACGATTTGGCATCGCCGTCTCAACTAGAACTCAGAACTTAAAAATAGTCCCGCTCTAGCGAGCTTAATTGCCCGTTGCGATTGCTGGTGCCGTATCGATGTTGTAGGGTTCTCCATCAGGACGAAGAATTCGCACCGTAACAAAGATTAACATATTCTTCTTAATTGCTTGCTCCGCTTTACTGCGGAAGAGGCGACCTATGATTGGGATATCCCCTAAGATAGGTACTTTATCATCGACCGTAGAAATGTCTTCCCGTATTAATCCGCCCAAGACCATCGTATAACCATCTTGAATTTCTAGCTGGGCATTATCAACTGTACGCGTGGTGAAGACAGGTTGGTTGATAGTGTTGGGAGTAATGACTGTGCTTTCACCATCATTATTGAGCGCATTCACTGACGAGCCGTAGTTGATAAATCCATCAAACTCCGTTATCTCAGGTTTTAAGGTTAAAAATACTCGCTGACGATCAACCGTAATTCTCGGCTGAACAACCATACTCACCCCGACATTACGCGCAACAAACTCGCTTGGCCACGAAGGAATAACTAAAGTGGAAATTACTGTTCTTTCATCGAATCCTATTAAAATGTTACCAACAATGTTTTGAGCAACAGTAACACTTGCATCTGCTTGCTCAAAAGTTGTAGGATAAAAAAATTGCCTAGCCACTAAAATATTCGCTTGTTGACCGTCATTCACTAAAACAGCTGGAGCCGTCATTAAATCTGTGCTTGTTTTTTGACTTAGTGCTTCCATGAGGGCACGAAAAGCGTTTCCATCTATGGCTCCACTTATACCTAACCTATTGGGCACAGCGTTCGCAGTACGCGGATTACTTGCCGAATCCAACCCCTCTCTCTGCGTCATTACGGTATTAAGTCCATCAGCTGGTTTTACGCCTTTTGCACCTAAAAGTGCTGTCCCCGTGCTTACAGCACCGCCTGCTATTTGAGTGCCGCTGACACCTAACGGATAGGAACCTGCCAGATTATAATTAAAGGCTAGAGAATCTAAATCTATTTGGTTAATCTCAATCAGTTTGGTTTCAACTCTAACAAGTAATGTTTCACCTTGGTCGATCGTAACCAGTTCCTCGACTAGATCAACTTGATCTTGCGTATTCTTTATAGTTAGAGTGCCTGTAGCCCGATTATAAATGGCCGCAGATCCAGTGGGAAACTGCACTCCGCGATCCACTAAACTTTTACGAATAGGATCCTCAGTTTTTATATCAGCAGCCGCTGTGCGTGGACGCCGGGCTCTGGCACCTCCTGCGGGAGCGTCAGCAGTTCCCACATTTATCGCATCAAAAAAGGTGTCTCTCACAGGGAACTCTCTCGTAATCATGACAGCATCATCGCCGTCACTGAGTGGTACAATAAAAACTGCGAATTCTTCCACCTTGTATTTAACCCCTGCTATGTTGCAGATGTAACGTAAGACCTCACCCGCTGGCACATTATTTAAACGCAAACTAAAAGGCTTCGCATCCGCCCGTGCTTTTTCATTCTTAATAATAAAACTGATACCAGCTCCTGAATCATCCACTGCTCTTGTCTTAGCCGTCAAAAATTGAGCGGCATCATCGATCGTGGCATTTTCAAAATTAACTTCATCAATAATGAGGGATTGTAATTTCTGGCTAACTTGGAAGTTTAACTTGCCTTTAATTGGAATAGCTTCTACTTGGGTGCCGGGAAGCTTTGTATCTACCGCATAAATTTCGCTCCAACCTTCTCTTGTTTTGGTAAGCGCTTCTTGGCGACTTGATTTCTGAGCAATATTAAGGCTTTTGCCCATCTTCTTATAGAGTTTTTCTTGTTGTACCGCAGCGACTTTGTTATAGGGATCTAAAGCCAAGGCTTGCTCTAACTCCTTTTCTGCTAAATCGTACTGACCTGTTGCGGTTAGCTTTTGAGACAATGCTATGTGGTCTTCCACTTTTTTAAGACTTGAAATAAATTTGGCGTCAACGGCTGGATTTTCAGGCTTATCTCCCTTTTTAATCCCTAAGATGGCGTTGCAGTTAGCCAGAAGATTGCTTGCCTCTCTGCTTGGTCGATACTTAATGGAGGATTGAGCCAACTTCCTTGCTTCGAAATAATCTTTTTCACCAAATTTTTTAAGCGCCGCCTTATACTCCAGAGTTGCCATTATAGTTGCGGCTTTCTGATAGACAGGAACTCCCTCACCCGTGTTAGGAATAACTTCCAAAATACCAAGAACTACTTTTCTAGCTTCTTCTTCTTTACCTGAACCAGCCATTTGTTGAGCTTCATCCAACTCTTTCAAAGCTCTCAGAACAAGCTCTTGCCTTCTTAGTACTTCTTTTTGAATAATAGAATCAGATTCTGTTTGGGCAAACATATCTGTTGTGCTTGTTGCACAAACAAGACCTATTAATAGCACGCACTTAAGATTCATTTTTAAAGATTTCATCATCATTAATGGTAAATTCATAATATGCTCCGCTTACTTTGCCTGTTCCTGTGGTAACACCGTCACCTCAAAGGCTTCACGTTCGCCCTCAGTTAAAAATTCTGGAGTGCCATCAGGTCTCATCATGCGCGCCGTAACTAGCATGATTAAATTACGTTTAACGGACTTATCCACCTTACTACGGAACAATCTTCCCACGAGAGGAATGTCGCCCAAGATAGGCACTTTGTCATCAATCTGTTGTTTGTCTTCGCGGATAAATCCGCCCATTACCACAGTGCGACCATCAATAACTTGCAGCTTGGTTTCCGCTCTACGTATGGCAAAGACGGGTGCTAATGCAACACCTTCAGCTATCAACGTTGGCTCCAGAGGCGCGGCAGCGTCTCCACTTACCAGCTGATTAATATCACCACCGTAGTTGATGAAACCTTGAAATTCTGTAACTTCTGGCTTAAGCTCAAGATCAATACGTCTGTCCGAGGTGGCGGTTGCCTTAACTTCTAAAGTAACCCCAACATCCCTAGTTTCAAATGCTGTGGGATTGGAGGGCACAGCAGTTGAAGGTGGAGTAGTGTCTCCGCTAGTACTAGTTCCTTGGATAATTTTAGGTGCATCATATTCCGTTGGATATAGTAGCTCACGAGCTATTCTAATTTTTGATTTTTGACCATTGATTAGCGTTAGCTTGGGTGCCGACATTAAGTCAGAACCTAAAGTCGATTCTAATGCTGTAATTAGAAGCCTCGCACCGCTACCGCCGATAATACCACTCACCCCAATCTGATTTGCCGCACGGTTTTGACCTAAGCCTAAAATGCCGTCTAAAGAATTGGGAGACAAGCTTCCAGACGTTCTTAATGCTGTGCTCGAACTCACATTGGCTATATTCTGAAATTCAACCTCACCAAATCCAGCGTCTGGCGTGGTTCCATTGTTTGGTGTAATTCCCGGATTAAGTTTGGTTGTATTATTAGGAAGTAATCCAAAAGCCTCAGGCAGACCCGCAATGCTGGGTATGGCAGGACCGTTGACACGGAAGTTGGAAGTAAGCTCCTTGAGCTTATCATCTGAAAATTCGATAAACTTGGTTTCAACTTCAATTTGCTTCGTTTGATTCACTTCACGGGACAAAAGCTGATCGATCAAATTAAGTTGTTCGAGGGTGTTTTTAACCACCATTTTAGCAGTCCGGGGCAAGTAAGCTGCACTGGCACCACTGGCAAACTTTACACCTTTCTTTTCCAATTCTTCTTTAACTGGAACCGTGGCAATTTCTACCGTCCTTGTCGTAAAATCACCTTTGGCCGTATTCGTTTCTCTAACAGAGTTCGGGAAAAATGTTGGCGGCACAGAGAAGTTTTTAATTAAGAAAACATCGCTTGTCTCGTTACTGGGGAAGAGATAAACCGCATATTGATCGACCTTATATTGGAGATTAGTCAATGACTTGATGAAATTCAGGACTTCAATCAAGGGAACATCTTTCAGGCTTAAGGTCAAAGCCCGGGAAGCAACGGGGGCTGGTGCGGCGGCTGGTTCACTACCTCTAACGGGTGTTGTCACAGCGGCCACGGTAGATTCAGCTTTTAGAACAAAGTTGATTCCTTTTTTCTCAGGATCTAGTGCCTTGCTTTGTTCTTCGAGGAACTTAACGGCGTCAGCTATGTCAACTTCACTAAAATTCAATTCCGGAATGCGAATCGCTTCTAATTTATCTAGGATTTTTAGCGAACCTGCATCTTGATTCGTCTGTCCAGATGTCGCCACTTCCATCGGCTTACGGATGGCAGGAGTTGTCGCCCAATCTCTAGTCACGTCGTTCAAAGCATTCTCGCGCCGGGCGTCGCGCCGCATTGTCGATGCTTTGTATTTTAATTTCTCTACTTTTTCAATCCTCTTGCGAGCGTTGTCATTATACGGATCAATCGAAACGATTTCTTTATAACGGCCAATCGCACGTTGATACTGTCCCGTCTGCATGAAGGCATCACCCTCAAACATGAGCTTTTGAATAGTCCCTACCTTTTCTTGGAGCTCTGGTGTTACGGCTGCATTATTATCAAACTTTTCACTTAAACTTTTAGTCAGGGGCTTCAAACGTGATAGTGTTTGTTGATAAGAAACATTAGAAGGATCAAGGGTTAATGCCTCCTCAATGGAGGCTCTCGCAGCAGCATAGTCTTTAGCTGTTTCTGCAATTGCTGCATTTTGTGCAAGCACCGTAGCTACGCCTCGGCGTGCCAATAAATTTGTTTCTCTGAAAACGGGTTCTTGTTCCGTAGAATCCATAACTGACTTAAAACGATCCCGTGCCGACTTTAACTCACCTGCCGCCAGCAGCTTAGAGGCTTCCTCGATTTGCTTGTTGTAGAGTAGCGACTTTTCCAGACGTTTGATCGATTCTGTATCCGCATTTTTGCCTTCAGCCACCGTCATAGCGCTGTCTTGAGCAGATAGGTTCATCGCCATAATCACTGTCATGACTATGGCTAAAAAAAATCCCGAATAATTCGCTTTAATTGTAATAAGTGATTTCATGATATTTTCTAAGCGTTTTTTATATATAATGCAGTAAAATGGTAGGTCAAGGAGATAATGTAGATACGTTTGCGCCTAACATAGGCACTTTGATTAATTTTTGGGGATCGTTTTCTCCTGCGGGCCTTATCACTGCACCTTCTGGTCCAGCTTTGACCAGTTGGTATTCTGTCCCCAAAATCTTAAAATTATCCCCTCGTTTAACCGTAGAAGGTTCCACTTTAACCTCTGGTATTTGGAGAACTAGATCTACCGTGCTTTCATCCGACTCCTGAGTCTTGCGTAAAACTAGAGTTAACGTTTCATTTAATTTTAAAAAGGTCACTTCAAGTTCAGAAACATCAATAACTTCTTTAGAGTTAGTTTTTTCATTAAATTTCTCAACTTCCTTTTTTTGATATTTGCCGATGCGATAACCCTCGATAATATCGTTTTCTTTGAGCAGTCTAGACTTACCTTTGAAAGATAACTGATAAGAAAAAATATTCTCTGCTCCTTGGGTTAGCCCTCGGAACTCCAAGCTAAAGGGTATGGCCGTAAACTTTTTAACCCGCAACTTTGTGATGATGGGTGGACGACTTAATTTATCCGTTGGATCAGTTAATCCTTGATACTCCTCTAGGTTAGAGAAGCCGTCCACATCAGGATCCGCATCACGCACGGACATGTCGTCAATCCCTAAACCGTATCCTAAAAGCCACAGCGGCGTGATGCCTACTCCAGGAAGCTCCTTTGTTTTATCGACGGGTTCAATTTTTCCATTAGCAGGATAATAACCTATCATACGGGAAATAAAAACAGGCTGATTTTCACCTGGCTTTGTCACGACAACGGGCTTAGAAAAACGTTCCATCAAAGCCGCCAAGGGAGTAAGCTCAAGCTCAGCCGCTGACTTGCCCGCAGCAGCAACAGCCGACTCACTCGTAGTTGGCAGGGTAAAGGCTAAGGCGACAGCTCCTAAGCCACAAATGATTAAGGCTCCGGCTAGGATCTTCTGCTCAAGTTGCAATTGCGTATTTTTCATAGTGGCAAAGGCTTAGGTTTTTTTCGGAACAACCTGAGATTTTGTTGGCGGCAAGAAATCAATGAGGTCAATCCTGAGGCGGACTGTGACCAATTCCTGTCCCACCACTGGGATTAATACTTTAGTTGTGGGCTTAGCCTCTGCGCCGCTGGTAGTGGCCCCAGCACTAGCCGCATCCATTACCTCAGAGCGTTTTGGCACCGTGGTCTTTTCATTTTCTAAAACAAGATTTTTTGTAACAAATAAGAAGGGCGAAGAACCTAACGTATTTAAGAGGGTAACTAAAGACTGCGGCGAGGCTTTGAAAACAATCTCAAAAGGTATGACACGGTAAACACCATTAGGCTCTGTGACGACACGAGCTTCTACGGCCTCCTCATTTCCTGAGCTAGAGGTTCTTGATGTAGTAGAACGAGATTCAGCTTCCTTATTCTCCACCATAGCACGGCGAACTAAGAGAAGCTCCTGCGCTCCAGATTGAATCAATGCTTTAGAAAATTCTTGGACTGCCATCAGTTGCACTCCGAGATCTAAGGTATGCTCTAGACGTGGGGCCGCTAAGACGTAGCTGCTAAAACCGAAATTAAAATCGTCTGGGATTTTGACTTTTTTATCCTCAGCCATTTTACGAAGAGCGTTGCGTTTTTCTTCAAATAGTTTTTTCCATTCGTCCGGGCCAAGGCCCTTCATCAGCCCAGCGTCATCGACCGTGCGAACATCCTTAAATAGAGCCATTCTTTGCTGAATACTGGGCTCCATACCTTCACTTAAGGTAGCTAATTCTTTTGCTTGTTCATCTAAAGTTTTTTTATTCTGTGCGCTCGGAAATATACCCTTTTTCTCTAGCGCCATGAGCTGACCTTGAATAGCCGCTTTTTCATTTATCTTAGAAGATAAAAGCTGGGCTGACCAAAACCATGCACCCCCGCCTAGCAGTCCGATGACTACTAAGGCAATGATGGAAACGAGCAGGTGTTTAGGTAGCTCTTTCATGGAAGTAAATCTGGTTTGTTCTCAGCCTTGAAAACGGCCTTAATATAAAACTGGAGCGCAATTTGTGCGTCGTTATTGTCGGAACTTTCGCGCGAAATAATTTCCACTTTTTCAAAAAGCTTACTGTCTTCGAGCGATCTCCGAAAATCATTAAGTAAGCTAAATGGTTGTGATGCTTCGTAAAAGCCGCGCAGATTTAATTCAAATGTATCCTGCTGCACAATGACCGCCTTTTCGCCTGGCTTTGGTCGCAGTGCCCTAGCTTGAGCAGGGGTAGGCTTACCCTTAATTGGTGCGGCAACTTGACTCATGGCTAGAAAATCTACTGGCTTGCCATTAGCAGTAATGTCTAACTGTGTGACCCACAGCCCCGTGTAAAGCGTTGAGCTTTTTATCACTTGTTCTAAGAGTGAGGGCCAATAGTCACGCTGATTTAAAACCCGGAGAACAGCTCCCGTGCGCTGGCCCTCTTTGGACACTGTTTTTGATGATTTTTCTATGGCCGCAGTTAACGCCTCTTTATTAGAAAGATCCTGCTTGATTTGATCGGCTTCGGAACTGACAACGGCTAGCTTAATGAAATGGGCTCCAACTGCTAAAGCAAATAATAAAAACCAAACGACGACAGCTCCGATCAGGTACGGCATCTGCCCTTTCTTTTTTAGTTTTTCAGCAGCAGATGTTGGAACGAGATTAATCTCCATCGGCACGTCATCCATGACCCTTAACCCTAGACCACTGACTGCGCCTAAAAGATAGGCTTCAGCCGCCAGCTTGTTGCGGTCTATGCTTGGCGCAATACCCATATTTTTAAAGGGGTTAAAGAGCTCTACGTGGGTATTTAATTTTTCTTTAAAAAATAAATCAGCATATGGCATCGCAGCAGCACCGCCAGCTAACAGGATTATTTTCGGAGCCGTGCCAGATTGTTGGTTACGGTAGAAGCTAATCGAGCGGCTTACTTCAGCATGTAACCTAGAAAAGACGCTACGAGCTATTTTTGAGATGCGAGCTGCCGCTTGATCCTCAGGATCAGCATAAGCTCCACCTAAGCCCACGAAACCTTTTCCTTTTTTTAGCAGCTCAGCAGCGATATATGGCTCTTGAAATTCGTTAGAAATATTCTGAGAGATCATGTGCCCACCAATCGGTATAATGCGACAAAATACCTTACTACCCTCAATGAATACTAAGCTCGTACTTTTAGCTCCGATATCAATAATGAGAGCGCACTCCGTGTTGTCGGCATAGTTGTAGCGAAAGGCGTTCACTAAGGCTAGAGGCGCTACATCGACTTTAGTCAGCGAGAGCTGCTGCATGCTAAAAGCTAAGCTGGCCTGCTCAATTAAATCACTTTTAACCGCCACGATGACTGCTTCCGTATCTTTAGCTCCTTTGCCACCTAGTAGCTGATAATCCCAGACAACTTCGTTGATGGGGAAGGGAACATTTTGCTGCGCTTCAAACACCACCATCTGATCGATTTGATCTGGTGCTACGGGTGGTAATTTTACAAAACGAGTGAAAACAAACTGACCTGAAATGGAGCAAAAAGCTTGTTCTGACTTGATACCTTTTTCCGCTAAAACTCGGTGCAAGGTTTCCGTGATAAACGGATAGCGATCCTGCTCTTTATTAGGATCAAGACCCATGTCCGTAATGGAATAGTCCAGAAGCGTTAGGGAGCCTTGTGAATATTGGAAGACCCCAAGCTTTAATGTGCTGGAGCCCAGGTCGATGGCTACGAATTTATTAGGTGAGGCCACGAGGAGCGATCCGTAATTAATTTTTAGGTTTAGACTGATTTACCTTACGGACTAGCGAGAGCCAGAAGGGAGAATCGGTGAGAGGAACTAAAACACTAGGCACTTGAAGACCCGAAGAATGCCAGTTGTCTTCAGAACCCTTCTTAAAGTCTAGCTTAGCTGCACTTCTGCCGTTCACTAAAATGTCCACATGCACATTACTATCTTTCACATCTTTACCCTTTTTTCCACCGTAACGTAGAGCTGAGCCAGGTGATAGGTAAGCATACGCATAGTGCTCTTTACCCTCAGGAACATTGATAAATGTTTGTTCGCACACCAAGGTGACAAAATCGTCCTCTTTCATGAAGTCGATACCTTCCATGAATATCTTAACTTGTAATTCTTCGGTCAACTCTTCGTCTGTGCTGAATTTAACCTCAATTTGATACCAATCTTTGTCTAAAGTCTTATTACCGCCGCCTGCGAGCACTTCTTTAGGATAATTTACCGTCTCTAATTTAATTTCAATAATCTTAACAGGCTCTTTGTCAGCAGCGTAAGTGGCTGAACTTGAACAAAGTGTGCTAAATGCTAACAAGGCGATAGCTGAAAAGGTGAACTTCATTGATTGAGTAAACACTTCTGCGTCATTTGCGTCAATTGTTTTTACTCAAATCTGCATAATATTGCGTTAAATGCGTTCCTGCCTAACTTCGTCTTAACCGTAGGACAGGTTAGGCCCTAACCATTTTTCAACTTCCGCTACGTCCATACCTTTACGTTGGGCGTATTCCTCGACTTGATCTTTTTGAATTTTCCCAACGGCAAAATACTTAGCCTCAGGATGAGTAAAATACAGGCCACAAACCGAGCTGGCTGGGGTCATTGAGCACTGCTCGGTTAACTCAATCCCAGTTCGGCTCGTAATGTCTAATAACTTAAACAGCTTCGGCTTTTCCGTATGATCTGGGCAAGCTGGGTAACCGGGCGCTGGGCGAATCCCGCGATATTTCTCCTTAATCAAATCATCATGCGTCAAGTTTTCCTCTTTACCGAACCCAAAAATGTCACGCACTTGCTTATGCATATACTCCGCAAAGGCCTCTGCTAAACGATCCGCCAAGGCCTTAGCCATAATGGAACTGTAATCATCATGATCCGCCTCAAAACGCTGCACCACTTCATCTAACCCATTCCCAGCCGTTACCGCAAAAGCTCCCAGATAATCTTGCCGACCACTTCCCTTAGGTGCTACGAAATCGGCTAAGGCAAAATTAGGTTTCCCTCCCGACTTGTCCATCTGTTGGCGCAAGGTGCAAATCGTTCCTAACACTTTATTACGTGACTCGTCTGAATAACACTCGATATCATCCCCCACCGCATGTGCAGGTAAGATGGCGATCATGCCACGGGGCTTGAGCCACTTCTCCTTGACTAACCTCTGCATTAACTCTTGGGAATCTTTCCATAATATCTTAGCTGATTCACCCACGACCTCATCCTCCAATATTTGCGGGTAACGTCCTCTCAACTCCCAAGCATGGAAAAACGGTGACCAATCTATATAAGGTAAAAGCGTTTCCACCTCGACCTCAACATTACGAATCCCCGTCCACTCTGGATGGGCTATCTCTACCGTGCTCCAGTCACAGACAGGCTTACGCTTACGTGCCTCCACTAAACTGACAAGTTTTTGCTCTGTTTTCTGCTTCTCGTACAGCTCACGCATTTCTTTTTGTTTAATAAGAAGCTCTGCCTGAAACTGATCTTTAGTTTCGGGATTGAGTAATTGACTCATTACCCCCACCACGCGAGAAGCATCCGTCACGTGAGCCGTTACTCCAGAATATTTAGGCGCTATTTTTATCGCCGTGTGCGCCGCACTCGTTGTGGCTCCCCCGATGAGTAAAGGCGTCTTTAATCCCCGCCGCTCCATCTCTTGTGCATTATGCGTCATCTCGTCTAGGGACGGCGTGATCAACCCACTTAGCCCGATGACATCCGCACCTATTTCCGCTGCTTTGTCTAAAATTTTATCACAAGAAACCATCACCCCTAAGTCGATCACCTCATAATTATTACAAGCCAGCACCACGCCGACAATATTCTTGCCGATGTCATGCACGTCCCCTTTGACTGTAGCGATTAAAAATTTCCCCTGCGCTTGCCTCGCTCCTGAACGCGCTTTTTCCTCTTCCATAAACGGCGTGAGATAAGCCACTGCTTTTTTCATGACTCGCGCACTTTTCACCACCTGAGGCAAAAACATTTTTCCTGCTCCAAATAGATCTCCCACCACTTTCATCCCGTCCATCAACGGTCCTTCAATCACCAACAAAGGCCGCCCCAGCTTAGTCCGAGCCTCCTCCGCATCCTCATCAATAAAATCCGTAATGCCCTTAACTAAGGCATGCTCTAAGCGCTTTTCCACCGTTTCACGCCTCCATAAGACATCCTCTTTTTCCTTAGCTACCCCAGAACCCTTCACCGTTTCTGCATAATCCACTAGACGTTCGGTCGAGTCCGCACGCCGGTTGAGCAACACATCCTCCACCCGCTCTTTTAAATCAGGCTTAATCTGCTCATAAATCGCTAACATCCCAGCATTCACAATACCCATGTCTAACCCAGCACCAATTGCATGATAAAGAAAAGCCGAGTGCATCGCTTCTCTCACCACATTATTTCCACGAAACGAGAAAGAGATATTACTAATCCCCCCACTGACCTTAGCACCAGGAAGGTTCTCCTTAATCCAGCGAGTGGCATCAATAAAATCCACCCCGTAATTATTATGTTCCTCAATCCCCGTAGCCACGGTCAACACGTTCGGGTCAAAAATAATATCCTCCGCTGGGAAGCCGACCTTTTCCGTTAATAAAAGATAAGCTCGCCGACAAATAGCCTTCTTCTTTTCTAAGGTGTCCGCCTGCCCATTTTCATCAAACGCCATTACGACCACCGCCGCACCATAACGCCGCACCAATTTTGCATAACGTAGAAATGGTTCTTCACCTTCTTTTAGCGAAATGGAATTCACGATCCCCTTCCCCTGCATACACTTCAAACCCGCTTCAATCACAGACCATTTAGAGCTATCTATCATGATCGGCACCCGGGCAATATCGGATTCCGCCGTAATCAAATTCATAAACCGCGTCATGGCCGCTTCCGAATCCAGCAGCCCCTCATCAAAATTAATATCAATTACCTGCGCCCCGTTCTCCACCTGTTGCTTCGCTACGGCCAGCCCTGACTCGTAATCTCCCGCCTTGATCAACTGAGCAAACTTGGGCGAGCCCGTCACATTCGTGCGCTCTCCCACGTTAATAAAATTTGTCTCTGGCCGCACCGTCAACGCATCAAGACCACTCAACCTCAACCACGGCTCAACGTGCGGCAACGGCCGCGGCGGGCAGCCCTTAACAATTTCTGCTAATGACTTAATGTGATCGGGCGTCGTTCCACAACAACCTCCCAAAATATTCAACCACCCATTTTCCGCCCAGTCTCGTAACTGCGGCGCTAGACTTTCTGGCGTCTCTGGGAAACCCGTCGGCGAAAGTGGATCTGGCAAACCTGCATTGGGATGCGCACTCACATAAATCGGAACTAATCTCGAAAGTTCATCCACCAATCCCCTCATCTCCTTCGGACCTAAGGCACAGTTCATCCCAACGGAAATTAAGGGAACATGCGAAATAGAATTCCAGAAGGCCTCCACTGTTTGACCTGTTACACCACGATCACTCCCCGCCTGAATAAATGTAACCGATGCCATTAAAGGCAAACGATAGCCCAGCTCATCAAACAACTTTTCAATCGCAAAAAAAGCTGCCTTGGCGTTCAGCGTATCAAAAATAGTCTCTACAAAAAGAATATCTGCACCTCCATCAACCAGCCCACGAGCTTGGTCATAATAGGCTGGCACTAATTCATCCCACACCACTCCACGCGCCCCAGAATCATTCACATCTGTGGACATGGAAGCGGTGCGCGTTGTCGGGCCGATCGAGCCAGCCACGAAACGCGGACCCGCACCCCCACGGCCGATAAAGGAATCCACCGCTCGCCGTGCGGCAGAAGCTCCACCTTTAGCTATTTCATAGGCATAGTCCTGCAAGTCATAATCCGCTAAAGAGACCGCCTGTGCATTAAAGGTATTCGTTTCCAGAATATCCGCACCAGCCTCTAGATACTGCCGGTGAATCTCCTCAATATGATGAGGCTGAGTTATGTTAAGCAGATCTCCTAGACCTTTAACATCCTTAGGCCAATCCTTAAACTGCTCGCCACGATAAGCCGCCTCATCAAGCTTTAATTGCTGCGTCATCGTGCCCATAGCTCCGTCCAGAATAAGAATCCTCTGCTGAAGCAGTTCAACTAAAGCCTTTGATTTGGCATCGACGTGAAACAAAGTTTTCATGAACATATCTGTCTATCATGATATATCGATATATGCAGATAGCAAAACATTTTATAAGGGGGCAAAATACGCAATAAGGATTTTTTTAAATTCCTATTGCCACGAGATAAAGTCTATGCTTTTATTTTCAGCCTTCTCGATGACCCTATCGTCTAGAGGCCTAGGACACGTCCCTTTCACGGATGCGACACGGGTTCAAATCCCGTTAGGGTCACCATTTTTTTACTTGGGGTCATAGCTCAGTTGGTAGAGCACCACAATGGCATTGTGGGGGTCTGGGGTTCGAATCCCCATGGCTCCACCAAGTATCTGACAGCGCAGTTGAGTAATTCTACTTTTTTCGTTCCTCTCTTCTAAATAATAATGCACTCCCGCACCCTGTTGCTTATCTCTTGCAGGACGCCACCGTTCCGCTAGGGTTGCATCAATGAAGAATTACTTTTATGGAACCTTGCTTATTGCCTTGCTTGTTCTCACGGCCTGTCAACCTCCCCAACAAGGCCTAGATGCAGAAGACGAGCGGAATCCTTACTTTCGCAAAGGCTCTAAACTAGCCGCAGACGGCAACTTCCATGGAGCCATCTCTGAATACGAAAAAGCTCTTCAATCCAATCCTAACGTGCAAAAAGCTTACATGGAAATCGGAATTCTCTATGCCGATAAATTGAATGATCCCGTCAGCGCAGCCTACCATTTCCAAAAATACATCGACGCACGTCCTGATGCTCCGAACCTATCTCAAGCGCAAACTTATTTAGAAAAAGCTAAAATTGATTTTGCTCTCACCCTACCGAACTCTTCTACCCAGAACGCCCAAGCTTTCGCCCAAATGAATAAGGAAAATGTTGAACTCAAACAAGCCCTCACCCTCACTCAAGACAGCCTAGCTCGTAAAGAAGAAGAAATCGCTAAACTAAGAACGGGTAACACTTCGACAAACATCATCGGCACGACACCCGGCCTCGTATCGACATCTACCACTTCCTCCACTGAAAATTATAAACCTGCCGTTGTTTCCCATAACGCATCATCCCCAGCAACAGTTAGCACCACTATCCCAGTGGCTACGCCCGTAGAAATGAACGGTACTGAGCGCATTCACGTTATTCAATCTGGTGATAACCTATGGAAAATCGCTAAACAATATTATCCCGACAACATCAATGGCGGCATCGAAAAAATCAAACAAGCTAATCCCGTTGCCACCGCCAGTGTCCAAGCTCTTAAACTTGGTCAAAAATTAATCATTCCCTAATTTTAATTATAACCCGCACCACACCATGACTAAGCGCAAAGAACTAGCTCAAGATTTACTCACCCCAAACGAAAACTCTTCGCTCGAAGACATCAACCACGAACTCAGAGAACAACAAGACCGCCTTCTTGACCTCAAGCGTCAGCAAGACGAAATCGAACGCCGCAAACGCGAACTAGAAGAACTCAACAAAAAACGTAATGAGTTAAATGCAGGTAAGAAGATGATGCGTGAAAAGCTTGCGCGCGCCATTACCGTGCTAGAACGTGCCGAGTATGAAGCGCGCAAAGAGATCGAACAAATTCAAGTTACCCGCCAATCTTTTTCTGAACATTTGGTTTTAGTTGAAAGTATCGAACCTAGCCAATGGACTCCTTCAAATATGGATGACGAGCTAACCCGTTCTCTCAGCCAAATAGACCATGCCCGCGCCATCTACAACCAATCTCGCGCTAAGATTGACGCCCTCAACGGCCAAGATATTGACCTAGACGCTGCTAGTCGCTTCAACGAGGCGGAAGCTGAGCTTGAAGAAGAAAGCGTAGTGGACACTTCCTTTACAGAACTAGCACGCCGGGGCTTCGCCTTTACTCTGCCGTTGATTATCTTCCTCGCCGTTCTCTTCCTCATCTACTACACCCGCACAGGGGTTTAGTTCCTGTGCTGGCAGGTCAGAGGTGTAAGACATAAGACTTGTCAGCAATCTTTTGAATGTCGTCTGGTAAGTCACAATAGCGCTTCCAGAATTTTCGGGATGTTTAGTGCTTCACAAGTGAATGCAATGGTCATTCTTTAGGTCATTTAGTGCCTCTGCCGCAAAAGAGTCGAACCTTCCAGCCTGAGCGTCTTCCACCATTTCCTTGTCCCACATTTCATTCTCGTAGTCTTTAAGCCAGCCTCTAAAGTTACTGTATTGGTCTGGTGATAAACGCATTATCGCCATTTCAATCTCTTCAACTGCACTCATATGTTTTATCTTCCACTTAATCAGCCTATCTCAAGACTTATTTTATTAAACCTCCCAAGCTCGCATTGCGCCAAGTAGCATGGCACCAAGTGTCGGGAACTTACCCCGACCCTTCCTTGTATTCTATCTTAAGGCTAATTTTCCTAGCATTCTTAACAACAGACCAACCATCTGGTTGATTGAGCAAATGAAAACCATTGGCATTTTTGAAGCTAAAACTCATTTTCCCAGTTTGTGCCAAGAAGTTGCACGATCTCAGAACCCTATACTTGTCCAAAAACGCGGACAGCCTTTAGTGATCATCTCTCCCGTCAATCCCAAGACGGGTCAAGTGAGAGAAGATATTTATGAGGCTTGGAAAGGTTGGAAGGGAAAAGAGGATACAGCGGATTTTCTAGAAGTCTGGAAAGAGCGAACCTTATTAAAACCCATAACCTGCCTAGAAGAGTGATGCACTACATTCTAGACACCTCCGTCTATTCACAACCTCTGCGCCGCAGTCCGGTAGAAGCCGCCCTCTTGCACTGGCGGGACGCTGGTGATAATGCTTGCTGCATATCCATCGTGACAGCGGCTGAACTAGACTATGGACTTGTCGCAGAAAATCGGGAAGAACGCTGGGCTAAATATCGCGCATTATTAGAAGATCGACTGACAATTTTGGAAACAACTCAGGAAGTATGGAGAGAGTTCGCACGAAGAAAAACACGGCAGCACCGCCTAGGCCACGTTGTGGCTGATCTGGATCTACTCATAGCGGCTACCGCAATCGTCCATGGCCTTACCGTAGCCACACTGAATATCAATGACTTCGCCCGCATTGAAGGCGTAGCTTGGGAGGATTGGTCTTGTTAAATAGAGGTGCTGACCAGCATTAAAAGTAAAACGGGAATTTCCTCATACGACTTATAAGACCTCTAGGTTCTATGCCTGACCTACCGCCTTACGGAACGACCTGCACGTTTCGGAAAACCATTTTCCCGCGCTGGCCTCTTGGAACCACCCTCACGTTTAGCAAAATCTGGGCGACTAGGTCTACCCGGACGCTTAGAGCTAGACGCTCCCCGCTCTGCCCGCGAACTGAAACTAGCCCCCGTCCGACCAGATTTTTGCACGCGCTCCGAACTCGTCCTTTCCTTACGTGGACCTGACTTAAAGGCTGCTGCTGGACGCCCAGTGCCCCTAGCGGCAATGCGTTCAGGACGGGCGGAGCGCGGCTTTTCCCTACTTACACTACGATTATGCGAAATCGGCTCTCTACGATCTCCACGCGGTGAAGAAACGGAGGCTCCACTGCGAACCGTGCGAGGGGCAGCGGAAAATCTATCTCGACTTACTCCACGCACAGGAGAACTGCTTCGATTGGAAAAGGCTGGGCGTTCGCCACGTTCCTTGCGCTCTGGTTCTGCCTCAGGGGACGTTTCCTGAGGGGGTCTTGGCTTAAACTTTTTCTTAAAGGCATCACGATTCGTTCTAGGGCTAAGGCTGCGACCTGAGCGTTTGACATAGCGTTTCTCTGGCACTCCCGACTCGGCTGCTTCCTCTCGCTTCACGTAGGCAGGGCGCGCTGGCTTCCGGAAGGGACGTTCGTGAGCAGGCAGGGATTTTTTCTTGGTGGTCTTAACTTTGGCCACAGGTTGAGTTTCCCTGAGTTCCGCAAAATGGCGGGGTTGCGGCTCTAAGGTTCTGGTAGGATTAACGAGGTATTTATCTATCTCGTAATCATTCAACATACGCCACTCCCCAGGCTTCATATTACCAAGCGTTAGCTCGCCAACTTGAATGCGGCGGAGAAATTTAACTCGGTACCCGAACTTTAAAAACATCAGACGAATCTGTCTTTTCAATCCTTGAGTCAGAACCACTTTAACCCGGTTGTGGCCTATTTTATAAACAGCCTCGGCTTGGGCGTAACCAGGCTCGATCAGAAATCCTTTCAGGAAACGAGGGACTAGGGTGAAGTCGAAATCTTTATCCAACTCGACATGATAGGTCTTGGGTAATTTAAAACGGGGGTGTGTGAGTTGTTCCGCCAGTTCACCTCGGTTTGTCATGATGAGGAGACCTTCACTGTCCATGTCCAAACGCCCTACGTAAAATAAGCGAGGAGTGTTTTCTGGGAGAAGATCGAAAACCGTTTTGCGGCGGCCTTGGGCATCGCGCGAGCAGAGCACTCCCTCGGGCTTGAACATAACGAGGGTGCAAGGTTCCTCTGTCTTTTCTTTTTTACCGTCCACGCTAACGTGGTCCGTCTCTTTAATAAGCGTAGCTAAGTCGGTGACGATCTTACCATTAACGGTAACTCGGCCTGTGGTGATGAGTTCCTCGCAAGAACGGCGTGAGCCTAAACCTGCGGAGGCTAGATAACGATTGAGACGCATAAGAGATATTGAGCACGAAGCTAGGCAAAACACACGGTAAAAAATGAAACCGTTGGACTAAAAAGAACAAGCCTGTCGTTTGCTAGAGCAAAGACAGGCTCTTCAAAAATCTGAGACGAAAAGAATGAAACAGACGTCTTATTCTTCGGGACGAGTCTTGGGAAGATTATGAACCCGTGAGGTTTCTTCCTTCCAAACTCCACGCTTTTTCAACAGGTCAACCCGTTCAAAACGTGTGAGAACATTCCGCTTAACGACAATCTTACTGGAGCCTCTAAGGCTTTTGTGCTGTGACATAGTTTTAAGAAACTAGGGGTTCTGAGTTACGAATCAAGCTGAAATCTTGAAAAAACGATTTCTTCTGGTTTGAGGCTCCTAGCTGAATCTTAAATGTCACCGCAAGCAAGACGAGCCTTCCTCCGTGGATCCTACGGGCTAGGCAGGGCGGACAGGATTAAAAATCTTGTTTTTATTGCGTAGCCTAAGATCAGCTTTGACGTATGTTCATCTCATGTCACCCGCATCCCCTCAACACTGGCTGGTTAAACAGGAGCCAGAAAAATATTCTTGGGAACAGTTCCTCAAAGATAAGAAGACAACTTGGGATGGCGTGCGTAACTATCAGGCCCGTAACAATCTCCGTGCCATGAAAAAGGGCGATCTTGTTTTCTTCTACCGTAGCGTGACCGAGCCTGCCGTGGTTGGGCTCAGTGTAGTTACCCGCAGTGCTTATCCAGATCCCACCGCTACGGAAGGCGACTGGTCAGCTGTCGATTTAAAGCCTATTAAAACCTTGGGTCAGCCCGTCCCCCTTTCCCTCGTTAAAACCACCAAGACGCTGGCCGACATGCCCTTAATCCGCCAGTCCCGCCTTTCCGTCATGCCTGTCTCCCCCACTGCATACGGTGAAATCCTCAAGCTCAGCCTCACCCAACCCTAAGCCATGATGGAACCTTTACTATTGAGCACCGACTTTGATGGCACCTTGCTAGACCATAGCCTTCCGGGTCCTCTGGCTCCCGATTTTTTTGATTGGTTAGAAACCACCCGCCAACAGCGCCGCGTTATTTGGATCATTAACACAGGCCGCGACTGGGCTTCCCTCGATTACGAGTTAACTAAACGCCAAGCTCGCTGCCTACCCGACTGGGTCGTGTTAGTCGAACGTGAAATTCATCAACTAGAAGACGGCACTAAAAAATCTTTGGCTTGCTGGAATGACCGTTGCCAAAGCGTCCATGACGATCTTTTTCTACGTGCCGCCCACCACATTGAGCAAACCCGCCAAGACTTAACCCGCTTCCCTAACTTACAAATCATCACGGACGTCGGCTCCCCCTTAGGCCTCATCGCCGAGTCCGAAGCCCAAGCCCATGAAGTTCAAGCCGCTCTCCAACCCCTGCTTGATGCGTTTCCCGAAATGCACAGCGTGCGTAATAGCATTTATTTTCGCTTTGCTCACATTGACTATCATAAAGGCAGTTGCCTAGATCGCATCGGCCAACACGAGGCCATCCCACCAGAACGTCGCTTTGCTGCTGGGGATCATCTTAATGATTTACCCATGCTGCATCGACATCTGGCTCAACACCTCACCTGTCCCTCTAATTCCGTGGCTGAGGTAAAAAATCAAGTTCTCCGCCAGAACGGCCACGTCTCAGAACTCAGCACCTATCTAGGAATTGTGGAAGGCTTGAAATTACATTTTCCAGCTTAGTGCATTATTTCTCATTGAGGAATTTCCTGACACACTGCAAGCAAGACGGGTTCCGCCGATGGCGGGATCACGCTGAGGGGAACGGTTGAATTATAAAGGGGGGATGCGGAACGGGCAGATCTGAGTTGCGAACCCCACGAAAAATGAACCAGTAAAAGTCTTGGTGTTCCCTGTGTTTCTTTACGGCCATACTCTTCCCTTTTTTTCTTCTCCGCGTCCTAACTTTAACCGTCATCCCTCATAATTTCCCCAGCCCCCTCCTGCACCCTCTGCGCCTCCGCGTGAGAAGCTTCCGGGTCTTCCTTCGTGGTCTCTGCCTGGTAAACGAAACACCCCCCGTGTGGGTTACACACGAGGGGCGCCGCTCTATCTGGAAACAGCCAGTTAGCTATGAAAAAACTTAGACGCTCTTTTTACGACGGCGTAAGAAAGCTAGTGCCACTAAACCAGAAGCTAGTAAGGCATAGGTAGAGGGTTCAGGGATGGCCGCAACACGTAACACTAAGTCGTTACCCGCCCCTGCAAATGCGGTTGTACCGAGATTACCTGTGTAGCTAATTTCAAAGGTATTGACACCGAAGTTGAAGGCCGATCCCTGAGTTAATGTTGTATTTACACCATTAAGTTGTTCAAATACTCCAGATATTGCAGTAGAAGAACCTACGCCAACAAAGAAAATATCATTTACCGCTACAGAGTAGCCTAAAAAGATATTTAAGTTATTGGTTCCATTTAGAGAAAGATCGCTACCAGTTCCCGTCATTGTGACTCGGTCATACAACGCAGCAGTATTTCCGTTTAGCTCTAGGGTAAAGTTACTGCCTGTATTAAACGTGACATCGTTAGCGACAGTTAAATTCCCAGGGCTATTACCGGGACTCAGCGTAGCACCCGTGTTTACTACTACTGGTCCTGTAAGGAATCCTGAGCCGCCTAAGGTTCCACCCGTGTTGACGGTGACAGTTCCCGCTCCTGTGCCAGAGCCTGTCAGGTTATTAACCAACAAGGTGCCGGCGGAGACGATGGTGCCGCCCGTGTAGGTGTTGGCATTTGTAAGCGAAAGGCCACCGGCACCGTCTTTGGTGAGAGTGCGGTTGCCACTTCCATTGGCAATCACGCCTGAGACGATGCCGTCGATCGCCGCCGAGCCGTTAAGCGCGGTGATGGTGCGATTCCCGTTAAGGTTGATGCCATTCTGGAAGTCCACCGTACCCGCAACGTTCGGCGAGCCGAGCTGAAGGGCGCCACCGGCATCGAAGAAGCTGCCTGCTCCCCAAGTGACCGCTGCGGCAGCGCCACCGAGGTTAACGGTGGAGGTGCCATTTACCGAGGCGAAGCCAGCGTTGTTAATACTGTTGCCGGAAGTGCCTCCAAGGCGCACTTGGCCCGCACCGGTGCCTACAGCGCGGGTGAAGCTCGTATTCCCCGTGCCGAGCTCGACGACCGCATTTTCTCCGCCGGCATAGTTGCCTTGGGCAATCAAAAGACTGCCTCCACCTAGAGCGCCAGCACTATCGAGACGAAGATAACCTCCGAAGACATGGGTGAAGCCGGTGTAGGTATTGGTGCCGGAGAGCGTCAGCAGTCCCGCTCCGTTTTTAACGACGTTCGAGAGCAAGTTCGTCGCATTGGCGAAGGTGGGATCGGTGTTGCGGATGACGCCTGAAACATTCGTGGTTCCAGAACCAGAGAATTCGAGCGTGGAGGTTTGAGCGGCTACATTGTTTGCGTTGAAGCCCTGCACGGTCCCGCTGAAGGTGACATCAGCCGTAGCGTTATTAACGATGGTCAATACCTGACTGCTATTGGTGTTGCTTTGAACTAGGCCGGTGAAGGTAATCGCCTGATTGCCCGTAAACTGGTTACCTGACTGGCCCGAACCGATCGGTCCGAGGTTTAAGGTATTCGCCAAGGTAACTGCCGTGTTACGAGCGGCGAGAGTTCCGCCCTGCAAGGAGATCACACCGCTGCCGAGCGCGTTATTTTGCAAGGTGCCCGTGGATTTATCCAAGATCACCGTGCCGGCGTTGATAATGACGCCAGCGGAGAAAGTACTGTTGCTGCCGGAGCCGCCCAAGACCAAGGTTCCAAGTCCGGCTTTAACCAAGTTCACGCCGCTGATCACACCATTAATGGTCATGTCATCCACCGCTGCACCGTCGTCCACGCCGAGATGGCGGGCGGAAACGTTGTTGAAACCGCCATTAATCACCAAGGCGCCGTCGCCGGCCTTGGTCATTTCGCTGTTCTTCACAACGGGTGCGTTGATCGTGAGAGTATTCGAGTTGATATATAAATAGCCCGCGCCGCCCACCGTGACGCCGGTGCCGCCGGTGTTGTTGATGGCGTAGTCGTTGCCACCATTGAAGATAAAGCCGTTCGCGTTACCCAAGGTCAGCGTATTGGCGTCCATGGTCAGGGATTGGCCGGCACCGGAGGTGTTGATGCGGATGGCATTGGCCGAGCGATTGCCCGTAAGGGTCACATTGCCCGTCATGTCCACATTGGCCGTCGCGGTGGAAGCGTTGATGTCGGTCGTGGTGTAGGCCGCGAGGGCTTGGACGCCGAGCGCGACCCCGTTGTCCACGGTGGTGTTGTAGGTGGCGAAATTGGCTCCGCCGCCGCTGGACTCGTCTTTGATCACACCGTAGCGCAGCACGCCGTTGGTGAGGGTCGGTGCTGCGGTGAAGATGATGCGGCTGCCAGAGGCTCCGGTCGCACCGAGGGTGCTGCCGGTCGGCACAAGGAACTGCATGAGCGTCGGGTTGCCGTTGGTATCTAAAGTAATGGCACCATTTGGCGTTACCAAACTCGCGAAGGTCAGTTGCGAGGATTGGCCGCCGCCATTGCTGACGCGGATGCGGGTGCCGGGGCCGCTGGCATTGAGGGTGCCGAAGGTTTCCGAGGAAGCAGCGGAGGCGTTGCCCCTGAAATCCAGCAGACCACGGGTGTTGAAGTTGATTTGGTTAGTGTCGGTAACGCGGTTCGTATTGTTCGTCCCGGTGTTGTCGAGCACCAAGGCAGCCGAGGCATTGTTGTGAAACACGCCTGCTTGGTAGGTGGCAGCAAACCCGATGGTGATCTGCGCGACAGCACCTTGTGTGATGGTGCCTGCACCGGAAAGGTTGAGGGCACCGGAGCGGATACGGAGAGCGTTCGCCGTAGCGTTGGTGGTGGTGTAGGCGTTAGTCAGATTGACGTTCGACTCGTTGAACTTATCCCAATTTGATAAACCGTTATTCAGCGTGCCGTTCAGGGTGATTGCGCCCGTGCCGGTGCCGTTGAGGGTCAAGCCGGAAGCAACCATATTATTATTGATGATGAAGGTGCCCGATCCCAACTGGGTTAAGCCGCCGGCGCTCGTAAACGACAAGGTCTCAGAGGCCGTGGGAGAAACGCTGTAATTGCCGCCATACAGATACATGGTTCGAAACGAGGTAGCCGCAGAGAGGTTTAGCGCTTGGTTCAGGCCAGCGCTGCTAAAAATACCATCTTGGCTAGGAGCGGCGCCGCTGCTCCAGTTCGAGCCGGTGTTCCAGTTGCCGTCGGTGACACCAGTCCATTGGGCGATCTGGGCGTGAAGTGAGGAGGAAAGAGCGGCTAACAATAGCGAGAACGTTAGTAGTTTAATTATTTTTTTCATAGTATATATTC
>JAWXBW010000038.1:0-12911 GCA_034440395.1 Blastochloris sp. | reverse complement strand
GTTGGCTTGGCCTTGTTCTTTTTCGGGACAAAGGTCTTTTCGTGGATCGGCGCACTTTGGCCGTTTTAGCTGTCCACAAAATCTTAACTGAAAAGCTGAGAAGCTGAGAGGAAATAAAAACGGGGAGTTTCTCGCCCTTTCCCCATGCGGGACGGCTGAGAAACCTCAGGGTTTCCGTGTTTTTCTGAACACTAGCAACTGTAAATCGTCTTGGAGTTTATAAAATACTTTAGTTAAGTTAGTTTTTACTTTATCCGCTAAACACCAAAAAAATAATGAAGCTCTTAATCGCCACTGATTTTCCGCCTGACGCAGCCGGCGGTGGTCCTGCCGTCGTACGTCAGATGCTTAGGGGTTTCTCTGGAGAAATTCATTGGTGGAGCTGTCGATCTGCGGGATCAAGTGTTCCCGCTTTAGATTTTAAGGTTTTGAGTTTTGACTCGTTCCCTCCAGGCAAGCTGACACCATCTCGAAAATGGACACACCTCAAGGCATGGTTGATGGAATATGTGTGGGCACCGCTGGCGGCGCAAAGTTTACGGAAAACTATCAAAAGTGTTCAGCCCGACTGCATCTGGGTCATACCGCATTGCTGGAGTATTTTTCCTCTGCACACAGTGCTCGTACTAAAAAGATTGGAAACTAGCGTTCATCTGACAATTCAAGATTATCCCGACATACTTGGGTTAGAGGGAAAGTGCGGTAAAGAACGAGTCGCACAGATGGCTAAGTTACAGGAAGAACTTTATATTCTAGCGGACAGTCGGGATGCCACTTCTCTGCCCATGTTAGATGACTTGGTGTGCCGCCTAAATATTAAGGGAGCGCAAATGCTCCACCAAGGATTAGAAGCAGAAGATTTTGATTTTCTAGAGAAATCACAAAAGAGTAATGAGAAATTAGAAATGATCCGTATTGCTTATGCTGGAACGATTCTAGTCGAAGAGGAATTTGAGATTTTCGCCAAAATGCTGAGTGAACTAAGAGACCGCGGCTTACCTCTTCGCTTAGAATTCTGGGGAGCGCATTCGTATGCAAGCTGTTCTTGGTACTGCCA
Source organism: Blastochloris sp. (assembly GCA_034440395.1). Classification (GTDB taxonomy): domain Bacteria; phylum Verrucomicrobiota; class Verrucomicrobiia; order Methylacidiphilales; family JAAUTS01; genus JAAUTS01. The sequence goes on along the minus strand of JAWXBW010000038.1, from coordinate 11,854 downwards.
AGATTGGATGGGGGAGCACGGGAACCTTCCTGAGAAGCAACTATTAGCGGAGCTGAGAACGTGTGATTGGGGATTTATTCCTATGTCCTTGGAGAATGAAGAGCCCCGCTACAACCGCTTCAGTTTCCCGACAAAATTTATCACTTATCTTGCAGCAGGCCTCCCTATTATAAGCATGGGTCATGCTGAGACGAGCGTCATGAAAATGTCTGCAGCGTATGATGTAGGCTGTCGAATTTCGGATCCCCTATTTCCGATTTCTGATTTGGGAGAGATTTTGCAGGATATAAAGGCTAAGGAGAAATACCGTTATGAAATTTTGCGTTGTGCGCGTGAGCAGTTTGATGCGGAGAAAATGAGGAAGAAGCTTTGGGATTGTTTTAGAAAAAATGAGGATTAAAATACGGGGAGAACACGATATTTTTCCCACGCAGCCTGCCCGTCCGGCATGAGGGAAGGGAGACGCAGAGAGGGCGGGGCAGGCCGTGGTGGAAAAACTCCCTCTCCGTATTACTCCGTACCCCTCAGCGTGAGATATTCTGAATCTTCTCCATGGTTGATTAACTTTAAATCTTCTTGAGTTTAGCCCGCACCCGCTCTCCGTAATCTGCCCACGAAAAACCTTGTCGAGACTTGCTGGCGGCTCGTGGGCCTAGAGTAAACGTTTTCTGGAGATCGGCTTTGGCTTCAATTTAACTCAAACGTCTATACCATAATTGGTTCTGGTTTTAGTCGAGGAAGATAGTCCACCGTAGTTCAATCGCTAACGCTAAGCTTTATTACTTAACTATTTCTACGAGCTAGAATATTAAATTCAAGCGGAAGCCAAGGATCGGTCGCACTGAACCAAGAGGGAAGTATGTCGATCACATGTAAGCCTGCCTGCTCTAAAACAGTCAGCATTTGAACTAGTTTATCCCCTTCACGGTGCGCCTGCCGCATGAGGGAAACTTCTACAATAACTGCCTTCGTTTGGGCTAAAGCTTTTTGGGCGCCTTGTAAAACTTCAAACTCAAAGCCTTCCACATCGATTTTTATCAGGTCGATGAATGGTGAGGGAAATTGTGAAATGAGGTCATCTAAAGCTAAGACCTGACAGCTTGCTCCAGTGCCTGAATCGTCAGACTGTGTGTGACGTTTATAGTCATCGCTGAAGCCGACCAAGCTCGCAATGTCGTCGCGTAGCGGATCCACGTGTAGATTCATGGTGGAGGCAGATGCTCCTAAGGCTACAGGTTGCAATGTCCAGTAAGGTGCATGAGTTGCAACCCGACGATGCAGCTCGGGGTGGAGTTTGGAGAGAGGCTCAAAAAGCCATACGTTTGCAGCGGGGAACATGGCAGTGGCAGCTTCTGAAAAATCGGCGTGATTAGCTCCGATATCTAAAATAAAGTTTGCTTGAGATAGCTGGAGTTTATCCATCCAGCAGATGAATTGATTATAATGTTCCCGGTTGTGGGGAAGATTGCGAAATAAGCTTTTGGGAAGTGCAGGTATTCCTTTGATGTTCAGGGAGCCCAGTGCTTTAGCTGCTGCAAGGTAGTAACTAAGTTTCTTAAGGAATGTTGACTGCATAAGAAAGATATTTTATATCGTGGTAGCTCGGGGATGTTTAATAGCACAAAGCAGAACGTGCGATGCAGAGAGAAGCGGATGCGCCCAAGATGGCCCGCTAGATTTTTTTAGGGGAATATAAAAAATAACATCGGCCCACTTCTCTAGTTGAGAGAAGGAGTCATAAACGCTGTAAGAGTAAGAAACTCCGTCTCCTTCCGTATAATTATAACCTTTGCCTTTGGTCATGAGCCAGAAACCCCATGAAAAAACTCCTAGCTTCCACCATGCCAATTTAATCAAACGCCAAGGTAAGGAGCCACGGCCAAAACGATTTTCATCAGATAAAAAAATAGCGTGCTTTGCCACTCGCATCATTTCATCTACTGCAGGCTTAGGATTATTAACGTGATGCAGAACAGCAAACTCACAGACAACATCTAAGCTATTATCATCGAAGGGGAGTTTTTCTGCCGAACCTTGAAAAATTTGATCCGGAGAAAGTCCGTGTCTGTCGATGCCTATATTTATTAAGGCTTGTATTGGTTCCACTCCTTTGGCTTGGAAGCCTTTTTTTAACATAGATCGTAATGCTAAGCCCGTGCCGCAACCGACATCGAGAATCGTGGTGAAATGGTATTGCTGACAAAGTGAAAAAATGTAATTCAGCGCAAGGGCGTGTTCTCCAGATTCAGCATTATGCATCGTGTCATAGTCTTGAGCAGTTTGAGTGTAATAGGATTCTTGCAACGACTGATCATGGCTTGGGGTTAGCTTCATTATTTCCACTATCATGCAAGATGGCCTTCGACAAACAAGATGCTTTTTGGCAAACATAGGTATGGTATCCAGAAAAGTAGATTTGGTTGTTGAGCGTCAGTGGCATGTTGGCATGCACGCACGAGCTTTAACTCAGACCAACACTCTGGGCAACGTTTACGGGGGCTTTCCGTCTTTGCGTTACCACGCTCAAAGAATCGACCCCTTTGCGGTTAAAACTTTTCCATGGCCGGCGCTTTGGAATCATGGCGCATCACGGTTCTCTTTGCCTAGCAGCCTTCACTTAGATGAAGGTAAGTGCTTAGCTCACTACGTTCAGAACCAATCTGCGTTGTCTCCTTATGTCGCATGTTATGCTACGGCTTACCGTTATCTTTTTCCTAGCTTGCGGGATCGTGGTCACATTCTAATTCTTGAACGCGGTTCTACTCACCCTGAAAACTATTTTCATCAGATTGAAAAAGCTAAACGTGAGGCGGGTCTTCCTTGGACGGATTGCTTACCAATAAGTGTAAAGGAAGAAATAAACGCTGGTAAGATGGCTCACTTTATAGGAGCAGGCAGTCGCATGATTGCAGAAAGTTATGTCCAGCGTGGGTATGCTGCAGATCGACTTTTATTGGCTCCTTGGTGTACCGACGTAGATTTTTTTTCCTATCGCCAGCGCAGTTGGCAGGAAGGCAAGGAGCTTCGACTCGTTTGTGTGGGAATGGTTGGGTTACGTAAGGGTTTGGGCAGGCTTATTCGGATTGCTCGATGGGCAGAACGCAAGAAAATAAATCTTAAAATATTACTGGTTGGCCCGCTTGAAAAAGAGGCGTCTAGCTTGTTAGCGCAATCGCCCCGTTCTGTGGAATGGTTAGGGGTGCAAAAAGGTTGTAAACTACGGCAGATTTTACACGAGGCTGATTTATATATTTTACCTTCTTATGAGGAGGGTTTTGGTATTTCAATTCTAGAAGCCATGAGCACAGGGCTTCCAGCCGTGGTCAGCTCTGAGACGGGAGGGAAGGAGGCGATACGAACTGGGGAAAACGGGCTTATTCTTTCTAGTTTTGATGATGAATCACTTGATATGGAATTGTGGCCTTTATTAAACAATCATGATTTACGTTTAGCTATGGGTCAAAAAGCGCGAGTAACAGTAGAAGAACATTACACGGAAGCCCATTACCAAGCTCTGGTGGCTTCGGAGTATGATCGCATGTTTCAACTTGTGGATAAGTTAGGTCAGAACCTATGTCCCGCATGGCAGGGAGCTATGTCGTGAAAGATAAAAATATTCTTAGAATAGTCATGTTAGTCGTGGATGGAAATGATGTGGCCGGTGATCAGTTTCGTCATTTAAATCATCCTAGTCCCTCGGTTCACCCTGCGATTCAAGGGGTGCTTAACGGCTTATCCAGTCAAGAGGGTGTGGAGTGTCATGTGCTTTATGGAACATGTAATGGTCAGCAGGAGGAAACGCGAAGAGTGGGCAGCCTAGTTTATACGTCAGTTCCTTACCAACGTTTGCCATTACCAGGGCTGGGCTATGTGGCACGTCTGCTAGCCCTGCGACGTAAAATAAAGGAACTTAAACCTGACTTGGTGCACGGTCAGGGAACAGAAAGAGAATCAGCTCTTACGGCGGTTTTGTCAGGCTACCCCTCTCTAATTACGCTGCATGGTAATTTTCGAGTAATCGCTAAAATCCTTTCAAAGCACTGGTTTGATTATTACGCCATGACCGCTCGACTGGAGACGTGGACTTTGCCGCGTGCTACGGGCATTATTTGCATTTCTCATTACGTCAAAAAAATCACCTCTGATTTTAAGGCTCAAAAATGGGTGGTGCCTAACCCAGTTTTAAGTCGTTTCTTAGTAATGAAGCGGCCTTTGGCACCTAAAATTCCACGGGTTATTTCTTTAGGTACAATCGATAAACTTAAACAAAGTTTGTTGATTTTAGAAGCGTGCGAATACTTATGGATCAAAGGCCTGGTTTTTGAGTTTCATGTTTACGGGGGCAGCCGTTCAAATGAAGGCTATCCGGGCTTATTTTTCCAACGCTTAAAAATTTTTGAAGAAAAAGGCTTAGCCTTTTATCACGGTATGGTTAAGGACCCTGCGTCGGTAATCGCTTCAGCTCACATTTTGGTAAGTGCCTCACAGGAAGAAAGTTTTGGCATGAATATCCTCGAAGCAATGGCTTTGGGTACACCAACGGTTGCTCCTGCAATAGGGGGAATAGTGGATATTTTAGTGGAGGGTCAAACAGGCCTTTATTATCAGGCTAACAGCGTGGAAGATTGTGCAGAAAAGATGGCTAAGTTGTTGCAGGATTTGGAGCTGTGGGAAATGATGTCGGTTAAGGGCAGGAAACGCGCTGAGCAGTTTTTTTCACCAGAAGTTGTTGCCACAGAAACCATGCGAGTTTATCAAGAAGTGCTGAGCCAGCATTAAACCTTAAAGACAGATAAAGAAGACCTTTTGGGAGAGCCTTACGTGAAGAGCGCGGAAAAACAGAATTTTCTCACGCTCTTCCCGCATGCGGGAAGGGCAGGCTACGGGGTATGGAGTAAGACGGAAGAGGGATTTTTTTACCACGGATAGCACGGATATCACGGATAAGGGGCACGGGAAGGATGGAAGAAAAAAAGTTTTCTTAGTTCCCCATCTGCCTCCTACGCCACATCCGTGAAATCCGTGGTAAAATTCTGTATCTCTCAGTGATCTTGCAGAAAAACTTCATTTTCCTTTTTAAGATGAATCGTTCTTGTGAAAGTACTCTACTGAGGGGATGATTTCATGATATGGAATATTGGCTACAGCGCGTTACCATTTATATAGTTATTTTAGCGGGACTTGTTTTAGCGGTTTTTGCGGGGCTAGCAGCGGGAAACTCTGACTTTAGATTAGTTCTATCGGTCGTAGCTGGATTAGCTGTCTTTGCTCTCTATTTTGGGGTTTACCGATATTACTGGATTTTTACCGTTATCACTATTTTTATTCCAGGTAACCTCAACTTCATTCCAGCAGGCTTGCAGGCCTTTGAAGTATTGTTGATGCTAGGAGTTTTCCGTTTTGCTTTTGACCAAGTTGTTTTCGGATCAAAAACAGTCCAGATTGGTAACAAAACGGAATTTATCTGCATCACCGCACTTTTCCTCATCTTATTTTGGCATGGATCTGGTGAGCGCTTTGGGATGCGTATTCTTGGTAGTGCTAACTGGGGAGGGCGTGCTTATATTGGGGTAATTTTCGCTTACTTAACCTATATTATTTTTCAAACGGTTCGATTCGACCTAAAGGCTTGGAAGTGGTTGCCCTTGTTGGCTTTTATTCCAGCCTTGTTAGATGCTGGCGTTAGAATTTTAACCAAGTTTGTACCAAGTTCTGCTATTTATATTTATCAAGTTTATGGTGGGGTGACTAGAGCTGGTTTAGATATGACTACTGGTTTAGTTGATGATAACGCCCTAATTCAAGCTAGCCGTTTGGGCGAGTTAGCAAGCATAGGTGCACCTTTGTTATTAGTGATCCTTGCTTATTTTCATTTGAAGGATCTTTGGAAACCCAAGTATTGGATTATTTTCCTGCTCTTACTAGGATGCGTACTATTAGCGGTGATGGGGGGCTATCGATCTTCGGTGTTAGCTTTAATTCTGGTGCTGGGTGCCGGTCTCTTCCGGGAGTACCGCTGGTTGGCAATTGTTCCTGCTACCGTAGTCACCCTTTTGGGGGGAGGCATCATCGCTTATCATAATTACGGAGGCTGGGAGATGCCCCTTGGTGCTCAACGCGCCTTAGTTTTCTTGCCAGGGAAATGGGATCCTGCCGCCGTCTCGTCAGCAAAAGGTTCTGATGACTTTCGTTTTGAAACATGGGAAAAATGGGATAAAGCGCATTTTAAAGAAAAACCGCTCCTAGGTCGTGGGTTCGGTTTTTCTTCCTCAGTTATGAGTGACATTATGGGTGCCTATGATCGGCGTGATGATTACCTTCTCCGACAAACGCTCTTGTTGACGGGAGAGCTTCATAATGGATTTTTATCCGTGGTCGATCGGGTCGGAATCGTTGGGGCGGTCTTTTTCAGCATTTGGTGGGTTATCACGTTATGGCATATTTTTACGGTTTTAAATACGCCACACCTCAGAGAGTTTAATCCTGCTCTAACCTGGTGTGCTCTTTACTTATCTGCGGCTACCTTACTTTATGTGGTAGGTTCTCTAAGATTAGATGGATGGTTGCCTCAACAAATCGTAATCGTAGGACTTATGAACCGATTAATTCGTGAAGCAAACCTTGTTGAGAAGGCCAGACTTGAAAGCCTTAAAACCACCCAAACAGCGCATGAAACAGAGTTACAAGAAGTGAAGGCTTAAGGGAAAGGGAAAATTTACTTTGAAGCTCTCCATTATCACACCCTCGTTTAATCAGTTAGATTGGCTTAAGCTTTGTCTGGCTTCGGTGGCGGATCAGGTGGCTACGCAAACAACTTTTCAGGTAGAACATATTATTCAAGATGGCGGTTCGGAGGGCTTTGAATCCTTTACGAAAGAAATGCTGCAGCTCTATCCAGATGGCAAAGATTACACCTTGCGATTTTTTTCCGAAAAAGACTCTGGCATGTATGACGCCCTGAACAAGGGGTTCGCTAAGGCAGGTGGGGAAATCCTGGCCTGGTTAAATTGTGACGAGCAGTATTTGCCCGCCAGTTTGAGTAAAGTAGCGGAGTGCTTCGAGCAAGAGGCTAAGCTGGATGTATTGCTGGGAGATGCCTTGCTTTTAGACGCCAAACAAAACATGGTAGCCTATCGCCGTATTATGAAGCCTCTCCAGTGGCATACTCGGTTAGCTCATTTACATAGTCTTAGTTGTGCCATGTTTTTTCGACGTCGTTTAATGAAAGGGGCAGAGCTATTTGATCCGCAGTGGAAGATTATTGGCGATGCCGTTTTGGTTGATCAATGGATTGGGCAGGGGATTCGCATGAAAACTTTAGGTGAGCCTTTGAGTTGTTATTCGATCACGGGGGTCAATCTGAGCTTAGATAACAAAGTAAACAAAGAGCATGATAGGTGGCTGCAGGAGTTAAGCGGTCCGCCTTTGTGGATGCGCTGGCCCACGGTGTATCATCACCGTTTGCGCCGCCTCTGGGCAGGAGGGTATAGGAAGAGGAAATTGCAAACGGCGGTGTTTACCCATCGTTCACCGAGCGTCAGGGTTCAGGCAGTCTCAGAAAAACTGGGTTGGTCATGGCCGAATGCGAGATCGTATTAAAGGAAGTGGGCTCAAGATGAAAGATCGACATATTTTACAAATATTTAATCGTTACCTGCAGTATGGGGGCGAAGAAGGTAGTGTGGCTAGAATAGGTGCCATGCTAAAGGAATTATATGAGGTAAAGAGATTTTCATTGGCCACATCGGATATGATTGGACAGGGATTCTTATCAGATTTGCAACTACCGGTCAGTGTCATCCATAATACGAAAGTTCTAAAAGCCTTAGAAGAAATGCAGCGGAAAGACAAGTTTGATGCGTGGCAAGTCCACAACGTATTTCCTGCAGCATCGCCTGCCGTTTATCAAAAGGCTTTTGAGTGGGGCATACCCGTTGTTCAGTATTTACACAATTACCGAATGTCTTGTACCAACGGATTTTTCATCAATCACGGGCAACCTTGCGAAAGATGCATCCACGGTAATTTTTTGCCTGCCTTAGTAACGGCTTGTTGGAAGGACAGCCATGCCATTAGTGGCATGATGGGTTTGGTGTTGACCCGTATGCGTCAGCTTAAGACTTTTGAAAAAGTGGCGGCTTGGGTGGCACTCAGTGAAGCGCAAAAGCAACAGCATGTAAAGATGGGTATCCCGGAAGAACGGATATGGGTTATTCCACACTTTTATGAAATTAAGGAAGAGCCATTGCCGATGGGGGACGCCTCCAATGTACTTTTTTTAGGGAGGCTATCCAAGGAAAAAGGTGTGGATAGGCTTATACAGGCTTGGGCCACAGTTAACTCCAAGTCTGGCGAACTTTTGATTATGGGTGAAGGACCGGAGAAAGAGAGTCTTTTGCAATTAGTGAAAGATTTGGGGCTTAAGAATGTGCGTTTTTTAGGATTTGTTGCAGCAAAAGATCAGGCTGCACTTTGGGCTAATGTTGGGTTCATTGTTGTGCCTTCCATTTGGATGGATCCTTTACCCTCAGTGGTTTTTGAAGCGTGGGGTCGAGGGCGTGCAGTCATTGTACATAAAATTGGAGGGTTAGCGGAAATTGTGGATCACGGGATTGACGGTCTAGTGGCTGATCCCAATTGTATGGATTCGCTAGCACAAAAAATAGGTGAATTGCTTGGTAGGCCAGAGCGGTGCAGTGCATTAGCCAAAGAAGGAAGAGAAAAAATTATTACCAAATACAATGTGTCACTTTGGAAAAATAAAACAGATAAGCTGTACGAATCTGTATTAGGAAGCCGATCGACAGAGGATAGACGACTGGTTTTGCGGTCAGGCACTCTAAGTAAATTGAAAATCCTAGTCGTTGCCCAAACCCCACCTCCCGTACACGGACAGGCGGTGATGACGCAGTATTTCTTAGACGGGCACTATAAAAAAATCGATTTGATTCATGTCAGAATGGGATTTTCCAATGACATTAAAGAGGTGGGAGTTTTTAAATTTAAAAAACTAATTCACCTTTTTATTTTAGTTCTCAGGATAGCATATACCAAAGTGACTACGGGAGCGGATGTGTTATACTATCCTCCGAGCGGACCCAAGAAGACTTCTTTCTATAAGGATGTGGTGGTTCTTCTTGCGGTGAGATGGATGTTTCGTAGAACGATATTTCATTTTTATGCGGCTGGCATTTGCGATATATACCATGAGTTGCCCTGGTGGGGTAAGCGACTATATCGGTGGGCCTATAGCAAAGCAGATAGGGGAATCGTGCTGTATGGGGAGGGGGCTCGAGATCCAGACTTTCTTAAGTGCCGAAACTCCTTCGTGGTGCCCTGCGGAATCCCGGAAGTAGGAGGATCGCAAGATGCCGTGGTTATGGTTAAGCCCACCCCGCATGTCGTAACTTATCTGGCCATGCTTTCGGAAGGTAAGGGAGTCTTAATTTTTTTAGAGGCGTGTGCGGAGCTTCTGAAGCGAGGGATTGAGATTAAGCCCGTTCTTGTTGGTTGGGCTGAGTCGGATGATTTTGAAATGGTTCTTTCGACACGCATTCATGAGCTAGGGCTAGCTGATTGTTTGGAGAGGCACGGTAAGACTTTAGGTGAAAAAAAGCATGATATTTATCGAAGAACCAGCATCTTTTGTTTTCCGACTCACTATGCATCCGAGGGGTCTCCAGTCGTTTTATTAGAGGCTATGCAATTTGGGTTGCCGATCGTAGCCACGCGTTGGCGCGGCATTATTGATACAGTGGTCGAGGGAGAAACGGGATTTCTCGTTCCTGCGCGCGATCCAATAGCTGTAGCAGATAAGTTGGAGTGTCTAGTAAAAGATGACAGCTTAAGGCAGAGAATGGGACTCGCAGCAAGAATGCGTTATGAAGAACATTACAGGGTTCAAGCGTTTCGTGGTAAAATGGAAGAGGTTTTAGTTGAAACAGAAACTCGATAAAATGAGCCATAAACCACAAATACTTTTGGTCGGAGGTCATGGATTTTTAGGAACTCATTTACAACAAGCTTTGGAAAAGGATTGGACTGTTAGAGTCTATGGTCGGTCTGGGAAAGCAGTCTCAGGATTAGCAAATCATCAGGCTCAGCGAATAGAGTCGAGTGCTGAATTAGATGCAGCGATGGGTGGCTGTGATGCTGTAGCATATCTTGTTTACGAAACAAGCAGTTCGCCTTATCTGGATACTGACAGGTTGGCTGTGGCGCGGAACATGGAACTGCTTTTGTTGGTATTGGAATCCGCAGAGCGTTGTGGGGTTGGCAATGTGTTATTCTTTTCTTCAGGCGGAGCAGTTTATGGTGTGCCTATGGTTAAGCATGTTTTAGAAAGCCACCCATTAAGTCCTATTTCCTCTTACGGGGTTGCTAAGGTTTCCATGGAGATGTACCTCCATTTTGCGGCTCGAGCGGGGAAGTTTAAGACATTGATTATTAGGCCGTCCAATCCCTTTGGACTGGGACAAAACCCGAACAGAAAGCAAGGGGTGATACCTATCTATGCGCAAAAGATACTTAAGGGGGAGCCGATTGAGATTTGGGGAGATGGTAGAGCAGCCAAAGATTACATCCATGTTACAGATATGGCGGCTGCAGTATCTAAGCTTGTAGCAAAAGGCTTTGATAACGAAGTTTATAACGTTGGCTCTGGAGCTGGAACGACCCTGCTAGAAATAGTTGACTGCCTAGAAAAGGTAACGGGACTTTCTGGGAATATCTCTTTTATGCCACAGAGGGCAAATGATGTCAGCTCAATCGTTCTTGATACGCAGAAGATACGTTCTTCTATTGCGTGGAAAGTGGAAGTGAAGTTAGAGGATGGTATTCGAGAAGTGGTGAGTTGCTTAGAGGATAAAAGATAGGTTTAACCTAGATGGGAAAATGAAAAGATCGTCTGGAAGATGATGACATGAAGAGAGTGATGGGGAGTTTCTCACGCGGAGGGGTACGGAGTAAGGCGGAGGGGGGAGCTTTTTTTACCGCGGCCTGCCCCGCCCAAGCGGTGGATACCACGGATACCACGGATAAGGGGCAGATGGGGAAAGTGGGAAACCTTGTTGTATTTCTTTTCTTCCATCCGTGCTATCCGTGGTTAAATCTCAGGGTCTTTCGTGTTTTTTCCTTAATAGGAAAAAGGAAGAGAGAATTTTGAGCGGTTATGCGGAGTTTAACTCAGTGAAGAAGCTTACTTTTTGTCAGGGTAATTTTTTTCTATCCATTCGCTGTAGCTGCCGTCCATCACTCGGCGCCACCAGAGTTCATGGGTGAGATACCAATTCACGGTTTTTTGCAGACCACTTTCGAGGGTTTCTTCTGGGACATAACCTAGTTCTTTTTTAGCTTTCGTGGCGTTGATGGCGTAGCGGCGGTCATGGCCTAGACGATCCTTCACATGGCTGATTAATTTCTCTGGATTTTCTCCTTGCGAAACTGGGCACTCAGGGAATCGCTCGGCTAGTTGGGGATCAAGGTGGAAGGCTCTCGTAACGAGGGCGCAAAGGGTTTTGACAATTTCGATATTCGTTTTTTCATTGTTCCCTCCGACGTTATAAACTTCGCCTAGTTTTCCTTTTTTAATGGCGAGGTGGATGCCTCGGCAGTGGTCTTGCACATAGAGCCAGTCGCGCACTTGTAGTCCGTCACCGTAGATGGGCAGGGGACGTCCGTGGAGAATGTTGACAAGGATGAGAGGAATCAGTTTTTCGGGGAAGTGGTAGGGGCCGTAGTTATTCGAGCAATTGCTCGTGGTAACGGGTAGGCCGTAAGTGTGATACCAAGCGCGCACAAGGTGGTCGCTAGCAGCTTTACTGGCGGCGTAGGGTGAGTTCGGAGCGTAGGGGGT
>JAWXBW010000037.1:0-14439 GCA_034440395.1 Blastochloris sp. | reverse complement strand
GGAAAGGCACAAAGGACATCCCTTTCTACGGTCACCTTCCTGACTGGTTGGCTTGGCGCCCTACCACCCTATGGCTATGGCTTACAGATCATGTGTCGTGGCTTGCTCCTTGGTTAGGCGATCCATCAACTCTTTTGGGGACATTAAAGATATCCGCCTCTGGCCCATCCTTTTATTACACCCTAAGTTATAGTATTATTATTCTAGTTTTTGGATTAAAACGGATCAGGCGGCGGCAGACCCCCTACGTCACCGTTCAAACCACCAGCCTCATTCTTATCCAGTGGCTACCCTTATTTCTCTTACCTGAAATCATTTTACCACTAGTGGGACATAATGGGCTCTTCAACCAAGGCTGGCTTAAGGCTCTAGCTGACGAATTTTTTCCCCTCGTGACGTATGATCACGGCCGTGAGTATTGGCGAGCGTATGGATTAATCTTAGCATGGCCGTTATTTGTTTATAACTGGTTCACCGCTCAGCCCATGGTGGGTTGGCTCATCGTGGGTTTTATTCAAACCTTCGTCATTATTCCTCTCATCGTCTGGCGCTGGGGTAAGGGTGCCTATTGCGGCTGGATTTGTTCTTGTGGAGCCTTGGCCGAAACGTTGGGGGATCAGCACCGCCATAAGATGCCGCATGGTTCAAGGTGGAACCGCCTGAACATGTTAGGCCAAGTTATCTTGATCATAGCCCTGCTTCTCATGCTCTGCCGTATTCTTGGGTGGTTGGAGGTGGGCTGGGCTCAATCCCTCTTTGAACAGGGCTTTAGGAAAATGCCCTTACTTAATTACTCATGGACCGTGGATGTCCTTCTGGCAGGCATCCTCGGCTACGGGTTTTATTTTTGGTATTCAGGACGAATGTGGTGCCGCTTCGCTTGTCCTTTAGCTGCCCTCATGCACATCTATGCGCGGTTCACGAGGTTCCGTATTTTTGCGGAAAAGTCTAAGTGTATTTCGTGTAATGTCTGCACCAGTGTTTGCCATCAAGGAATTGATGTGATGGATTTTGCAAATAAAGGCCTACCCATGGAAGACCCGCAGTGTGTGCGTTGTTCGGCCTGTGTGCAGTCCTGCCCAACTGGGGTGTTGAGCTTCGGTCGTTACGGGGAAGATGCTCGCATCATCCTTGATACCCTACCTGCTTCGCGGGTGCAGAGGACGGAGGCGGGCAAGAGAAACCTATTATAAGACACTTTTGCGAGACACCGTTCTCAAAAAGAAGCCGTCCCGTAGATGGTGGTGTAGATTTAGAAACAAGAAGCCCGTGTAGTGATACACGGGGTTTGTCTATGAATGCTGGCACCAGCCAGCGACTATAAAAAAACTCAGGCTTTCCGGCGGCGGAGAAGAAACAAGGCACCTAAACCAAGAGCAAGTAAGACATAGGTAGATGGCTCGGGGACGGCCGTCATACTGAAGTTGTCGGCGGCCGTAAAACCTTGGTTACGTGTCCCGAACTGGCCAAAGTTAGCAGTCGCCGCATCGTTGAAGGTGGCATGGGCAATGGTCACGTTCGTAATAGCCAGAGTTCCTACAGTGGATGCGAAACTGGCTCCTGTCTGCCCCCAGTTCTCAAGTGAACCCGAAACCGTCCAGATGTTACCCGTAACGGGCTTGGTGATAATGGCATTCAACCTCAACCAATCGCCCGCTATAAACGAGCCGGTAAATGCAGTTGCTGCACCGTTATTGGAAGCACCACCATTAACGGCAGATCGAACGGTAATTTGAGTGGCTGTTAAAGCTAGGCCGATGGCTGAGAAGGTTGCATTGGCGTTGCTACCAAAATTGTAACTGATGTCGTTAGATATCCCTAGGAATGCCTGAGTTGTGCCACCAAAATTGTTAGTGGTTCGCTGAAAAACGCTCATGGTCAGTTCATTGGGAATACCAGTCTGAAGTGTGAAGCTCGCGCTGGAAGCAATACTGGTTGAAGGATTCCCGGAATTTGCAACAGCTAAACCGCCGCCGCCTGATATGCCGGAAGTGGCATTGTAGGTAATGCCAGCGGAACCAGTGCTAGTAACAGTGTAGTTGCTTAGGGTATTTGAACTAAAAGTATCACTAAATACAATCTGCGCAGACGCCTCACTTAGCGGCAGGACGGATAAAACCGTCACAGCGAGCAGGGCTAGGGTGAGAGGAGAGGAACTTGCTTTGCGAATAGATAGAGTTGCTTTCATTTAGTTCAATCTACTATTTTACATTTTAAGAAACAAATTCTTTACTGCGGGACAGTCCCGCGTTACCGTAGTTAAATGCCCAAGCCCCCCGTCATGACGATCCGTGAACTTGCCCGCTTAGCAAACTGTAGTAAGACCACGGTGGCGCGCGCCCTCAATGCACAGTCCAGGATCTCTAAGCTAACCCGGCAGCGGATTCTAAAAATAGCCGAGTCCTCGGGCTACCGTCCCGACCCTAACATTACCAGCCTCATGTCGCGTTTACGGGCGCGCAAGACCCACAAACAAAGTGTAAACATAGCGTGGCTACGCTATGGAGAAGCCCCCGCCGTGCCGCAAACCCTGCCGTGGTTTAAGAACCTCTGGGTGGGTGCCCTGAACAGGGCGGAGCAGTTGGGATTTACACTGGATCAAGTGATAGAGAAAGAAAGTACGACAACGCCAGAGCGATTAAAAAAAATCTTATTAGCGCGCGGTATAGTGGGTCTCTTAGATGGGCCGCCGCGGTTGGAACAATGTTTTGAAAAGTTTGACTGTTCTCCTTTTGCTGTCGCACTTTTAGGGGAGGTGGATCATGCGGGACCTTATCCCCGTTCCTCCGCTCATTATTTTTATAACATGGGGTTACTCTTCGAGGAGCTGCGGCTGCGAGGATATGGGCGGGTGGGACTGCTGCTGGGAAGCTACCTACACCAAATCATGGGGGAAGCGGTGGTGGCACGTTTCCAGTATGAGCAGATGAAGCAGGGCGAGAAGGAAAGAATACCTTGGACGCCCGACATCCCCAATGAGGGCAAAGGGCTGAGCGATTGGATGAAAAGATGGAAGCCAGATGTTCTAATATGTGCAGATAATCGGCTGATCAAGGCTCTCAGTGCCTGTGGCTACCGTGTGCCTGAGGATGTGGGGGTGCTACACCTCAATCTAGCGGAGGATGTAGCGGGCTGGTCGGGGATTGATCAAAACCATCAAACTATCGGGGCTGCGGGGGTGGATCTCTTAGCCGATCAGATCCATCGGGGGGAACTGGGGAAGTCACTGGTGCCGAAGGAAGTTTTTATACCTGGTTTTTTTGTGGCCGGGGGCACAGTGCGGGGGCGGAAAAAGAAATTGTAGATTCTATCTGTGCGACGCAATTGTGGGTGGGGATGGTCCAGAAAAAGGGCTAAGGCAGTTGGATGAGGTGGCGAAGGGTCTGTCTAGGGGCGAGAATAAGAGGGGGCAGGTCAGAGATGGCGTGGAGGGAGAGAGGACGGGCAGCGCCGCTAGAAGTCTCACTAAAGATACGAACGTGGACGGGAAAAGCGCTGGGATTGGTGATTTCTAAGGTGGCGGATTTAGCACTGCGATCCACGAGGCTCGCCTCAATGTTATCAAGGGTGACGAGGAGGCCGGTGTCAGGACGGAAATATATGGTAGGTAGTTCAAGTGCAGTGAGGAGGAGACTGACTTCACACCAGCAGGAGCCGTTAAAAATCTCGCCGACGGGTTCGAGCCAGTCTGAGAGGTTGACCCGTTCGCAGATCCAACCTGAAGGCATGGCGCTGCCGCCGTGGCGGGCAAGGATGGGTCGATCCTCTCGTGAGACGTATTGAGGGAGGGCCGTGGCGATCTCACGCAGAAGGTGCAGGTAGAAAGTGTTACCTGTAGCGCGGTAGAGACGGAAGAGAGAATCTCCAGAGAGGGTGCAGATACCAGGTGAGGAGTGTTTATTCTGAGCGTTAGCGATGACGGTTCCGGTGCTGGACATTTGCATGGACGCAAAGGTGGATTTGACAGGGTAAACGAAGTCATAGGACACGCACCATGTGGCGCAGTAGGCAGCGGCGGACTCAGCGCGGGCGAGCCAATGGGCCTGACCCGTAGCCTCCCAACGGGCGACAAAACTTTCCAGTAAGCCGAAGGCGGACTCACTGTCTGGAGCTGAAAGAATCTCACCAGGACCACCTGTGGTGTAGCCTTGGCGGGCGAATTTTTCCCAAAAATATTCCGCCGTAGTTTCAGCTAGGGACTCGTAGGCGGGATGATCAAGAACGCAAGCGGCTAGTGTGAGGGCGGCGGGTAAGATAGCAGCGGAATCCGATCCCCCGACGATTAAGTCGCCCGTGTCTTCATTCACAAACTGACCGATTTGTTTCTCTTTAACCCAAAGACGATTGAAGGCATCGGCGCAGGCACGCGCGGCGTTGAGCCACGCGGCAGGGGCAGGAGTTGAGCCGCTAGCGGAAGGGTGTTGGTTTACCCAATTGATTTGCTTGAGTAGGAATAGGAGGAGGTCCGCACTCTTACGGGTCATGTGCCAGCGGGTGCCTGAGGAATGGCCAAAGGCGTCGTCCTCCCATTCACCTTCCCGAAGCATTCCTTTAAAAAACCCCGAGGGGGCAAGGGCTTCGGTGCAGATCCAATCGAGGTGCCGACGGGAATGTGAAATGCTCTCGGCTGACCCTTGGACGAGGAGTGGATAGTTGACCATGCCGCCACCGATCCAACCTGACTGCCAATCAGGAAGCTTACGGCCACGAGGAGTGTCACAGGAATAAATACCGAGGCCGGAGTGCCAGTTATCTCGGTTGTATTTAGTCTCAATCAAACTGCGAGCAGTAGATAAAGCAAAAGGCTCACGAGGTAAGGCCGGAATGACCAGAGCCTGACGGAGCTCATTAAAATGACGGAGAAAGCATAGGCGATCCGTGCAGGGGAAAGTAACGAGCCGGACGTGGAGCGAGGCGGCTTCGTTTTCGCACCAATCAGGGGCGCGGTCGGGACTGGGGCGATCAGTCTGAAAACAGTGGTAGCGGGTGCCTTCACGAATACCAGGAGCGGTTAAGCGAAGAAGTGCCGTGCCTGTGAGGAGATTTTCTTGGAAGTCGAAGCCTATTTGTCCGAGACGGGTGGACTGGGGAGTGAGAACCCAGACGCCGAGTTGGCGGTGGGGGTCGTAGTAGCCGAGGGCGGGCGTGGACATGTCGGCAGAAAGTAATTGGAGACGAGACTGAGAGTCGGTGGTTGAGAGGCGAGGAATGTCTCCGATCATGGTCGGGACGTCGGGGCCTAGATCCCCGGTCTGAGCGGCAACGGGCGGGTAGCCCGCTTTTTCGCGGCACAGAAACCGATTGCCGTCGTACACAGCGCCAGGGAGAACGAGAAAATGTTCACGCGTCCAGGTGGCACAATGGAGTTCGAGCCCGAAAGCGACCTGAGCGGCGGAGCCTTTAGCCACGGAGGCGGTAAGAAAAAAGTCAAACGATTCGGGCATAGAATCCGAGGTGACGATGCGGGACGTCAACGCCCAATCGGCACCGGCAAAAAGTGGCTTAAAGTGATTAGTGCTAGGAATTAGTGCGAGTGCTTCCGTATGACGTTGGCGGCAGATGCTCTCATCATAAACACTGAGATGAAAGAAAGGTGAAAAAGAGCCAAGAGCTAGAGACATGATAATGATTTAGTAGAGAAGCCGTGCACAGTAAATAAGAAAAAATTAATCGGTGCCGTGCTTCCATACCTTGGCCAAGGAACGATCATGAATACGTGTGAGCAACATTAGAGCACATAACGCACCGACGAGAGCTAAGGCCATGTCAGATTGCGTGTCCCAAGCGTAGCCTTGAGTGCCCAGAAAACTCTCCGCATTTTCACCACTTAATTCAGCCACTCCCCACTCGATTAACTCGTAAAACGCACTGAATGCTAGGCAAACACTCACAATAATAAAACCCAACCAACGACTACTCTTACCATCTCCGCAGTTGTCTAAAGGCGAGGAGCGTAATAAAACTTCCCGCGTTAAAATCGCTGGCACGAAACCCTGCATAAAATGCCCAAGTTTATCGTAGTTATTACGACTTCCGCCCATTAAGTCACGCAACCAATCAAATGCAGGCACCAGAGCATACGTATAATGCGCTCCCACAAGTAGAACCACACAATGCAACCACGCCAGAATTAACAACAACGTGGATAAAGGAAAACGACGACGCGTCACCCAAATCAAAACTCCGGCTATGACAACTGGTGCCGCCTCCAACCACCACGTAAAACGATCATACGGTAAGACGAACGACCACACCATAACAGGCGTAAGGAGTGCAAAAAAATAGAATAGCCGACGATCCATAAAATAAAAATCCTATTGGGATAATTTAAGCTTAATGAAACGGATTTACCTACACAACCTCATGTTAAAAACCCGATTACGACTACGGTCTTGTCAATACGAGACACCAGTCAACGCCCTAGACCATATATGCAAAAATCAAAGAATAGCACATTCCCTCTTAATCAACGCTGATAAATAATAATATAAAACGTCAATAAAGTTATTTTAATAGTTATAATAACTTTTAAATGTCATATCTGACGTTAAAATAAAGAATGTTATATTAAACGTCAAATTTGATATGTAAGCTTGATTATTGTCAATAACTGCCATATTAGATGCATTAACGAAGATTAATGCACAACTAGCTGATGAACAACTTTTAGAAGAAATAGGACAACGGCTGGCCGCACTGCGCTTGGAAATGAACCTAAGCCAGAGTGACCTAGCTTTCCGAGCAGGACTCGGCGTGAGAACGATCCAAAGACTAGAAAACGGGACCGTTGAGGCTCAACTGTCAGGGTTTTTACGAGTTTGTAGGGTTCTAGGAATTCTGGCACGACTTGAACTACTCCTTCCGGAATCCGTGCCCAGCCCGATGACCCAGCTGAAACTCCACGGGAAACAGCGGCAACGAGCCGTGAGACCGAGAAGCACAACCAACAAGGTGAAAGAATATCCCCTGCCTTGGAGTTGGAGTAAAGGAACATGATAGGGGCAGTCAAACTCTGGGGTAAAACCATAGGTGCCGTAACGTGGGATCACCAGCGCGGGGTGGCTTCTTTTCAATATGACGCTGGTTTTTCCAGAAGTGAAATCCATTTAGCGCCACTTACCATGCCACTGGATAAACGTGTGTATGCCTTCCCTGAATTACCGAACAACACCTTTCATGGATTGCCGGGCTTATTGGCCGACTGTCTCCCCGATAAATTCGGAAATGCTCTGATCAACTCTTGGCTGGCAACCCGTGGAACGTCTTTGCTACACCGGTAAGCGAGGGATGGGGCCGCTAGAATTCTCTCCTGGCCTTGGTCCTAAACCG
The DNA here is from genome assembly GCA_034440395.1 of Blastochloris sp. Lineage (GTDB taxonomy): Bacteria > Verrucomicrobiota > Verrucomicrobiia > Methylacidiphilales > JAAUTS01 > JAAUTS01. The sequence continues at coordinate 7,110 of JAWXBW010000037.1, read as the reverse complement.
CAGAAGGCTCACAAAATTGATATAGATGCTCTGGTGACTTTAGCTTCAGAAATTTTAACACAACGTGCGGAGCTGCAAGGTAATTTCAGCAAAGCCCCGCGCGAGAAAGCCTTGAGCGATATTCTGCGAGTGGGAACTTCCGCTGGCGGAGCTAGGGCTAAAGCCGTGATTGCATGGAATAGGGAAACCAATGAAGTTCGTTCGGGTCAAATGGAAGCAAGTCAAGGGTTCGGTTATTGGCTACTCAAGTTTGATGGAGTTAATGGAAATAAGGATAAGGAATTAGAATATCCTAAGGGGTATGGAGCGATCGAGTATGCTTATTACTTGATGGCTTGTGCGGCGGGTATCACGATGAGTGAGTGCCGTTTGCTTGAGGAAAACGGGCGTCGCCATTTCATGACCCAACGATTTGATCGGGGAGCAAACGGGGAGAAATACCACATGCAGTCTCTCTGTGCCATGGCCCATTTTGATTTCAATCAACCAGGAGCCCATTCCTACGAGCAGGCTCTCATGACTATGCGCCAACTACAACTTCCCATGGAAGCCACGGAAGAACAATTCCGCCGAATTCTCTTCAACATCGTCGCACGCAACCACGATGATCACGTTAAAAACATAGCCTTTCTCATGAACAAACAAGGGCAGTGGTCGCTCTCACCTGCTTTTGACATTTCTTATAGCTATAACCCAGATGGAGCTTGGACGGCTACGCACCAGATGAGCTTAAACGGTAAGCGGAGCGAATTTACGACAGAAGATTTTCATGCTTGTGCTAAAAGTGCCCTAATGAAACGCGGACGAGCAGAAGCTATTTTTGAGCAAGTGCGGGCCGCGGTGCGGCGGTGGCCAGAATTCGCAAACGCGGCGGGGGTCAATGAAAACTGGTGTCAACAGATTCAAAAAAATCAACGGCTTGATGGGTATTAAGTCAACACGGCAAGCACTTCAAACATAGATAGTTCAACTCGGCCTGCGGGGATGTTACGTCCTGTAAGGAGATCGGTGCCAGACTTCGAGACCTCGATCCAAGCAGGATTAGGCTCTGTATTGGTTGCGATGTAACCGCTGCGGCCATCCCGAGATTGGCGTGGTAGAATAAAAACGCCGCATCCGCTCGTTCGGTGACGTGTAAGGGCAATATTTGCCAACACATAGTCTAGTAAGTCGGCGTAGTGACCTTGAGGCCAGGCGGCGAAAACAACGACACGTCCTGCTCCGATACGTTTCTCCACAGCCCACGCATAGCCGTCAATATAGCTGCCTGTGTAATGCCCGAGTGCTGTACATTCTTCTGGGTCTAGGGCGTAGGCCAATCCTTTGAGGGGAAATTTTTGACCTCCTAAATTACCGTGTACTCCATCTGCTCCTTGCCAGAAACGGGTGCGGAAACCGAGAGCCATCTCTAGCGGCCCCATGCCGCGGTCGGTGAAAACGCCGGCACACTCATCACGTAGAGCGGAGGCAGGGCCGATGATCCAAGTGCCACCTTCTTTAACCCACGCTAACATACGGTGAATCAAGGGCTCGGGCAGAATAGGCATCCATGGAGAAAGAACCACACGATAGGGCTTGGGGTCCGCGGATTCAGGAATGAGATCGTGCGGCCAGCCGCCCTTGAGTAAGGGTTCATCCACTTCGCTACGGTAGATGCCCTGAGAGTCAATGTGACCGAACATGCTGGAGCCGCGTTGAAAGAGCTGTTTAGAAAGTTTAGGATCATGGAGGGCAATCTCTGGTGTAGTGGGCTTTAATTCCGCTAGAAGAGGGCGGGCTTTTTTGATAAACTGCGAAACACTTTTAAGCTCGTTCCAGCCCGGTGTAGGCTCACCCCAACAGGTAAGAACAGCGCCGTGAGAAGATTCGATCCCAGTGCGCTGTTGACGCCAGAGCCAATACAAATGGGCAGTGGTGCCTCCTCCGAAGAAAAGAGCCGCCTCAGCCAACTGAAAGCCTGGAGGTTTTATTACACCCGTGCTGGTGCCTCCAAGTTGAAAGGGTGTAGTTTCTAGCAACCAAAAAGGAACAGGTGAGCCGTCGGGGCGACGTTTCAGGCCACGCATCCATGCAACTGAACGGTGGTGATTATGGGCGGTGCCAGGCCACCAGTAGGAATCAGTAGAGGCGAAGTCTAAGGGAGCAAAAAGATCAGCCGGGTAGGTTCGCTCGAGTTGGATATGATTATGCGTGATAGGAGCTGAGCTATGGCGTCGAATAGAGGCAGCTTGGCGATGGATAAAGGCGGCGTTGGTGTCGCTGAGGAACTCTCCCCATGCGACAAGGAGTGAGGTGTTGTGATCTCCTGTAGCAGTGCCGATGACATTACTGTAAGGCGTCTTACCAGGAGCAGGGATGTCGGAGAAGGCCGTGTAGTGTTGATCCCAAACACGCGTGCCCCAACGGCGGTTAAGTTCGGCGATTGTGCCGAAGCGTTTCTCTAACCACAAATGCCACGCAGTGATGGCGGCGGGGCTGAAGTCACCGTCGGCATGGCAAGCGACTTCATTATCAATCTGCCACGCAAGCAGCCCTGGGTGGTGACCGAAACGCTCGGCCATTTTCTCAGCGATGCGCTCAGAGAGGCGGACGTAGTGCAAGGAATGATAACTTCCATGACCGCGGCTACCGTGTTGGAAAGGGAGGCCGTCTTTATCTATGCGGACAGAGTCAGGATAGTCACGAGTGAGCCAACAGGGCGGCGTGTAGGTCGGTGTAGTAAGAATGAATTTAAGCCCAGCGGCATGGATGCGATCAAGCACGCTTCCATACCAATCGAGAGTGAATTCCCCTTCACTTGGTTCCAGCACGCTCCAGACGGAATCCCCTAGTCGAAGACAGTTGAGCCCGAGTTCACGCATCCCAGCGAGATCCGTATCGAGGTGTTCAGGCCATAGTTCGGGATACCAAGAAACGCCATGCCAGAGTTCATCTGTATAATTATTGTTCATGTGCTTTTATTAGAAATGAAGAGATATTGAGTTTAAATAAGTCACCATGCGTTGGCTGATCATGGCATGGCCCTCATCGGAAGGGTGACAAAGATCCGTGGTGAGACCGTTCCAATCAAGCAAGTCGGCTCCCTCGATCAGATGAAGATTAGGGCGAGATAATTCTTGCACCAGCTCACGTAAAATTTGTCGCCACGGCTCGGCCGGGCGGGGCGCCTTTGGTAAGTCATGCCCGCCGAGGAAAAGCGTGGTGGCGATCACGCAGCGGTGAGGATTGCGCGAAACTTTTTCTATAATGCCTCCAGCGAGTTCACGAAATTGTTTATCCGTAACCTTAGGTTCAGCACCTAGTAGATTAATGCCTAATTCTAGCCAGGCTACGTGCCAGTCTGGGCGGGCGGCGAGGTAATCACCCATCTCTGGTTCGCAGTGGCAGGAACCGCCTGAACCAAGGTTAAGAAAATCTAGTCCGAGGCGGTGGGAGGCCTGGGCTACGTAGGCATTGGCCATGCGACTGGAGCTAAACCCTTGGGTAATGGAGGAGCCGTAAGCGAGGAGCGTGCGTGCGGGTTTCTCCGCCGCGGTGGGTGGACGGAGGGAAAAGCCGTTCGTATCAACGTGGAGGAAGCACACCCGACCCGTGCCGCTTAAGCGGAGGCGCATAACTTCCGTAGAAAATCCCTTCGTCTTGTCCGGACGGAGCCGATCAGCGTGCTGGAGGAGTTGGGGATTACGACTGAGTTCAAGAGTGCGAGTCTGACCAAGTTCCAGACAGATTTCCTGTTGGAAACAATCACCTTGATAAATCCGAATGTATTCATGGTGGATTTCTGAGTGTAATGTAATGCTCACGCACGGAGCGTCAGATACGTAACGGATTTCGCAGTGTGTGGGGCTACAGGCAACCACACGAGCCGTTGGATTGAGGGCAGGCCTCAAAGACTCTGGTAGGCGCTGCAAACGACGACCCTGAGCAGCGGGCGTAGCTACAAGCTCAGCGACGTTATGAAACTCTAGGTGCTGATCATGAATCATAAGGAGGGTGAATAAGCTAGAGGACTAGAACAAAACTTAATCAGTCGTAATGGTGACATCATCAACATCGAATGTTCCCAGCATGGAGCCGACCAAAATTGTAATACAAACAAATTTCGCATTTTCGGGAACATCAATGCTCGCCTCCATTTTTTTCCATGTATCGCTGGTTTCCTGTAAACTAAACACGGATTTATCGTTTAGTATTTTGTAGCCCCTGTTTCCCGGTCCCGTGCCAGCTTCCTCCGCAAAACCGACATGAAATTTAAATCCATTCCAATCGCCTTCAACCTTTTCCATTATCATGCGCATACGTGCTGAGACATTGATCTTCTTCTTACCTTCAGGGACAGGAACGGCGGCTGAAATGGAAACAAAGTTGAATGCAGCGACTGTGGTGAGGCGCGCAAAGTGTCCTCCCTCCTCAGTCTCAATGGAAACTACCGCTCCGCCTTTCCAAGGCCGATCATTTTTATCGGGAATCGCCCAGCCCTCTGGCACACCTTGATTCGTTTCCATCTCAAAGGCGCCTTCCGGGAAAAGATTGCCGTCCACCTGTGCCTTGAGCGATAGTTGAGTGGAAAACATGAGTAAAGCTCCAAGGAATACACGTGTAGAGTGAATGATAGGTTTCGTTTTCATAATTAGATAGTTTTTAAATTTAGATTATAAGTTTAATAATTTACTAACTTTTCACCAACGGTAATAGCGGTAAGGTTCGTCGCCGAATTCAAATGTATCTTCATAGTCGGCGTGATAAAAATTTGCTGGGGGAGCTTCGCTGCTGAGCAAACGCAAGCGCAAGGTGCTTGCACGCCCGTAAATACCTGGACCATAGGCGCTGTCCCACACGCGCACCGCAATCACATTACGACCAGCTTTAACAAGGTTCCCTGGGACTCGATATTTGCGCTCAATGTTGTTAAAGTTTTTTGTTTTATCGTCAAGCCCCCCAACCTTTACACCATTAAAATAAGTCGTATCAAAATCAGCAATCGTCCCAAGTTCTAAGGAAAGAATTTGCCCAGCCCACTTTTGCGGTAAATCTAGGGTCAAACGGAAAACAGCCTCTCCCGTAGCTTTATCAAAGCCACTATAGTTTGAGGGTATAGCCAATGTTTCCATGCGGGTTTCATCTGCCTCAGGGATAACGAGCTGTCGAGCTTCAGGACTTATGCCAGGGTCAGGGATACGGATATTCCCCTCCGTCGGAACGGGTGGTTTAATAATCGTCATCTGCGCTTTCCACGTGGTGAGTGCGAGAGGAAAAACGAGAATCCGAGGGTTAAAAATTCGTTGATCAGGCAGGAAGGTAGCCCCGCAATTAGCTAAAATCTGGGCGAGAGCCCGGGTTTGCCTCCAGCGGGTAAAGCGCAAAGCGGGGATTTTCTCCACATCCAAAAGGCTGGGGTCAAGCTGCGTGGACAGGGCAAAGCCCTTAGACTCAGAGCCGCGCAAAGCAAATAATCCGTCGGCTAAAACTTCCGCATTGTCGCCACCTTCAATAACGCAATAGTTAAGCTCCGCTCTCATGCGTAAATCCGAAGCGCTTAATCCAGCAAAAAGCGGGCTGTTTGGCACTTGGATGGAACCGTGGTAATCGGTAGCAATTTTAAAGTTAAGCCCACGGCTTTCCCCCTCCTTCGTGCGAGCAAGTTCGATAATTCGCCCACCGTTGTTGATGAAGCTAGCCACCGCACTTGCGTCAATTTCGGCATCTGCTCCAAGGATGTTTAATGCGCTTGGATCAAGGGCAGTAGCTTTCTCGTAAACGAGGGCAAGGCCATTGAGCATTTCTGCTGTTTCCTTGCCACCTATATAAACGACCTTACTCGAGCGAGACGGAAGTGGTGCGGAAGCTGTATAGTTAAGAAGTTGACGCGCTAGTTTTTCTGCCACTGGATCCGCTTGATATTGATCCTCTAAATCTAAGGTACAAAGGGTAACGCGGCCTTTGCCGAAGTCTAGCTGCATGAGTGGTGAATACGCTAAGTCGAACTCAGTTTCTAAAAGCGGACGCCAGCCACTACGATGCGGTTTCTCTATGGCAGCGCTGGCCACCACGCCTTGGTTTCCCCACTTCCAACCATAGACTGGTATGGCGTTCAAGTTGGGCTCTTCAGGCCGAGATTCCGTAAGGGTCGTACTGCCATTCCAGTCCCGCAAGTCCAGTGCGTCTAAATTAGCTAAAACGGGATGGCTTGGGTCAACAGGGTACACATAGCGGGTGGCATGTCGGGAGATGCGTAGCCCAAGAGAGGAGCGGAGCCAGTCAGGTTTCTGCGTCATTATTATTACACGCCCACCCGATTCTGTATAAGCTCTTAGGTCGCCCGGTGAAACTGCCATACTTGATAGAGCCTCCCGTCCGATGACGAGCAAACTGGTGGAGGGCTTACCGTCCCAAGGCTGAGCCGTTATCCCTAAATTTTTCAGCATACTTGTGGTTTTTCCGATAGGATCAAAAACAAGCACATTCATAGGACTAGTTGCGGCTTTAGAGAAAACACGATAAACAAAAGTGTCTTCGTGTTTCCGTCCGGCTATCGTCGCAATTAATTTAATTTCTCCTGACTCTTTAGCCAAAGCTAGGGCAGCAGGAAGTTTAAACTTGATTGGAACAAAAATATTTTGTGCTGGATTTATTTTTCCTTCGCTATTTCCTTTTGCAATTTCTTTTCCAGCAAGAAAAGCTGTCCACGTGAAGCTGTAGTTTTCTGACGTGCGCGTATCATTGATAAGGACGGCTTGCTTAATGACTTCTTCTCCAACGCGGAAGGATTTATTTTTCTGGGTAAAGGATTCTGGTGGCCCTGCAATCCACGCTAGAGTCTCGCTATTTACTTCTGTTAATACCTTCGCCGAGGGTAACGCTTCCCAACCAAATTTCGGGTCAAGGTAGCCGAGATCTGCCTCCCTTAAGGTAGGCTTCCAGACGCCACGAGATCCTGGCTTGAACTCCTCCTGTGGAACTTCGACAGGTGACCCTTTAACCTGCCAGACTTGAGTCGTCATATTCCATGGAACCATGCCCCCAGTAAGGCCTGCTGTTCGCCAGCTGCGCCACGTGTTACGAATAAGAAGGCTCTGTAAGTCTTGAATAGGCGCAGGTTCATTTAGTATC
>JAWXBW010000036.1:0-12871 GCA_034440395.1 Blastochloris sp. | reverse complement strand
TTCCATAATCGTATTTAACTCTAGTTGTTAAGGAATAACTCGTAGCCCACTTATGTTATTGCTCTCATCTTCAGCTCGAAAATAAAGCACAGCTTTTTTATCCCACTTTACGGAAAAAGATTCTGACATTGAGTCAATAATGCCATCCACCGGCTGAACAGGTCTAAAATGTTGGCCATCTGTAGAAACTTCAAGTGTTCTTAGCAAGGACGTTGCGTCGGCCACTTCCACTTCCACCAGCTCACTATTTTTCCTAGATAACGTAAGAATTGGAGCTGTATTATCTATCTTCCATGCCTCGCTCAGGCGTTGTCCAGTGAGTGACTTACCTTTCGTATTTTCTCTTTTATCATCTGCGGTTATTCTAAAATAATAAACGCCATCTAGCCATGAGTTGGTCTCCCAAGAATAGAGCGGCAAAGTTAGGTCTTCCGCTAACACATCCCACTTCTCTTGCCCTTCCCTTTTAATTTCAATCTTATACTCAAGCTGATCTTTATTGGCGTCAGTGGCCTGCCAAACCACTGTGCGTAAACCGGATTTTTGCAAGGGCTGAAACCGATCTTGATTCAGTAGTGCTACCGTAGAAGCTTTAAGAAGTTGCTCCACGCTTTGCGGTGAAGGTGGTTGTGTTGGTTGCCCTAATAATTCATAGCCTAGACCAGGTTCTAAAATCTTAATGGCCGAAATCGCTGGCGGCTGATTTTGGGGTAAATAGGTAAACTCAATGCGCCCTATGATGCCACTAGTTAAAGTAATCTCGAATTGAATATAACGCGCCGCAGGACTATCTACACGGTTACCATTTAAGTTTTTCCAAGGATACCAAGACTTATCGGGATCTGAGGTGTTTCCTGAACGCGTTCTCACGGTCCATTTACCATCTCCAAATACATTCAGCTTACCCCACTCAGAAAAAAGTGCGGAATCAATCACTTTAGAATAATACAAATGCTCTGTCGTCGTGTTGCGTCCGATTTCAAAAACTTGACCACTGTTGCTTGTCACCGCTAAGACCAATTCTGAAGCCTTGGATTTTAATAAAACAGTAACATCCGAAGCCTGAACTTTACCTAATCTCTTGATGTTAGCCTCTGCCGTGTACTGGTAAATATAACCTTCACTAGCTACGCCTATCCATACGTTTTTTTCATCCGCCAATAAGGACAGAATAGGTTGAGGACATTTCCAAATTTGCTCTGGATAATACGAAGCTGATAGACGATAAAGTAGTGCTCCCTCTGATTTGCTCGCTGCACTTGACATAGCCATGGCTTTAGGCACAACGATGGCCTTACTCTCACCCGGCTCAGATGAAAAGGATTCGTTCGGTTGCGGTGGACTTGTTTTATTAACATCCAGTTTAAGTAATGGCACTGCTTTTTCAGGCATGGAACGCTTGCCGATAGCTGCGGCAAAGATTGTCCCATCTGGTTGCACGGCTAAAGCGGATATTTCTTCCTTATCCGAATCGAGTAGAACCACAGCCTTACCCTCTTCCGTGATGCGATAGAGATACCCTTTATCAGCCGAACCTGCCAACAGTGCTCCGTCTTTATCCAGTGCGAGAACTCGAATGTTCGATTCATCACTATCATAGAAAACATTACCCGCTTTTTTTCCCGTCACTCGGTATATCTTTCCAGCCGAACCTGTGGCTACGAAAAGTTCCCCACGCTTATTCACCACCATGGACCAGATGAATTGTTCTTTCGGGTTAAAATATTCTTCCACTTTACCAGCACTAGTAATGATAAAAATTTTTCCCTTGGGTGAAGAGGCCACGTAGATCTCCCCCTTCAAACCCAAAGCCACTGCATACACATCACTCTCAAGAAATGCGGTTAACTTCTGAACCTTACCCTTAGTGGAAACACGGTAAACCTCCCCTTCAGGACCTGTGCCGAGAATTATATCTCCCGTCTTGCCGTCCTGGGCTGCAGACCAAATAGTGCGATCCTTTAAATCGGCCAATCGTGAGATATTTGGCCCGGGGCTTAGTTGTCCTGGTTCATCAATGGAAACAGAAGGGCTTTTCCCAGCTAAGAAATCCTCCGTCGTATCTAGGATCACACGCTCCGACTGCGTTGCTTTTAACGTACACACCGCTAGCAAGGTTAGAATTAAGGTCCATTTTAAACTCGTTTTCATTCGATCTCCATTCCCGTATCTGCACTTCCCGTGACAACACCTGGAAGTTGAATTTTCTTTTCAATCCAAACCTTAGCGGCACTCGTTAGCCGCACTGCTTCGTGGTTAGAATCATTCATTGTTTCCACTACAGAAAAAGGTAAACCTAACTGTAGGCTATTGCGACTGACCACGCTGGGTTCATTAGTTACTATTTGCAAGTAAAGCGCATCTGATGAATAAGTTCGGCTAAGTGAGTTTAAGTAATCCGATGCCGTGCCCACACCAGCCGAGTTTTTAAAGGCTTGCTCTAAGGTTTGTAACTGCGCTCCGCTTATAGCCCTTAGACGGAATCCCGTATTTTTTAACTCCTCAGGCACAGTTAACTCTGCCTCTTCCACCCGCACAAGACCTAGACCATTTTTAAAACGCAGAATGGCTTGCACGGACTGACCTTTGCTTAATTTGCGATCTCTTACATTAAGCGTTTCTAGCTTCCACTGGCTCGCACTCTCGAAACTTACTACGGTCAAGACCAGTGATTCTACTTCCACTTGTTTCGGGAAACGTTGGTAAAGATTCATTAAAGGATTAAGTTGATCAAATAGAGACTGCATCCGTTGATCAGAGGCTCCGCTGTAAAGACCTCTGATTTGATAACTAGGCAACCCTTTAAACTTAATTTCACCATTTAAACGAATCGTTGCATCCTCAGAAAAATCCTGCTCATCCATGATCGCACGCGCCATCAACATAGCCATGAGCTGAGGTGCTACCCATTCCTCTTTCACAAAAGTTCCCTTAAGCGTAGGGCGCACATTATTGTCATGTTTGCGTTTGACTTCGTAGCTAGCCATTACAGGTGTTGGCCCAAGCTCCCCCGCAATGGCGGATAGCCTATCCTGCCAGATCGTGCCGCAGGCTTGCCCGATGTTAGCAATTTTATGCGGGACAGAATAACTCGGTAGCGTCGTGATGATTTCTGCCGATGCCATCGGCAACGATGTCGGCCCCATTCCCATCATGGGATGTCCGAAGGCGGTGACTTTGTTCCCATCCACTGTTGTCGCTGTTCCTGTGCCACCTGCCCGGAGGTCTCCATCAATTAGTAAAACAGAAAGTGCAGAGCCCGGCTCAATTTTGATCGACTTACTCGTCACACCAGCACCAGAAGTCGTCGCTAGAGGCATAAAGCCCGTTAAGCCTTTAAACAAAGGTTGCATTGAATTTAACATACCCTCAGACCAACCACTCATGCTCAGAGGAACTGTTAACCAATGCCCCGAATCAGGCTTAGAAGAGAGTGCTGCACTGATAAAACCCGAAGTAGCACCTTGCGGCCAAAAAGCTAAAAAGGGTGAAGCTCCCACCTTATCCTCTTTTTTTCCTCGTCCCCGATTCTGCACGTCGAGCATGTCACGAATGGGCGTAAAGCCACAATGCCCATCTTTTTCAAAATTCATTAAACGACGTGATAAAGCTCCCACTAACTTGCCGTCAATATAAAGAGGACTACCACTCATCCCATGCACCGCCCCCGTGAGTTTTGTTTTTTCATCCAGCAAGCGACCTATGATCAAATCTTTGCCTGGTCCTAATCCATTCTTTAGGACGCCCAACACTTCCGTTTCTAAAGGGACAATTTCTGTCCCTTGCATCACCGTATAAGTCTTACCCCGCATATTCGGCTTAATGTCTTCTATAGGAAAAAGCTCCGCCATTTCCGCCTTCAGGACATTCAGGCAAGCTGTTGCCGCCAGTAGGGTAATTAAACATGCACGAAGTAATTTTCTCATCTTATTAAAAGTTTAACTCAAAGCCTTCGCTAAAGCTTTGGCCGTAATTTCTAACTCTACTTCCCCATGCGCCAGAGAAAGGAAACACGTCTCAAACTGGGACGGTGGCACATAAACATTATTTTCTAACATTACATGAAAATACTTTCGGAAAGCCTCCAGATCAGCTGTCTTCACGTCCTCCAGATTGCGGATCGGTTGTTCTGTAAAATACAAACAAAACATCGAACCGATTCGTGTAAAAGAGCAAGGACGCCCGCATTTTTTTAAGGCGCTCTGGAAAACATTTTCCAAAGCCGCACCTATCTTCTCTAAACGCGCAAAACCATCTTCTCTAAATAACGTCTCTAGTTGAGCTATCCCCGCCGCCATGGCTAAGGGATTTCCTGATAAAGTCCCTGCTTGATAAACTGGTCCGAGCGGAGCCAGCCAATCCATAATATCAGCCCTGCCTCCGAAACCTCCCACTGGCAGGCCGCCCCCGATAACCTTACCGAAAGCACTTAAGTCAGGCTTAATCCCGAGAATTTCTTGAGCACCTCCTTGCGCTAAGCGGAAACCTGTCATCACCTCATCAAAAATAAGCACGGCACCACAGCGTGTAGTCTCGGTTCGTAGTAACTTTAAAAAATCTGGATCTGGTAAAATCAACCCCGCATTCGCTGGAACGGGTTCTAAAATAACCGCCGCTATAGTATCACCCATTTCCGTCATCACCTTTTGGAACGCCGCCGCATCATTAAAGGGTAAACAAATCGTATCCGCTGCTACCGCCGCAGGAATCCCAGCGCTATCAGGACATCCTAAGGTCAAAGCCCCCGAGCCTGCCTTCACTAATAACGCATCCACATGGCCGTGATAACAGCCTTCAAACTTTATAATACGATCCCGCTTCGTGTAGCCGCGGGCGAGTCGTAGGCAAGACATCGTCGCCTCCGTCCCGCTGTTACACATCCGCACCTTTTCCACCGATGGCAGACTTTGACAAATTCGCTCCGCCATTTCCACCTCTAAAGGCCCCGGGACGCCGAAACTCGTGCCCGCTTCCAGTGCCTTGCGTAAAGCGCCCAGAACTGGCTCGGAAGCATGTCCTAAAATGGACGGCCCCCACGTGCAGACATAATCCACATAAGCATTTCCGTCCACATCATGCAGATAGGCTCCCTTAGCGGATTGTGCAAAAAAAGGATTTCCACCCACTGCTCTGAAAGCACGCACAGGGGAGTTCACTCCGCCCGGTATCCGTTTTAATGCCTGTTCAAAAAGCTCGTTCGATTTCGTATGCTGCATAAAAGAGTGTTAAATCTACTCACAGTTTTGCCACATGCCCAGTGATTTTGAGTAGAAAAGTCTGTTGCTTTTCGTGCCTTCTTTCCTAGCCTAATCCTAATTAATTCTATTTATGTCCAACTCCATCTTCCACCCCAGTATTGAAGGCGCCCAGCACGGTGCCAAAACTCTCGACGCTTTTCTCGCCTTCGCCAAAAAATCTGGAGCCTCAGGAGCGCAGCCCTCCAACTATATGCTGGACGGCAAGTCAGCTTCCGAAATCCATCAACTCTTCGCCAAGTATGAACTCAACCTAGACGGCATCTCAGCCCACTGCCCATTTTGGGTTCACACCACAGCTTGGACAAATAGCCCGACTATTCGCCCCTTTCTTCCCCCCAGCATCGCCGCCCAATCCAGCACTCAGATCGAACAATGGTGCGAAGATTATATCCTAAAATTTCTGGAACTTGCTGCCGAATTAAAGGTGAAAATTATTCCCATGTTTTGGGGCACGGCCTACGGCTGGGAAATAGCCGGAGGCTACCCTTGGGGCTTCTGGGCTGGCTCAGACTATGACCTAATCAAAGAAGGCACCGAACGCTTCGTCACGAAAACCGCAAAAATTCGAGCCCACGCCAACAGCCTAGGCATCTACCTAGCTCATGAAATCCACCCTGGCACCGCAGCCATGACAGGAGATGATTTTAACTCCCTCCTCAACGCCTGCGATCAGGATAAAACCCTCACTGTTAACGCCGACCCTTCCCACTGTTGGGAGGGTGAATCTTGGGAAACTCGTTTCCGCATCGTGGGCTCACGCATCGTAGCCGCCCATGTGAAAAACTATACTATTCGTAACGGCATCGCCCTACGTAAGATGAGTCCTAAGTGGCAAGACCGCGCCATGCAATTCGTGGATCTTCCCAGCGGGGATCTCAATATGGTTCGCTACGCTGAACTCCTGATTCAAGTAGGTTATCCCCAACGCTACTGCGCAATCACTCAGAACAAATCCGCTCCCCTTGTCGTCGAAGCAGAGAGTGCCTACCGCGACTTAGACGCCTGTAGCGCCAACGGCATTGCCTACACTCGGGATCAACTCTGCTTTCCCCTCGCCCAAGGCTCTTTTGAGGACGGTATGGGAGCATAGGAAATTGTAGAGTGTCGATTTCTGAGAAGCCACGCCTCCGTTTTCAATCAAAACTTTTTAACAAAATTGTCTAATAATTTGAGCCCATTATCCTGACTCTTTTCTGGGTGAAATTGAAAAGCGTGTATATTGCCTTTACTCACGCCGCTCACGAACGAAATGCCATACTCAGTCCGACAAGCAACCATAGCCTCATCCACCATTTCTGGATAATAAGAGTGAACGTGATAAAAGTAAGGGTTAGGTTCTAAGCCAGCTAGAATAGAATTCTCTTGATGGGGAATCTGTAAGGTATTCCAGCCGATGTGGGGAACTTTCCCGACCGAATCTGGGAACCTCACTACTTTACCCTTCAACCAGCCCAAGCCCGCTACTCCGGGGGATTCCTCTCCGCTTTCAAAAAGCAGCTGATACCCCAAACAAATACCTAAAAACGGCCTATCCTGAGCCAACCATTTTTGCAGGGGTGCCACTAAGTTGCGGCTGTGCAAATTACCCATCGCATCCCCGAAAGATCCCACACCTGGCAAGACCAGAGCGTCCACTCCTGCGAACTTCTCTGCTGTCCCTACCCGCTGCACCGAGGCGCCTACATGTTGTAACGCTTTTTCCACGCTACGCAAATTACCACGCCCATAATCGATTAAACCTAGTTTCACGCTTTGAATTTACTCCGACGACTTTTAATGACAAGTGATAAGAAAGCCCTCCCCACAAAGGGCGCATCCTAAGCCTTCACCTTTCTCCCCTTTATAATAATCCCACCACTTCTTGATAGGTTTTAAAGTGCATTTTTACTAAGTCATTTAAACTTTCAGCCCCCTTTTCTTGCACTAAAGACCGCGCCACTTCTTTCACCGCCGCACTGGCACCTTTCGGTAAGGTGCAGCCCGCCTGCTTACTTAACTGATCCATGCCTTTTAAAAAGCCTTCCCGCGCTAGAATGGAAGCGGCCGCTACGGCCACGTCAGATTCACCTTTGGTTCTTTGCTCCAGCTTGAGGGATAGTTTTTTCTTGGCCAGCTCCCGCTCTAAAACATCGGCCCGCGCAAATTGATCGGATAAGGCCCGTGGACAATTTGGCACTTTAGCCGCAAGGTTTTCTATAACCTTAACATGTCCCCATGCCAGTAAGCGGTTTAGATTACGAAATTGGCCATACATCTCATTATAACGTTTCGGGCTGATGGAGATAACTTCATGCCGAAATCCCACCACGTCACGAACAGCTTCGGCTAATTGATAGATCTTCTTATCACTAGTCACAGTTTTACTGTCGCGGATTCCCTTTTCCATTAAGCGACGAGCTAAAGACGCATCCACATAAGCTCCTGCGATAACAAGTGGTCCGAAAAAATCTCCTTTACCCGCTTCATCAATTCCGAAATGAGCAGAAAACATCTCCGGATTTTTCTCTTCCTCGTAGCCTAAGATCGCTTCTTGCAAAACAAGGGGTTCAAAATAAAATTCAATAAACTCACGTGCGCCTTTACCTTGAATCAAAGCCTTACCACTTTTATAATATTGCACGCCGCACTTACCTTTACTCGCTCGGAAAAATCCATAAGGGAGTTCCGCTAACTCGAACTGATTATTTTTAACCAATTCGTGTAAACGCTTGCCTTGCTCCTCATTCAATTGGAAGGTAAAGGAAGATTGCTCCATGATTCGCCAAGTTAAACTACCGCAGCTAAAGATCGACAGAAAAATCCTTCGGTCTTTTCAAAATGATCTGCTCATCTGGTTCCACCAATATCAACGAGCCTTACCTTGGCGCAGCCTCTCTTCACCCTATCGGACGGTGGTTTCTGAGTTCATGTGTCAGCAAACTCAGATTGCCACGGTCCTACCTTATTTTGAGCGGTGGATGCAGTCCTTCCCAGACTGGCAGACTTTAGCCGTTGCCTCTGAAGCCCGTGTTTTAAAACATTGGGAAGGACTGGGCTACTACCGCCGTGCTCGTAATCTCCACCACTTAGCTCAAACTATTATCTCTAATCACGGTGGCCAACTTCCCTCTCAGCGTGATGACTTACTCCAACTCCCCGGCATCGGCCCCTACACGGCAGCAGCCATCGCCTCCATTTCATTTCATCAAGCCGTGCCCGTAGTCGATGGGAACGTCGAACGTGTTTTAAGTCGCGTCTTCGCCTTAACCGATGACATAACGCATTCTGCTACGAAGAAAAAACTTTGGTCTTTAGCTGGATTGTTACTCAATCACGAACGGCCTGGGGATTATAATCAAGCCTTGATGGAATTAGGCGCTTTAATTTGCACCCCGACTAAGCCACAATGCCTCCTCTGCCCACTTAATAAAGTTTGCCGAGCTCCCGATCCAGAAAAGTTCCCCGTCAAAACCCGTCAAGCTAGCGTCTTGGAATCCGAGAAGGTTTCCCTCATTCGGCAGGAAAAGAAAATTTGGCTGATGGATAAGGAAACTCCAGGACGCTGGCAAGGATTTCATCGCCTGCCTTTATTTAACCCTCATTTGATGAAGCCTCTCCGCCTAATCGGAACACACTGCTACGGCATCACGAAGTATCGCATCACGGCCGAAGTCTGGTTAGCCCAATGGAAGCAAGCACCGAAGGACGGGATTTGGGTTGATACGCAAGAGCTTTTGGAACTTTCTCTACCCGCACCGCACCGTAAAATATTATCTCTGCTACCTTGATCTATTTGTTACAATTTGCTGACAACCTTTTCCCCGCTTGCCACGAGATAAAATTTTTGGAGACTCTACCCATGATCCAAGACCTTAAGGACACCCACCAAAAAGCACTTAAAGTAAATATCGACGCTAAGCGTTACGGAACCTTTGCCGAGATCGGGGCAGGACAGGAGACCGCCCGCTGGTTTTTCCGCGTCGGTGGTGCCGCCGGAACCATAGCCAAGAGTATCTCCGCTTATGACATGACTTTTAGTGACGCCATCTACGGCACTTGCGCACGCTATGTGAGTGAACAACGCCTCGTCACGATGCTGGATCACGAATACCAGCTTCTGATGGAACGTCTCTCCGAGAAGCGTGGAACGACGACTTCCTTTTTCGTTTTTGCTAACACCGTTTCTGCCGCTTCTTACCGCGGCGGCGGAGATTGTCATGGTTGGCTAGGCGTGCGTTTCCAACGGATGCCTATGTCGGAGCCGAGCGAGATCTATCTCCATGTCCGTATGCTCGACCGGCAGAACTTGCAGCAGCAAGAGGCTCTCGGCATCGTCGGGGTCAACCTGCTCTACGGAGCATTTTATTATAATGAAAATCCTAACTTATTGATAGAATCCTTACTCGACGGCCTCAGCACCGAACGTATCGAGGTCGATCTTATACGCTTTGGTGGCGATGACTTTGCCCATTTAGATAATCGTTTAATCAATTTACAATTAGTTAAAAATGGCATGACGGGAGCGGTTATCTTCTCACCTGATGGTGATGTGCTTCAAGCCGCTGATCATATTTATAAAAAGAACATTCTTATCGAGCGCGGTAATTTTCGTCCTGTCACCAAGGTCAACCTTGACATGATGGAAGCCGCCCACCAGCAGTTCCTACTGGAAAACCCTGCCGCTAGTGCCTCCATCATCGAAATCATGGAGATTACTCTGCATAATCTCTTAAACTCTGGCCAAGTTGATTCTGATGATTTTTTAGCACGAGTCGATATCCTAGCAGCTCTCGGAAAAACTGTCATGATCTCAAACTTTGCGGAGTTTCACCGACTCGGTGCTTACCTAAGCCGTAACACGAAGGAGCGCATCGCCATCGTTCTGGGGGTGGGTCTGCTCCAAGAAATTTTTAATGAAAAATACTACCGTGATCTAGAAGGCGGTATTTTGGAATCATTTGGCCGCCTCTTCAAAAATGACCTCAAACTCTATATCTATCCCGCCTTAAATGAAGAAAATGGAGATTCTATTACCGCCAGTAACCTTCAGGTTGCCGATAACCTGCGTCTCCTCTATGAGCATCTTTACGAAAACGGCTACCTCCTCCCCCTAGAGAATAACGAGCCAAACTCTGTCACCTTTTCTTCCCGCGAGGTGGCTAACCGAATCGAGGCTCATGACACAACGTGGGAAAGCTTAGTCACTCCCGAAGTAGCTGACATGATTAAAAAACGGCAGGTCTTCGGTTATCGCAAGCCTTAAAAATATTTTATCAATTTAATGCCTAAATGACAATGATCGTCTTGACCTAAGAGAAGAGATAGGTTTATATCGCTATATGTACTTTGGTAAAACCTTGCGTAGCTCAATCAATAAGTCCCTAACCCCAATCTTCACGATCTTCACCTTGCTGACTTTTAGCTCAGGTGCCCATGCCGCCGAGGCAGGTAAGCAGATCACCTTCATGGACATTCTCCTGAATCCATCAGCCGAAGCGGTCGTGCTTTGGATCTTAATAGCTGCCTCCATTGCCATGCTCACCTGGATCATTGAGTTGTTTATCAAACTGCGTAAAGATAAGTTAGCCCCCCCCGCTGTTATAGCCCTGCTGCGCGACGCCATTGCCTCGGGCAACTATCAAATGGCCTATGAAGTCTGCGTAGCTAACCCCAGTTTCCTTTCCAACATCATGCAGGCTGCCTTTGAAAATATCGGTTTAGGTAAACACGGTGTTGAGGAATCTATGAATGAAAATTTTGCTAAACAGGCTGTGCGCTTAAAATCCCGCAATAACTACCTCTCTGTTATCGGCGTTACCGCACCGATGATCGGCTTGACTGGAACCGTGTTAGGGATGATGAAAGCCTTCGCCGTATTAGGGCAGTCTGGCGTCGCTAATATGACAGGCCTCTCCTCCGCTATCTCGGAGGTCTTGATCGCCACCGCCTCTGGTCTAGGCGTGGCTATTCCTGCCTTTATCTTCTTTTATTATTTTAAAAACGCCATGACCACCGCTTTTGCAGACGTCCATGCCGAAGCGAAAACTCTCCTGCGCCCCATCCCCTTTGACCAGTTGCAAGGTTATGGAGTCGATCGTAAACGTTAAGTTTTCTTACCATTAGAATACCATGTTAGAACCAGGAAGTATTCCCGAGATTGGAGTCATTGATATTCCAGGACTCGAAGATGAAGGAGAACCTGAATATCAGGTAGCACCCATGGTGGACGTGCTGCTCGTGCTTCTCCTCTTCTTCATGGCCACCGCCACAACAGAAGTCGTCAATCAGACGGCTGACCTTGCCCTGCCCCTAGCGGAAAATTCTAAGACCAAAGAAGAAGAAGCAGGCTCAGGACAAATTTTAATTAACATCGAAAAACTTAATTATAAAATTAAAATCGGTAATACGTATTACGACACTGCTGACTCCATTATCCCAGAAATTCAGCGCCAAAAAGAAGTAACTCAAGCTCTAGCTGGGTCCAACGTAGCTAAATTCCGTGTCCTTATTCGTGCGGATAAAGACACCCCATTTAATAAAATCACGGAACTCATGCAGGCCTGCGCCAAGGCAGGAGTTCCTGATGTGATCTTCGGAGTTTCTAACCCGCCCGAGGCCCCCAAGGGCGGAGCTTCTACACCCTAAGTTAATTTAACACGCAGTTATAAGGAATCACATTTTATGTCAGGAGGAGGAGGAGAAGAAGGAGAATTTGGATTGCAGATCGCACCCATGTTGGACGTTATGTTCGTGCTACTACTATTCTTTATGGTATCTGCAGGCTCCAGTGCTAAAGAAGAAGAGTTAGGCATTAAGCTACCTAGTAAATCAGCACCCGCCAACGATAACGTAGCACCCTCGCTTCCCATCGTTTTAAAAATAAGTAAAGATGGCTCCGTTTTTTTAAATGATGACCCCGTGGCGACACCTGAAGATGTTGAAATGACCAACCTCCAAGAAAGACTCGCCGCCATCCTGAGCTCTTTTAAAGATACCCCCGTTATCATTTCTCCCGACCCCGACGTGGTACACTCCCGGGTCATTCGCGTTATGGACGCTTGTAGTTACGCCAAAGTTGAAAAACTGGCCTTCCGCTACTCCAGCGTTAGTAAATAAGGTTAGTCCTAGGAGACGGCAGCCTGTTCTTCTAAAAGATATACTAATTCCCCATCCATCCCCCATGTGAAAATTCTTAAAGCAATCATCACCGCTGCGGGTAAAAGCCAACGCACTCTTCCCCTCCAAACCCTCGTCGATCGTGATGGATCACCTAAGTCGGCTCTCGCTATCCTCGCAGATGAAATTATAAGTGCGGGCATCGAACAAATTGCTGTCATTATCTCTCCTGGCGACGCCCCCGCCTACACCGCCGCTGCCGGCCCTCACGCCCAGCACATGCAATTTATCGAGCAAGCTCAACCCCTCGGCTATGGACATGCCGTCTATTGCGCGCACTCCTTTACCAACTCTGATCCCTTTCTCCTCATGGTCGGAGATCACCTTTACATCAGCCGCACCAACACTTCCTGCGCCCGGCAACTTACAGAAACTGCCGCCGCTGAAAATTGCTCTGTTTCCGCCGTGCAAGCCACCCACGAAAGTAAACTTCCGTTCTACGGCAGCGTCGGCGGCCA
>JAWXBW010000035.1:0-38224 GCA_034440395.1 Blastochloris sp. | reverse complement strand
GATTTGATCCTTGGGGGTACCTTCTTGGGCGAGAACGAGAATGTGACGAGCCATGACCATTTCTTTTTGGTTGAAGCTTTCAGGATGGGCGGCGTAGAACTTAGCGGCGGCATCGGGTTCTAATGCTAGATCTTTAGCGGATTCTTTTTCAACCAAGGCTTCCATGGAAAATTGCTTAGTCATCTCCCCGCGTAGTTTGACTTCCGTGAATCCGGCTTTGGTCAGTTTATCTTTAAACTCAACTTCGGTTCCTGCGCTGGCTTTGATTTTGTTAAATTCTTCATCAACTCGTTTAGCTATGGCGGGATCCTTGACTTTAGAAGTCACAGTGCTGACGAGTTTCTCGCTAACAAGCTCGTTGACCATCTGCCAGTCGAGCATTTCTTTTTGCTCGGGGGTGAGCATGTCAGGCTTAGCTCCGAAGCGTTGAGCCATATCGGAGACTCCCGTGGTGAGCTCGGCTCGGGTGATTTTAGCGCCATTGACGCTAGCGACGACGAATTTAGGGTCTTTAGGATCTTTAGGACTGCAAGAAGCGAGTAACGCAACACAGAATAGTAAGAGGAAGCAACGTAATTTCATGAAAAGCAAATTTGAGTGTTTAGGCTCCGTTTGGCAATGTAAAAAGCGGGGGATTACGCATTAGTAATGGGCAATTAGTAAATGGTAAAGGTAACTTCTTCCCAATAAAAATCACCAAGCTGCTCCTGCATACTGAGGGGGAAGGGGTCAAGTTGTCCACGTAGTTCCATGATAGAGCGGCGGGATACAGCTTGGAGAGCTCCATTGTAGTCACCTTGCACGGTTTGCAAGTCGGAGATTTCTCCAGCGGAACTTATTTTAAAACGGATTTTAACAATGCCGACACTGACTTGGGCAGAGTTCTCTTTAATGTAGATATACCAGCGGGAGCCGATTGCGCGGTAGAGTTTGGCTTTGTAGCGACCCATTTCACTTTCCTGGACACCGAGGGAGGCACTGTCGCCGATGGTTGCTCCGCCATTGATGGTGGCGGCACGTTTTTGGGCGGAGAAGGTAGCAGCCGGGATGGACTGGGAAGTGGCAGTATTGGGGGAGGATTTAGAAGCTTCTTGTTTTTTAGAGTCGGGGTTGGGGGGCACTTTATCCGTGACATTGATGAGGCCGCTAGTGCGGAGGGGAATATTTTGGTTTAAGGGTAAGAGCTTAGCGGTTTCTTTTTTAACTTGTTCCATCGGCTCAGCCTGTTCTTGTGGTGGTTGTTTTTCGTTGGCTTGGGTTTGGGGCTGCGGCTTGGCGATAGACTCGGGCGAGTAGTCTTGGTTACGAAGAGTAAGTCCGTTCATGTCCACTCCTATTTGGCTAGGTAAGGCAGCGTTTCCTGAGCCTTTCTGAGTGCTGGAGGCTAGGGTAGAAGTTTCTCCCTCGAAGGGTGTGGGTAATGCTTGCTTCGTGGGGATGGATTCCGCGGTGTCGGCAAATAGCCGCTCGTTGCCTAAATCTTGAGCAATAGGGATGGCAACGGGGGGAGGAATTTTTACCATCTGGAGTGCGATGGATTTGGCTTTCGGCTCGATGCTAGGTGTGAACATGCGGGCTTGAAATAGAATAAAGGCGATGACAAAAAAAAGAAGGTGCAGTAGCAAAGAGGCTCCGAAAACACCAGCCAAATAGCTGGGCCTACGGTCTTCAGCTAAGCTACTTTCTAAATACATGCCCCCAGTGTAGCAGATGGTGTGCTTAGGTACAATGAAACATATCCGAGGAAAGGGCTGGCGTTGAAGCTACTTCTGTTCAGGGCCAAATTTACACAAAAGGGCGTTAACCATGGGGCGAAGGTTTTTGGCGAAGCGCAGGGTTGTCGCATCTTTAGAAGCTTGGGAGATAAGACCTAACTCATCATAAAGAAACCTACTATCGATGTGGGCGACGGTATTTTGAGTGGTTATCCAGACAGGATTTTTGCCTTTCACTAACACTCCGATTCGGCCGGTGGTGCTTAAGCCGAAGATGTAGCCGCAACGATTTTTGGGCAGGCTGGGAATTTTATCTATGACGGTAGGGATAATCCAGATCATGGTTTCGCTGCTATGTTTAATTTTCTCTATATGTTGGCGTGCCCAGACGGGACACTGGGTGGATAAGGTTTCAGCAATGGTTTCGGTGTTGGTTAAACTCTGGATTTTAGATAATAAAAAATGGCCAGTGAGCAACAAATGACGCAGGATCTTGGGTGCTAACCAAATAAAAAGTAGTACAAATAAAATGAGCAGGCCCAAGGCTAGCCAAGGGTTCCATACGATTAACCCCACCCCAGCTAGAACAAATACATCTTCTAGAATGCTTACGGCGGAATTGGAAAAAGGTTCTGGTGAGGTATTAACGAGAAGACGAGCGCTGGATTTGCTCAAATGGGTGCTGAGGGCAAGGCTGCCGCCAGCTAAGCCTGCAATGGTAGCGATCAGCGGGTCAGCCACGCCGACAACACCGAGGGCTAGAAAAATTCCGCCTAAAGGTCGGATGAGTGTGTGGATACCATCCCAGAGGGAGTCCACCCAAGGGATTTTATCGGCAACGAATTCGACCAACACAAGAAAACCTGCGAGGGCGAGTATGGCGGGGTGTGATAGAACTTCTAGAGCCGCCATGTCAGGTGTGAGTTGGAGCCAGCCAAGTCGGATCGCCCAGCCTAGGGTAAATACGGTGAGATATAAATTCAGGCCAGCCAAGGCGGAGAGGCCTAAGGCGACGGAGGTCATGGTGATAGCGTCCATGAGTTTAAATTACTTCAAGCTGTCGCTAGGTAAAGTAAAGAGAGTTTATATTTTCATTATTTAGAATTATTAAAAATTAGGTTGAGCGGTTATTTAACTTGCTGAAATAAGTGGTTGAGCTCTAGCCTCAGAATTTGTTACAGAATAGAATTTTCACTCATGGCTTACAGCACTTTAGATATCTTACAGTCTTTAGCTCACGCCAATTCTCATGCCCATTTATTTATGAGTGTGGGAATTTTTAAAGCGGAGCTTTGGATCAAAGCTGGCCACCTCAAACGAATCGTAGCAAGTGATAAAGAATCGCTTCTAGTTCATTTTACAAAGCCTGATCCGAATTTAGTTTTACAGCCTCTCAACAGTGAGACTTTTTTAGAGCATACTAAGGGGAAAATTGATTTGAATGACCTAGCCCTGCATGCAGCGCACCATGTGGATTCTATTAAGCTTCAAGAGGCAAGCGGCAACAAAAAGGAATCAGGAAAGAAAAGTAAATTAACCATCACGCAAGCCTTATACGCGGATGTGTTTTTCAGCATTGCAATCCCTCTAATCATTCAGGCTGAGCAGAACAATGTCACCATTTTAGGTCGTGACCAGCAGCTCTCTACCCTTAAAGTTGAGGATGCACGTGTTTCACGGAAGCATTGCCGCATTTCCTTGGGGGAAAATAGGCATTTTGAGGTTCATGATTTAGGTTCCACCAATGGCACGTATTTAAATGGTAACCGGGTGACACGTAGTCAAGCTAAACTAGGTGATTTTGTTCGCGTGGGAGATCATGTTTTTTGTTTGTCTTAGGCTCAGCGCTTAGTTGATCCTAGCTTTAATCATCCGGTAAATCGATTTCTGGTGGACTCTGGATTTTTGTGGAATTTTTTGGCTTCCGCACAACTTTCCAGATGCACCAGACCATGAACGCTGTGGTGCCCCCGACAGAGAGCGACATGATGATCCAGCCGGAACTTGTCATGAAGAACCTCCTGACTGAGCCTCTTGCTCCGTCCATCTTTTAACGGCTAAACGAATAAAGATAAGAAATAAAAAGAAGCAAGCTACGATAAAGATCATGGCTACTTTACCGCCGGTGGGCAGCCAATAGGATTTTAAATCTCTCATGAAGCTGTCTTGCAACCAAGCTGCAAAGATGATGATTAATAAAGCAGGTGCCACGTAGCGAATGACAAAGGGGAAACAGCTAGGGATAGTCAAGTTGGCACCTCGCTGTAACTCTTGCATGCCCTTATTTGTTCCTAGAACCCACGCAAAAAGAATGACTTGAAAAGTAGCTAATAGATAGATGCAGAAGGTTCCGGCCCAGAAGTCAAAGGCGTCCATGGCTGCGGTGCCGCCGCTGTAATAAAGGATAAGGGCGTTACCTAAAAGCGTTATGATGCCCAGCAAGAGTACAGATTGCTTGCGGGATAGGTTGAGTCCTTCCTCTAAAAACGCAATGACGGGCTGGAGCATGGAGAGAGAACTGGTAATGGCCGCTAGAAATAGGAGAAAGAAAAAAAGGAAGCCGCAGATCTCGCCCAAAGGCATTTTTTCAAAAACCATGGGCAAGGTTTTAAAGCCTAGACCAAAGGTGGTGCCGACGGCGCCAGCCGTGCCGAAAAAGATAAAGGCGGCGGGCACCGTGATCATGCCACCGAGGGAGACTTCACAAAACTCATTTCCCGCCACGGACGTCGTGCTACTCAGGGCGATATCGTCATTTTTTTTCAAATAGCTGGCATAGGTGGTGATAACGCCCATGCCGACCGAGAGTGAGAAGAAAATTTGCCCTGCGGCATCAATCCACATACGCGGGTTGGCTAGAGAATTCCAAAATGTTCCACTATTGAGGTTAAGATTCCACATGAAGCCTAAGCCTTGAAGCATGTTTTGGTCGGGCTTGGTCGGGTCTGGAGTGCCCAAAGTGAGCACGCGTAATAAGACCAAGAATGCGCAAAGCACTAACAAAGGCATAGCCCGAACGCAGAACCATTCAATCCCTTGGCTTAAGCCCCGGTAGATTAAGTAGAAATTAGCTACAACGCAAATGAGCATGAAGACTAAGGTGCTATTCCAAGGGTCATGAAAAAGTGAGCCATCAGCATGGGCACCAATGTAGTTAGCAAAAAACTCTGGGGTCATGGAATAACTAGGGGCGGCCTGCCCTATTTTTTGGAGGTAAATCCACGCATAACCAAGGCACCAAGACTCAATGAAAACATAATACATGTAAATGACTACGGGGATAAGTAGTCCAAAAACCCCTAGGTAAGGGGCGCATTTATTTTTCCAAATAATGCGAAAAATCCCTGGGGTAGAGTTGTAGCCGCGGTTCCCACCGTAACGCCCCATAGACCACTCCACCCATGCTAAGGGAAGCCCTATCAAGAGAAGCGAGATAAAGTAAGGGATCATGAAAACACCCCCATCATATTTAGCGGCGAGGCCAGGAAATCTCAGAAAATTACCCAAGCCAACAGCACTGCCCGTCACGGCTAAAATGACGCCATAACGCGAAGACCACATTTCTTTTACCATAGAATTAGGCACGAGAAGAATTCTTGGCTTGAAATAGCTCTCTTGCCAACTTGAAAATGAGCGTGCTACAAAAGACTATGCCAGTGACCTATCAAACAACTCTCGAACGTGAAGCCTCCATCATGGGTTCCACCCTACACACGGCTAGCACCGTTAATTTAACCATCAAACCGGCTCCCGCCGACACGGGCTACGTCTTTAAGCGGACCGACCTTCCTGACGAGCCCACCGTGCATGCTCTGGCTGATCATGTTAAACAAGTTGAGCGTGCCACTACCATTTCAGAAGGCTCCGTAAAAATTCATACGATCGAGCACCTCCTCTCTGCTCTAAGAGGCCTCGACATTGACAATGCCTATATCACTATGGACTCGAACGAGCCCCCGATCGGCGACGGCAGTGCTGATCCCTACGTGCAACTCGTAGAAAAAGCTGGCCGCAAAGAACTTGAAGCTGCCCGCTCGTACTTCGAGATTAAGGAACCCATCTGCGTTGAAGGTAAGGACGGCTCATTCATGATTGCCATTCCAGATGATGGTTTTAAAATTACGTGCACCAACGCCAATCACACGGGCTTTCATACGCAGTATTTTAGCCAAGAAATCACTCCAGAGATTTATAAAAAAGAAATCGCTAAGGCTCGCACCTTTGTATTTTACGAAGAAGTGCAAGCTCTCCTAGATAAAGGTCTGATCAAGGGAGGCAGCTTAGAAAACGCCATCGTCATCCGTGGCGAAAGTGTTCTGAGCAAAGAACCCATGCGCTTTACTGATGAATTCGTCCGCCATAAAGTGCTCGATATTATAGGTGACTTAGCCCTTTTCCCGGTTCGTGTTAAAGGACACATTATCTGTGCAAAACCAAGTCACAGCCTCAATACAGATTTCGCTAAGGCTCTCACCCGCAACTACCGTAAATACTTGAATCAACTCATGCCTGTGGAAAATATCCCCGTCGGGGAAGGTGCCCTTGACGTGAACCAGGTGATGCGCATTCTGCCACATCGATATCCCTTCCTCATGGTGGATCGTATCCTAAAGTTTGAAGGCGCCACCCGCGCGACGGGAGCCAAAGCCGTTACCATTAACGAACCATATTTCCAAGGCCACTTCCCCGGCCATCCTGTCATGCCGGGCGTTCTACAAATCGAAGCTATGGCTCAAGTCGCCAGTATTCTACTACTTCGTAAAGCGGAGAATGCGGGACGCTTAGGCTTCTTCATGAGTGCAGATAACATTAAATTCCGCCGGCCGGTTATGCCTGGTGACACCATGATCATTCAAGTGGAGTTAGTCAAATCGCGCGGTAAAATCGGCAAAGCTGTGGGCCAATGCACCGTCAATGGCGAAGTCGTTTCCGAAGGGGAAATGACCTTTGCTATCATGTAATATTCTTGCCTACACATGATCCACCACACCGCCATTATCTCACCCGCTGCTACCTTAGCTAAGGACTTAGAAATAGGTCCCTACTGCATCATCGGCGGAGGCGTGACCCTCGCATCCGGCTGTCATCTCACCCACCATGTCAGCCTTCAAGGGCCCTCTTCCTTCGGAGCGCGTAATATTTTTCACCCTTTTTGCTCCATCGGAAATAAAACCCAAGACCTCAAATATACGGGCGAACCCACATTACTGGAAGTCGGAGAAGACAATGAATTCCGTGAATTTGTCACGGTCAACCGCGGCACCGCTCCGGGAGAAAAAACGATTATTGGTTCCCATAACCTTTTCCTGACTTACAGCCATGTTGCCCATAACTGTGAAGTTGGAAACTATTGTATACTTTCTAATAATGGAACCTTAGCTGGGCATGTCATTGTAGAGGATTACGCCATTATCAGCGGATTAGCTGCCGTGCACCAGTTTTGTCGTATTGGTCAACATTCCCTCGTGGGGGGGTGCACGAAGATCGTTAAGGATGTTCCTCCTTACTTTATTGCGGATGGAAACCCTGCGGAAATCAGTGCGGTTAATTTAGTTGGATTGCAGCGTCGCAACTTTTCGGATGAGGATATTCAAACCATCCGCGCCGCCTTTAAAAAATTCTGCGATCCTAAACTTAACACAAGTCAGGCAATGCAAGCCTTAACCGAAGAATTTCCTGATTCACCGCACGTGCAAAACTTGATCAACTTCGTAAATAACAGCCAACGCGGCGTGATTCGTTAAAGGAATTCTAAGTTTTCTACTTCACCCTAGCGGCACCGTTGAATACAACAAAGAGGTTTCCGTCTACGCCCCTAGAATAACCTACTCCCATTATTTTAATTTTGTCTTCTAAAAGGTTACGTTTATGAGCGGGGCTATTCATCCAACTTGCTACCACTTTTTCTGGTTCAAACTCGCCAGTCAAATTTAAGTGCAAGTTTTCATTCATAAAGCGGTAATCATATTTTTCACACAGCTCAAGTAAGTTTTTTCGATGAGAAAGTCTTTTCTCTTGAGAAATGCGGTAAGACCATTCCCAGGCCAAGCCCATCAATTCAGGGGCTATTTCTAACGGAGCTTTTTGCAGAGCCACGCGCTCAACATTAATTAATTCCATCAGCTTCGTTAACCCCGGATCATCAGGGGCTGCCTGCAAGGTTGAGCCCCAAAAAAGTCCTAGTAGAAATACAGATAATAAATTAAAATTTTTTTTCATCAGATTCTTAGATAAAAGCCACTTCTACGGCTGCAGGTAAAATCCCTGCTTCATGCCCACGCTTCAGAAACTCTCGCACGGCGCGCTGGCCGCGTTCGCCGTAATCCACCGTCAGTTCATTGACATACATGCCGATAAAACGATCCGCCATAGCATGATCTAAGCCTCGACCCAGAGGCAAAGAGTGCTCCACCCCTGCGTGCCGATTCTCTAAACCAAAGCGGATACTCGCTTCCACAATATCCGTCACTTCCGCCATAACTTTTTCCCCTAACTCGCGGCGCACCACATTTCCACCTAGGGGCAGGGGTAGGCCATTCGTTTCACGGAACCACCATTGGCCTAAGTCTTCGCATAAAACAAAACCCTCTGATTTATAGGTAAGTTGACCCTCATGGATGAGTAAGCCAACTTCAGCCTCGCCTCGTTTTAAGGCGTCGAAAATTTGATCAAAGGGAACCACCACCACATTCAGTTCTTCTAATTTCTTTCCTAAATAGAGTTGCAAAGAAAGGCTGGCGCTCGTTAGCAGACCTGGAATGGCTATTTTTTTCCCTGCCACCTCCTCTTTTGTGATAAAATGACCCGCTACCAGCATGGGTCCATAATTATCACCCATGCTCGCACCGCAACGCATCAAAGCATAGTCCTGCGTCATGTAGGCATAGGCGTGGATGGATACGGCCGTCACGTCCAGCTCACAGCGGCGCGCCCGTTCGTTTAAGGTCTGGATGTCTTGTAAAATATGCTCGAATTCATAATCCCCCAACGGGATAAGGTGAGCCGCCATGGCGTAAAACATAAAGGCATCATCAGGATCAGGACTATGGCCGAGGGAAATTTTTTTCATGACTTAATGGCGTGAAATGGCTCAAACGTAGTCTTCCTGCTGGATAGATAACGGGCTACGTAGGGCGAGTGCTTCGGCCTGAGAACAGACGGATTTTGACTTTCCATCAAAACGGTAGCCGAAGCAATTAGGACAAGTCGAAGTTCTACGCGCTACGATTGAGCCGCAACTTTCACAAACTTTATAACTGGAAGGCCTAGCTTTGATTTTAGCCGCAGCGGCCTGTCGTAATGACTTATGCTCAAACATTGCGTTAGTATATCATAAAATTAAAAGGTGGTGGAAAATAAATCTTGAGAACAAAAGAGTTCGGTTCTGCTTAACTACTTCCCTTTTAATGCCGTGAAGGCAAATTAAACAAATCTGATCAAGCCACCCAATAGACGAAACGTCCGCAGTTCTCGCAGGTGGCTAGCTTAACGGCAGCTTTAGCATTATGGACGGTTTGCTGGGTCAGCTTCATGTGGCAGCCTCCGCAGTTTGCTCCATTTTCCACGGGCACAATGGCTACGTCACCTTTACTTGCTAAGAGCCGTCTGTACTTTCCAACTTCAATCGGATCTATCTGGGAGGCTAGTTCCGCCGCTTCTTTTTCCGCCTGCTGTTTGAGGGTTTCAAGGGATGTCTTTTTTAAAGACAAGTCCGCTTTACGGGTCAGTGCCGCTTTTTCAAATTCTTTAACTCGAACAGATTCTGTCGCTACGTCTTTTTGCGCTAGCTCATACTTTTCCATCAGCTCTAGCTCTTGGTCTTCCAATAAAATAATAGATTTTTCCGCCCGATCAATTTCGGTATTGAGTGCTTGAAACTGGTCGTTGTTACGCGTTTCGAATTGTTGAGCCTTGTATTTAGCGATACTAGTTTTTTTAGCTAAAACTTGATTGTCTAAATCCTTTCGCTCACTTTCGAGGTGTTGCGTGCGTAATTTTAGGGCGCTAAATTCTGTCAGCTGAGCGTGTAATTTATCTCCAATAGCTTTTTCCTCTATGGGAAGATGCGCCAACTCTTTTTCTGTGCGGCGCAGTTTAACATCGCGATCTTGTAAGATGAGGAGACTTTGCAGAACAGGTAACATGTTGAGAGATTTAAACGTAAAACGGGGAAAGATGCAACAGTCATGCCGCCTTTAAATTTAATAACATCTAGGCTTAATCTTCTTCCTAAAGTTTAGGTTTCTTTAAAGCATTTTTAATGGCGTCTAGATCTAGACAATTCACCACGTCTTGTTTACGGAGCCAACCTTTGCGGGCAATCTGAGCGCCGAGCTTGATGTTGCCGATTTGCTGGACGGAATGGGCGTCTGGGTTGATCACACATTTTACTCCCAGATCTCTCGCTTGGTGCCACCAACGCCAGTCCATGTCGAAACGATAGGTGCTACAATTCAATTCGATCCATGTTCCCGTTTCTGCCGCTACTTTCAAAACGTCAGGGATATTCAACGCATAGGCGTTACGTAGGAGTAACAGCCGTCCTGATAGGTGCCCGAGCATGGTCACATGGGGATTTTCCATCGCCCGGCAGATGCGTTTTGTCATCTCACCTTCACTCAAGTTAAAGGACGAATGAACCGAGGCCACCACATAATCTAACTGCGACAAGATAGCATCTTCATAATCCAAAGAGCCATCTTTGAGGATGTCGCATTCGACTCCAGCGAAGACATGTATGTCGTCTAGCTCCTTGTTGAGCAAGCGAATTTCTGCCACTTGCTGTAAGAGCTGTTCCTCACTAAGTCCATTTACGTGGACGGAAGATTTTGAATGATCTGATATCCCGAAATAATCTAAGCCAATCGATGCCGCGGCCTCCGCCATTTGCCGTAGGGTATTTTTTCCATCACTAGCTGTGGTGTGATTATGGAAACAGCCTTTGAGATCAGACCACTCGATTAAACGTGGTAGTAGCCCTTTCTCCGCCGCCTCCAGCTCCCCTAGGTTTTCTCTAAGTTCAGGCGCAATGTCCTCTAGATCTAAGGCTCTGAATATCTCTGCTTCCGTGCGACAAGTCAGTGTAGGTGCTCCTGCTGATTCAGCCACTAAACCATACTCACTTAATTTATAACCCAGAGAAATCGCCCACTGGCGCAAGGCCACATTATGCTCTTTACTGCCCGTGAAATGATGTAAGGCATAAGCGAAATCGGCGTCCGCCACCAGCCGCAGATCGCACTGAACACCCCCCTTAAATAAGACGCTGCTTTTACTGCTTCCATGACTCAGCACTCGCTCAATCTCAGGATGTAAGATGAAATCTGCCATGACCGCCGCAGGATCCGCGGAGGAACCAATCAAGTCGATATCCTTCACGATTTCCTTAGCGCGTCTAATACTTCCCGCTAAACTTAACCTCAGAATGTCGGGATGACCTCGTAACCAATCAAGCAAATCTTGTGCTTGTTCAATAATCTCCCCATAACGATGCAGACCCGCATACTTCTTCCGTTGCATAATACCCGCTAGAATATTGGCCGCTGTTTTTTCTCCCATGCCAGTCAGCCCCGCAATGCGTCCATCTAAACATGCCGCCTCCAACGCATCCACATTATCTATCAATAACTCAGCATAGAGCACCTTTAGTTTTTTTTGTCCAAGCCCAGGAATGTCTAGTAATTCTAAAATAGCGGCGGGAAAACTGGCCTTCAGTTCATCATAAAAGGGCAGTGACCCTGTCTCCACGAGCAGAGTGATTTTCTGCTGTAAAGCATCCCCTATCCCAGGTAACTCACCCAGACGTTTCTCTCGCACTAAAACACCGAGATCTTCGGCTAAAGTTTGCAGAGTGCGTGCGCCATTAAAATAAGCCCGCGACTTAAATGGATTCTCCCCCTTCAGTTCAAGCAGGTTCCCGATTTCTTCGAGAATAGCGGCGACATCATTTTTAGTCATGAGCGTAAGGCTAAGGGGAAGTAGAGAAAGCTCAAGATTTAGGGACACCGAAGCCTAAAGTAAGGTGCTGTGCCACATTGTCTCAATACGGGCTAAGCATTAGGGGCGGAGTTTGTTAGCTACAGATATTGATTCTTAAATTAGTAAAAATTGCGAAATTATTTGTACCTACAGCATTTATCCCTATATTTCATAGGACTTATGAAGAAAATAGGAATAGTCATTACTGTTGCACTGGTTCTAGCCGTTGGAACAATTGCAGTTGAAGCAGGTATGGGTCGCTATGAGGCGTCTAAGGTCAAAGCGCAAAAAGCTCTAGGCAAGGGTAAAGGCAAGGCCTTTACGGTGACGTTGACCACGTATTGGGCTAAGGGTGCAGGGTCTGACTACTGGACAAGGAAGCATGTGAGCTCAACGGGTCAAAAACTGGTTTCGGGCGTGTCCGTTGCAGCCGATCCTCGGGTCATCCCCTACGGTTCTTTAATCGAAATTAAAGGGGTGGGTCGCCGCGTCGTCAAGGATACTGGTTCCCATGTCGTGCAACGGGTAGCTTCACGCAAACGTGGAGTCCCTTATCCTGTGGTGGATTTATTTTTCGATAATCGGGAGGATGCTCTTCATTTTGCCCGTAACAACTCAGCCTTTGCAGAGGTAAAAGTTCTTCGTCTCGGTGCGGCTGTATATTAAAGAACGTAACGCTAAACTATTCAGGCTTGGCCGTAATAAGAGCTCGGCCCGTGTTTGCGGGTGAAGTGTTTCTTCAACAGCTCTGGCTGGATGAGTTTAGCATCGGGTTGAGCTTGCAAGGTTTTTAAAGCCATGTCGGCTACGATTTCCAAGGCTTGAGCCACCTCAATGGCCTTAGCTCCGCCCTCTGCCCAGACGAAGGGGCCGTGGTTATGCACAAGCACGGCAGGCATTTCCTCAGGGTTCATTTGCCGGAGGCGTTCGACAATAACGTTGCCTGTCTCCCATTCATAAGCACCTTCTATTTCCTCGGGGGTCATGCGGCGCGTAACGGGAATTTCTCCATGAAAGTAGTCGGCATGGGTGGTGCCGAAACACGGGATTCCCCGCCCCGCTTGTGCAAAGGCCACGGCACAGCGTGAATGGGTGTGAACGACGGAGCGTATTTTCGGGAAGGCTAGAAACAGGCGACGGTGGGTCGGCGTGTCCGAGGACGGTTTGAGATCGCCTTCCACGTGGCGGCCTTCCAAATCAAGCAAAACCATGTGCTCAGGCTTGAGGGAAGCGTAGTCCACACCACTGGGTTTGATGGCAAAAATACCTGCACCACGATCCAGCACACTAACGTTACCAAAGGTTAGATCGACCAAGCCTGTTTTAGGCAGAAGGAGGTTAGCCTCGTAGCATTCTTCTCGTAGGTGCTGATGGTTCATGGGGAAGGTTACTAGTTTAAAGACGGCCTAAACCGGGAGCTAAGTGGAAATACAATTCATTATAACGCAATTCCTGTTTAAAGGAACGTAGTTCGGTATTTTGATCAATAATGACCAGTTCAATCCCTGCTATCTCAGCGAGGTCTTCCATGTGCTCAGTCGTGACAGAATAACTGAAACCCGTGTGATGCGCTCCGCCGGCATGTATCCAAGCGCCGCAAGCGGTTTTGAAATCAGGCTGACATTCCCAAACGGCACGAGCCACGGGCAATTTGGGCAGGGGTTTGGGAGGACGGCAAACTTTGACCTCGTTCACAAGAAGGCGGAAACGATTTCCTAGATCAATCATGGACGCATTGATGGCGTTTCCAGCAGGAGCGTTGAAGACAAGACGCACGGGGTCTTCTTTACCGCCAATGCCCAGAGGATGAATCTGGAGAGAAGGCTTCGTTTCAGCAATAGACTCACAGATTTCTAACATGTGAGAGCCCAAAACGAGATGCTTGCCAGGTTGTAAGTGGTAAGTGTAGTCCTCCATAAACGAGGTGCCGCCTTTCAGATCAGCCGCCACGACTTTCATGGCACGGAGTAAAGCGCAGGTTTTCCAATCTCCTTCAGCCCCGAAGCCGTAACCATCGGCCATTAAGCGTTGCACCGCTAGGCCAGGTAATTGTTTAAGTCCACGCAGATCTTCAAAGGTGGTGGTGAAACCTTTAAACGAGCCCGCTTCTAAAAAAGAACGCAGAGCCAGCTCGATGCGCGCCCCGTCCCTGAGAGAGGCATGACGTGCGCCGCCTTTACGCAAAGGGGCGGAGACGGTATAGCACTGTTCGT
The DNA here is from genome assembly GCA_034440395.1 of Blastochloris sp. GTDB lineage: Bacteria > Verrucomicrobiota > Verrucomicrobiia > Methylacidiphilales > JAAUTS01 > JAAUTS01. The sequence continues at coordinate 24,318 of JAWXBW010000035.1, read as the reverse complement.
ATTCTTTACAAAGCAGCGTGACGGAGGCATCAGAAATGTGGGTTTGGTGTTCGACTAAATCCCCGATGCCGTAGCCGTTAACGGAATAACCTAGACGAGCTTCTGCGGCAACTTTATCGCCCTCAGTCACGGCGACTTGGCGCATGTTATCGCCGAATCGGGCGAACTTGGCTCCTTGCCAATCGTGCCATGCGCGGGCGGCACGCATCCATGCGGCGAGGCGATCTTGCACTTCTGTATCGGACCAATGGCCGACGACGACTTTGCGATTCAAGCGGAGGCGAGTATGAATGAAGCCAGCTTCGCGATCCCCGTGGGCGGACTGGTTCAAGTTCATAAAATCCATATCAATTTTATCCCAAGGCAGGTCGCGATTAAACTGAGTGTGCAGGTGAAGGAAAGGTTTACGCAGAGCAGTGAGACCGGAGATCCACATCTTAGAGGGAGAGAAAGTGTGCATCCAAAGGATCAAGCCAGCGCATTCTGGGGCGTGGTTGGCGTCCAAACAGAGTTGGCGAATTTCTTCGGGTGTTTTTAAGACAGGCTTAAAAACGATCTTAAGGGGAATGCGTTTGGATTGAGAAAGGGCTTCTGAAATTTTAAGAGAATGGGCGGCAACTTGCTTAAGTGTTTCTTCTCCGTAGAGGTGTTGGCTACCAGTAACAAACCAGAATGCGGCAGGGGCTAAATTTTTCATAAAAAAGGAAGATGATTAATTATTTATTAGTTTCTTTAAGAGTAATAAGTTTTTTCATGAGCTGCGAAAGGTCGATATTTTTATTCAATCCGCCAAAGCTGTCGTAGAGCTCTCGGTAGAGGGCATAGAGCTCGTTGTAGATTTTTTGATTTACGGGATTGGGTTGATAGGAAATTTCTTTCAGACGCGTCATGGCTTTTTGCGCTTCAGGGAAGCTGCCGTAGCCGCCTTTCTCTGGCCCTGCTAGCACGGCGGCCACTACGGCGGAACCTAGAGCGCAGGCTTGGCTAGAGCCAGCTACATACATAGCGCAACCCGTCACATCCGCATAGATCTGCATGAGGAGGGCGTTCTTTTCCGCAATGCCGCCGCAACAAATCACACGGTTCATGGGCACGCCATATTCCCGGATACGTTCGATAATGGCGCGAGCTCCGAAGGCAGTTCCTTCTATCAAGGCGCGGTAGATTTCTGAGCGGGTAGTGTAGAGGGTTTGGCCAACAAGTAACCCCGTCAGCATGGGATCGACTAGGATAGTGCGATTCCCGTTGTTCCAATCCAGAGAGAGCAGCCCGCTTTGACCAGGCTTGAGCTTAGCGGCTTCGACTTCCATTTCTTTATGTAAGGCTCCATCGCCACGGCAGACCACTTCAACAAACCATTTAAATATATCACCCACCGCAGATTGCCCCGCTTCGATCCCGTAGTAGTCGGGTAGGATGGCTCCGGGGACGATGCCGCAGATGCCGGGAATGTCCGCTACGGTTTTTTCCATGGAAACCACGGCGCAATCACACGTCGAAGTGCCGATAGCTTTAACTAAGATACCCTCTTCGATGCCGCTGCCGATCGTGCCGTAATGAACATCAAAAGCTCCGATGGTAATGGGAATACCGATGGGCAGACCGAGCTTAGTCGCCCACTCTGAGCAAAGCGCACCAGAGGAGCTGCGGGCGTCGTGTGCCTTCGTGTAAAGTCGATCGCGCAGGCTCGCTAGTGCTGGATCTAGCAGGGAGAGGAATTCCTTATCAGGCAGTCCGTCCCAACTGTCGGAATAAAGAGCTTTATGGCCAGCGGCGCAGATGCTGCGTTTTATCTCCAAAGGATCTTTCACCCCAGCTAACGTAGCCGGAATGAAATCGCAAAATTCCACCCAACTAAACGCTGCGGCGAAAACAGCGGGATCCACTTTGAGGCAATGCCAGATTTTAGACCAGAACCACTCGGAAGAGTAGGTGTTCCCGCACTTAGCGATATAGTGGGGTCGATGTTGAGCTGCGAGGCGGGTGATTTCAGCCGCTTCGCGGTGACTGGTATGATCTTTCCAGAGCCAACATTGCGCATTCATGTTGCCCGCCCAGACGGGTTGAAAAGAAATCGGCGTATTCGAGGCATCGACAGGGATTGGGCTAGAGCCTGTGGTATCAACCCCTATACCGATGACAGAAGAAGCCAGAAAACCCGGGATTTGAGCGGCTTGCTTCAAGGCACCGCAGACAGCATGTTCTAATCCGAAGAGGTAGTCGGCGGGATTTTGTCGTGCGAGATGGTGGTTATTAGGATCAAGCAAGACACCCTGATGCCCAGTGGGATAATCAATAATGCAGCTCCCCAATTCTTTTCCATTCGAGCAATCCACCAGCAATGCGCGCACAGAGTTTGTGCCGTAATCAATACCTAAAGAGCTGAACATAGACTATTTAATATGAAGAAACTTTTGCCGTGGTAAAGAACACCTTTAACTTTATAACTAAAAAAATCCTAGGTGTGTTGCGTCCTTGAAGAGAACCCCAGTGGGATAAAGGTGTTGTGCTAATGGCTCGTTTCGAAGGTCGCCTTGAAGGTTCTGACATCAAAGCGTGGAGCCTTAGTCTTGTCCCTGTTAGGTGGAAACTTGGGCGAATTTAAGAATATGTGGCCTAGATTCCAGCGGTCGTGGAAGAGTTTCTATGCGATTTGAAACGCTATGAACGTCTTACCTCGTGGCCGTGGATAGAGTAAGCAAGGAGGCGCAATTGGTCTGCAGCGATGGCTTGGAGCATGCGCTTGATAGCAATATCCTGATAATAACGTCCGGGATGTGACCCTCCTTTGTCTCCAAAAGGCACCTCCGTAAAACGATCCCGCCAAGTATCCTCCTAGGCGTGGGTCATGGCTCAGAGTTCGTTCGGCGTGGGATACCCAGTGAACTCGCCTTCCGCACCCGTCTCCATGTGGATGGAGTAGATGCCTTGACTCTTGGGATGTAGGCGAACCGCACAGCCAGTTTGCCCGCATAGCTCTCCGCCTCCGCCACGCCCAGCCCGCTGCCTTGAGAGTAGGGGTCGATGTGGTCGGCGCGTGTCTCAACTTCGTGCTTTTGATTTGCTTAGCGGTTTTGGACGGAGGTAGCCAATTTTTCCTTAAGACAACCTTTTTTCCGGTTTTTGATTCAGGCATCAGTTTGTTACCAGTTCACTGACATTCTTATTTAGGCAATCTTTGAGCTTTTTTCTAAAATTTTCTAGCGGTTTGGAAATCTGGCTGCTGCGTTAGCTCTTGGTGATGTCCACAATGGAAAACTACCACGTCTCGGTCGGCTCGTCGCAGTAGCGGGGGATTTCGTGGCTTTCAAGAATGGCGAGGTCTTTTTCACGTCGGCGACATTTAGAAATTACAAGAAAAGGCTAGATGCAGAAGCATTTTTCAATTTCGTCAGTGCCGCTCCTCTTGCTGCTAGTTGCGCGCAAGGCATTGGGTCTCGGCTTTCTCTTCCCTCTAGTTGGGAAGGATCAAATGAGCGGCGTGAAATCTGGAGATGACATCAATAGATGGCTTTTACGAGCTTTGCCCGAATATTCCACAAGAACGGATTGATTCAAGGGGGCGTGCTGGTGATTTACCTTAACTACCGTGGCTTCTATTTCTGGTGCATTAGGGATGCAGGTCACGAGATCTTCCACCAAATATCTTGGTGCCCAACCCACCATCATATAATCTTCAGAATGCAGCGTCACAGCGAGGCGTGTTGCGGGATTGTTTACCTCAATCATGATGCGCAACTTTTCGCCTGAGGTGAGCCGCCTCGCGCGCTCGCGCGAGGCTTCTGGTAAATGGCGCAGCCCGTGGGCAAAAAACCGTAGTCGGAAGCTGCCATCAGCCTTTACTTCAACCTTTGGGAACGTTTGCAGATTGTCTGTGACTCTCATACCGCCCGAGACAGAGAGAATCGAGATCGGGTCAGCTTGTTCTCTACTCAGACCCAGCCAGTCGATGAATTCGGGAAAATCCGCCCGCTTTGACGAAAGCACACGATTGTGAAATAGCGGGAAGAGCTTTTCCGAGCGATAATCCTCGGTAAAATTCGGGAAGGAAACCAGAGGCTCAAAGCCCGCCTCCTGCTGCGCTCGCTTAGCACCGCCTGTGTAGCGGAACCGGCACGAAGTCACTTCGGACTCGGAGGATTCGGCATCCAGACGCCCGATAGGAAACCAAGCACTGCTACAGCGGCTATCTTTGGGGGCTTGCCATGCGAGAAAAAGGCTTTTCATAAGATCAACTCTATCATTTTACGGCTTGTGTCAAGAAACGCCAGAACGAATTTCCGTTTGGCCTCCGACATGCAGCAGTCTGGAATACCCCTCAGCAAGGGTAGAACGAAGTCATCTGGCAATGCTGTGATGCGGTTTCTCCAAGGCCTCACTAGTTCGGGGTAACGGGCGGTAATCAACTCCACTAAGGCGATTGGCGACATACCTTTGCTTGCCTGCACATTCTCAAAAATTCCACCTGTGGCTCTGCGTAAGTAGTGGCTCATGGCCTGCGGATCAGCCGTAAGCCGCTCTGCGGGGGCATCTAAAAGTTCACGTCCAAGAGACGATCCGTGATCAAAGGTGGGTGCAAGGGTTACTTGAATCTTCCGCTGTGGCTCAGCTCCCTCCGCCACTGGTTTCAACACCACTCCCCAGTTCTCGTGATGGCGGTCGGTATTGCCCACCAGTGCATCCAACACAAAATAACCCACGATACGCCTGGACTCCCTCTTGCGGACTTTTTCCGTAGGAAAAAATCTCTCGATTGTGTTGACGATGTTGCGAAAGTGGTGATCCGACTGGCCGCGCTGCTTGGCCTTATCGTAACCCGCGATCGCCCCAGCGAGAAGCTCGTTTCCGTGGACCAAAATCTCATCCTTCTTTAGGAAGGATCTCACCGCACAACCCATGCGTCCCTCAGCACAGGCGATCCGCACCTCGTGGGTGGGCAACTTGAGCAGTGTAGCTATTTCCGAGGCGATCTTCTCTGCCCAGTGCTCGCCGGTGTTCGGACGCGCCTGTTTGAAAAGCCACATCTCATCCTGGTAGCGAAACCAGAACTTTGGCTTGCTGCCCATGTCTTCGATCTCGCGCCGCCAAGATGGGTCGATCTCAAGGATGGATGGTTCTTGAGGCATGGAAGTAGAGTGCACCAGTAAAGGCTTGGTGCGGCAGCGACTTTTTCAACGCCGCCGGCGTCGCCTGCTTTTGCTGGTAGTGGCGCGCAGAGCTTTGAGTTTCAGTGGCGGTGGCATCGTCGATGTTTTTGAAGGCTTGTTCGAACATGGGTAGATTCTCTAGTAGGTCAAGAGGCCCTAGGTGCTGCTGTCGCCGAGATCGTGTGCGTGAGATTCATAAATTTTTCCGACTGCACGAAGTCCCAATAAAGCTCAGTCAGGGCAGTGTTCAGCTGTGAGAAAACACGTTGCCGCATTTGTTCAATGAGCTGCAGGAGGTCACCAAAGTCTTGCCGCTCATTTGCGGTGATCTCCAGTTCCTCAGAAAGGTTGTTAGGTTTTTTCTCAGTGCTCATACGCAATGATTCCTGACACGTCACGCAGGAGGGAATTATTGAAAGAGGCAAACATTTTGTAAGATACTAAGACGTAATAGCGGTCAGAAAGCAATTTTAAATACCTGCCTATCCCTCAGCATTCTCAGCACTTAGAAAACTTAATGCCTAAAGTGCCGGCGGCCTGTAAAGATCATGGCCATGCCAGCCTCCTCGGCGGCTTTGATGACTTCTTCATCTCTCACGCTGCCGCCGGGCTGGATAGCTGCGCTCGCGCCCGCTTGGGCGGCGGCTAGGATGCCATCGGCAAAAGGGAAAAAAGCGTCGGAGGCCACGATGCTATTCTTTAAACTCAAACCGGCTTCTCCCGCTTTCCACACGGCGATGCGGGAGGAATCAACTCGCGACATTTGACCAGCACCAACACCGAGGGTGCGGTCGGACGCGGTATAGACAATTGCGTTGGATTTAACATGTTTCACAATGTTCCAACCAAAGCGTAAGGCACTCAGCTCGGCCACCGTGGGTTGACGTTTCGTCACGACTTTCCAAGCAGTTTCGTTTTCCGTTCGCACATCACTTTGTTGCACAAGAAGTCCGCCCGTGACGGATTTATAATCGTAGCTGGTGGCGGGCGCAGTATAATGATTTTCGATCAAGCGGAGGTTTTTCTTTTTTTGCAACAGTGCCGCCGCCTCGGGCAAGAAGGAAGGAGCAATGATGACTTCGGAAAATATTTCCGCAATGGCCTCGGCCACAGCTAGGTCCAGCGGTTGGTTAACGATGATGATGCCGCCGAAGGGTGCTTGTTTATCCGTGGCGTAGGCTTTGTCCCAAGCTTCCCTTAAGGTTTTACCAGTAGCGGCACCGCAAGGATTGGTGTGCTTTAGTATGGCTAGGGTTGGCTCAGGATGGTTTACGAATTCAGCCATTAGTTGCACAGCGGCACTAATATCAATGATGTTATTATAGGAAAGTTCTTTCCCATGAATTTGTTTAAAGTGGTGATGAAAGGAGCCGTAGAGCGCAGCTTTTTGGTGGGGGTTTTCTCCATAACGCAGTTCTTGCGCCTTGGTGGCAAGGAGGCCCGCGGTTTCTTGGAGAACGGGGTTTTCTTTTTCACAAACTCCCGTCAGATAGGTGGCGATAAGGGAATCATAATGGGAGGTGTGGCGGAATACTTTAGCCGCCAGTTTTTCACGCAGGGCGGGCGTGGTATCGCCTTGGGCTAGCAGCTCGGCTTGCACGGCGGCGTAGTCGTGGGAGTCCACCACGACGGTGACGTTGCGGTAGTTTTTAGCAGCAGAGCGGAGCATGGACGGGCCGCCGATATCGATGTTCTCGATCAGCTCATGGTTTGCACTCCGGGTTTGGCCAGGGTTTGTTCAAAAGGGTAAAGGTTCACGATGACGAGATCGATCGCTTCGATGCCGTGAGCCTGAGCTTGGGCGACATGCTCGGGGTGGTCACGCAAGTGCAACAGTCCGCCGTGAACTTTCGGGTGCAGCGTTTTTACGCGACCGTCCATCATTTCAGGGAAACCTGTGTAGTCAGATATTTCCGTCACGGGAACATTATTGTTGCGCAGAAGTTTTGCCGTGCCGCCCGTGGAGATGAGTTGGACGTCGTGGGAACTGAGGAATTGAGCGAAGTCGAGGAGACCCGTTTTATCGGAAACGGAAAGAAGAGCTTTTTTAATAATCATGGGAGGGAAGGGCAAGGAAGTGTGGAAAGGAATAGCAAAATTTATTAGTTAACATTAAAATTTAAGATTGACTACCTGCTTACCCTTAACTGCTTTGCCGATGATATAGGCCTTGCAACCGGAGTGCGCCAGAATTTTTGAAGCGTCTTTAGCGGAAACTATGGCCACCATGCCGATGCTCATGTTGAAGACCTGATACAGCTCATCCCGTGAGCACCCGTCACTATTGGCGAGGAGATCGAAAATCGGGAGCGTAGGCCAGGTCCCCATAGTAATTTCCACGTCGATGTCGGGAGGCAGAATGCGCGGGATGTTATCGACGAAGCCTCCTCCTGTAATATGCGAGAGGCCTTTAAAGGTTACTTTTTGCGCTAACTTTTTTAACAGGGGTTGATAATTTACGTGAACAGCGAGGAGAGCAGCGCCAAGGGTTTGCTTACTGCCGGGTAGGACGGTATCAAGCGTGAGGCGAAGCTTGGTGAAAAGAATATGGCGAGCCAGAGAGTAACCGTTGGTGTGTAGGCCAGAGGAGGGGAAACCGACAAGGATATCACCCGCTTTAATGGTGGAGCCGTCGATCGCTTTTTTCTTATCGACTACCCCTACAATCGTGCCGACCAGGTCATAATCTTCACCTTGATAAATGCCGGGCATCTGTGCGGTTTCTCCGCCGATCAGGGCGCAGCCTGCGGCTTTGCATGCTTTAGAAATGCCTCCGATGATTTGATGAAACACCACGGGGTCGAGTTTACCTGTGCCAATGTAGTCTAGGAAAAAGAGTGGTTCGGCACCGACAACGGCGATGTCATTGACACAATGGTTCACGAGATCTTGGCCGATGGAATCATGTTGGCCGAGCATGGCGGCGATTTTTAATTTTGTGCCGACGCCGTCGATACTGCTGACCAGCACGGGATCCTTCATGTTTTTGAAGGAGGCTTGGAAGAGACCGCCGAAACCACCTATTTTACTGAGCACTTCTGGGCGATGAGTGGATTTAATCCGTTTGACTAGGCCAGACTTGAGTTTATTACCCAAGTCTATATCTACGCCAGCGGCGGCATAGGCTTTGGGAGATTTCTTAACGTTGCGAGAGGAAGCTTTGCTCATAAAGAAAAGAATTTAGCGCAAACACTCCTACGCTGGCAAAGAAGAAATTTCAGGGTGTTTGATTCGTATTGGCTTGCGCGTTGGGTAGGTTATCTTGGCGCACATGAATCCGGCTCTTTCGACAGATCGTCCTTTTCGTAGACAAAAAATGGGCCTGATATTTTTTGGCGGTTTTGCCATTTTATTGGGACTAATTTGCCTGTTGTTTGTTCCTTTGCTCTTGATGATAAATCTCATACCCCCGAAAGGCCAAGAGGCCATGCCACTGAGCATGTTTCTCCCCACTATTCTTATCTATTTGTTTCTAGGAATACTTAACATTACTCTAGGGGTGGGATCCATACTTTGTAAGCGTTGGGCTCGTAGCTTGATCCAACTTGTGAGCATCTACTGGCTGGTCTGTGGGGTATTGGGAATGATCGTGATAGTTTTTATTTTTGTGGGTTACGAGTTTCCTCAGCCGCAAGGCGCAACGAAGTTGCCTAAGGAATTCTATTTCTTTTTTAAACTGTTCATGACTTTGTTTATAGGCGTTATTTATATCATCATTCCTTCGGCGTTTACGTGGTTTTATTCGCTTCGTAACACTCGACTCGCTTGCGAGTCCTTTGATCCCATGGAGCGCTGGACGGATCGTTGCCCTCAGCCTGTTTTAGGTATGTCATTAGTAACCCTTACCTTTGCACTAAGTCCCATTATCCTGCTTCCTTGTTACTCTTTTCTGCCCCTATTCGGGTTATGTCTTCAAGGGATAAGTGCTGTCTTAGTGGGCTTGATCATATCTGGATTTCTAGGCTTTTGTGCGTGGGGCATGTATCGGTTAAAAATAGTATGGTGGTGGGGGACATTAATCGGCACCACGCTTGTTTCCATCTCTTATATTTCCACGTTTTACATCCTAGGAACTGTGGAGATATATCGTCTAATGAAGGTGCCCGCTGAAACAATGAAGATCATTGAATCCATGCCATTTTTACAAGATAAAAGCTTCGTCTTATTGGGTTTACTTTACTTGGTGCCATACTTAGCCTACATGCTGTATATCCGCCGCTTCTTCAGGGTTGCTGCGTAGGTAGGCTTAATTCTTTCCAAGTGCGCCAACCTCCTGCCATGGAGAGGATTTTTCCATAGCCCATTTTTTGTAAATTGACGGCGGCTAAAGCAGAGCGGTAACCGCCCCCACAGTAAAGGATGATTTCTTGTTGTTTGTCAGGAACTAAATTTTCGATATCGCGTTCGATAATACCTCGGCCGAGGTGCTTGGCTCCTGCGATCAGGCCTTGAGCTACTTCATGATCCTCACGCACATCGAAGACAAGGGTTTGGCCGAGTTCAATTTTTTGTTGGGTTTCTTGGGCGGAAATTTCTTTGACGTTTTTTTGAGCATCTTCACACAGGGCTTGGAAAGCGGGGGAATGTTTCATCAGAAAAGTTTCACCCAAAAAAGTAGAGAGGCCAAGAGTTTTAACTTACAAATGGGCAGAGGGGGTTGAACTGAAGTGAAGGAGAGCATTCGGAATTTCTCGCACGAAGCCACGAAGGGCGCAAAGAGGAAATCAGGATGCTCCAAATCAGTCTTTTAATTTATTAAACTATTTAGGATAATAAAATTAGTTGCCTGATAATCCGAGCTCTTCGTAAACGAGATTCATGACGTCACGCATTCGTTTTTGGTGGGCAGCTTCGCCAGGCATGCCGTTGGTTATGTACACAAAGACGAGTTGATGCTTGGGGTCGGCGAAGGCGATGGAAGATTGGTTGCCGCCGTGGCCGAAGGTGTTGCTTGAGGCGAGGCGGCCGTAGCCGTAAGGGACATTGGATTCAGCATACTGGGAGGAGTTAATTGCTACGCCGAGCCCGAAATCGATAATGTGGCGGAAGGTTTGGTCGTAAACACCCTGGCGGTGGCGTTGCGTCATAAGTTTGATGGTTTCGGGTTGAAGAAGGCTGCCGTCTTGAGTAAGGAGAGCTTCGTAAAAACGGCCTAATTCTTGGGCGGGGCCGATGAGGTGACTGCCGGTGCGCCATTGGAAGAGGCGGGCAGGGTCGCTATGCAAAGGGTGAGGAGTGCAGGTGCCTAGTTCGCTCAGGTGCATGGTGGAGAGGTTTGTGGGGGAAGTGGTGAGACCGAGTGCCGTGTCCTTCATGCCGCATGGGGTATAAACTTCTTCTTTAAGATAGGTGGCGATGTTTCTTTTTTTGGGATCTGTTCGTTGAATCAGTTCTGCTAGAATAAGCCAACTGCCGCTGATGTGGTAGCCAGCTTTTTTTCCGATTTCCCAATTCGGCTCTAGGGGCACGGCACAAATTTCCCGGATGGCTTGAGCCCAGTCGAGGAGTTCTATTTTATCAGCTAATCGGAAGCCTCCGGTGTGAGTGAGGAGGTGTTGGATGAGAATAGGATCTTTTCCTTTAATTCCAAATTCTGGAAGATAATGAGTTACGGGGTCGTTGAGGGCGAGGAGGCGCCGCTCGACCTGTTGGAGGAGGGCTACGGCGGTGATGGGTTTGCCCGCAGACATCCAGAGGAGGCGGGTGTCGGTCGTCATGGGGACACCTTCGGAGGCCTGACCTACGCTGAGGTCGAGTTGGGTTTCATGTTGGCGGCTGACGTAAAGTCGTGCGCCGAGATGCAGCCCTTCCTTAATTTGATGTTGAAGGAGATCGAGGAGTGACTGGCGCATGGGGTTTTAGTAACCCATTTTTTTGCCATTGCGCACTTCAAAAAGAGAGGAAACGGACTCGCCCAGATGCACGCGTTTAATAGCTTCGCCTAACAATTCAGCAACGCTTAAAACGGTGATCGGGAGGCCAGGGCCTGACGCCACGGGTGTGCTGTCTGTGGTGATGAGTTCTTGAATCTCGGAGTTACGTAGGCGATCTAGCCCTTTCTCGTTTAAGATGGCGTGGGAGACGAGGGCGGAGATATTTTTAGCTCCATGGGCTTTAAGAGTTTTAGCGGCGGAGGTGAGGGTGCCAGCGGTTTCGGTCATGTCATCGACGAGAAGAACATCTTTACCGGCGACTTCGCCCACGACGTAAAGTGCCTCGGTTTCAGTGGCACTGACCCGGCGCTTAGCGACAATGGCTAGGCCAGAGCCTAAGTGTTGGGAGTAGGCGGCGGCCATTTTCATGCCTCCGACGTCAGGGGAAACGACGACCATATTTTTCAAATCGCGAGAAGCGAGGTGTTTGTAAAAAACAGGTGCGGCATAAAGGTGATCAACGGGAATGTCGAAGAAGCCTTGGATTTGCTGAGCGTGAAGATCCATGGTGAGGATGCGATTGGCGCCGGCAGCGACGAGGAGATTGGCCACAAGCTTGGCGGTGATAGGCACGCGCGGTTGATCCTTACGATCTTGGCGGGCGTAGCCGTAGAAGGGGATGACGGCCGTGATGCGGGCGGCACTGGCGCGGCGGGCGGCATCTAACATGATGAAGAGTTCCATCAAGTGATGGTTCGTCGGGGGGCAAGTAGGTTGAATAATAAAGATGTCGTTGCCGCGAATATTTTCTTCAAACTTTACGAAGCTTTCTCCGTCTGGAAAAGAGGTGACGCTGGCCTTACCAACGGGTTGATCAAGGTAGGCTGCAATTTGATTAGCAAGTGGGATGTTAGCGGAGCCGGTGAAGATTTGGAGGTGGTTGCCGAATTTCATATGTGTTGAGGCAGTTTGTGGCAAATGCGTGAAGGGACAAGTTAAAATCCTCACTCATAAGAAATCACACCTATTCCTTACGTTAAATCAGTGCTTTTTTAAGAACTTCGCAGACACGGCTTACCTGTTGCGGAGTAAGTTCTGGGAAAAAGGGTAAGGCTAGGCATTCTTTAGCAACTTGTTCGGCTACGGGGAAATCACCACATTTATAGCCGAGCGGTTCATAACATTTCTGTAGATGTAGAGGAATGGGGTAATGGATGGCAGAGCCGATATTATTTTCTTGAAGATGCTGGAGCAGTGCGTCGCGCTGGGGGTGCCTGATGACGTAAAGATGCCAAGCACTTTGAGCCCACGCTTGCTCGCGAGGGAGCACGAGGGGGCACTCTTTTAATCCTTCCGTATAGAGACCAGCGAGCTTGCGGCGCGCCTCGGTCAGGGCAGTGAGGTGTTTAAGCTTAACGCCTAAGACGGCTCCTTGCATCCCTTCCATCCTGTAGTTATAGCCGACTTCTTCATAGTGGTAACGCTGATAAGAGCCGTGGTTGCGTAAGGCGATGGCTCGCTTAGCTAAAGCCTCGTCATTGGTGGTAAGGGCACCGCCTTCTCCGCAGGCTCCGAGGTTTTTGGTGGGGTAAAAACTGAAACAACCTTGGGTGCCCAAAGTGCCGACCGCTTGGTTTTTGTAACGTGCTCCGTGAGCTTGAGCAGCGTCTTCAACCACGGGGATGCCGTGTTTACGCCCGATCTTAAGAATAGTGTCCATATCACAAGGATGCCCGTAAAGATGCACGGGTAGGATGGCCTTGGTTTTTGAAGTGATAGCAGCCTCGATTTTAGCGGGGTCGATTTGATAGGTTTCAGGTTCAATATCGACGTAAACGGGGGTGGCTCCAACATAGGAGATGGCCCAACTGGTGGAGGCGAAGGTGAAGGGCGTAGTAATCACCTCATCCCCTGGCCCTACGTTGTGCAGCAGCATGGCGATGTGAAGAGCCGAGGTTCCGCTATTAAAGGCTACACAATACTTGGACTCGGACCATTGAGCAAAATCGCGTTCAAAAGCTTCAACTTCCGGCCCGAGGCAAAAGCTGGCTTGATCCAGAGTTTTTTCTAGGGCAGCAAGTAACTCCTTTTTTAAGCTGCTGTGTTGCTGGGATAATGAAAAGTAGGGGATGTTATCGTGCATCGTGGGTTCCAACGTAAGGTAAGGTGACAGTAAAGAAAAACAAATAATGTCTTCGATTTGTCATAAGCGACATGTAACACTGGATTGCTAAATTCAGAACTTTAGCTTACCGTTTATCAATCTTTACGAAATCCCGAATTTTTTTTATGTCTCAACTCAATGTCTTTGGTCAAGAACTGCAAGCCTGCTCACTTCAACCCCTCACAGGTTACTTTCGTGACGGGTGCTGCAATACCCGTGCGGATGACACAGGCCGCCACGTTGTATGTGTTGAAATGACGGCGGTGTTTTTAGAGTTTAGCAAAAAAGTCGGTAACGATCTCAGCACGCCGCAACCTGAATATGAGTTTCCAGGCCTGAAGGCAGGAGACCGCTGGTGCCTATGTCTCATGCGTTGGAAAGAAGCGATGGAGGCGGGTTGTGCGCCTCAGGTCATTTTAGAATCCACCCATCAATCGGCCTTAAAAGTTGTCCCCCTCTCCGTTTTTCAAGAACACGCCTTATTCGAAAGTTGAGTGTCTAGTGCGCAGTAAGACCACTATGCTGAAACAACTCCGGCCTACGTTGATCTTGGCCTTACCCATCATAGCCAGCCAAGTTGCGCAGATGCTCATGGGCTTGGTCGACACGGTGATGGTGGGGCGCTTAGGCGTGACTCCGCTAGCTGCCTGTGCTTTTGCGAACGTGTTATTTAATGTGCCCTTTCTTTTTGGCATGGGGGTTCTTTCTGCCGTTACTGTTTTAGCTTCTTGCGCTTATGGATCTAAAGATCATGCGGCAGCTGGGAGAGTATTACAGGCTGGTTTATTAGTTAGTTTAGTTTTGGGAGTTACTTTTGGGCTGCTATTTCAATTCTCTGAACCTCTCTTACCTTTCTTCGGACAAAAGCCAGAAATCAATCAAGCCGCCATAACCTATCTCTACTTAATCGGGTGGTCAATTCTGCCGACGCTCCTTATTTTTACCTGTAAGGATTTTAGTGAAGCTCATTCTAATCCTTGGCCTCCGTGTTGGATCACGCTAGCTGGTGTGTTATTAAACGTTTTTCTAAACTGGATTCTAATTTATGGTAACTTAGGATCTCCCGCTATGGGGTTAGAGGGAGCGGGTTGGGCGACCTTGGCTGCTCGTATCGTTACGGCTTGGGTGCTTTTTCTCTATTTAAAAAAATCGCCGCTTCTTAATGTGGATTTACCACGGAATTGGTTCCACGGCCTCAGATGGTCAGAAGTAGCTTCCTTATTAAAAATAGGTTTCCCCATAGGGCTACAGCTATTTGCGGAAGTTGGGGCTTTTTCTTTTAGTTCGATTATTTGTGGGTGGATTAGTATCGAAGCCATGGCGGCGCACCAAATTACGCTCACGTGCGCCGCTACGACGTTCATGTTTCCCCTAGGTCTAGCCATGGCGGTTACCGTTCGCACGGGTCAAAGTTTAGGGCAAGGTCTGCCTCACTTAGTCAGGCCAATCGCTAGTGGAGCCCTGCTGTCCTCACTGGGTCTCATGTCTTGCTTCGCCCTCGTCTTCGCTTTCTTAGGGCAGCCTATTGCTGCGTTTTTTGTGAACGACGCCACGGTTATTGCTTTAGCCGTTCAGCTACTGATGGTGGCGGCACTTTTTCAAATTTTTGACGGCACCCAAGTAGTGGCCATGGGAGCTTTGCGTGGCCTAGCCGACGTGCGTTTACCCACCTTATTGATTATTATTACTTACTGGGTGGTGGCCTTACCCTTAGGTTATGTCTTTGCTTTTCACTATCATCAAGGGGCAGTGGGCGTCTGGGCCGGGTTGGCCGTGGGGCTAGCCTTAGTGGCTGGTGCACTTTGCGTTAGGTTAGCCTATAAAACAAAACTCATGGCATAAATCTTTTTAGCTTCTGAGGCAAAACATTCTCTTGCATGCGCTAAAACTTTCCGTATCTTGGCGACAATTAATGACACAAACTTACGCATCTTCCACTGCTTGCATTGAACGTTATTTAAAGGAAATAGGAGAGTATGATCTCCTAAGTAGAGAAGAAGAATTAGACCTAGCCCATAGAGCATTGACGGGTGAAGTTCAAGCCCGCCAACAAATGGTTCAAGCCAACCTTAGGCTCGTCGTCAAAATCGCCTTAGAATATGTCGGGATCGGCCTTCCCCTGCCGGACCTTATCTCCGAAGGAAATATAGGTCTGGTGCGCGCTTCAGAATTATACGATCCGAAATATGGGGCTAAATTCAGCACTTATGCCGCCCTTTGGATTAAGCAACGCATGCGTCGTGCCATCACTAATCAAGGTAAGGCCGTGCGCGTCCCGATTTGGAAAGCCCAGATGCTCCGCCGCCTTCAAGTCTCAACTGATGAGCTCACCTCTCAGTTGGGGCGTAAACCAACCGATTCAGAAATTTCCGAGGGCTACGGCGTTTCCTTTACAGAAATGGAAAAAATCCGGGACGGTGTCATTCACGTCAACTCCCTTGATGCTCCATTAGGACATGATGAAGATTCGGAGTCTACCATGGGCACCCTATTGCCGGACGAGCAGGCCAGTGACCCAAGTCAAAACATTGCAAAGGAAGAATTCCTTGAAGAAGCCGTGGCCTCCCTCAATGATCTCGACGATAAAGAGCTTAAAATTCTCGCCATGCGCTTTGGTTTAAACGGGCAGGAAGAGCAGACCCTCGAAGTCATCGGAAAAGGATTTAACGTCAGCCGTGAACGTATCCGCCAACTACAGGAATTGGCTTTGATTAAACTCCGTCGTAAACTCATGTCTGACACGGAAGGCTCACCAGAACCAAACCGCACCAAAGCCGTGCGCAACGTGGCTAAACGACTTAAAACTATTTTCCGTCGCATCCCGAAAAAAGTTGCAGGTTGTTTCGTATTGGGCGAGCAATTCACCTTTTTTCTTGCTCCCATGGGGATCTAAACCTTATGCTCAGAAGTCCGTTGGAGATTGCTAAGGTTTCCGTTAACTCCAACCAACCCGGCAGCGTAGCTCAGGGGTAGAGCAGGGGACTCATAAGCCCTTGGTCGCAGGTTCAATTCCTGCCGCTGCTAAGAGGTTTTATCTTTCTAAGAACTCCGACTAAATACCCCTCTTTCTTGCTGTCTTATCCCATTTAGGCAGAACAGATTTGGCTCATCTCCGCTCTTGAGCCTTTTTCAAATGGCTTTTAATAAGCTCTGGCCACGACAAAGTGTTTCTTTTTAGCCAAGATAAAAACCTAAACTTCATTAAAATTTTTTAAGCAACAATTTCTAGGCTCATGCAGTGAAATAATGTTAGTGTTTGCGTGGTTGGCATGGGGATTGCTTAAAAGAGCTTCACCTAGTTATCACTTTGGCGTTGGTCAGAGGGTAGTTAATAATTAAAACTAAACAAGGAGAGTAGGAATGAGTAATTGGATTAAGAAATTTGTCGTCGCCCTAGCAGTAGGCGCAATGACGTGTACACTGCTAGATAGTCCGGCCATGGCACAAGAAGCTGCGCCCGTCGCAGCTGAAGCTGCTGTAGCTGCTGAAGCGCCTGCGGGTCCGTCTGCAGAAATGTTTACTGTCAACAACACCTGGATGATGGTAGCCGCCGCCCTAGTGTTCTTCATGAACCTTGGTTTCGCCTGCGTTGAAACTGGTATGACCCGTTCTAAAAACACGGTCAACATCCTGTTTAAAAACTCCTTGATTCCCTGCTTGGGCATCCTTACTTACGCTTGGTGCGGATTTAATCTGATGTATCCTGGCTTTGATTATGATGCTGGAGCCAATGGATGGTTCGGATTTGCTGGCTGGGGTATCACAACGAATGCAGAAGGAATCACTTCGGCCTACAATGCTGGTTACACCTACTGGACCGATTTCCTCTTCCAAGCCATGTTCGCCGCCACTGCGGTTACAATCGTTTCTGGAGCTGTTGCCGAGCGCATCAAACTGTCTTCTTTCATGATCTTTGCTTTCATCTACGTTGCTTTCATTTATCCGATCGCTGGCAGCTGGAAATGGGGAAATGGATGGTTAAATAACCTCGAAGTTCCTTTCTATGATTTCGCTGGTTCCACCCTCGTTCACTCTGTTGGAGGCTGGGGAGCTCTCGCTGGCGCCCTTATCCTCGGACCCCGTCTAGGTAAATACGTCGACGGTAAAATCAAGCCTATCCTCGGTCACAGCATGCCTTTGGCCACCATCGGTGTCTTCATTCTTTGGCTCGGTTGGTTCGGTTTCAACGGCGGCTCCGTGCTCTCTGCTGACCCTGGCCTTGTTTCTGTGACCTTGGTCATGACGTGCATAGCTGCTGCTGCTGGCGGCGTTAGTGCGGCACTAATTTCTTGGATTATACTCAAGAAGCCTGATCTTACCATGGCGCTGAACGGCATTTTAGCAGGTCTTGTTGGCATCACTGCCGGCGCTGACCAGATGACCGCCATGGAATCAACTGTCATAGGACTTGTTGCTGGTGCTCTGGTTTTCTCCTCGGTTCTGTTGTTTGACAAAATCAAGATTGACGACCCCGTAGGTGCCATCTCGGTTCACTTAGTCTGCGGTATCTGGGGAACACTCGCCGTTGGCCTTATCGGTGCCAAGGCTGGAATTCCACAGCTCATCAGCCAGTTCACAGGCGTTCTTGCCTATGGTGTCTTCTGCTTCGTCTCTGCGCTGGTCATCTTCCTTGTTCTGAAGGTCACCATGGGTCTGCGTGTGAGTGCAGAAGAAGAAATCGGAGGTCTTGATATCGGCGAACACGGTCAGGAAGCTTATCCTGACTTTTCACCCGTCAGCAAAGTCTAATTACACCACTGTCCTCCCTGTGTCGGCCGCAAATGCGGTCGTCACAGAGTGGCGGTAACAAGGAAAAATAAAATTTATGGCAGTTAAAAAAATCGAAGCAGTTATCAAACCCTTCAAACTTGAAGAGGTTAAAGAAGCCCTCACCGAAATCGGAATCGAAGGCCTCACGGTCAGTGAAGTCAAAGGTTTCGGACGCCAAAAGGGCCATACGGAAATCTATCGCGGTAGTGAATATACCGTAGATTTCTTGCCTAAGGTAAAAATCGAAATCGTCGTCGTCGATACACTCGTCGAAAAGGCTATCGCCACCATCGTTAAAGCTGCCAAAACAGGCAAAATCGGTGATGGTAAAATCTTTATTCTACCCGTGGAAGATGCCATCCGCATCCGCACGGAAGAAAAAGGAGAAAAAGCCGTTTAATCGATTCGTCGAAAAACATATTAAAAGGCGATGCTTCACGGCATCGCCTTTTTTTGTATCTACACCTAAATCTCCAACCAGCCAGCTTCTGTCACAACAACATCTAAGCGCACATCATGCCCTTCCTCTGGAACAACGGAAATTTCCTGCCTAGAAAAAAAGGTGCCCACACGTGGACAGGACTTTAACATGAGTCCCAGTGTGCTGTCGTAAAAGCCTTTCCCTCGTCCCAACCGTCGCCCCAACTTATCAAACCCCAGTCCTGGAACTAAGATGAAATCAATCTCTTTGGGTTCAACACGTAAGCAAAACTCCTCATTAGGCTCCTGTAACCCAAAAGCACCGGGAACCAAATTTTCCTGACTTTTGACCTCAAAAAAAACTAAATGATCTCCAGTAACTTTTGGGCAGAGCACTCGTTTCCCCTCAGCCCATGCTGCGTGCATGAGTCCGTTGGTGTCAGGCTCATCTAGCCGCGAGCAAAAAAGAGCCACAGTTTTGGCAGAACACCAAGCATTTGAAGTGAAAATAAACTTTTCGATTGTTCGTGAAGCATCAGTCCTCTCGGTCGGAGTTATCAGCTTAAGCCTACCTCGCAACTCCGCGCGTAAAAGTTTTTTTGTTTCATCTATTGTCGTTCCCTCATCCATGACCTATCTTCCCACAAGATGACTACGCCAGACAAGCGTCCAAAAAGGATCAGGAAACCGTTGGCTCCTTGGCGTAAAAAGAATTTTATTACCGAAGTTTTTTTGCCCTCTATCCTTTCACGCAGAGGTGGAACCAAGCCTAACGTTTCACCTTTCTTTCCCTCGTTACAGGAAAATCAAATCTGCATCACATGGATCGGTCATGCCTCCTTCCTTATCCAGACCCATCAACACAACATTCTCATTGATCCCATTTGGGCAAACTGGCTTATGGTCGTGCGCAGACTAAAACATGCGGGATTGGCTATTAATCATTTACCCGAAATAGATTTAGTCTTAATTACCCACGCCCACTTTGATCACCTAGATCGTCGTAGCCTTAAGCAGATCGCTTCCCGTCATCCTATCATCGTCCCCACGGGCGTAGCTAATCTCGTTCATGACCTCGGCTTTGAACGTGTGCAGGAAATGGCCTGGTGGGACACGCTGACTTTTCGTAAACTACAAATCACCTTTGTTCCTGCCAAACATTGGGGCGCACGCACCTTACTCGATAAACATCGTGGTTACGGTGGTTATGTAGTAAGTTTTGAAAATCGTAGTGTTTATCATTGTGGCGATACCGCCTACTTTGAGGGATTTTCAGAAATAGGTCAGCGCCTCAAGCCTGAAATTACCCTCATGCCTATCGGTGCTTATGATAATCCCTCTGGCCGTGATCATCACATCTCTCCAGAAAAAGCCGTGCAAGCCTTTACGGAATTACAGTCTAGAATTTTTATTCCCATGCACTACGGAACCTTTCCCCTAAGCTATGAAAAAGCCTACGAGCCACCACAGAAGCTTATGAAAGCAGCGGTCGAAGCGGGTATATTGCCTCAAATCAGATTTATGGTCGAGGGCATGCCGCAGATTTTTTAACGTAAAAAAGAAGATAAAGATTAGGGCATATTCACGAAGACCATGGCTATGCCCGTCTTGCTTTACGGGAAGAACACGGAAAACCAGAATTTTTTCACGCGGAGAGGGACGAAGTAGGGCGGGGGGTGGGATTGGAAACACTGTAACGCTGAAACGCTCAAAAAATTAAGAATCTGTGTTTTCGCGGTTTTAACTCCTCCTCCGTCCCTCGGTAGTCTGGCTGTTGCGCTTTACGGCAAGGGTGGAAAACTCCCCGTCTTTCTCTCCGTTGCTCATGGGCAGCTAAGTTGCCAATTGGCGTGACTGGTCTATTCTTACCGCATGACCATAAACGAACAAGAATCTCTGGCGGTGATTGCGCTTTGTGCAGCTTTGATTGATGGTAGCAAATCTGAAGCGGAGCGGGCCGAAGTAAAACAAATCTTTGAAAATCTTGCACTACCCTCTGCGGCGGGTTTAACCCAACAGGTGCTCTTTAAAAAAGTTACGTGGGAAAGTGCCTCTGATCGCTTAGCCAGTGCCGAGTCGAGGCAGCTGGCCTTTGAACTTGCGGTCTGTGTGTGCGAAGCGGATGGGCTGCGCAATCCGACGGAATCGAAATTCCTCGAAGCTCTCAGTATCCGGTTGCAACTCGGGGAGGCGGAGGTGAAGCCTGTCTTGGCTCAAGGCGATGCTCTTGCCACGGCGGCTCCCTTACCGAAGGACCATCAGCAGACTTTGGCGACGGTGACGGAATTACCCGTTGTGGTTCCGACCTCGCTTGGAGTAGCGGCGATGCCAGAGAGTTCGATCCGGAATACCGCAATTTTAGCCGGAGCTTTAGAGCTTCTACCGCAATCGATGGCCACGCTCGCGGTGCTGCCTGTGCAGACCCATTTGGTTTATCGGGTGGGCCGACATTACGGCTACAAGTTGGACGGAGGACATGTGAAAGAATTTCTCGCAGTCGGCGGTTTGGGTTTAGCCTCGCAGGCGTTAGAAGGGCTGGCTCGCAAATTTTTGGGTGGTCTGGCCAAGCAAGCGGGTGGTTCCTTAATCGGGGGTTTAGTCTCGGGAGCGGCTGGACCTGCCATGACTTTTGCCACGACATATGCGATGGGGAAGTTAGCCGATCAATATTATGGTCAAGGGAGAAAGCTCCCGCTCAATCAGATGCGCAGCACTTTTCAAGGGTTGCTTAGTCAAGCCCAAGGCTTAGGGCAAACTCTCCTCCCCCAAATTCGAGCGCGTTCGCAATCGCTCTCTCCATTTGACCTGACTAAGATCGCTCAAGGCAGTCTTCAGCAATAAATGCCTCGTCTTCAATCGCCCGGCTCGCAAACCCTAAGCCCGTGAGCTTATCGGCACGCCTCAGTTTTTAATATCGAGGAAGCTCTCGCCAAAGGAATATTTTCCTATCACTATCCTAAAATGGAAGCGTGGTTCGAACAATCTCCTTTACTTCGTTTATTCGTCCTTATTGGGCTGGGCTATTTGCTTGGCGAGATTCGCCTATGGCGTGGCGTGCGGTTGGGCGTTGCGGCCGTGCTTTTTGTCGGCATCGCCATCGGTTGGGGTTTTCCCAAGTGGGTGCTGCCACATGAAATACAAATTCTCGGCCTTGTACTTTTTGTCTATTGCATCGGTTTAGATGCGGGGCCGGGTTTTTGGCGCAGTTTTGCGGGCAAAGGACTCATCGCAAATGTGGCAGTGCTAGTGGGTCTAACTCTAGCCGTGCTCATTGCGTGGGCTATCGCAACCACGGGTTTTATTGATCGATGGGTGCTCGTGGGTGTTTTGATTGGGAGTTGGACGAACACACCCGCACTTGGTGCCGCCACCGATGCTGTTCATATCGCTGGGGCAAGTAGCGATGCTGCCAGCCGTATCATGGTGGGGTTTGGTTGTGCTTATCCCGTTGCTGTAATTTCCATTCTCGCTTGGCTCAGCTACCTCTACCGCGGAGTTAAAAAAACCGGTTCCGATTCCCACCATATCACTCCTCCTGCCCCCGCCGTGACGCTTCGTATTACCTACCTTAACCAGCAAGGCTCATGGACCGTGGGCGAAGCCGCACTTGCTACAGGTCTGGTTTTTTCCCGCGTGCGTCATCCCGACGGCAGCACGGTTCTTGCCACACCCGAAACTGTTTTGGAGCTGGGGGCGCTCGTCATCGCCGTCGGCAGCGCGCAAGAAATCGCCAAAGGCATAGAAATGCTGGGCGAAGAATCAGCGGAGTCTTTCGCCGATGATTTAGGTGGTTTTGCGCGGCACCGCTATTTTGTTTCTAACTCTGACATTGTTGGTCGTCCCCTTGCTGAACTCGATTTAGCGCAGCGAGGTTTTCTAGTCACGCGGGTGCGCCGAGGCGATGTGGATTTGCGCGTGACTCCGCAACTGGAGTTGAAGTTGGGTGATCGCGTGCGCGTCGTTTCCCGTGACGAAAAGGAACCCTCCGCCCGGCTTTTTTTCGGCAATTCTCTGGGAAGCATGACGGAGACAGGCTACCTCAGTTTTGCCCTAGGTATTGTACTTGGGTTGCTTGTAGGAATGATTGCCATTCCCGTGCCGGGTCTGCCCTTACCGATTAAGCTCGGGGTCGCAGGTGGGCCGCTGCTTGTTGCACTCATCATGGGCCGCTTAGGGCGCACGGGGCCGATCATTTGGCATGTGCCCTATTCAACCAATGTCACTCTCCGCCACTTCGGGCTGCTTTTGTTTCTGGCGTGTGTCGGTGTGAAAGCTGGTGCGGGCCTTGCTGAGGGTATCACCCCCGCAGTGTGGCGCGTGCTTCTCGTTGCTGTGAGCCTCTGGATTGTGCCTCATGCCGTGTTGTTTCTGACGCTTTGCTGGCGCCGATCTGCGGCAACGAGCACTGCTAGCGGAATGGCCTCAGGATTACAAACGCAGCCCGCCGCCTTCGGTTTTGCGATGGCGACGGATAAATCAACCGAACTAGGGCTAGCCTACACGACGGTCTATCCGATGGCGTTGGTTGCGAAGATTGTGCTGGCACAGGTGTTAGTTGTTTTACTGGCTTTGTGACGGGCGCAGATCGAAAACCAAGTCCCTGCGTGGCAGCGTAATCCCGATTATGATAGGAGAGGGATTTTCGATTCCTTATTTGGGTTGAAAGATAGGTTGATTCTTTTATCTCGGTCTATTGCTATCTAACTGCTATGTCTGTAGTGTTAGGGAAATCATTTTTTCATGTATCTTCTCTCGCTCGCTAATGTTGTTCCGCCTGATCGCTTTTTGCAGAAAGAGGTGTGGGCTTCTCTCCAACGTTCGAGTTGGGCTAGCAGTCTGCGGCCAGGCTCAATGGAGTTATTGAATAAAATTCTCAATGGAAATAGCGGAATCGACTCCCGGCACTTTGCCTTACCTCATTTGGATCAACTCTTCACCCTTGATGCACAGGCTTTAAATGAGCGTTTCGAGCAGAGTGCACCCGAGCTGGGAGCCAAGGCCTTAGCCCAAGCCTTAGATCAAGCCAGCCTGTTGCCGCAGGAACTAGACGCTCTGTTTGTTTGCACGTGCACGGGTTATCTTTGCCCTGGTCTAGCCTCGCACGTCGCTGCGCGGGCAGGTTTGCGGGGTGATGTTTTTTTACTCGATAACGCTGGGCAAGGCTGTGGTGCCGCTATTCCGACGATGCGAGCGGCCTATTCTTTTACGAAAGCGTATCCCCAAGCGCGAGTGGCCTGTATTGCGGTGGAAGTTTGTTCGGCGGCATTTTATCTAGATGACGATCCTGGTGTGTTGGTGAGTGCAGCTTTATTTGGGGATGGAGCCAGCGCCAGCATTTGGTCGGGCACGGCGGCGGTGGGCGGAACTCCTTACGTGTGTGATCATTTTCAATCCCTGCACATGCCTGAGAAGCGCGAGCTTTTACGTTTCGTGAATGCGGAGGGGAAACTGCGCAACGTGCTGGACCGTGGAGTGCCTGCGTTGGCGGGAGAGACCGTAGCTAAGCTTTATTCCGAAAGAAAAGTCTCAACAACCTTAACAAAACCAGAGCTAGTTCTTATCCATCCTGGCGGCAAAAAAGTGATTGAAGCGGTGGAGTCTCTGGTTCCAGCGCTAGGTTATGACTACAGCCGTGAAGTGCTAAAGCTTCACGGTAATATGAGCAGTCCTAGTGTGCTCTTTGCACTGGAGCGCGCCTTAAAAGAGGGGCCATCGGATCTTTGGCTTTGCTCTTTCGGCGCAGGCTATACCTGCTTTGCTTGTAGAATCACTAAACTATAAGCATAAAGTTTTGTTTTAAAGACCGTTATTTTGTAATTAAGAAGAAAGTTTAACAAGTCCATTTGATAGGCTACTACTAGGTCTTAAGTACTAAATGTTGACTTGCGCATTAATAGAACCATGCCAACTTGTACGTAACTTTAACCAATGCCCTATCCTATGG